>CAYRDG010000027.1:0-71619 GCA_964422915.1 uncultured Frigoriglobus sp. | reverse complement strand
GCTGCCTCGCGATGAACCACAACCCACGCACTCCTGCTGCTAAAGTGTCGAAATAAGTGCGTTTTGCAGATCGATTCTGTCACTCGATGCGCACAATGTCAGTGTGCTTTTGCTCGCGATTGTCTCACGCTTGAACGCGGCCATACCATGCCACGAGTTTCGTCAACTCGCCACGGTTGCCGAGCATCCGCAACGCGAACTTCTGGCGAGCCGAACCGAGCAGCGGATTGAAGCCGAAGTTGTCGTCTACCATCCGCACCGCCCTGGCGACTGCATCGCTGATCGGATGCCCGCCAGCAACAAGTACACGGGCCAGCCACATTGCCGCCGGGAATGTCAGTGCCAGTGATTCCAACCCTTCCCATACGCCCAGGCCGAAATTCGGCGCGCCGCAGAACTGCAACGATTCGACCTTCACGCGGTGCCAGCGAGTGAGCAGCGCCGTTGTATCATCGGTGTGTGTCGTCAACGGAACCTCGCCTGCAGCGAATGTGGCATCGTCCGGTAGCACGAGGTGGACCTTGGGTACGCGGCCGCTGCCACGCGCGAAACGCACAGCCGAGGTGAGGCGACTCAATGGTCCGCGCTGCGCGGTCCCCTTCTCCGCGCCATGATCCTTCCGCGAGAAGACCGCGACGAGGTTGCGAAACACCGTCCGGCCGACCCAGCCCGGTGCCGGCACTTCCGCAGCGCTGGCCGGTTCCTCATCCTCGGCCGCCAGCCCGAGAACGTGAAGCATCTCGCTCAGTCGCCCGCCCGTTACGGCCTTTTTCGGATCACCCGCTCCGTCGAAAGTGGCCTTCTTGAGCATCGCGACGATGAACAGTACCTTCCGCCACCGGCGCTCGAACGGGTCGGACTGATCGGCGAGTAGCTTTGAGAACGCCGCGGCAATGCGCGTCACATCGCTCCACGGCACACGCTGCGAACTTTGCAGCGGTGGCGGTGCCGCATGCTCGACTCCCTTCGCGCTGGTTGTCTCGAAGAACGCCGCATACTCGCGGGCATCGGCGAGCTGATTCGCCAGCGGCCGGCCCTTGTTCTCCGCTGCCGATGGGCAGGCCAGCCGCAGACCGAGATTCCAGTGATCGCCCGCTGGCACCAGCAAGAATGGGTAGATGCGACACGCCAGTGGCTTGCCGGCCGATCCGTGCTGCGCATGAATCCGGCACAGATTGTCTGCGCCCAGGAAGACGCAGCCGCCATCCGCGCGATGGTTGAGGTAATGTTCGGCGCCGCGCTTAACGAAATACGGAATGCCCTGGAATTCGGGCAACGCCTCCCATCCCTGCCCCTCGATGCGGGCGCGTTCCTCGGCGGTGACTGGCACCGCATACGAGCGGCAGCAGTCGCCGCAGGAGTGGCAATCCCAGTTCTGCAGAACGGTGAGTGAGCGGACGTGCATGAGAGGGTTCAGCGCTTCGCTTGAGCGATCTCGAAGGAGTGGAAAAAGGGCTGTGTGAAATCCACATCGGCCGGGCTGGCGTTGCGACCTTCGACGGAGAGATAGTAGATGCGGCCGTCGATCACGTACGTCTGCACGATACGCAGAACACCTTCGCGCTTGACGGTCCACTGATGGCCGGGATGGCCGCCGTTGGAGAGTTTCACCGCGCCGTCGTCGTTCACATCGCCATCCTTCGCCAGGTGCGCCCGGACGGCCGTGTACCATTCCTCGGCGGCCTTGCGTGGCTGATCGGGCGTGCCGCCAAGTGCCAGGTAGCGATACTCATCGTCGGTTCGTGTCACGAACGCGGCCTTCTTGCCCACCATCAGCATACCGAGCATTCGCTCATCGGTATCGGCCGCCACGCCGCGCACTTTCACCTTGAAGCCGCCCGGACGTGACTCCACCGGACTCCATCGGCTCTCCGGCTCGAAGATGTCGCGCACGTTGTCGAGCATCTCCTTCTTCAGGAAGAACAACCCGGCGGCCGTGAGGTATGCGAGGGCAACCAGTGTCAGTACGCCGCGCACGCGCGTCGCCGCGGACCAGTCGATGGTGTAGACGACGCCCAGGCCCAGCGCGCTGGCCGCGATAGCCAGCGCGCTGGGTACCGCCAGCGTCAGCGCGGCCCTTTGACCCGTCAGGATGGGTGCGGCCCACCACAAGAGTGGAATGGCGAACGGCAACAGCGACAGGCCAACGAGTACCGATACTGGCAAGCCCGCGACCGGCGGCAAGTGCGGGTCGTGTTCGGGATCGGGAATCCGTGGCTCATCGGGCGAAGGGGGAGATTCTGACTCTTCATCCGGCAACGGCCGTTCGGGCGCCGCGACGAGTCGAGCAGGCTTCGGACGATAAGCGGGCTGAACGGTCGGGACGATCTCCTCGACCGCGACGAACGGTACCTGGCAACGCGGGCAGGCTACCATCTCGCCCAGCACGTCGGCTTCAACACCACTGGCACCAAGACATGCCGGGCACCGCACCACCGCCAACGACATTCGGCCATCCCTCCGCCCGAAGAGTTTGCGAGAACAGTATTGTACTCTCCGGGCGTCTGCCAGGAATTGCGAAATGAGCGACGGATTCACTTACGCAGTCGGCCCGATTTCTTTCGACTTGAGCATTTCGACCTTCTCACCACGACCGACGGCGTACTGGAAGTTCGTCTTCTCGGTGCAGGCGGCGCCCACTTGCCCTTTCGGATTAAGGGCCAGGAACGCAACCCGCGCAGGATGAACGCCACGCCGCGCGGCCGCGTCGTTTGCGCGCTTGCACGCGAGTTCGCACGCTTCTTGTGGCGTCTTGCCGGCGCGCATCTGTTCCACGATGAAGAGGCTGCCGCCGATGCGAATGACCTCCTCGCCCACGCCTGTGGCGCCGGCCGCGCCGGCCGCGTCATCGACATACAGGCCCGCTCCGATAATGGGCGAGTCACCGACACGGCCGGGCAACTTGTACGCCAGTCCGCTCGTCGTGCATACACCGCCGAGGTGTCCCTTCGCATCCAGCGAGAGCACTGTCACTGTGTCGTGGTTGAACTCATCGACGTTGATGGCGGAAGCGCCGTCGGCAGCGGTCGGTTTCTCGTTCTCCTTCCCCTTCTTGCCAGGATATTTCTCCAGCCATTCCTTGATGCTCTCGGCAGTGTAAGGCTGCTCCAGAGGGAAGCCTTGCTGCATCGCGAACCACTTTGCACCATCGGCGACAAGCAGAACGTGCGGCGTCTTCTCCATCACGCGGCGTGCCAGCGCCGCGGGGTGACGGATGTGTTCTACGCACGCCACCGCGCCGCAGGCGAGCGTGCGGCCGTCCATCACGCAGGCGTCGAGAGTCTGGCGACCGAGGCGATCCGGGAGGCTGCCGAAGCCGACCGAGTTGCGGATGCTGGTGTCGCTTTCGACGGCTTCGGCGCCGGCCAGAGCGGCATCGAGCGCGGGTTCACCCTTCGCGAGTGCCTTCATCGCGGCCGCGACCGCTGCTTTCCCGAAGGGCCATGTTGCAATCGTGATTGGTTCAGCCATCGTCCGCCTCGGGGTTTGTGAGGTAGCTGCGCCAGGGAGCAGCACATGGCCAATCGTAAACGGACGACACGGGGCAGGAAAAGCGAAAAACGGACGGCAAAGGCCGTCCGTTTTTCACAATGGAGAACAGCAACCGGAATCTCCGGCGAGTCCATGCCGCGATCGCGGTGGGAGGAGGGATTCCCACTCGCGGGCTTCAGGAGACGGCCGGCGCTGCTGTTTCTTGCCCACCTGCTCGTGGGGATTGTGGCTGTTGATTGAGTGGAAGCAACTCTTGTCGGTAAATCGGAACGTCGCGCGGGGCCTCGATTCCCAAACGAATCTTGCCGCGGTCAATGTCAACCACTGTGATACAGATGTTGTCGCCGATGAAGATTTTCTCACCAAGCTTCCGGCTCAGAACGAGCATGATCGCGTCCCTCCGTTGTGCATCTCTCGTCCCTAAAGGTTTCCCAATTCTACGCCACGAACACGCACAGCGATGGGTTGGCGTGCCAAAACGAGGCATCACAACAGGAGAAGGGAGCGTACCTTCGGAATAATGAGTGCAACAGACACCCGGCTGACGCGGCGTAGACGCAAGTCCTGCCACGGCGAAGGATAAGGGAATCGCTGCCGATACGTCAGCTCGCACATCGACTCTGACCAGAATCAGAACAGTTTTCACGACTGCTGCTTGCGCGTCACAATCGGACACGTTGACTGCGGGACGATCTACGATCGGTTCGCCCCTGGCACCCAGAGCGAATCGGAGCGGCCGTTATCGTTGGCGACACGAGCCAACACGAACAGGAAATCGCTGAGCCGGTTCAGAAAAATCCGCGCATGCGGATTCACCGGCTCTGTGTGTGCAAGCGTGACAATCGCCCGCTCGGCCCGTCGGCATGTGGCTCGCGCCAGGTGTAGCCACGCCGCCGCGACAGTTCCACCAGGTAACACGAACGTCCGCAGTGGTTCCAGCCGTTCGTTCAATCGGTCGATGGCCTGTTCCAGTCGCTCATACTGCGCTGCCACCACACGGAGCGAGGCTCCCTCTGCTTCATCTGGTGTCTGCGGCACACACAGATCCGCCCCCAGGTCGAAGAGGTCATTCTGAATGGCACGCAGGATCGCAGCCTCCGGGCAATCCGGGGAACTGGCGAGAAGCAGTCCGAGGAGGGAGTTCAGTTCATCTACCTCGCCGTAGGCCGCAACGCGGGCGTGATCCTTCGCCACGCGCGAGCCATCGCCCAGCCCGGTTTCGCCACTGTCGCCGGACTTCGTGTAGATGCGAGAGAGGAAAACCATCGCGAACACTCCCGGTGGAAGATTCCCAGGGGCAGGTGGAAAGCGAGTGTGCATCGTTGTTGGGTGAAGCAATCCACCAACGGAAACCCTTGGCCGAAGCACGCTTCCACCATGTGAGATGCGCACGCCGTCAGAGTAGCAGGCAAGATTGCCAAGATTGCCACATTGCCAGCATATCCCGTTGGCAATCGCGTCTTCAGAGTTGTAGGCGCACTGAACCCCAGCGAGATGCGGGCAGTCGTGCTACCAGTGGCAATCCATCAACGTAAGTCGTTGGACTAAATGCCTTTTCAGCGACAAAGTCGAAGCCTTGGCCCCGCCATTTCGGACATTCTCGCCGGGCCTCGGCCAACCGTCACCGACGATTTTTCGTGCGCGATGGGGAAGTTTGAAACTTGGTGTTAATCTCTGCGTCCCGCAGCGCCGATACATTCAGCAATCACGGACGAAGCGTCAGGCACGGAGGGGGTTGTATGTCCTGGATTCGTCGCAAAATCGTTCTCATGGTGCTGGCCGCTGTGCCAGTCATCTCAACGGGTTGCAACCCGCTTACAATGGGGCTGCTCACGCCAGTTCCCGTGCAACCGTGGGTTGCCGAGCGGTTGGAGCAAAAGCTCGCGCATCGCAATGACGGCCGCGTGCCGATCATGCCGCCGATCGCGCCAGGCAAACCGCCGCCCATCTGCGAAGACCCGCCCAGCGACGCGGAAGTACTCCGCGCCCTGCCACGGGTGCCACGCGGGGTACCGTATGTGTACGAGACATTCCGCGATGACATCGTCATCGTGAAGAACCGGATGGTGGACAAGATCGATCCGCCTCGCTTCTTCCCACTGGTCGGGCCGGCGCAGCTTCACCACTGTCACTGGGAATGCGTGGTGTACTTCAACGAACTGGTGCAGTCCGACTACCCGTTCCCGATCTACATCCGCAAGCCGCGTGTACAGGTCATCTACATCGACAAGGATCACCTGCATATGTATGTCGGCGAGAACGCGGACACAATTCGACAGGTCACAAACGACCTGACGCGATACTAGGCAGGAACCCTCCGTCGCCGGAAAGCGACCGCCGCACCCGACCCTCACAAGGGCCGGGTGCTGTGCGTTGGTCAAGCGAGTCATACTCCAGCAGTATCAGGATTGCCCTCCGGGAAATTCTTACTCCGCTCATCGCTTCAATTCCCTTGTGTTTACGCCATTTGAGTCGCAATTCTCCATTCCGTTCTCCGAGCGTCAACCGGAATCACTACAATGTCGATAAAGGTGCTGTCGTAATCCTCTCGGAGTGAGAGATGGCGGTGGAGCAGGCGTCGGCGGCGGAGATCGCAGAGGCGAATGACCGGCTCACTGGTGCAACTCCGCAGGAGGTGCTTCAGTGGGCGGCGAAGAGGTTCCATCCCCGGCTCTTGATGGCCACCGCGTTCGGTGCCGAAGGGTGCTGCATTCTGCACATGCTGGCCGAGATTCAACCCGCCACGCACACGATCAACCTCGAAACCGGTTACCAGTTCCCCGAAACGCTGGAACTGCGAGAGCGGATCAAGAGCCGCTACGGCATCGAGGTCGAGTACATCTACCCGGAGCAGACGGTTGCAGAGTATGAGGCCGAGCACGGGGGGCCGCTGCACGTCCTGCGGCCCGACCAGTGTTGCTACGACCGCAAGATCCTGCCATTGCGCCGCGCCGTCGAACGGATCCACCCGCTGGCATGGATTTCGGCCATCCGCAAGGATCAGACCGCCGACCGCGGCAAGGCCGACGTGGTGCAGTGGGACACCAAGTTCAACCTCGTGAAGGTGAACCCACTCTTGAACTGGACGAAGAAGGAAATCTGGGGCTTCATCCACAAGCACAGTGTGCCGTACAACCCGCTGCACGACCAGGACTACCCCAGCATCGGCTGCTGGCCCTGCACGCGCCCGGTGAGCGCCGGCGAGGACGATCGCGCCGGCCGCTGGTCCGGCAAGGTCAAGAAGGAGTGCGGCCTGCATGTGATCGAGGTCAAGGACGGGGAAGGCATCTGATTCGGCCAGCCGTTGCAAGTGCTTCGCGACTTACCGATCCGGGACTTTCGACCATGCTATTTTCTGCCCGCGCCGAATATGCCTGCCTCGCGATGCTGGAGCTTGCCGCACAGTATGGCGACCCGCGACCGGTACGCCTCACCGAGATCGCCAACAAGCACGGCATCTCATCGCCACGCTTCCTCGTGCAGATTCTCATTCAGTTGAACAAGGCCGGACTGGTGACGAGCACGCGCGGGGCCGCCGGCGGTTATCACCTGGCAAGGAAGCCAGCGGAAATCTCCCTGGCCGATGTGGTGGCCGCCGTGGAAGGAAGCGAAACCGCCAGCACACGGACCAAGCCACGCAAGCCGGCTTCGCCCCTGGCGGCGGCACTCGAAGACGTGTGGGACCGCGTTCGCACCGCGCATAGCGAGTTCCTCAAGGCCCAGGCCAACATTCTGAAGCAGACGACGCTCGCCCAGCTCGTTGAGGCCGGAGAACCGGCGCAGTATGTCATCTGACATGCCGATGGTCGTTCTCGCTTCATCCAGCATCCTCGGCCTCACCGCCGGGGTTCGCCTTCAACCCCAGGAGTACTCATGGCAGATCTGATTCCCCCGCATGGCGGCGTTGCCGAGCCGATCAACCGCGCCGAAGCGATCCTCGATCCGCTCTCGACCGACCAGATCCCCGTCTCCGACGCGGACCTCTCGACGCTCTATCGCATCGCCGATGGCGGCCTCTCCCCGCTGACCGGCCCGATGGTGCGAGACGAATACAACCGCGTGCTCGAAGAGGAAGTGATTGAGCGCGATGGTAAGCTCTACGCCTGGACGATCCCCCTCGCCTTCCCTGTGGACGAGGCCAAGGCCCGCCACCTGCACACCGGCACGAAACACCCCCTCACGAACGAACGCGGTCAGGTGGTCGGCGAGATCGACGTGAAGGACGTTTACCCCTGGGACAAGAAGAAGTACAACGCGAGCGTTTACGGCACAACGCGTGAAGACCACCCTGGCCCGCGTATCGCCAACACCGATCCACGGACATTCCTCGTCGGTGGCGACGTGCGCGTTCTGCCGCAACCGAAGAATCCACACTTCGGCGACCTCATCCTCTCGCCGCGCGAGACACGCGCACTCTTCGCGAAAAAGGGCTGGAAGCGGGTGGTCGCCTTCCAGACACGCAACGCCCTGCACCGCGCCCACGAATACGCACTGATCGTCGGCCTCGAACGCCTCACGCGCGACGGTCACTTTGCCGGCGCGGTGCTCAACCCACTCGTCGGCGAGACGAAGAGTGACGATGTGGACGCGGCCACACGCATGAAGACTTACCGCGCGCTCATCGACAACAAGGCGCTGGGTCAGGGTGACATCGATGAGGACCTGTGGAAGCAGGTGGGTCGCAACTTCAGCGATCATGTGCTGCTCTTGGGCATGGACATCAAGATGTTCTACGCCGGGCCGAAAGAAGCCGTGATGCACGCGATCTATCGCCAGAACTTCGGCTTCACCGATATCGTGATCGGCCGCAAGCATGCCGACGCTCCCTTTGACGACGGCACCGATGTCTGGGACGGGCTGGCCGCACAGCGGAAGTTCGACGAGCTGAAGGGGCAACTGCTCATCCAGCCCGTGAAGGTCGGCTTCGCGGCGTACTATGCGGAACTGGGCCGCGTGGGACTGGTGGAAGAGCACGCGCCGAAGGGGTGGAAGCCGGTGTCGATCAACGGTCGCGACCTGCGTGCCAAGCTGAAAGCCGGCGATCTGCCTGACCCCGGCATCATGCGACTCGAAACCGCCCGCGTCCTCGCGGAGAAGTACAAGAGCCAGGGGTGAAGTTCGGCTGACGTTTCGGATTGAGCCGTTTGTGACTTCGCGGAGCGTTCTGCGAAGCCACAAGCGGCTCGCTACCTTTCGTAAGCCGGAACTACTGGGAACTTGGGGAAGACACGCACTCCGCGAGATGCTATCTCCAGGTCAGTTGCGCGCGATGCGCGCCGACATGGCCGAGGAGCAGAGCCAGGGGAGCAGCGGAATGCGAAGGTGGGACGTAATCGCGGTAGTCGGGCTACTCGGCTGGCTGACGTTCGACCTCACCGCGCGCACGCTCTTCGGTTCAACGCCCTGGCCGCAGTCGGTCGTCGATTATCGCATCATCTACGATGACAGCCGACACGTTGTTGCGACGCACGAGTACCCCGCGGGATATCCGTACCCGCCGCCGGCGGTTGCCATCCACGCTGCCTCAGCCATCTTTCCGTTCACCGTCTCCGCCGCCATCTGGCTCGCGCTCACGGGCCTTGCCGCCGTCGCAAGCTATGTCGCGCTGGCCCGCACAACCGGCCTTCACCGCCAGCCGGGATTGCTCCTCGTGCTGCCGGTGTCTCATGTGGTTGTCGCGTACTACTTCCAGTGGGACATGCGGTCGATCAACTGCAATCTCATCGTGCTCGCTGCGGTGCTGCTCGGTTGTGGCGCACTCGCGAAGGGAGCCGAGAAACGCGCGGGGTTCTGGTTCGCGCTTGCCGTTGCGTTGAAGGTGCTGCCAGTGCTTCTGGTCCCCTATCTCGCGTGGACGCGGCGCTGGCGCGCGTTCGCTTCCGCGCTGGTCTGCTCGGCGATCTTGTGGGTGGGTGTCCCGCTCGCGGCCTTCGGCATCAATGGCTTCGCCCGAGTCTATGCCGGGTGGAGCGGCGAACTGACACGCGCCACCGATCCGGCGGTGAAACTCGCGCACCCCATCCTCATCTCGCTCGACAAGGCCGCGCTCTCCGTGACGGGCGAGAATCCGTTCGCGGCGAAGTTCATTCTGGCGGGTGTGTGCGGGCTATGGCTGGGGTTGGGGCTGGCCGGCGCAATGGCGAGCCGGATCGCCGCTCCGCGCGATGGCCTCGCGATTCTCACGCACGCCTCGCTACTCGTACTCGGTCCGGCTGCCGTCAACCCGTACCTGGAACCGTATCATCTCGTCGCGCTGGTAGTGCCGTCGGTGGTGCTGCTCGCGACTGCGACCGACACACGCCGCGCCGGCGGGATACGCTGGCTCGCAGTGATGGGTTTCGCCGTGGGGTTACTGATCCTGAAGTTCTCCAGCCCCTGGCCACTCCGTGGGTTACTCGTGAACGCCCAGGCACTCGTACTGTGCGGCACAGCGGTCGCGGTAACATGCTCGAAGGGAGAAGCGAAACTGCAGCCGCACAGCGAGGAACAGACCGCAGGGTCGCTCCGTCGCAGGCTGATGCGCGGGGGACTGCTGAACCGCTAGCCGCAACGTCTTCGCACCCGCCGGCAGTCAGGCTTTATCGCCGTCAGCTTCCCAGACGGCCGCGAGTTGCCGCAAACGGCGCACGACACGCTCTGCCAACGCCACGCCCGCGCCACCCAGCACGATCAACTTCACCACCAGGAAACGGAAGGCCAGCGTCATCGCGCGCTCTTCGAGTGTCAGCAGCAGCACCGCGCCCATCAGTGGCACGCCGCAGGCCAGAATCACGAGCAGGTCGAAGTGAGCCGCCAGCGGCTGAATGGACGCCCACATGTCTGATGGAGAGTAGGTATCCGGACTGCCGAGTCGAGGCAAAAGCGCGCGAAATACGACGTACTGAATGCCGAGATAGCTGAACACGACGCCAATAAGTCCGGCGAGTGTGAACGACACAGCGAAGTGTACATAAGTTTGCCAGTGAAGCGGTCCGGCGGCGAGATCGATCATCAGCGGGAAGATGATACCGCCTGGGAACCAACCCGCGGAGCCGAGCATCGCGACCTGACCCGCCAGCCGCAGCGCGCGCCGGCGGAGCTGGTCGATCTCGGTGCCTGGCAGTTTGCCCAGCCGCGGGAGCCGTCGCGCGATCCGTGCGCAGAGCCACGCGCCGATTCCCACGGTCACCGGATAGATCACGGCGTTATAGGCCAGCACCGTCAGCAGGAATGCCTGCTGCTGTTCGCCTTCCAGATGCAATTCGACGGCGTTGTAACTGATCTGTGCCAGTGTTGCCACGACATGTGGCAACGCACCCGCCAGCACTAGCGCCCGCACCGGGTGCGCGATGGCCCATCGGTCGATGCGTGACGGAACGGGAAGGGATCGCTCGGTGGCGAGCAAGTGCCACGCGCCGGAGAGCGCCGCTGCCAGTTCGCCCGCCGACTGGTAACGCTGCCCTGGATCGGGGTGGAGACAACGGTGAATCACGACGGCCAGTTCGCGCGGAATGTGATTCATTGCATCGAGACTCACCCTGGTCGCGGCCAGGATTTCGCCCGAATCGCGGCTGGCCGTGGGCGTATCGGGCACGAGTGTCTCGGCGTGCGGCGCCGCGAGTCTGGGTTGCGGTCGTGTGCCGGTGGCCAGTTCGTAAAGCACAACGCCGAGCGAGTAAATATCGCAGCGTTCATCGGCGCTGCCGCCCGGCTGACCGAGCATCGCGGCGCGATACTCCGGGGCCATATATGCCAGTGTGCCGCCGTAATGCTGCCTCTCGGCGGCAACCTGTGTGCGGTCGAATGCCACGTTGAAATCGGCCAACATTGGCCGACCGTATGGCGTCAGGAGGATGTTGCCGGGTTTGATGTCGCAGTGGAGGATGCCACGCGCATGAGCGAAGGCCAGCGCCTCGGCCAGCCGACCACCGAGCCGACACACGGCCTGGGCGAAGGTGTCGCGGCTCAGCGCTTCGCGGTCACGCAGGGCGGCCGGGTCGAAGCCGGAGTCGCCACGGCGAGCCGCGTCGAGTGCTTCCAGAATCGCGCGCCCCGATTCTGGCACGCACTCGTTCTCGTGAACGCGCCGGATGATGACGCCGAGATCGGCCCCTGGAACGTACTGGAGGCACAGTCCGCGGAGTCCCGTGACGTCGTCCGCGAACGCGGAGAAGACCTTGACGATGTGATCGTGCTCCAGCCCGGCGAGCAATTCGCCCTCGCTGTCGTTGCCGCGCAGACCCTGTACCACCTTCAGCGCGACCTGACGACCCAGCGACTCCTGGCGCGCAAGGTAAACCTGCCCGAACGCTCCTGCTCCGAGCTTCGAGACAATCTCGAACTCGCCCACGCGACGCGGAATGGCGGCGTCCGGGAAATCGGTCCACGCCGGCGGGTGGTCGATCGGCAGTGTCCCTTCCGGCACCTGTTCGGATGAACTCATCAAAACCCCAACGCTGGGGATATCGGCTGAGAATGTTCTATCACAGCGAGACTTCACTCGCGACAAAGACAGCCGCATCGCCATACTTCTTCGCCAGCGCCGCGCGGCTGTCGCCGCCGAGCGTGTCGCGGTCGAGCACGAGCGCGGTGAGTGCGGGCGGTACGGACGCTGCGAGCAGATGTTTCACACCGGCAGCGCTGATCGGGTTCTGCCGCAGGTCGAGTTCCACCAGCTCATGCCAGAACTTGGCCCGTGTGAGATGTCGCACTCCCTTGTCGCCGATGTTGCATTTTGCGAGCACGACCGATCGCAGTCCGGCGAGTCGTCGCGAAAGCGAGAGTATCCGCAGTTCGCGCGGCGGCAGCGCGTTGTAGCTCAGATTCAGCCGCCGCAGGTTCTCCACACGCTCCGATCGTGCCAGCATCTCCAGCCCCGCAGCACGCACGCCAACGCCCTCCAGTGCGAGGCTCAGAGTGCTGGCGGGTAACTCGGACGCCAGTACCATCAGCCCTGCGTCGCCGAGTGGTTCGTTGCGGAACGAAAGTTCCGCGAGCGCCGAACTGTCCAGATTCTCGAAGAGATTCCGCAAGTGATCGCCACTGATTCCCATGACCGAGAACGAGAGCCGCTGGAATGGCCCACCCTGACGCATCGCTCCGATCAGTTCGCGTGTCGATTCGTAGCCCGTGTGGAAGTGCAAACCGCGAACGCCGTGCCCCATCGGGGACGCGAGGAGGTCTTCCAACACTTCGGGCATCCCCGCGCCACTGGCGCGGTGAAAGTGGATGTCGGTGATGCCGCGCGCTTCTGGCCTGTCGCGCAGCGCCAGCAACGGTTCACTGGGGTTGAGGTGGAAGATCAATTCGCGAAACTGTTTCACGAAGCCAGACGCGGCCACACGGCGCCAGTCGTCGAGCATTCCCTGCCAGAAGTGAATCTTCCCGGCGGGTTCCTGCGCCAGTACCGGTTCAGCAAGCTCGGCCCAGAGTAGCACATTGCGGATGAGTAATTCCCAGCCGAATCCGCGGCGGAATGGCTCCTCCCCCCACCTCAGGTAAGTACCGTCGAGCCTGGGGAGCGACGGCATGAACGCCTGGCCCGATGCCACAGCGCATGTGCGCCACCGGCACTGGACCGCGAACGGTTCCCATGTCGGCGTGCGGGCCAGTTCGCATTGCGCGCGGATGAATGCGGCGCGTGCCGGCTCGCCGGATTCTTCCAGATAGTCGGCAAACATCAGCCGCGGCATGTCTTCGTCGGGCTGCGAGCCAATAGCGGCCAGGAGTGCGTCGCGGTCTGTCATGGTTGGTCGCGTGTCGCCGGCATTCAGAGACGCACTCTGTCTTCAAACCGCCGAATGAGCATTCGTACCGCATCTGTTCGGAACGAGCGACTCTCGCGGGCACGCAGGTTGAGCCGCAGAAGGTTTTCCAGGTAGGGCGATTCAGCCAGCGCGCGGGCGCCGATCTCGCCGATGTCGGTATCGCGGAGGTCGAGTTCGATCAGCCCGGCCATCGCGCTTGAGCCTGCCAGCGCCACGGCCCCCACGTCGCCCACCAGATTGTTCGCGAGATTCAGGACACGCAGACCGCGCAGGCTGCCGCAATTCACCAGCGACTTCACTGCGACAGGCCCCAATGCGTTGTAGGAGAGATCGAGCATGCGCAGGCCGCCGAGACCGCCGCCTTCGGCGAGTGCCTTGATGCCAGGCACGCCGGGCCTCGTGTTGCTCAGGTTGAGGATTCGCAGTCCGCGGGCAACGCCACTCTCGGTCAGCGCGATGACGCCCCGCACGCCAAGCCGGTTATCGCTCAGGTCGAGATGCTGAAGGTGGCGCAGCAGAGGCAGCGCGAAGAGTTGCTCTGCATCGTCGTGGCCGAAGCGGTTATTCGGCAACACCAGCCGTGCGAGTGCGCCAGGGCCGCGCGCTTCCCCCAACGCATCGATCACGATCTCCGCCGGAAGGCAGCATGATCGCAACTCCAGCCCCCGTAGCCGCGGGAAAAGTTCCGAGGCCACCAGCGCCGCGAGGCCGCCAGACGCCAGCGCGTGAAACTCGAAGCCCAGCTCGGCGACGTTCGTCGCGAACTCGGAACCCGCCAGCGATGCAATATCGTCGTTCTCGGACCAACTGTAAGAAAATTCGAGCTTGCGAAGCCGTGACAGATGCGGCCAACTGGCCAGCGCACTCAGCGCGAGGGGTTCACCGTCATCAATATCGAGTGCCTGAATCGGGGCTGTTTCGAAGATTGCCGTACCACTCTCGATCAGGGTGCGCAGCGACGAGACACCAACCTTCCACGGGAAGCCGCGGCGGAACTCGAAACGCTCCCAGCTTGCGCCTGGCGGTAGCGGTTTGGGAAGGTCGTCTGTTCGCGACCAGCCGGTAACGGCGTCTGGCTCGTGCTGACGGGTCTTCACCCACTCGGCATCGTACTCAGGAATGCGCGACAGCGCCACCTGCGTGCGAATGAATCGCGCGCGCCGTTCGTCGCCACATTCCTCGATGAGATCGGCGAACGCCAGACGCGGGGTATCCTCGTCCGGGTGCGCGCAGATCGCGCGGTACAACGCGTCGTGCGAACTGGTCATGGTTTCGGCGCGGCGAGCGCCGGCATCTCCGTTGGAGAGAACGACTTCCACCCGTCCCACTTTACGCGGCCAGTTGCCCAGCGCCTATGCCAGTGGCGCTCTCACAAATATGAAAAGATCGCCAGGGGATCGCCAGCGGGGGCGGTCGCAACTCGGCTCCTTCGGCACAAGGGATGCTTGTAGAATACTGCTGTCGCGCAGGAGCATCGTGCGCCTGCGACAATGTCCGGCCGTGGCGACTCTCGTTCGCCGCTGCCACTCGTCAGCGTGAACGCCATTCCTTCATCTTTCGCACACGCCCCCATTCTCCTGTTCGCCACTGGCAGCGGCGAGCTTAGCCAGACCATGTTCGTTGTCGGACTGATGGCGATTCCGTTGCTCATCGCGATTAACGGCTTCTTCGTCGCGGCGGAGTTTGCACTGGTCGCTGTGCGCAGTACGCGCGTCGAGGAACTGGTCAATCAGAAGCGACCTGGCGCGACAACATTGCTCGTGGCGATCACCGATCTCGATCGGAGTGTGGCCGCCTGCCAACTCGGAATCACGGTAGCGAGTCTGGCGCTGGGCTTCGTCAGCGAGCCGGCCATCGGTCGGTTGTTGCATCCGTTATTCGTGGGGCTGCCGCCGCAGTGGGTGCATGTGGCCTCGGTGGCGGTCACGCTCACGCTCATCACTTACATGCACGTTGTCTTCGGTGAACAGATGCCGAAGCTCGCCGCGCTGCAGGAAGCCGAACAGGTGGGGTTGTGGGTGGCGCGACCGGTGGTGCTGTTTGGCCACATCACCGGCCCGCTTATCAGCCTGATGAATGGCAGCAGCGAGTGGTTCCTCCGGCGGCTGGGTTACACCGCGAGCGCGGATGAAGGCGAGATTCACACAGTCGATGAACTGCGGATTCTCGTGGAAGACACCGAGGAAGCCGGGTTGCTCGATCCCGACCAGGCCGACATGGTGCTCGGTGTCTTCTCGCTGGCCGACAAGACAGTGCGTGATTGCATGGTGTCGCGCGACAAGATGGCCGCACTGGATGTGGCCACGCCACCGGATCGCGTGCTGGAGATCGTTCGCCTGGGCGCACACACACGCATGCCCGTTTACGAAGGCGGACTGGACGGAATCGTCGGTATCGTCAACACGAAGGACCTCTTCTTTCTCTTCAGTACGTCCGGCGCGGTGGTGCTTGAAGACGCGCTCTACCCGGCGACGTTCCTCGATCCCGATGAACCCATCGCCAACGCTTTCCGCCTGTTCCGCAGGTCGCACCGGCCAATGGCCGTCGTGCGCGATGGCGAAGGGAAGATACTGGGGCTGATCACCCTCGAAGACGTGCTGGAAGAGATCGTCGGCGATATCGAAGACGAACACGATGTACCTGTCCCGAAACTGAAACTCCCACGCCGCCGGATTCCTGCGGCGCGATCCGGGCTTCACGTTCCCACCAAACCGCCCCCACCCGGAAAGCCGGCCGGAAGTTGAGCAATCACACGGGCGGGGTTCGCGTTCGTACACTGACATCACAACTATTCGCAGGAGTCTTTCGACGATGGCTGATATTCGGGCGTTCCGTGGGTTCCGTTATGATCTCGGTCATGTCGGCGCGCTGTCCGATGTCGTCGCGCCACCCTACGACGTGATCGACCCGACACTCCAGCAGAAGCTCTACGACCGCAGCCCGTACAACGCCATCCGCCTGGAGTTCAACCGTGACGAGGCGGAAGGCGACAAGTACACCAGCGCGGCCAACACGCTCCGCGAGTGGATTGCCGCCGACGTGCTCCGCCAGGACACCACACGCGCCCTGTACGTCTACGAGCAGGAATACACCGTCGAGGGGCAGACATTCACACGCCGCGGCTTCATGGCACGCGTTCGCCTGGAGCCATTCGGCAAGGGAAAGATCTTCCCGCACGAACAGACGATGTCCGGCCCCAAGGAAGACCGGCTGAAACTCTATCGCGCCACCGGCTTCAACCTCTCACCGGTCTTCGGCCTCTACCCGGATGCACAGGGCGACGTGTTCGCGCACCTGGAACCGTTCATCCGCACGGCTCCGCCGGTCGTGGCCACCGATCACCTCGGCGTGATCAATCGGCTCTGGACCGTTACCGACCCTGCAGCCATCACCAAGGTCATCGGTGAGATGGGACCGAAGCCCGTCTTCATCGCCGATGGGCACCATCGCTACGAGACAGGGGTGAAGTATCTGGAGGAACGGCAGGCCGCGGGCGATGTTCCCGATGACGAGGCGGCCCCGAACTTCTGTCTGATGATGCTCGTGGGTATGAGCGATCCAGGGCTACTCATACTCCCCACGCACCGGCTCGTCAGCGGGCTGGCAGAAAGCCCCACCGCGGCGAAACTGGAGTCGATCCTCGCGGAAGATTTCGACATCGTGGCCCGCCCTGGCGAGGATGCAAACGCCGCGTGGGAACACATCCAGATGGATGGGGCGCAATCGACACTTGGCTTCGGCACGGTGGCCGATGGGCTATGGTTCGTGGCGAAGCTCCGCAATTCGGCCGTGATGGCCGACTTCGCCCCAGACCACAGCGCCGAGTGGCGCGGGCTGGGGGTGAGCATCCTGCGCGAACTGGTGTTGGAGCGACTCTTCCGCCAGAAGATCGGCGGCACACCGATGTGTAAGTATGTTCATCTAATGAGTGAAGTTGCTGATTCAGTGGCAAAGAAGGAATGTCAGGTGGCGTGTCTGGTGCCTCCGGCAACGATGCAGAACGTGGAAGAGATCGCGGGTCACGGCGAGAAGATGCCGCCGAAATCGACGTACTTCTACCCGAAGTTGCTCACGGGTATGGTGTTCAACTCACTGAAGAAGGACTGATGCGCGATCCTCGCACAGGATGTTACCGCGTGACGCAGTGCGCCCCCCTCTCCGCAGCGTGAGGGGATCATCCGACAGGGCTTTCCCGTGGCGCGCAGACGATACGACGAACCCGATGACGACGGCG
The DNA here is from genome assembly GCA_964422915.1 of uncultured Frigoriglobus sp. Lineage (GTDB taxonomy): Bacteria > Planctomycetota > Planctomycetia > Gemmatales > Gemmataceae > Gemmata. The sequence continues at coordinate 54,147 of CAYRDG010000027.1, read as the reverse complement.
ACGACTACGACGCCGAGCGCGACTACGACCCGGACGAACCCGAGACGTATCCCGAGGGGCTTTACCACGACGATTCACGTGAGACAATCCCCTGCCCGCACTGCCGCGCGGAGATCGACGACGAGAGCGAGCAGTGCCCGAAGTGTGGGATGTACATTACCGATGAAGATGGAGAACAGTCGCGCGAGCAGAAGTCCTTTGTGTGGGCGATTCTGATGGCGCTGGCGTTACTCGCGGCGCTGTCGTGGGCACTGGGGTGAGAATGGTGCCGCCAGGCGGAAGCCCGGCGGCGCGCACGTTACCGAACTCGCTTCACGCTGCGGCGCGGAGCGAGTCCGTCGCCAGCTCCGGCGGCAGATACCCGTGCTTCGCCAGTGCCGCAACGAGCTTGCGGATGCTCTGGTCCCAACTGAACTCCGGCGCACGCCGGGCAGCGGCCACGCCGAGCCGCTCCGCGCCAGCGCGATCGGCATACACCTCACGCAGCCGCGCGATCAGCACATCGTCGTTCGGATCACCCCAGTGGCCGCTATAGACACGGTTCTTCGCTTCGATGAGCCTGTAGCTCACCTCATAACCCACCGATGCGTCGAACATCTCGCCCACGGCACTGAACCGCGTACTGATGAGCGGAACGCCGCAGCCCATGGCTTCGAGCAGGTGCAGCCCGAATCCTTCGCCATAAGAAGCGTTCACATAGCACGAGAGCGAGCGATACCAGTCGGCCAGTTCCGCGGGCGGAATGCTCTTGTGCAGCACCTCGATGCGGGCATCGCCGCGTGTCTCGACCATCGGCGAGCGCGGCGTGATCTTCACCTTCAGTCGCACATCAGATTGATCCGGGAACGCCTTGCGGAATAGGTCGATGACGCGCTGGACGTTCTTCCGCAGCCCCCCCTCATCGAGCGCGCCGGCGGTGCCAAACGTGCACAGTTCCGGGTCGCTGCCCGCGGCGCGTGGCGCGAACGCTTCCGGGTCGTAGCCCAGCGGCACCACCTCCATCGGCACCGTGATCCCGTTGGCGCGGAAGCAGTCCACACCCCACTGACTCGGAATCAGGAGCAGGCCGCACCTGTTCAGGTACTGTGCGGAGCCAGCCGGGAGTGTATCAGTTTCCCACATGGTCCAGGCCGCCGTCATCGGGCCGGGCCAGTAGCGGCGCAGAAGCATCGGTGGAATAACTGCCAGGCGGGGCGAACGCCAGTCGTACATACGTTCGGAGGGAGCGAACTCGGGTGGAACGTGGCGGCGATCCATGAACGCGCGGCCATCGCGGAAGACGTGGACGCCGGCGCGTGTCAGGCCACCCAGCGTCTTCACGACCAGGTGATCGTAGCCGCCAGGGCCGTGAATATTGCCGGCCAGGTGCAGCGGCGGCCCGGAACGAACAGCCGTGGCCGGGCGGTTGTAGGCGCTCAGGGCGTTGCCGCTACGCCGGCCGCGGAGTTTCTCGGAAAGTAGCCCAAACTTTCCGGTGAAGAGCATCTTCGCCGCGCGACCCAGCGGCTTGAAGAAACTCTGACGGTAGACGCTATAACGGCCCCACAACCACAGACCATCGGCGGCTCGCCCAATGGGGCCGCGCGGCCCGAGCAGGACCTTCGCGCCACGACTCTCCACCATGTCGGTACTCCGTGACCGGAAAGCCACGGATGGTACGCAGGGTCCCAGAAAAATCAAGCCGGACTCAACAGAAGCAATGGTAATCGTGCGTATATTGATTGATGGGCAGGACAGATTGACTACATTTAGCAGCAGGCTTCAGAGAAGGCATCGCACAACCAGGGCGACGCCATTTATCTGATACCAGGGCAATTATTCGGTCGATCGTCGAACACGGCCAGGCGAGATGTTGAGTTGAATCACCCTCACGGACAGGGTGGGGTCGAGGACGAGCATCGGCCAGGCGCGTGAGCCGCCTCGTAGTCAGCGACCTTCTCCTTGCGCCGCGTGTGCCGGCCCTCCTCGAACTCCGTCGAGAGCCACGTGCGGATCATACGTTCAATGTGATCTTCGCCGATCAACTCCGCACCGAGGCACATGATGTTGGAATCGTTGTGTCGACGCGATAGCTCCGCGTCGAGCATATCGCGGCAGTTCGCCGCGCGAATACCGTGAACCTTGTTGGCCGCGATACACATTCCGTGGCCGGTCGCGCAAATGAGAATGCCGCGATCCACTTTCCCGGAACTGACGGCTTCCGCCACCGGAATCGCATAGTCCGGGAAGTCCACGCCGGCCGGGCTATTGGCGCCAAGGTCCACGACCTGACACCCCAGCTCCGTCAACAACGTGACGACCCGCTGCTTGACGGGCAATCCGCGGTGATCGTTGCCCACGGCAACCTTCATGACACTACCCATTCTGATAGGAGCCGCTCCAGGTGTTGGGCGATGGTCCGGGCGCACTGCCGATACACCGCCGCGTCTGCTCCAATCGGATCGTCCAGGTCGTCTTCGCCGCACAGCAAGCGTGCGGTCGGCCCCATTCCAGGGAAGCGAGCGTCCAGCGCATACAGGTGGCCGCGCGTCATCGCAATCACATCGTCGGCGGCCAGCAGTAACTGCGGGTTCACAGGTCGGCTCGCGTGCGAACTCAGATCCGCGTCGAACTCACTGACCACGTTCTGCGCCTCCGGCGCAGCCGGATCGCCTCCGGACGTTGCAACGCCTGCCGATAGCATCCAGAAGCCACGCGCCGGCAGATCCGCGACCGGGCAGTTCAGACGGTCGGCCAGCGACTTCTTCGCCAGCGCCTCGGCCATCGGGCTGCGGCAGGTGTTGCCTGTGCAAACAAACAGGGCGATTCGCGCTGCGAGTCGCTCGATTTCGTCGCGTGTCACCGCACCAGGCTCGGTGATCCGCCAGCCGCTCTCATCTACTTGTACCACGGTGGCGACGGAACCTGTCGGTTGTTCACCCACATTCACCGCTAGCCCGACAACCCCACCCAGCAACCTTACTGCAGCATCCACCGTGGACGCGCCGATATCCGCAACCAGCACCGGGCCAAGTTCCGCAACAGCCCCAATCACCGACTCGAAGACTGGATGCTCCGGGCAGCGGAATCGGGTGAAGCCACTGGCCGTGGGAAACTCCAGCACCAGCGGCGCGGGCCACGCGCGAAGCATGAGTCGGCGCGCGGCCAGCGGCACCACGATTCCTGCTGCGGTCAGCGCGGCGGCGCTCCATGCGAACTGGGCAGCGCCGGGCAATTTGCACTCGACGCCGGCTTTCCCCAGCGCGAGATAGCCGTTGTCGCCTGGCAACACCACGGCTGCGCTGGCTTCCAGCGTTTCGCGCATGAGCCGCACCAACTCCGAGGGATCGACGGTCGGCGTCCAGTCGATCACCAGCATGGCGCGTCTGCTCCTTCCTGCGTGCGGGTCGTAGCCAATTTAGCGAGATTCGCGGAAAAGGGCGAGTGCCTGCACGGTTGGCAGTCCGTGTGGCTGTCAGGCAAATCCCCTGCAGGTCGGCTTTGCGCTTCAGTCCTGGTGCCAGCAGTGATACGCTCAACCTGTCTCTCCCCTTATCTCGGAGTATCGCCGATGGACACCCGTCGCGAGTTTCACGCCAAATTGCTCGGCTCGGCCATGACATTCGGACTCATCGAAACGCTCTGGTCGCGCGATCTGTTCGCCGACACCGCGAAGCCGACCATCGGCAAGTGGTTCGCCGAACTGGTTGCAATGACGAAGGACCTACGGGGACAAAAGCTCACCGACGTGCAATTCCAGCAAAAGATGGAAGAGCTTTACCATCGCGTGCCGCTGACGGACCTCTGCGCGGCGATCAAGCTCGACGAGATTGAGAGGCGGAAGCTACCAGGCAACGGCGCCGCCAACGTCGGTTTCGATCTCTCGAAGGTGGAAGGCGTACCGGCGAGCCTCGGCTTCGGCAAGCAAATCTTCGGCTGCAAGAAGGGGCACAGCATCGTGCCGCACGGTCACGCGAATATGTGTACTGGTTTCATCGTACTGAAGGGCAAGTGGCACGGCCGGCACTACGACCGCCTGGAGAGCCACAAGGATCACTACGTCATCAAGCCGACCATCGACCGCACCTTCGGTCCTGGTGAGCTTTCGACCATCTCGGATCACAAGGACAACGTTCACTGGTTCGTGTCGGATTCAGACGCGGCATACATCTTCAATGTCCACGTCATCGGCTACGACCGGTCGATCAAGGAGGCCAGCGGCCGTCTCTACCTCGACCCGGCGGGGGAGAAGCTCGCCGGCGGCAAGATCAAGGCGCCGAAGATGACTGCCGCCGAGTGCCACCGCAAGTACGGCTGAATCAGCAGCCTGGCCGTGCGGGAGCAGCGATGACGCGCCGTTGGGGTACTCGTTCGCGAGCCGGAACGGCAATCATCACTTCCAGTTGCCACATGGCCATGTCCGGTTGCGGATCGGGTCGAGAATTGTCATCACCTCGGCGAGCAACTGTTCGTCCACCGGCGCGGTCATTGCCTTCAGGTTTGCTTCCAGTTCGCGCTGACACGCCGCGCCCGTGAGCGTGCAAGGAATGAGCTTCTGCGCCAGCGCGAACTGCATCCCCAGAAGGCTGATGTCCGAACCGCGGTTCCGACAGAGTTCCGCGGCCTTCCGGCATGCATCCACGATCTCGGGCGGCCCAGGAAACCACGGCTGCGGCCCCTGGTTGGTCAGTAGGCCCATCGCCAGCGGGCTGGCCGCCACCACACCCACACCACGCGACTCGGCAACGGGCATCAGGTCGGTTAGTAACTGGGTGTTGAACAGGTTGCAATGCGCGTAGCTGATGACCACATCGAGGTCGCAACGCTCGATGGCTTGCCGCAGAAGTGGCAGCGGATAGCACGACATGCCGATGAACCGAGCCTTCCCCTCCCTCTTCAGTTCTTGCAGAACGCGATAGGTTTCGTTGAAGACGTACTCGGAGTCGTCGGCGAACTCGATGTCGTGTGCCAGCAGTATCTCAACGTGATCCGTGCGGAGTCGCCTGAGCGAAGCCTCGAAGCACTTCCGCGTTCCTTCGGGCGTGAAGTCGAACACGGCGCGGTCGAGCCGGCACGCCTTCGTGCAGATGTGAACTTTCTCGCGCCAGCCGCCTTCGAGGGCTTGGCCGAGGAACTCTTCCGCCGTCCCCTTGCCGTAGTAGGCAGCGGTGTCCACGAGATTCACGCCCGCGTCGATGGCGGCATGAATCGTGTCGGCGGCTTCCTGCGCCGACACGGGACCGAACTGCTGTCCGAAGGCCGCCCCGCCCTGGCCGAGGATCGAAACGGAAAGGCCCGTCTTGCCGAGTTGCCGATAGTCCATGATGGCTCCCAGAGCGATATCCGCACGATTCACACAGACCGGGTCGGATCGTGCGGTTTATAGACCGACAACCGACTTTTCCGCAATGCTCTGTTCCGCAGCCTCGATCATTTTCTGCGCGGTGATTGCATCGTCGAGCGTACTGAGTGGTTTGGCCCCCATCCGTAGGCAATCGACCAGGAAGTGCCGCACCTCGTTGGTGATGGAACCCTGATAGGCCGTGTAGGTTTGGCTGTGAACGAGGCCGGGCTTGATCTCGACATGATCGCGATAACTGTAGCGTGTGCTGCCGGCCGTGCCGATCACCTTGACCATAACGGTCCACGGATCGGCGGCATGATCGTCGGCGGCGAAGCTCGCGCAGAAATGAGCCAGGGCGCCATTGTGCAGCCGCATCTGCACCATTGCGATGTCTTCTTCCGCGTACTCCTTGTAATGTAGCGTCGCCTTCATGGCGCACAATTCCACCGGCTTGCCAACGAGGTAAAGCAGGATGTACGAGTGGTGCGTGAGAATCTGCCGCACGACGCCAGGGTAGCGCTTCGCGACTTCCTCGGGGTGATGGATGTTGTACATGACGTAAGCGGAGACGATCTTGCCCAGGTCGCCGCCTTCCACCAGTTCGCGCGTGCGAACCATGCTCTGCTCGTAGACGTAGTTGTGCCCCGGCATGCAGATGAGGCCCTTTGCATCGGCCAGAGCCTTCATGCGTTCGATCTCGGCGACGCTGACCCCAACGGGCTTCTCCACAAGCACATGCTTGCCGGCACCCAGCGCCAGCGCGGTGTATTCGAGGTGCGTTTCGAGGTTGGTGAGAACGAACACCGCATCAATCGCGGGGTCATTCACCATCTCTTCGGGAGAAGTGTAGTTCTTGCAGCCGAACTCGCCGGCGCGCTGCTTCGCGCGATCCTGATTGCGGTTCCACAGCCCCACGAGCCGTGCGCCTGGGCACTTCATGACTGCGGCCGCGTGGAGAATTGAGATGTCGCCGGCGCCGATGAAGCCGACGCCGATTGAGTCCTTGGTAATCGCCATGAAGAGGCTCCGGTGAAGGTCGGAGCCTGAGTTGTATCGGCGGAGGCGGGCGCAAGCAAGCACTCAGTCGCGGCGCCACATGCGGTTCTCGATCCGTTCCTTCTTGCGGCGAATGATTCCTGGCGCGAACGGCGGCCGCGGCGGGTTTGGCATCATCGGCGCCAGGAGCGACTTGATCTTCTCCGAGAGTCGGTCCAGCGCGTCGGGTGGTTCCACCGGTTTGCCATCGAGACCGACGAGCGGCGCGGTAATCAGGCTCGCGTCGAGGTTCGTTCCCTTGAACATGTCGTACGGGTGCGCCGGATCGTAGGGCCGCATCATCGGGTTCGACGTGATCGGCAAACCAGCGGGCGGAGCAGCGGCCGGGAGGCGCTGCGCGGCCGGACGCACGTTCCCGCTATAGCTACCGACCACCTGACCCGGCATCGCCAGCCCGCCGTACTGCGCGAAGGCGGTATCCGCTGTCAGCACCGCGCACGCAACCCCCGCGGCCGCTGTGAATCGCCACATGGCACTCCCCCGTATCGCTCTGTTCCCACGGAATGCCCGCGATATGCCATCCCGATGTGCCCCCGTCAAGGGAATTGCACCGTTTTCACACGCCGGAGGTGTTCGCGGTTTGCCCGGCTTGCCTTGCCGCGCGGCGTTCCGCGCCCTCGCAGATCACCAGCCACAGCCAGACTGCCACCATCACGACCCACTGTGCCAGCGGCACGATGAGGCCGATCATGCTCGGTTCCTTGCGGTAAGCAGCATCAGTATTGAAACAGTAAAGGTGGAAACCGAGCGCGCCCAGCCCGCCGATGGCCGTGAGTGCCGCGACCGCGAAGAGAACGCGCGAACGGCGTTCGTGCGCGCGGCGTCGCCAGGCGAGTAGCGCCAGGAACAACTGCGGCCCGACGAGGAACGCGAAGAGCATCGCGTGCGCGCCTGGATTTGACCAGTCGGTAACGACGAGTGCCTGGAGCGCAGCTTCACCCAGCGCGGTGGCAAGTGCCAGTGCAATCGCCCCACGCGAGTGCCGCGTCATACCGCACCGTCGGTCTTCTGAGTGTTCCGATCGAACCACACCGCCAGACAGCGTGCCGCCGACCAGAGCACCAGCACCAGCACGCACGCAACAACAAAGACTGTCATGGATGCGTTGAGGTAGCCCGTGATGAGCAGTTTGTTCCCCTCGCTCGTGGCGCCCTGTGCCAGCATTCCGCGCCCATCCGTAATCATCCGGGAGAACGGCCCGGCGACCATTTCGGTCGCCGCAGTCAGCGTGGTACTCATCACGAACAGCATCGGCAGCACCGTGATGGGCCAGTATCGGCCGCGTCCGTGGTTCACCATCCACGTCGTGACAAGCGCCAGTGCCAGCACAGAGAGGATTTGATTGGCGATGCCGAACATCGGCCAGATTGTCAGAATGCTACCGGTACTCACCAGCCAGCCCCAACCAACGGTGACCAGCGCACTGGCCAAAAGCGAGCCAGGCAGCCAGTCCTGCCGGCCGAACGGGGCATAGATGCGCCCGGCGGTTTCCTGGAAGAGGAAGCGCGCGATGCGCGTGCCGGCATCGATGGTGGTGAGGATGAAGAGCGCCTCGAACATGATGGCGAAGTGATACCAGTATTTGAGCAGCCACGAACCAGTGACGCCGAGCCAGCGGAACGCCTCATCGAAAATGACCGACATCCCCACCGCGAGCGTGACCGCACCGCCAGTGCGCCCTCGCAGCGATTCGCCACCCACTTTCTCTTCCACTTGCCCGAGATTGAGATGCTGTGGCGCATCGACACCCGCCGCGTGTGCCGGGTCATTCGCCTCCGGCGGGACGCGCACCCCGTACTTGCCATACACCTGATCCAGCTTCGATTGCCACTTTGGTGCAGCGTCGATGGGGACATTGATCGCGTAGTACAGGTCCGAGGGCAGAGCCGCTGCCGCGATGAGTGCCACTACACCAACCAGTCCTTCGATGAGCATCGCGCCGTAGCCGATGGTGCGAACCTGCGATTCCTTATCCACCATCTTCGGCGTGGTGCCGCTGGAAACGAGCGCGTGGAAGCCACTGATCGCTCCGCACATGACGCAGATGAACACGAACGGGAAAATCTGCCCTGGAAAGGTTGGGCCGCCGTTGAGGAAGACTTCGTTGATCGGCGGCGCTTCCAGCGAGGGATTCGCCACGCACACACTGACCACAAGAAGCGCCACGGTGCCGATTTTCAGGAAGCTACTGAGATAGTCGCGTGGGCCGAGTAAGAGCCATACTGGAAGCACGGCGGCGATGAAGCCGTAAACGCCGAGGGCAACGAGGGTCTGTTCATGTGTGAGTGAGAAGTAACGTTCGAGCGAAGAGCCGGGAATCCAGTTCCCGGCGACGACCGCAGCCAGAGTGAGCGTGCCGCCGATGAGCGACGCCTCGATCACGCGCCCCTTGCGGATGCGATACATCCACAATCCGGTGAGGAGTGCGATGGGGATTGTCGCGGCGATGGTGAACGTGCCCCACGAACTGCCAGGTACGACTTGCTTGCAACCAGCAGGGAGTGTGTAGGTAGGTCGGGCGCCCCGCGCTGCCTGTGTCAGTTCCTTCATCGTGGGTGGTTGAGGACAGCGCACGCGGAATGATTCGGATCGCGTTCCTACAGGCTGGTCTGCGGCGTATCGCACATCGCACCCAGCCGGGAACTCCAATAACTGGCTCGTTCCCACTTCCTCGATCACTTTCGCGCGATCTGCGGTCGGTACCGTGATCTCCATTCCTTGCGGCAACTTCACCTCTTCACCGCCGAGGGCCTTCACCACCACAAAACCCAACCCTGCCAGCGCGATAACGACGATGAACAGAATCGCGACCGACGCGATAACTGCGGCTGGGGCGCCCAGCTCGCGCCGGGCGATTTCGGCAATCGACTTGCCATCGCTGCGCACACTCGCGGCCATGACGAGCATGTCCTGCACCGCACCAGCGAGGCACACGCCAACGACGAGCCACACCAGCCCCGGCGCGAAGCCGTACTGAATCGCCAGCACCGGCCCGATGAGCGGCCCGGCTCCAGAGATGGCCGCGAAGTGGTGCCCGAACAGTACCCATTTGCTAGTGGCGTGGTAGTTCTGGCCGTCGTGGAGTCGGTGCGCCGGCGTGACCCGCGAATCGTCGAACGCCGCGACCTTCGCTGCCAGGAACGCGGAGTAGTAGCGGTAGGCAATGGTGAGGCAACAGAGCACAACAACCATCACCGGCATCGCGTGCAGCAGGAGTCGCCCGGTGGAAGGATCGCGCGAATAGAGCGTGACAGCGAGTAGGTCCATGAGCGCTCGCATGCGGAAGAATGGGAGATGCCGACTAAGTTACCACCTCGCGCGCTGTCGGGAAACGCCGGATTTCGCGGGACACGAATCGTTGCAGCCCGGCGAGGTGTCTGTGGGTAAGCTATCGACAGATCCACACCGCCGGAGTCTCTCCATGATCCGTTCAACCCTGTTCGCTATCACACTCCTCGGTCTTCTCACCGCGCCTTGCGCGGCGCAGCCGAAAGCGAAGCCCCGCGAGCGGCTCGATGGCCCGCCGCTCGTCACGGCGAAGGCGTGGATTGTAGTCGATGCGAAGACCGGCAAGAAGATCGCCGGCGGCAACGAGGCAACTGCGCGGCCGATGGCGAGTACGTCCAAGATCATGACAGCGTGGATTGTGCTGCGACTGGCGGCAGACGATGCAAAGTTGCTCGATGAGGTCGTCACATTCTCCGAACGCGCGGACAAGACCGGCGGCAGTTCGGCGAAGCTCAACGCGGGTGAGAAACTGCCGGTGAAGGAACTGCTCTACGGGTTGCTGTTGCCTTCGGGCAACGATGCGGCCGTTGCGTTGGCCGAACACTTCGGCACGCGCTTTGGCAAGGCGGCTGATGGTAACGCCGAGAAGCGGTTCGTCGCCGAGATGAACCGCCGGGCTCGATCGCTCGGACTCAAAGAGTTGGCGTATCGCGACCCACACGGGTTGAGCCGCGAGAATGTGTCGAGCGCCCGCGATCTCGCCGCGCTGGCGCTGGAGGCACTGAAGGACGAACGGTTCCGCAAGTATGTTTCCACACGTCAGCATGACTACGAAGTGACCACACCCGATGGCGGGAAGCGAAAAGTCACATGGACGAATACCAACCAGCTACTCGGTATCGAAGGATACGACGGTGTGAAGACTGGCACGACGACGCCTGCGGGCGCTTGCCTCGTCGCGACCGGTTCGCGTGGCGGCGACCGGCTGGTGGTCGTCATTCTCGGCGCGTCTTCCGCCGAGGGTCGCTACGTCGATGCGCGAAACCTCTTCCGTTGGGCCTGGCGTGACCGCAATCAGGCGAGTGAGAAACGCGGACGCTGAAGGGACAATCCCTCATGTAGGGTGTGGCATGACGCCGCCACCCTACATGAGGAAGCCGGTGGCTACTTCACTCCCACGGCCTTCTCTTCCGCAGGCTGTGTCGCGGGCTGATCCATTGCGGATAGCTCGACAGTTCCCTTTTTCGATTGCCACCACGCCCAAAGCACCGCCAGCCCGGCGACGATAGCCACCGTCAGCCCGATGGTCCAGTTGCCCGTGCCAGGAGCGGGGTCCTTCACGTTGTGCAGGATCACCAGCGGAAGCGCCAGCAGGCTCACCATGTTCATGACCTTGATGAGCGGGTTGATTGCCGGGCCGCTGGTATCCTTCAGTGGGTCGCCCACGGTGTCGCCCGTGACTGACGCCTTGTGCTTCTCGCTCCCCTTGCCGGTGTTCCGTTCCTTGTCGCGCGGTTCGTCCTCGATCATCTTCTTGGCGTTATCCCATGAGCCGCCGGCATTCGACATGAACACCGCCATGAGTTGCCCGGAGAGGATCATTCCTGCCAGGAAGCCACCCAGTGCGAACGGCCCGAGCAAGAAGCCGACGACCAGCGGCGTGCCGATTGCCAGAAGCCCTGGCCCGATCAGTTCGCGCTGCGCAGTCGCCGTGCAGATGGCAACGACACGGCCGTAGTCGGGCGTCTTCGTACCGTCCATGATCGCCGGATCGCGGAACTGCTTGCGACACTCAAACACGATCAGATACGCGGCACGACCGACGGCGCGAATCGTCATCGCGCTGAAGAGGAACGGCACCGCGCCGCCGAGGAGCATGCCGATGAACACCAGCGGTTCCGCAACGGTCAACTTCGACGCGCCCTTGCTGAAGTCGCCGATGAGTAACTGCCCTATCTTCTCTTCCGAACCCGTCACGAGTACCGCGATGAAGCTTGCGAACAGCGACACGGCGGCAATGACAGCCGAACCGATGGCGATACCCTTCGTGATGGCCTTCGTCGTGTTGCCGACCGCGTCGAGATCGGCGAGAATTTGCCGGGCGGCCTTGTTCTCGGCTTCACCCAGATAGCCAGGATCGCCCGGATGCAGTTCCTTCCCTTCCACGTTGCGGTTGAAGCCCATCTCGCCGATTCCGTTGGCGTTGTCGGCGATGGGGCCGAACACGTCCATGCTGATCGTGTCGCCCGTGAGTGTCAGCATCCCAATACCGCACATCGCGACACCGAAGGCCATGAAGAGGAGGTTCTGGTTATCGTTGCAAATGGCGACGGAGCCGAGAATGGCGGCCGAGATAATGATGACCGCCCACACACTGCTCTCCAGCCCCAGTGCCAGCCCCGAGATGATGTTGGTGGCATGACCCGTGCTGCTGGAACGCACGACCTCCTTCACCGGGCTGTACTCGGTGCTGGTCCAGTATTCAGTACACTTGTTGAGCGCCACGGCGAGCAAGATGCCGACCAGACAGCACCACGCGACGGACAGATTGATGCCCGTGTGCAGCGGAACGTGGTAACGCGCCCGGGCCAGGTCGAGCATCGTCGCGGTGCCGCGATTCTCGCCCTCCAGGTCCAGCCCGCGCGAACGCAGTTCCTTTGTGACCTCCTGCTTGTGGTCGCTGCTGGCGGTGGCAATCTCCACGCGTTCCTTCGCCAGTTGTTCTTTTCGGTCCCAGGGCAGGGCGTGCCACGCTGCCAGAGCCGCTTCCCGGTAATGTTCGACTTCCGCTTCCAGTTTCACCGTCGTTGCCGCGTTGCGCTGCGGGCCGTTGCGCAGATCGCGCAATTCCTTCACGCGCGACGCCATGCTTGGCCCACTGTACTGAAGGTTCAGTTCCTTCCGCAGTGAAGCATTGTCGTACAGTTCCTGATACATCCCCTTGTCGATGCCGCGTTCAACAATGTACGCCGCGTCGAAGTGGAGATAGATCACGCCGAAGAGCATGAATCCGACCGAGCTAATCAGCGCGCTGCGCCAGAAGCCGCGATTGATGGAATGCATCGCGATGGCGCTGTCGCCGGTGGTGATTCCCTTGCCGACCAGCGATGTGCTGATGATGCTGGCGACCACACCCACGGCCTGCACCAGCAGCGGGAAGACCATGCCCTTGTAGCCGAATGCCGCATAGCCGAGCATGACCGCCGCCACCATCGTGACGGAGTAACTCTCGAACACATCGGCGGCCATGCCTGCGCAGTCGCCCACGTTATCACCCACGTTATCGGCAATCGTGGCGGCATTGCGCGGGTCGTCTTCGGGCATGTTCTCCTCAACCTTGCCCACCAGGTCCGCGCCCACGTCGGCCGCCTTCGTATAGATGCCGCCACCGACACGCATGAACAGTGCCAGCAGCGACCCGCCGAAGCCGTACCCGATCAGGATCTCGTAGGCCAGTTCGCCGAAGATCAGAAGGATGATCGTGCCGCCGAGCAGACCGAGGCCGCAGGTGAACATGCCGGTGATGGTGCCTGTGCGGTAGGCCATTCGCATCGCATCGCCGAAGTTCTTCCGGGCCGCGGCGGCCACCCGGAGGTTACCCGCTGTCGCCAGCCGCATCCCGGTAAAGCCGACCGCCGCCGAGAACAGCGCGCCCATCAGGAACGCGATGCCGCGCCCGACAGCGATGGTCTGCAACTCCTTCGCGCTGTGCAATCCTGGAGTGACCTGCCACGGCCACTTCGATGCGATGATGACGAGCGTCAGCAACACAATCAGGACTCCGACGACTGTGAATTGCCGCCGGAGATACGCATTCGCTCCTTCACGCACGGCCTGGGCCACCTTCTGCATCGCCGGTGTGCCGGTGTCCGCGGCGTATACCTCTTTCATGAGCCGCGCGGCATAGCCCAGCCCGGCAACTGCGACGAGAAGACAGCCGATGAGACCGAGCTTCTCGCCCAGCCCGTACGCCCCCGACGTGAGGAACGCGAACGGTTCCCAGTCGGTGCCGAAGAGTGTGAGGGAGCTATTCGGCGCCGCGCCGAGCAATCCTAACGGCAGGGCGCAGAGAATGGCGACCAGCCACGGGAAGCGGGTCCGCGGCGAACGAGAGCGAAAGGGTGGCATGTGGCAATCCTGGCACCAGATGGGGTGCGTAATCGAAAGCCCGGCCGCGCCAGCCATGACGGGAAAAGGAGAGGAACGCGACCCGCATGCGGCCCGACCGAGAGAGTGATTCCGTGGGTTTGTGACAACCGTCACAAGCCTTCAAGAGAGCTAAGCATAGCCTCTGCGAGTGAGGCTGTCTACACGCCAGATGTCACGAATTCGCCACCGAACTGCTGCGCGATGTCCACGCCAACGCGATCGCTCCACGCCGCGAGCAATTTTGTGTATACCGGGCCAGGCCAGGGATAATCACGGCAGCGATCACGGAACCCGAACCGGCGCACCCCGGCGACACAGAACCCCGTGCCGACCAGCAGCAATTCCGTGGGCTGCGGGAACTTCGCCGCCAACTCTTCTGGTAACGCCGGCCGAGCGAACAGACCCATTTCCACCGTCTTGTCGTCCGCGAACGATAGCCCGATGGCCGCGCACAATTCGCCCACCACACGTGCGCTGATGCTGTCCTGAACCCATGCCTGACGCACCACCGTTTGCCCCAGTACGACGAGAATGCTGCCGATGGCCGTATCCGCGGCTCCGCCATCACCGTTGAACACAACCGGGACGACAGCCGGATCGGTCGGCGGCGGATCGAGTTGCCAGTAGCTTTCCGATGCCGGGTCTTTCAAGGCGTGTGCCGCAATGTGCCAGTGGAGGCGGCTACGGTGCTTCACCCGAGCAGGAAGAAGATCATACAAACCCTGGTGCTGGACTCCGGCGACTGCGAGAGTCACGCCTTGAGTGAAGAAGCGGCTGTAACGCGCGAACGGGAGCGGATACGTTGTCATGCCGAGCGTCGGCGGGCCAATCCTGGCTTCGCCCTGATAGAAACCGAGCGCGCCTGGCGTGGCGAACGTGACCAACTGAAGCTCACCGCCAGGCGGCAGCAGTTTCGCATTGTGTGCGACGAGTTCCTCGGCGGTTGTGGTGAGTTGCTCGTCGGATGCTTCGAGCGGAACGTAGCACGCAGCGCAGTCGCGGCGGAATCGCGCGAGGTGATCGGTCCAGCGAAAGAGCCTGTGGCGGAAGGTCCGCGCGTTATCGACGATGGTGGCCCCGGAGACGAAGCCGGCATCGTGCAGCGGCAACCCGGCCTCGGTGAAAGGCACAAATCGACCGTTGAGGTATGCCAGTGGCGCTGTCATGCGGAACGGAGTCCGGCATGGGCTTCGAGTGGGAACAGCGCGATCAGTTCGTCGCGCGGGTGGGGGAAGAAGTTCGCCAGTCCGTGCTTCTGCGCAAGCAGAACGTGTTCGTGATCGACCATGCGGTGATGGCCGGCCACCGCGTCTGGCGCGCGTTCTTCAATCCAGTCCTGCGCGTCATCGGGTGGCACACCCAGCGCGATCAGATAGAGCCAGAGGACCGTTGGCGCGCGAAGTTGGCCTGCCATGCAGTGGACGTAGATTTGCGAACCTACCACCAACGCGAATCGGTGCAAGGTGTCGATCACTTCGAGCAGCTTATCGCGCGAAAGTCGCTGGCTGTCCAGGATCGGCACCCACGCCACCTCGGCAAAGCCCTGCGAACACGAGACGATCGACGGACTATCGGAGACGTTGAGGATATGCGTGACGCCCGCCGCACGTAGTTCCTCCGCGCGCGGCAACGACACAAACGGCCCGACCGACAGGCACTGGGTAATGCGGAACATCCTGCACCAGGGAAGCGAGGTGGTGATGTCTCGATTATACCCGATTCATGCAACGCGCGAGAGCGCGGTAGGCGAGATTATGGAGTCGAGAACATCGAGTGTGCGAACGGTCGCCCCCTGCTGCCGGTGGACCAGTTCGCGTGCTGTGCGGCCCATGCGCGCGCGGAGTTCGGCATCGGCCAGGAGCCTCGCGACCTCGGCTTCCAGCACCGCCGCATCCTGAACCATCACCGCGCCGCCCACCTCCACGAGTCGTTTCGCGGCGTCCTTGAAATTCCAGATATGCGGGCCGAACACACACGGCACGCCGTAGCCGGCTGGTTCAATCATGCTCTGGCCGCCGCGCACTCCGTCGAGACTACCGCCCGTGAAGCCCACGTCGGCCAGCCCCCACGCCGCGCCAAGCTCGCCTACCGTGTCGAGCAGCACCACCGCGGGCGACATCGCCAGCGGTCCCGTGATCGCTGATCGTCGCACACAGGGTAGCCCACTGGCTTCCACCAGCCGCGAGACTTCCTCGAAGCGATCCGGATGCCGCGGCACAAGGATGAGCACGAGGTGTGGGAAGCGAACACGCAACCGCGCGAAGAGGCCGAGGATGATCGACTCTTCCGGCGAGTGCGTACTACCGGCGAGGAACAGAAGCGGGGACGGTTGACGCAGGCTGTCGAGGCCCAGCACTGTTCGCAAAGCGGCTGTCTTCCCCTCGTTGGGCGCGGCCGCACCATCGTACTTGATGGAGCCAGTCACCACGAGCTTTGCCGCAGGCACACCGAGTTGCTCAAGCCGCCCGGCATACTCGCTTTCCTGCACGGCGAATCGCGCGACGTGGCGGAAGATCAGCCGCCGCGTCGCACTCCCCACGCGCGACAGTCGCCGGAAACTCCGCGGACTCATCCGTGCGTTCACTACGACCACAGGCACGCCGCGCGTGGCAGCAGCGGCCAGGAAGTTCGGCCACAACTCGCTCTCGGTGAGGACCACGAGCGCCGGTTTCACGCTGTCGAGAGCGGCGGCCACTGCCCAGGAGAAATCGAACGGCCACGCGATCACGTCGAGATCGGAGAACCTCTTGCGGGCTTCGGCGAGGCCAGTATCGGTGGTGGAGGAAACGACGATGAGCCAGTCCGAGTTACGCTTGCGGAACGCCGGGACGAGCGTGGCCAGTAGGTTCACCTCGCCGACACTGACGGCGTGGAACCATGCGACTCGTCTGCCGTGCGCGGTGCGGATACCGACGCGGCCGAGGAGTTTCGCGAGCAACTCGCGCCGGTAGCGCCCGGTGGCGATAGACCGCCACGCGAGCCACGGCCCGAGGAGAAGAATGGTAACGAGATAGACAAGGTCAAGGAGCATGGGAATCCGTTCCCGCGTGAGAATCCTCATCGGGAAGGGTAACCCCTTCCCGAGGCGATTTCCACCCCGGAACACGGCATGCACTCGTCGCGCAACAAAGCGGCCGGGTTCCACCCGGCCGCCTGTCCATCGGAGGTGTTACTTCTTCGCACCCTTCGCATCGGGCTTGGGAATGTCGGCCAGTTCGATGGGGACCGTCTCGTAGTGGCTGAACTCCATCGAGAAGCTCGCTTGCCCCTTCGTTGCGCTGCGGAGTTCGCTCGTGTAGCCGAAGAGATTCGCCAGTGGGACCTTCGCCGTGACCTGGGCCACGCCTTTATCTTCGCTCGTCTCTTCAATCACACCGCGCTTGCTACTCAGGTTCCCGGTGATCTGCCCCTGGTAGTCCTTCGGCGAGATCACAACGACCTTCATCACGGGTTCCAGGAGTTTGATGCCGGCGCGTTCCTGGGCGTCGCGGAAGGCTTCGAGAGCGCAGAGGTAGAACGCATCCTGCGACGAGTCCACATCGTGATACTTACCGAAGTGGAGGTCGAACTCCAGGTCCACGAACGGGAACGGATACTTGTATCCCTTCTTCGCCCCTTCGCGCAACCCTTCTTCCACGCTGGGGATGTACTCCTTGGGGATCGACCCTTGTGTGATGCTGTTGACGAAGTAAACGTTGTTCGGGTCTGGCTTCACCTTCGGGTCGTTCAACTCCTCGATCTCGTGGACTTTCTCCTCGATCTGCTCGGGCGTGAGCGGCGAGTACTTCACGTTGATGACGGCGTACTTGCCGCGACCGCCGGTCTGCTTGACGAACTTGTACTCCAGGTCCACCGACCGAGCGATGCACTGCCGGTAAGCGACGCGCGGGCGGCCGAGCTTGATCAGTTCGACGTTATCCTGCGGCACACCGATGGCGCGTTTGAGCTTCTCGATGGAGATTTCCAGGTGAAGCTCGCCCATCCCGGAGATGATGGTGTCCTTCGTCTCCTCGTCGGTGTGCGTCTTCAAAGTCGGGTCGTCGCGAACCAGGCGGTTGAGCGACTCGCCAACCTTGCCGGCGTCGAGCGTCTTGGAGAACGTCAGCGCCTGCGAGATAACCGGCTTGGGGAACTGGATCGACTCCAGCGCCACTGGCCGATCGGTGTCGCAGAGCGTGTTGCCCGTGTACGTTTCCTTGAGGCCGATGCCTGCAACAATATCGCCAGGGCCGGCCTTCTCCAGTTCGATGCGCTTGTCGCCCATCATCCGGTAGAAGCGGGCCACGCGCTCGCGTTTGCCGTTGGTGGTGTTCAGGTACGTCTCTCCCGGCTTCATCTCGCCAGAGTAAACGCGGATGTACACCAGGTCGCCTGTGGGTTCGGCCACGGTCTTGAAGGCCAGCGCGCTCATCGGTTCCGATGGGTCTGGCTTGCGCGTGACGGCGTCTTTGGTCTTGGGGTCGATCCCATCGACAGGCGGCCGGTCGATCGGGCTGGGCAGGCAGTCGACCACCAGGTCCAGGAGGTGCTGTACGCCGTGGAAGTTCTTGCTACTGCCACAATGCACGGGCGTGAAGATGCCATCGAGCGTTCCCTTGCGGAGCGTCTTGCGGATGATCGCAACGGGAACGTCCTTGCCTTCGAGAACCAGTTCGGTGACCTCGTCGCTGGCAGCGGAGATGGCATCGAGCATCTGCTCGCGGCGTTTCTTCGCCTCGTCGAGATACTTTTCCGGCACGTCGGTGGTGAAGAACTTCCGATTCGTCTTGTCGTTGAGGTCGCGCGTGATGAGCTTCATCTCGATGAGGTCGATGATCCCTTCCAGCGCCTGATCTTGACCGGCAGGAATCGTGACCGCGACCGGGTTGGCCTGCAGCTTGGTCTTCATCTGCTCAACACAGGCCCAGAAATCGGCTCCCATGCGGTCGAGTTTGTTGACGT
The DNA here is from genome assembly GCA_964422915.1 of uncultured Frigoriglobus sp. Taxonomy (GTDB): domain Bacteria; phylum Planctomycetota; class Planctomycetia; order Gemmatales; family Gemmataceae; genus Gemmata. The sequence continues at coordinate 35,450 of CAYRDG010000027.1, read as the reverse complement.
AAGCGAGGCGCGGCACCTTGTACTTGGTCGCCTGGCGCCACACCGTCTCGGACTGCACCTCGACACCGCCCTTGGCGCAGAACACGCCAACGGCGCCATCGAGGACGCGCAAGCTGCGTTCCACCTCGGCCGTGAAGTCGACGTGGCCAGGGGTGTCGATGATGTTGATCTGCACGTCCGTGCCCGCACGGTCGGCCCAGTCGATGGAGACGGCCGCCGAGTTGATCGTGATTCCCTTTTGACGTTCCAGCGGGTCGAAGTCGGTGGTGGTGTCCCCGCTGTCAACGTCGCCGACCTTGTGCTTGGTGCCGCTGTAGTAGAGGATGCGCTCGGTGGTAGTGGTCTTGCCGGCGTCCACGTGTGCCATGATCCCGATATTGCGTACTTTGTCGAGCATCTTCTTGCGGCCGGGGAACGCCGGCTCCTTCACGAATGGGGAAACAAGCGCCACCCCCTTGGGGGCGGCAGGAAGTTAGACGCCGGGAAAAACGTATGGGTTCGCTGCTTTGACACCCCAGTCCCACTCACCTGACGCGTGGTCCGGGGCGCGGGCGGAAGACAATACTGTATCGTATCGCAGAATGAGGACTCGTCCAGACGGATTGAATGAAGGGTGGGGAAGGGCGAGCCATCCGGCTGCCGGCGGCGGGGTTGAAATGCTCACCCAGCCCGCGATAACGAGCCGGGTTGCTTCCCAGATAACCTCACCCGGGGACGAAGCCGATCGCATGGTGTCCCATGCGCGGCGACGGCCAGCGGCCCATTGTTGGTTACCGTCACATCGCCATCGTGACCGTCTTCACTTCCGTGTAGAGCTGGAGCGCATACTGGCCCAGTTCGCGACCGATGCCACTCATCTTGAAGCCGCCGAACGGCGCACCGGCGTCGAATACGTCGTAGCAGTTCACCCACACCGTCCCGGCACGCAGCCCATTGGCCAGCCGCAGCGCTTTCTGGATGTCGCGTGTCCACACGGCCGCCGCCAGACCGTAGAGCGTCCGGTTGCCGCGTTCCAGGACCTCATTGGTATCCTTGAACTTCAGGATGCTCATGACTGGCCCGAAGATCTCCTCCCGCGCGATCTTCATCTCATCCTTGACATCGCAGAAGACCGTGGGTTGGATGAAGAAGCCGCGGTCGCCCACGCGGCTGCCGCCCAGCAGCATCCGTGCCCCGTCCTTCTTGCCGTGTTCGATGTAACCCATGACGCGATCGAATTGCTCTTGCGACACCTGCGGCCCCTGCTCCGTCTCCAGGCTGAACGGGTCGCCCACCTTGCGGCTTCTCGCCTTCGCCGCGATCTTCTCCACGAACTGATCGTACACGCTCTCCTGCACGAAGAGGCGCGAGCCGGCGCAACAGCACTGCCCCTGATTGAAGAAGAGGCCGAAGTACGCCCCCTCGATGGCTGCGTCGAGATCGGCATCGGCGAAGACGATGTTCGGCGACTTGCCGCCCAGTTCCAGCGTCACAGAGTTGAGGTTCTATTACGCGGCGGCGGTCATCTCGATCTTGCCGTTGTTCATCTCTCCGGTGAACGCGATCTTGTCCACGTCCATGTGGCTGGACAGTGCGGCGCCGGCGGTTGGGCCGTAGCCAGGCACAACATTGATCACGCCATCCGGGAAGCCGACTTCCTGGGCCAGTTGCGCGACACGCAGCGCGGTCAGCGGCGTCTGCTCGGCGGGCTTGAGCACAATGGTATTGCCGCAGGCCAGCGCCGGTCCCCACTTCCACGCCTGCATGAGCAGTGGGAAGTTCCATGGGATGATCTGCCCCACCACGCCGATGGGTTCGTGCCGTGTGTAGCTGAAGTATGGCCCGGCGATGGGGAGCGTCTGGCCGGTGATCTTGTCGGCCCACCCTGCGTAGTAGCGATAGCAGGCGATGGTCAGCGGTACGTCGGCCGCGAGTGAATCCCCGATCGGCTTGCCGTTGTCGAGCGATTCCAGTGCGGCCAGTTCATCCTTGTGCGATTCAATGGCGTCGGCGAGTTTGTTGAGTAACCGGCCGCGCCCGGCGGCGTCCATCCGCGCCCACGGCCCATGCTCGAATGCCTCGCGTGCCGCCTTAACAGCGAGGTCGATGTCGGCCTTGTCGCCCTCGGCCACATTGCAGAGCGCCGCCCCGCTGGTTGGGTCGATCGTCTCGAAAGTCTTGCCGCTCTGCGCATTCACCCACTTCCCGCCGATGAGCATCTTCTGGTCGGAAACTTTTGGCCGGGCATGCCTGGGCTTGCCTGAGCGGGCGGCATCTGCCCCCTGAGTTGCAGTCGCGGTGGCCATGAGTCATCTCCTGAAGAGGGCGAAGCGATCGCTGGCCATTGTCTCGCAGCGTAAAGTGGAGTCAAGCGCCGGGTTAAAGCGAAGAGTATCCGGTGGGGAAGGTCATCGGCGTTCCGCGTGGCGCACTACTTCCGCGCGACGACGAGCAATCCGGCGAGGATCAGGACCGCGCCGCATGCCACACGCGGCGTGAACTTCTCACCCAGAACAAGCCACGCCAGTATCACCGCCACAACGAAACTTCCCTTGTCGATCACGGCGACGGTGGAGACTTCGCCCTCTTTCAACGCCCGGTAATAAAAGACCCACGAGACAGCGGTTGTGACCCCGGAAAGCCCCAGCCAGAGCAGGTTTGACGAGGTGAGCTTGCCCAGTTCCGAACGCGGAACCACGAGAGCCCCGAAGCCGAGGACCAGCACGAAGACATAGCAAGTGCGAACGACCAACCCCAGGTCGCCCGATATGCCAGTCAGCCCCTGCTTGGCAATGACCGATGTGACCCCCGCGAACGCCATCGACGCGAACGCGAACAGGACCCAGCGCTCCATCGGAAGCCCTCACGCGGGTCGGGCGGGATTCACTTCAACTTGAACGCTTCCTTGAGGCAAGCGAGTGCCTCCTCGCCGCGAGCGAGTTCGACTACTACCCCCACACATACTTCACTGGTGTTAATCATGGCGATGTTGATTCCCTTCGCCGCCAGCGCGCCGAACATCGTGCGGGCCACTCCGGTATGTGTCCGCATCCCCACACCAAAGACGAACAGCACCGCGATGTCACCGTCGCCGACCACGCGGCACTTCGAGTCGATGCTGCGGACCACGTCCTGCGTGCGCTTCAGGGCGCGAGTCAGGTCGGCGCGCGGCACGGTGAAGGAGAGTTCTGCCTTCGACGGGCCGCTCTGGTTCTGCACGATCATGTCCACGAGGATGCCGCTGGTGGCCACGGCGTTGAAGATTGTGGAGCAGTTCCCCGGCAGGTCTGGGATGTCGTGAATGGTGATGCGGCTCTGCTCGGTGTTCAGATGCACGCCGCTAACCAGCACATCCTCCATCCCATCGAGACGCGCGATGGCGGCCTCGCGGTCCTTCGCGCCGGCCACAAGCAGCGGGTTCGGCCGCGGCTTGAACTCTCCTTCGGTCTTCTCACCGGCACCCTTGCGCGGCCTCGACAGCGCAAAGGCCGCGTGAACCGCCCGCAGTGCCCGCCGTCCACGCACGGCCTTGCGACTCTCCAGGTGAGCCTTCTTGATTGGCTCGCCGGCAGGCGTTTCCACCACGCCCGATTCCGCCGCGCCATCCTCGTCCACCAGCACACTGATCTTGATGTCGCCGGTGGTAATCATCTTCAGGTTGATACCCTCGGCTGCCAGTGCCTGGAACATGCGCTCCGCGACACCGGCCATGACACGCATCCCGGCGCCGACCACCGATACCTTGCTCACCTTGCCGGTCTCGTTGAGCGACGCACCGAGTTCGGCCACGAGCGGCGCGAGCGTTTTGCGGGTGCGGTCGAGTTCCGAGTTGAGCACGGTGAAGCCGATGGTGGCGCGGCCGCCATCGCCCACACTCTGCGCGATCATGTCCACTGCGATGTTCGCATCGGCGAGAGCCGCGAAGACGCGGTGACTCACGCCAGGGCGGTCGGGGACACCTTCGAGCGCCAGCCGCGACTCGTCGGCGGCCAGCGCCGCGCCACACGCCGGGATTTCGCTCATCCACGGCTCTTCGGGAACGATCCACGTCCCGATGGTGTCCGACTGCGCGTTGCGAACCATCAGCGGCACGTCGAACTTCTTCGCGAACTCGATGGATCGTGAATGCATCACGCCAGCGCCCATGCTGGCCATCTCCAGCATCTCGTCGTAACTAATGGCATCCATCTTGCGAGCGTCGGGCACGATGCGCGGATCGGTGGTGTAAACGCCGTCCACGTCGGTATAGATTTCGCACTGAACCTCGTAGCCAGCGAGTTTGAGCGCCGCGGCCACCGCGACGGCCGTGGTATCGCTGCCGCCGCGACCGAGTGTCGAGATGTCGCCGAGTTCGTCCACCCCCTGGAAGCCGGCGATGACGGCGATGTGCCCGGCGTCGAGCGCCTCGGTGAGCCGTTGCGTATCGATCTTCTTGATGCGCGCCTTGCGGTGGGTGCTATCAGTGACGATGCCGATCTGCGGTCCGGTGAAACTGACAGCCCGTTCGCCCAGTTCGTGAATCGCCATCGCCGTCAGTGCAATGGAAATCTGCTCGCCAGTGGCCAGCAACATGTCCATCTCGCGAGCCGATGGGGCGCCAGTGATCTCGGCGGCCTTCGCAATCAGGTCGTCCGTGGTGCTGCCCTGCGCGGAGACAACGACGATGACCTTGTTACCAGCGTGCTTGGCGCGGATCGCCTTGCGAGCCGCTTCCATCACGCGCTCGGCATCCTTGACGCTCGACCCGCCGAACTTCTGAACGACGACACCCACGGACTTACCTCGGAGTGAAACAGGCTGCTCGCCTGTCGGAGCCAGGATCGGCGGGAAGCCGGCCCTACGAGAGTGTGTTGTAACGATGCGCTGCGCGTGCGGCAGGCCGATGCGTTCACTTCTTCACCAGTGCGTGGGCCGAAGCAGCCTCCATCACCCACCGTTGGTAGGCGTGAATCAGCCTCGCAGGTTGAGCTTGGCAGTTGAACGACACCGTGCTTGCCGGTACCCTCACTGCGTACCCACCTTCAACTTCCGCCTAAGGAACCCATCCGTGAAGCGATTGCTCCTCTCCGCGGCCTTCGTGTTCGCGACCGCCGCGACTTCCTCCGCCGATAACTGGCCGCAGTGGCGCGGCCCCAGGAACGACGGCCACTCGGCCGAGAAGAACATCCCCACCGAGTGGAGCGTCGACAAGAATATCGTCTGGAAGTGCAAACTTCCGGGCATGGGCACGGGCACGCCGGCCGTCTGGGGCGACCAGATTTTTGTCACCTCTGTGGATGGCGATGCTATTGTCCTGCTCTGCATCGGCACCGATGGCAAGGAGAAGTGGAAACAGAAACTCTCCGACTCCGGGGCCAAGCGTTACCGCAACCCGTCGGGCGCGGAGGTGTCCGACGCTTCCGCGAGTTGCTCCACCGATGGCAAGCACGTCTGGGCCACCGCCAGCAACGGCGCGCTGGCGTGCTTCACCGTGGACGGCAAGCCCGTGTGGGACGCTAACCTCCAGAAGTACGGCAAGTACAACATCCAGTTTGGCTGTCACTGGACTCCGGCGCTGTACAAGGGGAAGCTCTATCTCCAAGTCATGCACCGCAACTCGCAGAAACTGGTGAAACTCGATGCGCTCACCGGCAAGCAAGAGTGGGCCGTGGACCGCGCAGGCTACGTGAAGGTTCCGTCTACGGTCCGCACGGAAAGCCCCGATGTGTATGCCTCGGCCTTCATCTGGGAAGGGAAGGGCGGCCCGCTCCTGGTCGCGCATGGCAACGACTACTGCACGGGTCACAAGATCGACAACGGTGAGGAAGTGTGGCGCGTCGCGGGGCTGAATCCGCGCTCGAACGGCGCGTGGCGGTTCGTATCGTGCCCGCTGATGACGCCCGATCTCATCGTGGTGCCTTCGTGCAAGGACGGACCGACAGTCGCCTTCGATCCCGTTGGGGCGAAGGGAGCCATCGACCCGGAGAACAAGGCCGAGTTGTGGCGAATCCCTGGCAGCACGATCCGCACCCCGGATGTGGTGGGGCCGATCCGGATCGGCGACCAGGTGTACTGGACGGGCGACGGCCCATTCTATGCGGTGGAAGCCCGCACGGGGAAGCAGGTCTACCGGGAGAACCTCACCAGGTTCGTCCACCGGGCGCAACTGGTTGCCAGCGGCGACGGGAACATCTACGTCACTGCGTCCAACGGCAAGACCGACGTGGTGAAGGCGGGGAAGGAGTTCCAGAAAGTGGCGACCAACTCGCTGCCAGACACGATCTTCGCTGGCCCGGCCATCGCCGACGGCCGCGTCTACTTCCGCGGTTACAATTACCTGTGGGCCATCGGGGCGAAGTAGTGATCGCTGTGAGCATGTAGCTATCAGCTACATGCTCACAACTCATTCTTGACGCGGAACAGGGAAGAATGAGCCTTACACGGTGGGCGACGGTGGTTTCGGAGCAGCGGTCTGGGGTTGCGGCTGAGGTTTGGGCTTGGCGGGCGTTCCGCGCTTCTCACCGGGTCCTCCTGGCTTGGGCGCGAGAAGCGCCACCATCCGCTTGCCTTCCATGCGTGCCGGTGATTCGATCTTGCAGTCGTTGGCCAGGGCTTCGAGCACCTGGTTCATGACGCGCTGCCCTTCTTCGATGTGCTGCATCTCGCGACCGCGAAACAGCACGTTCACCTGCACTTTATCGTTATGTTCGAGGAACTGTCGTGCCTGATTGATCTTGGTCTGAACGTCGTGATCGCCGGTCTTGGGGCGAACACGGATTTCCTTCAGCTTTTGCTGGTGTGTTTTCTGGTGAGCCTTTTTGGACTGGGCATACTTAAACTTGCCGTAGTCCATGATCTTACAAACGGGCGGACGTTCGCGGTCGGCTACTTCGACCAGGTCGAGGCCGGCTTCGCGGGCCATTTCCATCGCCTGCGCAGTGGGGACGATACCGAGTGGTTCACCCTCGGCGCCGATGAGTCGGATAGGTGTGATCTTGATCGCCTCGTTCATGCGAGGGCCAACAGGCCCGCGAGGTGCGTTGCTGCGGTCTGGGGGTGGGATGTCGGAACTCCTTGGGGTTATTGATTTTCAGTACCGCCCGGCACAGGCGGAGCAGCCCGAAATCGGCCAGTAGTCGAATCGGAAGAACCTGAACACTTCACTCTTAACTCTTCGTCTCAATGTCGTCAACGGCGCCCGTACGAAATCCTTCGGGTCGCGAACACTTTGCGTGCCCCTTAATTCCGCCGGGTGTGAACGATAGTTTGTAAGAAGTAGCCCACGGTCGAACGCTGGTAGCTCGATACTCAGTCGTCGAACGGCCCGCGTGAGCAGGCAGGTACTGCGAACGCGATTCCAGCCACATGCAAGATGCTCACTCTTCCTCGGGTTCTCCCCGCAGTTCCTCGAGCGCCTCGCCAAAGGGTTCGGGCGCGTCGATGACCAGATCGTTGTCCTTCAAGTTGATGCCGAAGCGGTACCAGGTGCCCTGCCACACCCAGAACACCTCATCGGTGATGGGGTAGGCGTGTTCGCGGTAGTTTTCTTCCGTGAACATCTTCAGCACATGCACGCGGGCCAACGCCTCGAAGGTCACAGGCCACACCGCCAGTTCCTCGCGGCAGGGTATCGCCACCCAGTAGCCTGCGGGTGATTCGGGCATCAGTTCTTCGATCAGCAGCGCGCGCGTCGCATCGTAGCCGTCGCCCTGACTGCCGACGTAGATGTCGAGTTCGTCGCTGGCCCGCTCGAAGTAGTCGCCAGGAGTCGCATTCCGCAAGTTCTCCAGCGCCAGGTCGAGCAGGTCTTCGCCCTTCTGACGGCTCTTCTTGAGCATGGCATCCGTGAGGTAAGCCATCGTGTGCGGAAAGTCGATGACCAGCGTGATTTCCAGCCCGGTGCCTGGCAGTGGGATACCCCAGGGGTGATGCTGGGTACGGTCGAAGGGGCGGCCGAGACGTGGCCGGATGCGATCCGCGACCGTATTCAGGTCGTCCGGGATGTCCTGCACCTTTGATGCCGTGATGCGCTGGATGAAGCCGCGGATCATCTCCGACCACTCGGAGTGGTCGGCGGCCCTGGCGCGGCGGTAGAGATTGGTCAGCCCGACGTACTGCTCCTCGCCGTCGTCGGGCCGGACGCGAATGCCGCCCGATTCCCATTCGATCACGGAGAGTCGGACGGCGGCCAGTTGCGCGAGAACCGCTGACCGGAAGTCATCGGGGAATGGGAGGGCGGGCGATTCTTCGTCGGATGTCGACACGCCGTTTCCTCGACTCAGTGCCGGGCCGCGGGGCTGGCAGCGACCGGCGACTCGGCTCCGCTGACGCCCTTCGGAAGTTTCACCACCAGTACGCTACACGGAGCTTCGCGCATCACGCGCTCGGCCACGCTGCCCATCACGAGCCGATCCACCCCAGTGCGTCCGTGAGTGCCAATCACGATCACGTCGATACCCGCATCGGCCGCGTACCGGGCAATTTCCGCTGCCGGATCGCCTTCGAGCAGAACGTGGCTTACCGGAATCTTTGGGTTGGCCGGGCGGACCTGTTCCAACTGGCTCTGCCAGTGTTTCCTGTCGCCTGGCGTGCCTGGCGTATGAACGTACACGACAGTGAGTTTCGCACCGTATGCTTCCGCCAGCCCGACGGCGTGAAAGTACGCCTGATTCGAGTAGCTCGAGAAGTCGGTGGGATAGAGGATCCTCGCAACGCGAATCATGGAGAGCCTCCCATGCCAGATGGGATGTCACCTGGCCGCCGCTCATATGGTACCCGCGAACGCGCGGAAGTCATCAACTCGAATGGTACCGGATCGAAAGTTTGAGCGTCGCACGGCAGGCCGCTGGCCGCTACACTTGGCCTCATTCCCGCAGGAGATTCCTCATGAACCGACTCACTCTGTCGCTTGTAGTCGCATTCGCGCTGGGCACGGGCACGCGGGCCATTGCCGCCGAGCCAGAGACGAACATCGTCTTTCGTAATGCGACAATCTACGACGGCACGGGCGGCAAGCCATTCGTTGGCGATGTGCATGTGAAGGGCGACCGGATCGCGGCCGTGGGCACGTTGGGGAAACTCGCAGGCGCGACGGAAGTGAACGCCAAGGGGCTGGTGGTTTGCCCCGGCTTCATCGACCTCCACACGCACTGCGATTCGGGCCTTACTCGCAAGACTGGGCGTGCTAACAAGAACTACGTCATGCAGGGCTGTACAACCGCGATCACCGGGAACTGTGGCTCTGGCCCGGTTGATGCCGCCGCGTACTTCAAGAAACTCGAAGCCAGCGGCACAGGCACGAACGTCATACTCCTGGCTCCCCACAACAGCATCCGCAATGCCGCAATGGGCAACGTCAACCGTCCGCCCTCCGATGCGGAACTCCAGCGGATGGAAAAGCTGGTGGAACAGGCCATGAAGGATGGCACCTGGGGCCTCTCCACAGGTCTCATCTACAACCCCGGTACTTACGCGAAGACCGATGAGATTGCGGCACTGGCGAAGGTTGCGGCCCGGCACGGCGGCCTGTATGCGAGCCACATCCGCAACGAGTCCGGGCGGCTGCTCGACGCCATCGAGGAGGCCATCACCATTGGCAAGAAGTCGGGCTGCCGCGTTCACATTTCGCACATCAAGGCCAGCGGCTCTGCCGCATGGGGGAACTCCGGCGCGGCCGTGGCGCTCATCGAGAACGCACGCAGGCGCGGCCAGGACGTGACCGCGGATCAGTATCCGTACATCGCCAGTTCCACGTCGCTCAGCGCCACCGTGGTGCCGTCACGCTACCGTGAGGGTTCGCGCAAGGATTTCGTCGCCCGGCTCGATCACCCAACGACCGGACCGAAGATCAAGGCTGCCATTGAGAAAGAACTCGACGCCGAACGTGCGCAGCGCATCCAGATCGCGCGTTACGCACCCAATCCGAAGTGGCAGGGGAAGCGGATCGCCGCCATCGCCGCGGCCGAGAAGAAGCAACCCATCGACATCGTGCTGGAGATCGAACGCAACGGCGGCGCGCAAGTCGTGAACTTCAGTATGAACGAGGAAGACGTGCGCGTTTACATGAAGCAACTGTGGGTGGCGACAGCCAGTGACGGCGGCGTGCAGACCTTCGGCGTCTCGGTGCCGCACCCACGCAACTACGGCACTTTTCCGCGCAAGATCGGCCACTACGCCATCGCGGAGAAGCTCATTCCCGTGGAACAGGCAGTCCGCGCTTCCACTGGCCTTCCGGCCGACATTCTCAAACTGAAGGACCGCGGCTATCTGAAGGCTGGCTACTTCGCGGATGTGGTGGTGTTCGATCCCGAAACCTTCCGCGACACCGCGACCTTCGACAAGCCCCACCAGTTCCCAAAGGGGCTGAAGTGGGTACTGGTCAACGGCAAGGCCGAGGTGAAGGACGGCACGTTCCAGGAGTTACTTGGCGGGCGTGTGCTGCGACACAGCGAGAAGTGAGCGTTATCAGCGCGACGGCCGCATGCGTCCACGGATCGGACGCATGCGGCCGCCGCACCAGGATACCGACGCGATTACCGCTTCACCATTTTCAACAACTCTTCAACAGCCGGGCGATACTTTTCCGGCACCTTCTTGACCTCGGTGGCTTCAACCATCTTCTCGCCATCACGGATGACGATCCTCAACGTGTCCTTCGCCTGGGCTGGGCTGGTGATGGTGTAATTCACGTTGTCCCGGCGTGCCCGAATGGTGAAGCTGTTGTTACTGATCGTGACGGCGGTCGAGTTGAAGTTGCCGCCACCGATCACGATGCGGCCGCCGCCGAAGCCGTCCGCCCGACCGAAGCCGCGTCTGGGTCGGCCTGGACGAAAGGGGAACGCTGGCTCCGGTTCGACCACGGGGTCCGGCGCCTTGACACGCTCAAATGCCTTGCCTGTGAGCGCCTTCTCAATGTGGCCCAGCTCCTTCGAGATCGCTTCCACATTCTCGCCCTTCTTGAAGGCAACCTCCACTGCCGCACGCAGCGCGGTCAGTTTGGGCGGCACCTCACCCGGCTTGATCGTCGCTTTCGGCAACGCATTCTCGAAGGCGGAGAGTGCCACTGCGACGGCCTCGACGTTGTCACCGCGCTTGTGCGCCACGGCGACCGCGTACTTCAACTCGTCGAGATTCACGGCCGCTACCTTTGGGTCGGGCGATTCGGCCGAAGCATTCGCGACACTCAGGAAGAGGCCGGCCAGAGCCGGCAATACCATTCGGCGCATGAGCATCTCCTTCCAGACGTGCGAGCAATGGGCGAACGCTTACTGGTGTCTCAGCGTGGCGCGATGGCCTTGAGCAACTGCTCAGCATCGGCCCGGAACGCCTCAGGTAGTTTAGCGATCGACGCCGCGCTGTGCGTCTTGTCGCCCTCCTCAACGGTGGCCTTTGTCACTGTCGGCTTGCCGTCGGCATCCACGGTACCCGTCAGGACGAAGTGGGCATCGCCCTTCGTGGCCTTGAGCGTGAACGCGCCGTCGGTGGTGGAGTAACTTACAGTGCCGAAGCCGGCGGGCAGCCGGGCACGGCCGAACGCCGGATTGATTGGCAGATCGAAGAACGCATTCGGCCGCAGTTGCGGCAAGCCGGCGGCTGGCTTGTCGGCTTCGGGCAGCGTTATCCCCTTGAGTTCCACTTTCTTCCCTTTTCGTAGCACCACCATGTCCACCTTTTCGGTTTTCTTCACCGCGACAACACGGCGGACGAAGTCCTCCATGTTGCCGTCCACCGGTTTGCCGGCGAACTGCACGATGATGTCGTGAACCTTCAGTCCGGCCTTCTCCGCGGCGGAATTGGGCATCACCATCGAGACGACAAGTCCGGTGTTGGGATCGAGGCCCAGTTGATCGGCAGCGACTGCCGGAACCCGCTCCATGCGAATGCCGAGGCGGGCACGATCGGGCACGCGGCCAGGATCGCCGAACAGGGGCGCGAAGGGGATAATCCCACCGGCACCGGCTCCGGCTCCGCCGCGCACCGCGCCGAGCATCGCTTTGTTGGCCTCACGGAGCATCTTCTGGGCATCCGGATCGCGCGGGTTCTTCATCATCAATTCGATGGCCATGCGGCGCAACTCCATCGCCTTGTCGAATCCTCTCACGTCGATGCCGCCAAAGCCGCCCAACGGAATGGGCTGGAAGCCTGGCACATCCGGGAGACCAGGGAATCCAGGGAACGGCTTCGGTTCGGGTTTCGGATCGGGCTTGGGTTCGGGTTTCGGTTTGGCCAGCGACTTGCCTGCGACAGCCATTTCCACAATCTCCAACTCCTTCGCGATGCCATCGACGTTTTCGCCCTTGCTGGCGGCCATGTCCACTGCATCACGCAGCGATTGCAATTCAGGCGGCACGCTGTTGGGTTTGGCCGCAGGCGCGACCTTCGCGAATGCATCAAGGGCCTCGCGAATCGCATCGACGTTCGCGCCGCGTTTTGAGGCCACGTTCACTGCATCTTGTAGTGCCGTGAGGTCGGTGGCCTTCGCCTCCTTCTTGGGCGGCTCCGCGGCCGTGACACTGTAGAGATTGAACCCCACGACGCTTGCCGCAGTCGCAACAGTGAACGCCGCGAACCACTTTCCGACGCAACACATGGTTAAATCCTCCGCAACTCTCGTCCCTTTAATTCACCACACGGCGGCCACGCGAGCAAGCCCACGCTGTGCGCCGTTACATTCTCGATGGCATGAGCACCAGGCGGTGGGCGTTGGGCGGTGGGCGTTGGGCGGCGAGCGGTGGGCTGTGAGCGCCCAGATTCTTCTACGTCTGGCGGGGTGGAAAGTTCGGTCTCCGTTGAACCCGCGAGTTCCCCAGATGTCGGTTCACTCACATCGTGTTGCTTCCAATAAATGACACACGCACTCCGGAGGATGGGGTGCGTGTGTGCCTCGTCGCTGGCGGGTGGGTTAGTCCCACTGCCGCCGGTTCGTGGCAGGTAGGTCGAAGGCGCGGCGTACCACGGGTTTGTCAATCACCAGGAGCGCCCAGATGCCCAGTACGCCGTGGATCACGCCGAGGCAGCTCAGAAAGCCCATCAGTCCCAGGACTGCGCCGGCCATCGCCCAGTTCCGGCTCGTGAGTCGCCGCAGGTGCCTGCCACCCAGCGCGATTCCCAGTGCGTACGGCAGTACGAAGATCCCTGAGCAACAGCCGACGCAAAGCAATCCCTCAACGTCGTTGCCGCCGCTCATCGCGCCGATGACCACGATGAGATACCCAACTCCGAACAGCGCGAATGTGAGCCAGCCGGTCACTTCCAGTGCTAGACCGGGACCGCGGACCAGTGCCAGCGCCTCTTCACGCGCCGCGCCCTGATAGCCGTAGACAAACTCCTCGTCGACTTCCGCTTCCTCAGCTTCCGGCGGCGGCGGTTCCGACTCTCCTGGCACGAATTCGCGCCCACACTGCGGGCAACGCACGCGCCAGTCGCGATATGCGTTGTCGAGTTCCAGTTCTTCATTGCAACCGGGGCAACGCACCATGGGCATCGGTCTACATCCGCGTGTCAGTATGTGATGAGGGTGAACACGTCGCGGCCGGCGAGCGGCGCGCGGCCACTGAGGAACGACAGTTCCATCAGAAACGCGCAACCGGCGACAACACCACCAACCTCCTCCACCAGCTTGCACGCTGCAGCCATCGTGCCGCCCGTGGCCAGCACATCATCCACCAGCAGCACGCGGGCACCCTTCGCAATCGCATCGGCATGCACATGCAGTTCCGCCGAGCCGTATTCCAGATCGTACTTGTAACTGCGCGTCGCGCCTGGCAACTTCCCTGGCTTGCGAAGCGGGATGAGCGGTGTCTTCATCTGGAGTGCCATTGGCGCGGCGAAGAGGAATCCGCGGGCCTCGGCTGCTGCAATGGCGTCCACCTGGCGAGACGCTGCCTGCCGGCACATCTCGTTGACTGCGAAGGTGAACGCCTCCGGATTGCCCACAAGCGGCATGATGTCCTTGAACAGCACGCCCGGCTTGGGGAAGTCCGGTACGTCGCGGATATACGCAGTCAGGTCCATGTGTTCGCCTCGGGTGGTTCGGATGAAATCACGTTCCATGCTTCAGAGTAGTGTCAGACTGGCACCCGCGCTCTGTTTTTCGACGACGACGCTCACGGATTTCGGTTTTCCCACTTTCCCATCTGGCAACTGACCTGGGGTTGCAGCCAGAGGCGTGTTACTCTGCACCAGTCCAAACAATCACCAACTCAATGGGAGTGGCAGACATGGCCGAGAAATCGAACAAGTCGAAGGAGAAAGAGAGCGACAACCTGGGCGGCAACAAGGAATTGAAGAACGCCCTTCAGGCCATCGAAAAAGCGTTTGGCAAAGGCTCGATCATGTCGCTGGGAGACATGACGGCGCTGGACGTGGAGGGTATCCCCACGGGATCGATGTCGCTGGACATTGCGCTGGGCGGTCGAGGCATCCCGCGCGGGCGAATCACCGAGGTCTACGGCAACGAGTCGAGCGGCAAGACGACACTCGCGCTGCATGCGGTTGCCAATGCGCAGAAGCAAGGGGGCGTCGCAGCGTACATCGACGCCGAACACGCACTCGATCCCAGTTGGGCCAAGCGGCTGGGTGTGGATCTCGATAACCTGCTCGTGTCGCAGCCTGGCTACGGTGAAGAAGCGCTCCAGATCGCCGAGATGCTCATCAAGAGCAACGCCGTGGACATCATCGTCATCGACTCGGTCGCGGCACTGGTGCCCCGGGGCGAGATCCAGGACGGCGAGATCGGCGAGGCGAAGGTCGGCCTGCAAGCCCGCCTGATGAGTCAGGCGCTGCGCATTCTGAATCCGCAGATCAACAAGAGCAAGACCTCGTTGATCTTCATCAACCAGATTCGTCAGAAAATTGGCGTGATGTACGGCAACCCGGAGACAACCACAGGCGGCCTCGCCCTGAAGTTCTACGCGAGTGTGCGACTCGAAGTGCGCAGGCGCTCGGTGATCAAGGATGGCGACGAACCGCTGGGCGCCGAGACCGTGGTGAAGGTGGTGAAGAACAAGGTGGCACCGCCGTTCCGCACCGCCGAGTTCGAACTACTTCACGACCGCGGCATCGACTTCGAGGGCGACCTGCTCAAACTCGCGGAGGAAGACGAGATCGTCGAGAAGAGCGGCTCGTTCTACTCCTACAAGGAGCAGCGACTGGGACAGGGGAAGAGCAATGTCGTCCAGTTTCTGCGCGATAACCCGGCCATCCGCGACGAGATCGCTGCACTGGTGCGCGAGAAGCGCATGCCGAAGGTAGTCGATCCGGTTGCGCTGGAAGAAGCCGCCGCGAAGGACGAGGAGGAAGCCGCCGCGGAACTGGCCGCCATCGGCGCGGAGGTCGATACGCCCAAAAAGAAACGCGGTAAGGCGTCCGACTGAGTGGGGTGGGGGGGGGGGGAACTGGCCTTGTATCGCCCACGGTTCTGCCCCACACTCTCCCGCTCGGCGTGACTCACTCGCTCGGATTTCACCACCACTGGGCGGACATGGACGTTCGCGATTCGACTCGTCGTTCTCTTTTCGTTGGGGCCGCCACAAACTGGGCGGCGTTCGCGGCCGCTCTGGCTGTCGGATTCTTTCTCGCCCCATACCTCGTCCGTTCGCTCGGCGATGCTCGCTACGGTGCCTGGTGCGTCGTCGAGAGCATCCTCGCATACTTCACCCTCTTCGATCTTGGCATCGCAGCCTGTCTGGTGCGATTTGTCGCCAGGCACCACGCGGTCGGAGAGCGCGATAGCCTGAACCGCATCGTCTCATCCTGCTTCGGGTTGTTTGTGCTGGCCGCGTGCGGTGTCCTGCTCGTGGGCGGGGTCGTCACGCCGTTCGTGGCTCCGGCGCTGGAGCGGAAACTCGGTACACCTGGCGACGTTCTGCCGTTCATGCTGCTCATGCTCGCCAATCTCGCGCTCACGCTACCGCTGAGCGTTTTCCCCACCATCCTCGACGGCCTCCAGCGATTCGGTGCCAAGAGCGCCGTTCGGCTTCTCTTCTTGCTGCTGCGCGTGGGTGGGATTGTCTGGGTGATGGAGACACGGCCGGGCCTGCTGCATCTGGCAGTCGTCTATACTCTGGTCAATCTTGCGGAACACGCTACCGTTGCGGCACTCAGTTTCCGCTTCTTACCAGGGTTGAAACTCTCCACGCAGTTGATCGACCGCGAGACACTCCGCGCGGTGAAGGGCTACAGCGTGGATGCGTTCCTGGCGATGCTCGCTGGCCGCATCACGGTGCAGACCGGGGCTGTGATTGTGGGCGGCTTCCTCACGGTTGCGGCAGCGGCACACTATGCGCTGGCAGCGCGACTGGTGGAACTGGCGAAGAATCTCCTCCGCTCCGCGACGACGACACTCACTCCTGCGGTGAGCCAGCGCGAGGCCACCGGCGACCTCGACGGTGTTCGCCGTGTCCTCCTCGACGGCACACGCTGGGTGCTCTATCTCGTGCTGCCCATTCACATGGGGCTGATCGCGTTCGGTCGACCGTTCTTCACGCGCTGGGTCGGTGGCCCGCAATACGCGGACTGGTGCTTCCCCCCCATGATGGTGCTCTCCACTACGCTCACACTGGGCGTGGCGCAGTCGGTCGCCTCACGCATCCTCTATGGAATGGGGAAACTCACACTCTTCGCACGGCTGGCGCTTGTGGAAGCTGCCGCGAATCTCGCGCTGAGCCTCGCGCTCGTGGGGCCGTTCGGAGTCGTTGGCGTGGCGGTCGCTGTCGCGGTACCAAACGTGTTGTTCTGCCTCTTCGTGATCGTTTACACCTGCCGTACGCTGGAAGTCGGCGCGGGTGCGTATCTTGTGGCGAGCTGGCTGCGGCCGATGTGCGCGGCGGGTGTGCCTGTCACTGTGTGGCTGGCGGTGATTCCGGCGGAAGCCACCTGGGTGAGCATCGCCGGTTGTGTGATGTTGGGTCTCACACCATACGCCTGTGTCGTTGGCAGTGTGGAATGGTTCGTCGTTCGGCGAACGCGCACGGTCTCGCCGAGAGTGGTTCAGGTGAATGCTACTCCTTCGCTTCAATCAGCGCGAACAACCGCTCAGGTGTGATGCCGCGAACCAGCACGACCTTGTTGCGGTTGGTCTGACCGCTGAGGATCGCCAGCTGCGCACGCGACAGGCCAAACGCATCGCGCAGGAGCGCGAGTACCGCATCGTTGGCTCGGCCGTCTTCAGGCGGGGCTGTGACACTGACCTTGAGCGCCCCGGCCTGCTCGCCGAGTATCGCGTTGCGTTTCGCCTTCGGCTGAACCCGCAGTGAGAGTGTCGCGCCTTCAGCATGTGTCTGAATGGTGACTGGCAAAAGATTTCCTCTCCATTGCGCGGTTTTAGTTGACAAACGTATACTTATCGCCCATACTTTCCGATGGAAGGTCTTCCACTCAGGCTATCACACGTCCCCCGTCTCTCCCGCGATTCTCGCACGGAGGGCACCATGAGCATTCACACGGTTCTTCCCGGTTGCGCCCGACCGCGCGATGGCCGCACACACGCGCCAGACGCACACTTCCGGCTCGCTTCGGCAAACTGGAACGTCAACGATTTTATTGAGCAGTGTTTCACCGATTCACGCGGCGAACCGGTGCGTCAGGGAGATGTTCACAGAGAGCTTCAAGCACATCTCGACACGCACCCGAAGGCGCTGATCGAGTTGCCGCGCGATCACGGCAAGAGTTTCCAGGTCTGTTGCCGCGTGCTGTGGGAACTGGGCAAGAATCCGGACCTGCGAGTCAAGATCGTGTGCGCGACAACCGCAGTCGCGGCCGAACGGAGCCGCTTTCTACGCGACACCATCGCACAGAACGCCGCGGTGCGTGAAGCACTGCCGAAACTCCGCGCCAGCAAGCCGTGGTCGGATCGCGGCTTCACACTGCAGCGCGATTCGCAGAGCATCGGGCCGAGTGTCGCGGCCTTTGGCATTGGCGCCGGAAGCACAGGGACCCGCGCCGATCTCCTTGTCTGTGACGATGTGGTTGACGTGCGCGCGATTCGCAGTCGTGCCGAGCGCGACCGCGTTTCGGATTACTTCACCAATAACCTGATGAACCTGCTGGAGCCAGACGGCCGGTTCTGGGGGCTTTGCACACCCTGGCACGAACTTCGTTGCCGTCACAAAGCACAATCTTCCACAAGACTAATTTGGATTTGGACTTGTGACTCTTCTTCGGTGCGAACTCCAGTCGGATTTCCTTGACCAGTTGCTTCAGTGCTTCGGCTTTTGCGTGTCCGTTACCAGTCCGCAGCACCTTCGCAAGTCTATCCACTTGGGCACTGACGCTCTGGGCCTCGGCGATGATGGCTTCCATCTCCATGACGTTTTGCCGGATCAACTTTGCCCGAAGCTCGGCCATCTGGGTTTCGAGGCCGTCACAAATCCGCTTCAGAATGGGGGCTTGCTCACGGCTCGCCACCGCCCACTTCTCGGTCGCCTGCTCGTGCTTCGCCTTCAGGGCGTCGATGCTGGCTTGTACTTCACTGTCCCACTGCTTGCCGATCTCGTCGATGAACTCGCCGATCTTCGGGTTCTCGGCCACAACACGCCGGATGGTTGCCATCGACTTGCTCCAATCGGGCAGGTCGTCCTCATCCCAAACGTACTTGCTTGCCATCCGCTGCACTTTCTCTCGGTGGTCTGTGGCGTCGAACCTAACCCCGAACCGCTCGCTGATCCTCGCCGACAGGAACTCGATCACTTCGACGTGCCACTTCGCAAGCTCCAGCATCCGGGGCTGGAACTTCTGGAATAGGGCGAGTAGCTGTTCGCCCTCATAACCCGCCGTTCGATCCACCAGATCGCCGAACTCCTCGGCGACGAGCTTCTCGACCCGCTCGTGCCGGACACTGTTGAACTGGCAGGTCGGCGGGGCACCGATGCTGGCCTCCTTCTTACGCCGCCCGCAGATTAGGTAGGGGATGCCGCCGACGTGCCGGGCCTGCATCGGCTGTCCGCAGTGGTGGCAAACGCAGAACCGCCGCAGCCACAGATCGGGATGCCGGGGCGGGCGGCTGGTGGTCTTCTTCAAGCCGTCGAGTTTCGCCTGGGCCTTCAGGTAGACGTGCGGCTCGATCAGGGCGTCGTGGGCACCCGGCCGCTCGACCCACTCGGCCTCGGGGCGGAAGAACTTCTTCCGCTTCGCCTCGTCCGTCTCGTGTTTGATCTCCTGCCCCTCTTTGGTGCTGCTGACGAACCGGCCCCACTTCCTGCGGTTGAAGGTCAAGTTGCCGGTGTAGACGGGGTTGCACAATATCCCCCTCACCGCCGTGGGCTTCCAGAAGTCGCCGTAATGGCGAAGGCCCATCTGGTTGAGCTTCTTGCAGATGCCCAGGATGGAAAGGTCTTGGTTCACCCACAGGTCGAACATGAGCTTGACCGCCTTGACCCGTTCCACGTCTCGTGACGGGACGAGGGTAATCTTGTCGGCGGTCCGCTTGACGGGGTGCGTGGTTTTGTCGCCGTCGCAACGGCGTTCCACGCCGTCGGGTCCGATCTGGAGCCGGAGTTTCGGCCCCTCGTGGTGGATCGTCCACAGGTGTACGCCGGTCGGGGACTCGAACCGCTTGTCGTACCCGTAAGGGCACGGCCCGCCCTGGAAGCTGGCCCCCACGTTGAGCCGCCGAATCTTGCCGGTGATGGCACGCCCGCCCTTCTTGATCTGCTCCTCCCGGCTTCCCTCGGCCTTGAAGATCAGCTTGATGAGGTTGTGCTGGTCTTTGGCGGTCAGATCGCCCTCGCCGGGTTCCAGGCTGTAGAGCGTCACCCGGCACTCTTGCAGCCTGCGGACGTAGGCGATGCACTCGAAGGCGTCCTCGATCCCGAAGCGGTCGAGGTTGGTCACGAGCAGGGTGCGGAACAGCCCGGCCTCGGCGTCCCGGAGCATCTGCTGGAACCGCTCCCGCTTCTTGCTCCGGTCCCGGCTGCCCGTGTCCTCGTACCGCAGGTTCTTCGGGATGACGACCCCGCTCTCCCGGCAGGCGGCGTCGATGTTCTGCACCTGTCGCCCGAGATCGGACTTGCTGTCCGACTTCCGGGCGTAGTAGCCGAACGGGCCGGTCAGATTGTCGGGCAGGCGATTGGTTGTGGTCATGGTATGGCTCCTGTGGGTGTCACGAGTGTAAGTGCGGTCACGACCGACATCATGTCGGTTGCGTGCGTGAGTTGGTGGGGTGGCCTCGTCGGAGTACCCGCCCCGAGTTCATGCTGCCGCAGGTGCCAGTCGGTTCGAGCGGCAGTCGGGCGTCCAGATGCTATCCTTCCTTCACCGAGGCAAGCCTGCCGAGACGCATGATCGAATCCGCCCGCTATACCGTCGAGGGTTCATCGAAGGGGCCGAGGCGACCGCTCCTGTTCCAGTGGCCCGGCCACAAGCACCGGCAGGCGGCACGGATCGTGTCCCTGCTCCCCGATGAGATCGCCACCTACCACGAGCCGTTCGTCGGCGGCGGGGCCGTGCTGCTCCACCTGTTGCAGTCGGACGTGCGGGTCGAGCGGTGTGTCGCCAGTGACCACTACGCCCCGCTGATCGCCATGTGGAACTCGATCAAGAACGATCCCGCTACGTTGATGGCCGAGTACCGGCGGTTGTGGCGGTTCCTGGCTGACACCGACAAGTCGGCCTACGACGAGGTTCGCCGGGAGTTCAACCTCGACCACGACCCGCTCAAGTTGTTCTTCCTCCTGCGTGTGACTCGGGACGGGCGGTTCGTATTCCGGCGGGACGGACGACTGTACTGTCGGCTACGGGACATCGTGCTTCAGAACCGCCAGCCCGAGGCGACCGAGCGAACCGTGCGGTACTGGACTGATCGACTCCAGGCCGTCGAGTTCGTCCACAGAGACTTTTCCTCGGTGAAGACGAGGCCGGGGGACGTGGCGTACTGCGACCCGCCGTACCGGACGGTCGGCGAGCCGGTCTACGTCGGAACGTTCAGCTACGAGCGGTTCTTCGGCTGGGTCGCATGTCAGTTCGGGAGCGTGTACCTCTCCCTCGACCGGGCCATCGACGCCACGCCGGACGTGCCGCCAGGGTTGTTCGACTGGCGGCACGTCGTCGGGAACGGATCGGACCCGTTGACCCGTCGGCGGGTCGTCGCCGACAACCTGTTCATCCGACCTTAGTCAGCCCGGCGTAATCACCAGTTCGGTCGCCAGCCGAGCCGGGGCGAGATCGGGGCGGTTCCGGTAAACCGCCGTCACCGTTTCGATCTTCGCCCAGCGGTAGAGCCGCCGGATGAACGGGGCGTCGTCGTAGGTCAGCAGCCAGCGGTGCTGGCAGTTTCGCAGCATCATCGCCAGCCGAGCATGGTCGGGGGCCGACATCCCGTGCCGGTACAGGCGGTTGCCCTCCATGTAGTACGGCGGATCGAGGAAGATGGTGGCGTCGCCGGGTGCCCGCAGCAACGGAGCGAAGTCGCTCACAGTCAGTCTCACGTTGCGCCCTTGAAACAGGTCCGACACCCACTTCGCCTTCTCGTGGTAGAACGCCGGGTTCCACGGCATCCGGTTGTCGTTGATCGGCGTCTCGGCCGGAATGCCGTTGAATGACATCTGCTGCACCAATAGGGCTGCGACCGCCAGTTCTAGCAGGTCGTCCTTGTCCTTCGGCACCGACGTTGTGGCCCGGACATCGACCACCACGTCGTAGAACTCCTCCTGCAACGTGGGCATGTGCCGGGGGAGTCGTCCGAGCCGTTCGCCGAACTCGTCCGGGTAATCCCGCACCGCACGCCACACGGCGATCAACTCCGGCCGCAGGTCGTTCAGCCATGCGGTGTTGACTTGGGGGTTGCGTTCAAGGAAGGCGAGGGCGACCGACGCCCCGCCCAGGAACGGCTCCCGGTACTCGCTCGTCGGCCCGAGGCGTTCCAGGCGTTCGGCCAGTTCGGGACTCCTGTTCTGCTTGCTTCCGGGGTACTTGTACATTGAGGCTCCTTTGATTCGGTGAAGGAAAGACCCTGGCCGCAACAGAGCGGCAGGCATCGAAGCTGACACCGGCTGTCGTTTCGGGATTGGGCGAAAGAAAGACCCGCCGGGTTGACCGGCGGGTCTGCATCCGCAAGCCAGGGACGGTCACGCCGCAGACAAGGCGGCGATGTCCTCCATTCGCACCCCGAACTCCCCGAGGTAGGCGAGGAGTTCTTTCGGGTCGGCGTTGACGAGGGTCGAGAACGACTTGGCCTTGTCCCCGGCGACGGACAGAGCGAGGGTCAGTTCCATCTCCCGGCGGTCTTCCGCCTCCTCGGGCGTGATGTCCTCATCCGGGATGTAGGCCCGTAGCTCACCCACTTGGGGGCCGTGGTCGCCGACTGTGACACCGGCTGGTTGCCCGGCCGGGGACCGGAGTTGCTTCGCCATGTCCCGGATGGACTCTTCCGACATCTTGGCGAGGACGGTCGGCGTCAGTCCTTGCTTCTTAGCCCCTGGCTGCGAGGCGATCAACCGGATCAGGTCGTCCATCGAGTCCGGTGCCTTATACGCCTGGGGGTTGCGTCGGCAATTGGTCGAGCGGGCCACGGCCGTCGTGGCGGTCGGACGGGTAGTGGTCGGCGGCTTGGCCGGGAGAATGTGGAGCCGCCGGTAAAGGTCGGTGATCTTCTCGCCCTTCTCGATGTCCGCCGGGTCTAGTTCGGCCACGGCGAGGTAGCGGTAGACCGTCGCCTTCGACAAGTACGGGACGTACTGATCCCGCCATGCCTTGAACTTGCCTCGCTTGCCCTTGAGTCGCTTGCCCTTGAGCCGCCGGTAGACGACCTGGATGGCTTTGGCGATGGCGTACACGTCCGTCGCCATCTTCCGGTGGGTCGCCCGGCAGAACTCCCCGATCTCGTCGTTGCCCATCCTCGTGTAGTCGTTCATGTGCTGTCTCCGTGTGCCAGTGTCCGCAAAGTGCGGGGATTCTTGGCCCCACGACAGCCGGTGTCACGGGTGTCTGCTTTCTGTCTGGAATGAACGACCGATTGGCTTGCGACTGCTGACTTTGCGTCCTAGCCTCTGTTCAGGGTTCTCGGTGTCATGTTGAACAGAGATGTCCGAAATGGAGAACGAACAGTTTTCGGCCCTGAGCGATTTGTTGAACTTCTGCCGCAGGTCGGAGCGGACTCGACAGGTCGATGTCAAGGAGTGGCGACGGTTGAGGGGTCGGATGAATAAGGCGTTCCAGACGCCGGGACCGCCTCGGATTAAGCCGGACTACGGGCTGATCTCGGACTTGATGAAGGGCGTGCCGGTGGAGGTAGTCCGCAAGCGGTACAAGGTGAGCCGAGGGACCGTCTACAGGATGATTCGGGAACACCCTGAGTTGGCGAAGATGTGGGAGCCGAAGTTCAAGAAGTGGGAGGAGAGGAGAGCCAAAAAGGGAAAGCAGCCCGATCCTGCATCCACCCCGGTGCCCGATCCCTTACCTGCTCAACCGACCGAGCCGCCGCTGCCCGAGGTGTTGCTTCGGTTCCTTGCTTCACATCGGCCGAAGATTGCGTCACCGATATTCCCGGTGGAGATACAGCGGACGGTACTCTGGAACTTGCTGTCCCAACTCGGGCTGTTGCAGGAGGACGAGTATGACGCCCTGACCGACGAGGAGCTTGTCGTCCGAGTCACGGCCTACCAGGGCAACAGCCAGAGTCAGCCGGACGAAGTTCGTCTGGATGAGTTCCAGGTTGAGACAAATCGAGGATGACGAAACATATCTCGCAGACCGTTCCTCCGGGTACAGCATGGTTTTCCCGGCTGTCCTGCGCCTGCGCTGGCATCGTGCTGGGCTGCCTTCAGTGAAAGGTGCAAGGCCGGATTCGAGTGCCCGACCGTTCCTCGCCGACGGCATGGCGGGGCCGAACGACTCGACCGATCTTGATCTGCCTCCTGTCTGCCGAACGGCCCCGACATTTTTCTCGTTGTCGCAATAAAAACAGCGTCGTCGTGGATAGCTACCTCATGGAGCTTTTTTCATTGCGTGAAGTGTCGAGGCGGTTGGGCGTCATGCCGTACCGGATCGCCTACCTGCACACCACTGGCAAGCTGCCCGAACCCGAGCGGTTCCTGGGCAAGCGGGCCTACAGCGAGGCGGACATCCGGGTGATCGCCTCGCACTTTGGGATCGAAACCGGCGACGAGCCGGACAAAGGAGACGAATGTTGAAGTACAAGTACCCGGCCCTGACACAGACCCAACTCGGCCAGTTGTTCGGGGCAACCTCGCACGAGATCGGCCGGTGGCTCACCGACGTGGGCCTGCGGGACGGCAACAGGCCGACGCCGAGGGCGTTCGACGGGGATTTCTGCGTGGCCGTACCGTCGAGGGGCCAGGGCTACCACTACGCCTGGAAGGCCGAGAAGACGGTGCCTCTGCTGGAACAGGCCGGGCACCATCTGGCCTTCCCTCTGCCGAGCGATCTCGTGGACACCCCTGTGCTGAACGGCCCCTTCACGCACCGGCGACGGGCTTCAGGCGGCTATGAGATCGTAAATGGGGACGGGACGGTCGGCGTGCTGGCGGACGGGGTGGCTACCGCCGTCTGGGTGGAGCGGATTCTGAACAAGGCAGCGAAGGTCGGGCTTTTCAGAGCCAAAGTGCCGGGGCAACCGGGGGCTACAGTGTAATATACTTCCCCATCTCCCCTTTCAGCTACCGTTTCTGCTGCCGTCTCGACTGCCGTCACCACGCCACCGCTGCTCCGGCCACGTCATCATCACGTCCGGTCGATCCCGTCGGTTTCGATCAAAAAATCGACGACGACCCGCCGCACGTCTCGGCCGTTTGACTGGCAAGCCCGGTTTCTGGTATCAGGGATGTCCGCACCACGGACGAGCGACCTGGGGGAAGGACTCCTGCGATGCTGTACCAAGTGAACCCGACCGAGTACCTGAAAGCCCATCCGGGCCGGACGAGTTGGACCGAGAGCCTGCACCTGTACTGGAAGGCGGCAAGGAAACAGGCCCACCTGCTGCGGGTTAATAGGCGACTGGCGAAGACAGATTACACCTGGGAGGCGGTTATCTACTTCCACGGGACGATGACCCCGGCCGACCTGCCCGCCCACCAGAAGCTTTGGTCGAAAGTCTCGGAAAAGCTGGGCAAGGGTGGGCTGATCGCCTTCTGGGTTCGGGAGCCGTCGAAGGCGGGCGGCATCCACTACCACTTCGTCGGCAGGTCGGCCCAGACACCGGAGCAGGTCAGGACGGTGATCGAGGCGGCGATGCCGAAGCGTGCCGCCGTTTCCTGGCACCTGCACGTCGCACGGATCGAGAAGCAGGAGCCGACGATCTTGTACTCGGTGAAGGCGAAGATCGCCGGGTGGTCGAAGGGCAGGCTGGTACATGACAAGTGGGCCGGGAAGCGGCTCTTGTTCCAGAAAGGGATTCGGCTGCGGAAGCACGGGACCGTCGGCCGGTTCTGGGAGCGTTCGACGAAGAAACTGTGGGCCGAAGTCGTCGCCCAAGAGCGACGAATCGCTGCGGGGTTGGAGCGGCCCGAGATCGAGAAACTGGTGAAGTACGTTTACAAGGAGATGTTCGGCGGGGCGGTGTGCGGGCGGCGGATCGAGCGGGCGTATGGCTTACACGCCGACGCCGAGTCGGTGCAGCGGTTCGCCGAACAGGTTTCGGACACAAACTGACTCACAACCGGCCTGCTTGGGTCGCTCTTATAAGACCGCAGTCACGATCTAAGCGACCAGTTTGGGATCGAAACAGATCGTGCGGATCAGGCACAGGTGACGACCCGTGTTGCTCGATTTCGTGCCTGGAGTGCGCACCGAGCCAGTTGAACAAGTCCAGTGATTCGTGGTATCATCCACCCCGTCGTGGCCGAAGTCACGACCACAATCTGACCGCCAAGAATGCTCTTTACTCGTCCTGGCGTCACCAACACGGCCCCACAGGGGTCGAAGGAGACGCTATGTACGAATTGCATGTCCCCGCCACTGATGCCGACGCCACCAAGACACTCCTTTCGCCTGCGGACATCTACATCATCTCGCCGGACGCCGAGTCGGTAACGGCTCAGTACGCCACGGCACAGTTTGAAGCAGTAAAGCGCCAAGTCAGGAACGGGCTGAAGGTTGCGAAGCGCCCCGCTCTGACCCCGGCTATCGCCGAACGCCTCCGTGTCGCCTCGCCGCAGTCGCCGGTGGTCATCCCGAGCGAGCCCTTCCAGGGTGCGATCCCCCAAATGTGTTTCCGCAACGCCCAACTGATTGCCGACCTGCACGGCGGTTCCGTCATGACCGGGTGGTCGGTGTGGGAAGAGCGGTCGTTCCTGACACTTGAGTACCACGGCGTCTGGATACAAGCTGGACGGGGACTGGTGTGCGTCACCCCAACACTGATGGGTGAGAAGTCCATCCTGTTCCTGCCCGACGAGGAGTATGAGTCGATCCCTCCCGGCTGGATACCCGACCCCGCCAAGCACGGGTTCTGGTTTCCTCTGGCGAACGACGACCGGGTGATCCGGGCGTGTCAACTGATGAGCGCAGCGTCAGTACACCACCGGGAAGGAAGCTTTGAGTTTCGCCGGATGTTCTCTGAAGCCTTCCGATTGCTCGACGCCTACGAGCGGACGCTGGCGAACCGGGAACGACGGCAGAAGGAGAAAGCCACCCGGAAGCGACGGCGACGGGGCAAGTGATTGTTCGCCAGCAAGAGGATTATCTCAACAAAGAGGAAGACCATGAACAAGGACTTGATCGGAACGCCCGCCGGGGAACACCGCACGCCCGCCTGCGACATGGAGCGGTGCCCGGCCTGCGGCCAGCAGAAGCTCACCTGCGGATGCGACTCGGGACACGCCGCCTCGACCGGCAGATGGCAGGCGAAGCCGCTGTTCGAGCATGCAACCGGGCTGAAGTGTTACGACCGGGCCTATTATGCAGGATTGCTTGGCGAGGCCGAGGAACGCCTTCGTCTTGCCATTGCCGACGTTCCAAAGCGACTCAAGCGGCTCTGTCTGAATTACTGGTTTCCCGGCGAATGCTTTCCGAGAGCAATCTACTTCTTACAGACCAATCCCAAACTCACTACTGCCGAGTACATCTTGGGCGAAGCCACTACTGGCGGGCGGGGCCAACACGGGTGGGTAGAGTTTGAAGACTTGGTGTTCGACCCGGTGCTGCAAGAGTGGTATCGGAAGGACGGTTACTACACCCTGGAGGCTGCCCGTCCGTGGTATCGGTTCAGCCGCCCGGCGGCAGTGTATCTCGCCCGCCAGATGGGCAAGCTACCCGAGTCCATCTACCGCTGGGATTGCTGGCTCAGGCTTCCCTGGGGCAAGGACACTCCGATCTCGCTGGAACAGGCCAGAGCGTATCTGGCTGAAGCCGATGCCAAGCGAAAGCTGGCGACGAAGGCCGGGACGGCGGCGAACTCGCCCACGCCGATCACCGTTGAACCGCACCGGAGTATCCGGCACACCCCCAGCCCGGTGAGCAGAACCCCGGTCCCGCCGCCCGAACCGCATCCACCGGCCGGGTATCTGCCCCGTCACCGCTCGTAAAGTTCGAGCGGCAGCCCGTCCGGGTCGGCGAAGAACGTGAACCGCTTGCCGGTGTGGGGATCGACCCGCACCGGCTCGGTCACGACCCCGTGCCCGGCCAGTTCCGCCACTGCCTCGTGGATGTCGGCAACCTTGAACGCCAAGTGCCGGAGGCCGCACGCCTCGGGGTACGACGGCCGCTTCGGCGGGTTCGGGAACGAGAACAACTCGATCTGCACGCCGTCGGGCAGCCGCAGGTCGAGCTTCCACGAGTCCCGCTCGGCCCGGTAAACCTCGGCCACGATCTCCAGGCCGAGGATGCGGACGTAGAAGTCCTTCGACTTCGGGTAGTCCGAGGCAATGATGGCGACGTGGTGCGTCCGCACGATGTTCATCCGCTACCCTCTTCACTGAATCAGGCAGCCCCGGTCCTGGTCGGATGCAGTGCCTTCTGGAGCGGGTTGCGGCGGTTCCATCACAGACGCATCCCTGAGTTCGCTACCGCTTGCGGCATTTCCAGCCCCCGACGGGCTGAACGGTCGCACAACTCGGCCCGCCGTCCTTCCCCGTCCCCGGCAACCGGGCTTCGAGGATCAACTTCGGGTCGGCCGTTGCCTCACGAATCAACTCCCAGGTGATCCCGCCCAGCGGGACTTTGATCCTCCGCTGCCAGCACGAGTCGGTCTGCCCGGCCGACTTCCCGATGTCGATGTAGACGAACCGGCCCGCCGCCGGGCCTTGCGACAGCGGGCCGACGAAGTTCGGCGGCTCGTCGCCGGTGGCGTCCTTGACGGCCAGGGCGAATTCGAATCGGAGATCGGTCCCCCTCGACCGCTGCGTCAGGATCGTGGTGTAGTCGTTGCCCTTGCCGTGCTGGACCCCGTAGTCCACGTTGGCGGGAGGAGCGAGCAGGATGATGCGAAGGGGGAGTTCTGTAGGCATGTCAGTGACTTCCGATCCGGGGCTGACCGTGCTGGCGGCGACGACTATTCCTTCATGATCGACCGTTGTTTGCCGTCGGGTTCAGCAAAGGGGTTCCGTAGAGGGTGTAGGCCGCCGCCCCGACGAGTGAGCCGTGCAGCACGACCACCGCCCAGAAGACGATGAGGAACGGCATCTTCCGGGTCTTGTGGCGGAACTGCCGCTAGGCCAGGATCGCTCCCGGCCACCCGCCCAGGAGGGCCAGCAGGTGCAGCGTCCGCTCGGGCACCCGCCGCCCGCCGGTGCCCGCCCGCCGTTTGTCGAACCCGTAGGCGGCGAAGCTGGCGAGGCTGGTCACGGCGACCAGACCGAGGTACACGATGGCTGCGGGCCACATGCGGTTACGGCCACCCGGCAGGGTACGGGACGGGGTTGTCGTCGGTGGCGTCGTCACCACCGTTCGGGTTAGATTACGGTTCTCCCCTGCGAGGCCCAAATGGTCCCGATCACCTTCACCTGCCGGGAGACACTGGCCCTCGCCCCGGCCGACATCGCCGGGCAGATTCTCGACCTGGAGAAGTGGCCGGAGTTCACCGGGTACGGCCCCCTGCCGGGCATCAAGTCGGCCGAGTTCGAGGCTCGCACCCCAGATGTTGTCGGCACCCGGATCAAGGTCACGAACACCGACGGCTCGGTCCATTTCGAGGAGATCGTCGAGTGGCAGCCGGACGCCCGGCTGGTGCTGCACATGGCCGAGTTCTCGCCACCGCTGTCTCGACTGGCGACCCGGTTCGAGGAGGAGTGGGTGTTCGTGCGGGCCAATGACGCCACCCACGCCGCCCGCACCTTCCGGCTGTACCCGAAGTCCTTGTTGACCCGCCCGATGATGTGGCTGATCTCGCTCCTGCTAAAGCGGGCCGTCGCCCGCCACCTGCGGCATATCAAGGCGTCCGCCCAGCAGCCCCAATAAACCGTCCACTAGACCCGCTGGAAGTAGAAGGAGAGCAACATGCCCACGAGTTCCCTAGCTCCGGTCCTGCGTACACCCGGCGAGGGCCCGGTGATCGCCGTCGTCGGCGACGTGTACCGCTTCCTGGCGACCGGGGCCGAGACGGACGGCAGGTACGCCACCATCGAGGCGGTGGTGCCGCCGGGCGGTGGCCCGCCGCCGCACACCCACAGCCGGGAGGAGGAGAGCTTCTACGTCTTGGAGGGGGAGATCACCTTCACGGTGAACGGCGAGCGGGTCGTGGCCGGGCCGGGGACGTTCGCCAACATGCCGGTCGGCTCTCTGCACGCCTTCAAGAACGAGTCGAGCCGCACGGCGAGGATGCTGATCTCGGTCGCCCCGGCCGGGCTGGAAGAGATGTTCTTCGAGGTTGGCGTCCCGCTGCCGGAGGGATCGACAACAGCCCCGCCCCCGACGCCGGAGGAGATCGGCAGGCTGCTCGCCGCCGCCCCGAGGTATGGGGTCGAGATCAAGCCGCCGCCCGCCGGGGTGTGACGCTTTCCCCTCAGTCATCGGTGAGTTCCCCTCGTAGCCGCTCCTTGTCGGCGACGGTCAACTCCCGCCAGTCGAGGCCGTCCAACCCCGCCGCCAACGCCCAGAGCAGGTTGAGGCTGGCCTGCGGGTGGCGGGCCTTGACCAACCGGTAGGCGATCACCGGGCCGAGCCGCCGCAGGTCGGCGACGGTGCCAACCCCGGCCTCCCTCAGCCACCCGGCACTCGCCGGGCCGAGGTTCGGCAACTCGTCGATGGGCGTCGGTCGGCTCATGTGCCTTCCGTGTAGAACACGGCCAGCCAGACGGTCGGCTCGTCCGGCGTCGTCCACTCGACCCGGTGCCGCCGGTGGGCCGGGATGTTGATGAAGCTGCCCGGCGTCATCTCGATCACTTTGTCCTCGAACCGGAGCCGGGCGGCACCCCGCACGACCATCACCCATTCGGCCTCGTCCTGGTCGTACCAGAAGCCGGGCGGCGATGCGTGGCCGTGCGACACGATCCGCTCGATGCGGACGCCGGGTGCGGCGGCGAGAACCTGCACGAGTTCATCCGGGAGGCCCAACGGCAGGTCGGCGAGCAGGTTCGTGGGGGTGCCCGTCACATCCGCCTCCATTCCGGCAGCCCCCGCCGCATCCGCCTCGTGGCGGTCGCCGGGTCGAACTCGTCCGGGTCGAACCGCCCGCCGACCCATTCGAGCATGTCCTCATGCTGCTCGTGGTCCGGGTTGTTGATGGCAGCCAGGAAGTCGGCGTAGCCCCACACGCCGCCCACGTCCTCCGGCGGGCAGGCCCGCTTGCCGTCCATGCACACCGGGTACTTCACCCCCGCCCCGGCTGGTACCCGCTTCTCGACCACGATCTCGTGGTCCCACGAGTCGCCGAAGTCGTACTCGTAGGCGAACCGGAACGTCTTCCCGCCCGCCGGAACGATGTCACTCAACTTCGTGGCGGTCGAGTCCTCGTACCCCAACTCCACGAAGTTGTCGGCCATCAACTCGGGGTCGCCGTAGAGCGTCTTCCCGACCCGGAAGTGGTGCAGGTGGGAGTTCGTCCAGCCCATCGCCGTCTGGACGTGTTCGTGCAGCTTGTCGAGGGTGCAGTCGTGGGTGAGGATGCGCCGCCAGACCGGCGGTCGAGAGTCGAGCAGGGTGATCTTCAACTGGAAGACGCTGCCGACTTCCTCGGTCTGGGCGACCGCTCGCTCGGCCGAGTACAGGACGTGCCGCAGCGAGTTCCGCTTCACGCCGCTGTCGGCCTCTCGAATCCCGGTGGTCGCCGTCGCCGCCACGGCCTTCAGTTCGGTCCGGGTGAACGACACCGTTCGTTGGCCCGGCTCGCCGAGCTTCAACCGCCCGGCCAGGGCGGGCAGGAGTTCGGCGAGGGACTTCCGCTGGGCCTCGGACAGCTTGACGGGGACGTTCGGCCCCGGCCTCTTCTCGGTGGGCATGGTTCACTCCTCCTTCAACCCCGGCCTATTCCCCTTGCTCCTCGAACCACTCGGCCAGTCCCTTCTCCAGTGCCGCCATCGCCTCGGCCAGCGTGGTCGGGGTGTCGTCCTCGAACACCACCCCGCCGTAGTCGATGGCCCGGACGATGAACCCGAACCCCTCCTGGTCGCCGATCTCGATGTGGCCGTAACCGCTCACCCACCGGGCGACGGCCGGGAACAGCGTCTCAACCTGAGCCTGTGCGGCAGTCGGTTTGACCGCCCGAGCCGAGCGGACCGCTCGTAGCTGCCGCAGGTGGTCGTCGTAGGCTGCGACGACCTTCGGGAGTTCGTTCTGCGAGACGACATCGACGCCGATCTCCTTCAGGTGGGGGAACAATTCCTTCCACCGTGGGTTCTTCCGCAGGTGGACGGCCTGGGGGCGGTGCGGGCCTTCGGTCAGCGGTCGCCGCATGGCGTCGGCCAGGAGCCGGGCAAGGTCGTTGACCGACGGCGTGTACTGCACGGGCAGGTCGGCCAGGAGGCGTCCGTCCTGGGCGACGACGAGGCCGAGGTAGTGCGTCTCGGTCTGGGTGATGGGCTTCGGGAGGGCACGGAAGTCGGCCTCCCACACGTCGTCGCCCTGCCGGAGCCGCTTCAACCGGCTCTTGACGAAGGCCACGCCTTTGCCGAGCTTCAGCTTCTCGTCGCCCGCCACGCTCACGTCCTCTGCCCGCCGGTTTTTGCCTGGAGGAACGCCGCCAGATTCTCGGCGTCGTCCGTGCCGATCCGCAGCGTGCGACCGTCCCGGAAGCGGACGACAACGCATTCCCGGCCCCACAGGTTCCACACCCACCCGCCCTGGAGGCTGTAGTGGATGCCCCACCCGTCCAGCAAGAGCGTCCGCCCGACATCAACGGCCTTGATGTCGGAGTACCGCACCGTCCGGCGGAACAGCGGGAACGGCCCGAACCGGACCGCCAGCCCGTCGCCCCGGTCCTCGACGGTCAGGTGGTGGAACGAGACGGCGACAACCAGCACGAGCAGGCCGACGGTCGGGAACAGCCACCGGATCGGCGGCTCGTCCGGCACCGCCAAGCCCACCACGAGCAGGACGAGGGCCGTGGCGTAGAGCAGCAGGCAGAGCGGGGCCGCCTGCGTGTGCCGATAGGTCGGCCCGTCGCTCATCATGTCACCCGCACGGTTCACGCTACTTGGCCGGTTCCCGCTCGAACGTCACGAGAACGTGTTCGCTGCCGGGTGTGGACGTGAACCCGGTCGGCCGTTCCTTCCCCGGTGGGGCGAAGCACATCTTGCGGGTCTTCTCGCCGAGTTCGTAAATCCCCAGGTATTGATTGCCCTTACCTTCGCCCTCAGTCGGCGTGAAGTCGAGGGTCTTGGGCGTCTTCGTGGGGTCGATGGTGCTGGTCCCCTTGCTGATCTCGTTGCCCTCCGAACGCAGGCTCCAGGTGCCGTCGGCGGCGTTGACCACGGTGAGCTTCTTGGCATCCACCGCCGTCGCCTTGTTGCCGTTCACTTCGAGGGCGACGACCCTCCAGGTGCCTTCGATCCGCTTGCGGTCCTTCTTGACGGCCTCGTCTTTGGCGTCGTCGGCGGTCGCCATCGTCGCCGCCGTGAGCATGGCTCCGGCGAACAGCAGGGCGGAAAATGAACGTGTCATGGCGTGTCCCCAGAGGAGGAGCCGAACCCCACATCAGTACCGAATACGATCCGGTTTGTTCGTCCACGCTCGCAAGGCCACCAACGCCTCGTCCCGGAGGGCCTGCTCCGCTGGTAGGGATCGTTCACCGGCAGGCAGGCCAAGCTCCCGGTAGAAGTGCCGGTCGTCGAACCCCGCCGCCGCAGCGTCGTCGCACGTTGCGGCGTAGTAGATGCGGTCGAGCCGTGACCAGTAGATCGCCGCCAGGCACAACGGGCACGGCTCGCAACTGCTGTACAGTTCGCAGCCCGCCAGCGAGAACGTGTTCAGGCGGGCGCAGGCGTCACGGATGGCGACCACCTCGGCGTGGGCCGTGGGGTCGTTCGTGGACGTGACCCGATTCCAGCCACGCCCGACGATCTGTCCGTTCCGAACGACGACGGCCCCGAACGGACCGCCCTCGCCGCCTTCCATCTTCTCGATGGAAAGCCGGATGGCTTCACGCAGGAAGGTGGGATTCATGGTGGGGGCACTCCCGATGGTCAGGCCAGATGCACCTTGCTCACGATCTTGTCCATTTCGGCGGCGGTGAAGGCCCGGCAGGTGGACGTGTGGACGTTGCCCATCGCTCCCAGGTGCAAGATGGCGGCGGTCGCCGTGTCCTCATCCGGGGCGTCCAAGATGAGAAGCCCGTCGTGGTCGCCCAGCGTCCAGAAGATGTCCTTGACCTTCGCACCGAGCTTCTTCGCCTCGGCCTTGAAGATCGCTGCCCGCTTGGTCGAGTGGCCGATGTCCTTGATGCCCTGTTGGGTGAATTTGATGGTGGTGATGAACGTCGCCATCGGGCCGTCTCCTCTTGATTGGGTCCGTTACAAATTACTTCTTCGGCTTCTTCGGGGTTGGTTGCTGGCCTTGCTTCTTCGCCACAAACCCGGACTCGTCGCCCAGGTGGAAGGCGATCAGCCCGTGCAGTTCGCCGTCCTTGATGACCGCCCACCCCCGCCCTTGTGCCGGGTCCGTCTCGTCGTTCCCGTCCCACGTCCACTCGACGCAGGGCTGGCCGTCCCGTGTGGTGAGGCGGCAGTCCATGCCGCCGTGAACGTACCCGAACTGGAACTCGCCCGAGCCTTTGGGGTCGAACTCGACGTACCCCTCGACTTCGGCGTCCACGAAGTCCTGGTCCCACTGATCCATGTGAGTGATCCGCCACCGCCCGACGAACGGGTTGGTCGGCGTTGCCTTCGCCACGTCATACCCCCTCGGTCGATGTCACCCCGCCACTCGTCACGCCGCTGGCCGGAGTTCCCGCAACCGCCGCAGGCAGGCGGCGACGTGCCCGCACTCGATCATGGCGACCAAGTGGCCGTCGCAGAAGCGGTCGTTGCGGGCGTGGGTGGTGAGGAGTTTGCGGATCGTCTCCACGTCCGCCTGGGCCACCATCTCCGGGGACTCGACGTACCGGGCGGCGGTGTCCTGCCACGCCTCCCAATCGAACGGCTCGACCCACCCGTTCTCGTAGAGGGCTTCGACGAACCCGGTCACGGCCTCGCTCGTCACGAGGGACGGCATCACACCGTCCTCGAACCGCCACTCCCCGTGCCGGGCACCCGTGGCCTCGAACACCGGCAGAAATCGCAGGAGGGCGTCGATCCGGTCCCGTAAATTGCCGGGTTCGTCGGCCACAACTCACCCCCTGATGTCATACACGGCCGGAAGCTACGGCCGTCGGCGACCTTACTTGCCGCCCCACACGGCCACCCGATTGCCGTCCCGCTGGCCGTCCCACAGCAGCGTCGTGCAGGTCCGCAGGAGCAGGTTCTTCCAGAGCAGCGAGTTGGCGAACGTCTCCTCGTCCGGGCTGAGCAGGGAGAAGATGCTGCGGGAAGCGACCAGCACCATCTTCCGTTTCGCCCGGCTCAGGGCCACCGTCAGGCGGCGTGGGTCGAGGAGGAACTGGCTCGACGCCAGCAAGTAGGCCCGATCCGACTCCGTGGCACTCACCAGGATCACCGTCCGCTCCCCGCCCTGGAACCGCTCCACCGTGTCGATGGCCGACCGGGACGGCAGCCCGGTGGTGGCGTCGAGGATGCAGAGTTCGGGGAACGCCTGCTGGAGTGCGGCCCGCTGTGCCCGGTGCGGGACGACGATCCCCAGCCCGTCCACGGCGTCCAGCCCGTACTTCCCCTTGTCCGCCAGGGACCGAAGGATCGGGGTGATTAACGCCTGCTCGAACGGGTTGCGCATCTGGCACTCGGCCTCGTCGTGGACGACCACGACGAGCGGGTAATCTGAGTCCAGCACCGCCGTTGCCAGATCGTCGGCGACCGGGTGGACTGGCAGCCGGTCCCGCTTGTTCGAGTGGTAGGCGATGCCGTCGTGCCGGTAAACCTCCTGCCGCAAGAACTCGGCCATCGCCGCATGAAGCCGGAAGCTCTCGGCGAAGCGGATGATCGGCGGGTGCTTGGCCCGCAGGGTGTCGAACAGGCTCTCGTACACCTGGAACTGGTGGAAGGTGCGGCGGGCCTCGG
>CAYRDG010000026.1:0-73353 GCA_964422915.1 uncultured Frigoriglobus sp. | reverse complement strand
ATCGTCTCGATCATGTGGACCGGGATGCGGATCGTCCGGGCCTGGTCGGCGATGGCGCGCGTGATCGCCTGTCGAATCCACCACGTTGCGTATGTGCTGAACTTGAAGCCGCGGCGGTGCTCATACTTATCCACCGCGCGCATGAGACCGGTGTTTCCCTCCTGGATCAGATCGAGGAAGGAAAGGCCGCGGTTGCGGTATTTCTTGGCGATGGAGACGACGAGCCGCAGGTTACCGCCAGACAGTTCGCGTTTGGCTTGCTCGTATTCGGCGAAACGCTGCTTCATGATCCCGACGCGCTTGCGAAGGCTTCTCGGCTCCTCCAGCGTAATGAGCATCAGGTCCTGAAGTTCCTTCTCCAGGTTGGCCCGTTCTTCCTTCACGGCGCGGTTGCCGCGGAGTGATTCAATCTCGCCTTCCAGTTCATCCATCCGCTGGCTGATCTGTTCCAGTTTCTTCATCAGCGGTTGCACCTTCTGGGTGCGGATCGACAACTCCTCGACGAGAGTCACCGTCTTGCGTCGGCGGAGGCGGAGCTTTTCGCGAATCTCCTCGCGTTCCTTCACCACCGTCCGTTCGTCGGCCAGTCTCTGGAAGTCCTCGACGTTTGCATCCATCAGAGGTTCGAGCGTCCGCAGGTTGTGCGGCATTCGCGCGAGGATCTTGTCTTTTTCGAGGTTCTCCGTCTGCGACACCTTGATGGTGCGATCGAAGGGGAGGTCGCCTGTGTGGACACGTTTGAGCGTCTCGACAACCTGGCGCATCGCGTAGTCGCACTCCAGCACCTTGCGGCGGAAGCGGCGGCGCGTGAGTTCGATCCGCATGGCCAGTTTCACTTCCTGCTCGCGTTTGAGCAGGTCGATCTGGCCCATCTGAGTGAGATACATGCGAACGGGGTCGTCGATGTGGCGGCCGTCGCCGTCGGAGTCCTCGAAGGGGGAGGCGTCGGGGTCACTGAGGATGGCCTCGGCCGCAGCGGGCACGGGCGATTCCTCTGCGTCCTCGTCGCCTTCAATGAGGCTGACGCCGGTCTGGTCGAGAACGTAGTCGGTAATCTCGCTGAGTCGGTCCGGGTCTGCATCCGGCGGCAGTGCAGCAGTCACCTCTTCGTAGGTGAGTGTGCCAGCCTGCTTGGCCTTCTCGATGAGGGCCTTGACGACCTCGTCGTTCTTCCAGTCCATCCGAACCCCTCCCACAGGGCCGCGTCGTCGGTCTTCATGACCATGCGGCGTGGTTTGGTCACTCGCGGTGCGAAACAGTGATGTACTTGCTGGCACGCCCGGTCTTGCGACCGGAGTTTGCCATCGTTACGCCGAGCGCTTCGGCGATTGTGTCCGTTGGAGTTTCCGAAACAGTTCCATGGCTTCATCCTCGCCGGCACCGGCCAGTTGCTCCTTCACCCGTCTGGCTTCGGCCTCGGCCTTCATCTCGGTGAACCGTTTGAGTAACCGGTTGAGCCACTCCTCGCGGTCCTGCATCAGTTGGCCGACCGGATACAGCTTGTAAGCGGCCGCGTCGAACAGATCCGGACGGTCTTCGAGTCGTACCCGGAGTTGTTCCAGGTCCGGGAGTACGCCGGTCGCATGGACCGCGTACAGTTCGGTCAGGATGCGGCGCAGGCCGCTATGCGTGATCTCCTCCGTCGTCAGTTTCGCGGCCGCGACCGGGACAAGCGCCGGATCGCCGAGCAGGAGTTCCACCAGTTGCCGTTCGGCGGCAGCGGCCGGCCCTCCGCCCTTGCTACCTCGGGGGCGTTCGGTCGTGGGCATGGCCGCATCCGACCGCAGTTCCACGAATCCAGACGGCAGCGCAGGCCGTTCGCGTGTGTGTTGCTCGGCTTCCTTCTGCTGCCGTTCTCGCTCCTTGATCTCGTGGGCCTTCCGCAACTCGCCGAATCGCGCCCACACCGTCTCTTGTTTCAGCTTCAACCGGTGGGCGAGGCGGTTGATGATGAGTTCTCGTTTCACCTGCGCCGCGGCACCTGGCACCTGCGGTGCGGAAGCCATCGCCCCCAGTACCTCGTCGATTGTCCGGAGGTTCGTGGCATCCGAGGGAGTTGGATCGCGTTCCAGCAACCGGTCCAGTTTAAAATCTAACGCATCCCGCGCCGTTGTCAGCACCGTTTTGAACGTCTCAACTCCCTCGGGCAGGACAAGCAAATCGCAGGGGTCGAGTCCATCGGGCAAGGTAGCGACAGCGAGTTCCACATCCTGCGAGACGAAGATTTCCAGTGCCCGATCCACACCGGAGAAGCCGCCGGCATCCGCATCATATACAAGCACGACCTTCGGTACATAACGGCGTAGCTGGGCAACGTGTCTGGCGTTGAGAGTGGTTCCCATCGTGGCGACCACCTGTGGTACGCCGCACTGATGGGCCATCATCACGTCGGTATACCCTTCGACCACGGCGAGATAGCCCGCGTTCACCCCGCCATGTCGCGCCAGGTCCAGTCCATAGAGCAGGTCGCTCTTGTGGAAGAGGGTCGTTTCGGCTGAGTTGTAGTATTTTGGCCCGCGTGCGGCGAAGGGAGATGTCGGCATGATCCGGCCGCCAAAGCCCACGCCCTGCCCGCGAACATCCTTGATGGGGAACATCACCCGGTCGCGGAAGCGGTCGTAAAAGCCGCGTTCGGGGGCTTCGCCCGCACGCGCCGCGATTAGCCCCACTTCCACCAGCACATCGGTCGGTATCCGCTCCGCCGCGGCCAGCCGTGTGAGCCACTCGCCGCTGATCGGAGCGAAGCCGAGGCCGAAATCGCGTATGGTCTTGCCGGAGAGTTTCCGCTCGCCGAGGTATTTGCGGGCGGCTGCACCGCTGTCGTCTTCCAGAAGCTGGTATGCGTACTTCGCCTGCGCCCACCGCATCGCGTCGAGGAGCCGTGCCCGGTGATGATCCTGCGGCGACTGCTGCTCGTCGAGCTTGATTCCAACGCGGCTCGCGAGTATGGCACGAGCCTCCTTGAAGGCGACTTTCTCCATGTGCATGACGAAGGAGAACACGTCGCCGTGTGCGCCACATGACCAGCATTTATAACGCTGGCGTTGTGGGTCGATGTCGAGGGAAGGGCGGGAATCCTGGTGGAAGGGGCAAAGAGCCTTGAAGACCTTGCCAGCGGGCTTGACGGCAAGGTACGAACCGACCACGGCGACAATGTCGCTGGCGGCTTTCACCTGTTTGGTCTGCTCCACCGGGTCGGACGGCACATTGCACCTGCGGAGAAAAAATCCCAGGTATCAGTTCGCAAAGCCCAACACCATGACAGTCGTGGTTGGGGTTTTGGAACCTGGCTGTTGGGATTTCCGTAAACGGTTCCGCGTCGGTCGGCCTTGGCGGTGGTCGAGCGTCCCTCAGCCCCTGTGCTTGGTGGAGCCGGCGTACCGGGTATATCCCTGCGAGGAGGGGACCCGGTGAGAGTGCCGTGGTGGGGTGGGTGCCTCGAGCGGTGCCGCGGCTCCTCTGAGCCATAAAGGTCGGTGCATCAATCCGTTGATGCTGTGCGAATTATAGCTGGTGGGAGGGGTGCGTCAAGGCAGCCTCTGACCCGACCGCCGCATGTCGCAAACTTAACCCACTCCACGCGATCGGGCACCTCATTCACGCTATCAGCGATCAAGTTTCGCGCCCGAAGAACAGGCGCCACCTCCCCGATTGCGCCCTTCGACGCCCGCTTCTCGTGTGTCAGTCAACTGGGTGTTGTTATTTTCGGCAAGTGGGGTAAGCTGTGCGGTAGTGACACGCCCCGGCTGGTGTGAGACGCGTCCATGAGTCCGCAGTTCCTCCCGGCGAGCCTCCTGGCCGCTGGCACACGCGACGACCCACTTTCGCGGCCGGAGATTCTCTGGGGCACTCTCGGCCTGACAGCCGCCTTACTGGTTGGCGCTGCGGTCATTTACGCCGTGGACCGCTGGCGGAAAAAGACCGCCGAAGGCACCCACGACGATACCGAGTCACTCACCAGCTTCCGGGCCATGTACGAGGCCGGCGAGATCACCGACGTCGAGTATGCGGAGTTGAAACGTAAGCTCGCGGAGAAGGTGAAACGGGGGGCCGCCGCACCCTCGGTCAATGGCGCAGCTCCCCTGACACCACCAGGCGAAAGCGCGCCGAGCAACGCCCTTGCGCCGCCTACGGCGCCCACGGAACCGCCTCAGCCGCCATCAACGGCGTAGTCGGTGCCGTGGGTAGAATCCGCAGGGTTCGGTCTTAATTCAGCGCGATTGCAACTGTTCTCCCGTTACCGCGCGACACGACTCGTCCCCGCGGGTATGATTAGGCTGAAGATCGGAACGCACCGCCGATCCTCATGGACACGCAGACCTCAACCCGTCCACTCGGCATCATCAGATCGGGGAGCCCAATGCCTTCGGATCGTACCACCGGCGACTCGGGCGGACGCCGCCCACCTGGCACAGCCGGCCGCAACCGCAACGCCTACTGCTCGTTCTGCCGTCGCAGCCACCGCGACGTCGGCCCTCTTGTCGAGGGACCGGGCGACGTGTACATCTGCGGCGAGTGTATCGAGTTATGTCAGTCGATCATTGACCAGGAGAAGAAACGCCGCGGTGGTCCGAAGACCGCAACCTCGAACATCCCTTCTCCCCGGTCGATCAAAGAAAAGCTCGACGGCTACGTCATCGGTCAACAGCGTGCCAAGAAAGTGCTGTCGGTCGCGGTTCACAATCACTACAAGCGTCTCTCCATCGGCGAGGCTCGCGATGTGGAGATCGAGAAGAGCAATATCCTCTTCGTCGGGCCAACGGGCAGCGGCAAGACCCTCCTGGCACGCACCCTGGCAAAGATTCTCGACGTGCCCTTCGCCATTGGCGATGCCACCACGCTCACCGAGGCGGGCTATGTTGGCGAGGATGTCGAAAACCTCCTGCTGAAACTGCTCCACGCAGCCGACTTCGACATCGAGGCCGCCCAACGCGGCATCATCTACATCGACGAAATCGACAAGATCGCCAAGACCAGCCAGAACGTCTCAATCACGCGCGACGTGTCCGGCGAGGGTGTGCAACAGGCGCTCTTGAAGATGCTCGAAGGGACTGTCAGCAACGTGCCGCCGCAGGGTGGGCGGAAGCACCCTGAACAGCAATACATTCAGGTTGATACGTCGAACATTCTGTTCATATGCGGTGGGACGTTCGTCGGGCTGGAAGACATCATTGCACGGCGATTGGGCCGCAAGAGTATCGGCTTCGGCGCCGTTGCGTCCGAGCAGCGCGACCGTTCGTTGGGAGAATTGCTCGATCAGGTCACCGCCGACGACTTGATCGAGTTCGGAATGATCCCGGAGTTCGTCGGTCGTCTGCCGGTGCTGGCACCACTCGACCCGCTCGACGAGGAAGCGATGATCCGCATTCTCACCGAGCCGAAGAACGCGCTGGTGCGGCAGTATCAGAAACTCTTCGAGATGGAAGGCGCGGAGGTCGAGTTTGAACTGGATGCACTCAAGGAGATCGCTCGCCGCGCCAAGGCTCGTGATACGGGAGCACGCGGCCTGCGTGCCATCGTGGAAGAAGTGATGCTGGAAGTGATGTACGAACTGCCAGAGATGGAGCACAAGGGCAAGCACCTCATCACGGCCGAGGTTGTCAAGGGCGAACGCAAGCTCTGGGAGAAGAAGCCCGGCAAGAAGAGTGCATAGCGTTCTGTGGTCTGGCCGTTGGCCAGTCTGCACCCGGAGAATTACGTGCGTGCCACGGGGGGTGGAACGCCAGCGCCCGCGAGGATTTCCTCGCGGGCGTTCTCGTTGTGTACCCGATTCTTGTCTGAAATCGCAGCGAATTCGGTATACGACAAGGTAACGGTCGCCGAAGTGTCTCACCATGAGGCTTCCGGTGGTGGTCGCGGGCTGGTAAACTATCCTCGACCCGACCCACCGTCCGTGGCGGCCGATATGACCGATGAGGTTGCTCAAGCGTGGGCCGCGCTTGCCACGCGGCTGGCACCACACCTGACCACCGACCCGCTGTTGCGCGAAGCGGTGATTGGGTTCGGCCACGCGCTCGTCTCCTGGGCCGAGCAGACCGCCCCGACCGAAGCCCCTGTGGCGTCGGAACCACAACTCGCCGAGCCACTTCCCACACCACCGCTTGTCCTCCCGCCGGACTTCACACTCGCCAAGCCGCCGCCCGCGCGAGCCCCTGTCCTGGCCGAGGAAGACAACCGTGGCGTGACCCCGACCTCCCCGGCACTCATTGCCCAGCGTTGCCGGCTCAAGGCGGATGCTGCCCGATTCGTGGCCGTGGGCAAGCGCGGCAAGTCACCCGACATCGCCGGTGAAGAACTCCTCCGCCGTGCCGGAACTTTGCCAGACTGCGACCTGTGGATGCTCCACTCGGGCGACTATGTCGATGCACCGAAGGCCTGGGACGACCTAGCCGGAGCCTACACCGCCGGTGCAGAGGCTGCCGAACTCTTCGCGGCGTTCCAGGAACTACCCGAAACACTCGCGGGCCTGCATCGCGAGCCAATCCTCTATGCTGTCGCGGAATCACAGGCGATGGTGTGGGCAGGATTGCTCGACGTTCATCGTCGCGCCGATAACGATCAGACTCACCTCTTCGTTCACGTTCGCGAGGAAGCTCGTCGCGCAGAAATCTACATCAACCGTTACCTCCGACGGGAGGACCGCGTCTCGGTAGATGGCTGGCCGCACCTCGTTGATCGCATCCAGACCCTGCGGGCGCAACTCGGCGACGCACGCGGCAAGGCACGGGTGCGCAGTAAGGATTGGAACAATCTCAAGTACAAGCTCCGCAAGATAAACGAATCGCCGGCCAGCGCACCGGACGAGTGGCCGCGTGTGCTGGAGTTGCTCGAAGACGTGGTGGCCGCGGGCCTGCATCCGAGCAATGCCGAACTGCGCGATCTGCTGCTGCCTGTGGTCGGCACTCTGCCAGACGATCAGGAGCCAAAAGCGAACGCAGAGCGAGTCTTCCGCGCGGTCAACGAGTTCGTCGCCACGCGACCCGTTCCGCCCGCGCCGCCAAATGCGGAGGAGCCATCGGCGGAGGTACAGTCTGTGGCGGAGTTACTCTGCGGGCGCGAGGCGGTCTTCATCGGTGGAATCGAACGTCGCGCAGCCCGCCTCGCCATCGAACACACGCTCGGCCTCTCAAACGTGAACTGGATTTCAACGCGACCGCACGAGTCGGTGACGATCTTCGAGCCAGCAGTGGCCAACCCGGATGTTGCAGTGGTGCTCCTGGCGATTCGATGGGCCAGCCACAGCTACGGCGATGTGAAAGGCTACTGCGAGAAGTATGGCAAGCCGCTGGTCTATCTCACCGGCGGCTATAACCCCAATCAGGTCGCGCATCAGATACTCACACAGGTCGGCGACCGTCTTCGGGGTCTCACGCGGGCCGGGTGAGAACCGCCGACTGCTCCACCGCGAATCGCTGGTTCACTTCAGAACACCCAACTGCTTCCCCACTTCCGTGAACGCCGCAATCGCGCGGTCGATTTCCTCGGTCGAGTGTGCCGCGGAAACTTGCAGCCGGATGCGGGCCTGACCGTGAGCCACTACAGGGTAGCTGAATCCGATCACATAGATGCCGCGTTTGAGTAACTCGCTCGACATGTTCGTTGCCAGCGCCGCGTCGCCGAGCATCACAGGCAGAATCGGTGTCGGGCCGGGCTTGATCGTGAAACCCGCACCCTCAAGCCCGGCGCGCATCCGGGTCGTGTTCGCCCTGAGCTTCGCGCGAAGATCGGTTGCCCCGGCTGCCACTTCGAATGCCTTCATCCCCGCTGCGACCAGCGATGGCGGCACGCTATTGGAAAAGAGATACGGCCGCGACCGGTTCCGCAGCCAGTCCACGATCTCGGCGCTACTCGTCGTGAAGCCACCCGCCGCG
This sequence comes from uncultured Frigoriglobus sp., assembly GCA_964422915.1. Classification (GTDB taxonomy): domain Bacteria; phylum Planctomycetota; class Planctomycetia; order Gemmatales; family Gemmataceae; genus Gemmata. The sequence continues at coordinate 65,482 of CAYRDG010000026.1, read as the reverse complement.
CCGCCGAGTGTCTTGCCCAGCGTGCCCGTGATCACGTCGATGCGATCGAGTACGCCAAGCTCTTCCGCGCCGCCGCGGCCGGTCGCGCCGAGGTGCCCGGTGCCGTGGCAGTCGTCGATACCCACCGCGGCGCGATACGTGTCGGCCAGTTCGCAAATCTCCGGTAACTTCGCCAGGTCGCCGTCCATGCTGAAGACGCTATCGGTGAAAATCATCTTGAAGCGGCAATTCTTCGCCTCTTCGAGCTTGGCCTTCAGGTCGGCCATGTCGTTATGCTTGTAACGGAAACGCTGCGCCTTACAGAGCCGCACGCCGTCGATGATGGATGCATGGTTCAGTTCGTCGGAAAGGATCGCATCCTGTTCGGTCAGGAGTGGCTCGAAGAGGCCGCCGTTGGCATCGAAACACGCGATGTACAGAATGCTGTCGCCCTTGCCGAAGTAGCGCGCGATTTGCGATTCGAGTTGCTTGTGAATCGCCTGCGTGCCACAGATAAATCGCACGCTGGAGAGGCCGTAACCCCATTCGTCCAGCCCTGTGCGTGCCGCGGCAACGATCTCCGGGTGATTCGCCAGGCCGAGGTAATTGTTCGCGCAGAAGTTGATGACTTCCACGCCGTTGGCAGTGATTTCGGCCCCTTGCGGCGACGTGATCCGCCGCTCAGCCTTGTACAAACCCTTCGCCTTGAGTTCGTCGAGTTGCGTGCGCAGGTACGTGGTGATTTCGTCGCTCGGCATTGGAAAACCTCCTTCAAGTGAAGGAAGATAGTGTAGGCAGCGGGAGGCGTGAGCCTCCTGGATTACACCGACAGTTACCCGGAGTTGCCGTGGCTCGGCCTGGCGGTGTTCGTTGCGATCGTGATTCGCTGATGATTCCGCAGTTCTGTGGTTGGATTCCTCCTTTCCGGTGGCAACCCTTGAGACGCAATTTCCTCACGGCCCGGTGGCAGAATCTCATTCTGGCGAACTTCGCGATACCGGCGGAGTTGCTCGAACCTCTGGTGCCTCCTGGCTGCCAACTCGACCGCCGCGACGACGCATGCTGGGGGAGTCTCGTCGGCTTTCAGTTCCTCGACACGCGCGTGCTGGGTATTGGCTGGCCAGGCTTCCGCAACTTCCCGGAGTGGAATCTCCGTTTCTACGTTCACCACAATGGGCAGCGCGGTGTCTGCTTCGTCCGTGAGTTCGTGCCGCAGTGGACTGTCGCGACGATGGCGCGTGTCCTCTACAACGAGCCGTATCGCGCGGCTCACATGACGATGGACGTGAAGGACGATGTGGAGTCACTCACTGCGACGTACACCCTGCGATGGGGTGGGCAAGTCCATACGCTGCACGCTGTCGGCGCGAAGCCGGCCGATCGACCGGCTGCCGATAGCCTGGAGCACTGGTTCAAGGAACACTCATGGGGTTTTGGCACGTCGTACCGAGGGAAACAGATTCGCTACGAGGTGAACCACCCAGAATGGGATGTGTGGCCGTTACGCGAGTTTGGGTTCAATGTCGACTGGGCCACGCTCTATGGCCCGCACTGGGCGCCGATGAATGGCGTGCAGCCCGCGAGTGTGGTCTTCGCCGTTGGGAGCGAGGTAAGCGTTTATCCGAAGGGGTAGGCTCCGAGAGTTTCCCCTTGCGACGGACTGCCGGGGGAGCATCCCTTACTCGCCCACGTTCTCCTGTGCCACCTTCGCGACCGTGACAAGCTTATCGTCGCCGTTGAGGTTCATGACCTTCACGCCCTGCGTGTTGCGACCTACGACGCGGATGTCGTCCACTTTGGAGCGTGTCACCATCCCATCCTTTGTGATGAGCATGATCTCATCGCCGTTCCGGATGCTGGCAACGCCAACAACCGGACCGTTCTTCGCAGTCACCTTCACATCCTTCAGCCCCTTGCCGCCACGACGCTGAAGCCGATAGCGCATGCTGGAGGGATCACTTTCGCTCTCGCTATCACTGCTCTCGGTTTCGTTGGGTTCGGCTGCCTCCTCGACCGACTCGTCTTCTACCTCACCATTGGTCCCTTCGGGCAGCGGTGTGTTCGCGCCGAATGGCGTCCGCTTCCCCAGGCCGTTCTCGCAGATGGTCAGTAGAAGCCCCTCTGGATCGGCGATCACCATACCGACGAGGGCGTCATCCTTCGTGAGCCTGATACCGCGCACACCCTTCGCGGTTCGCCCCATCGCCCGGACGTTCGACTCGCGGAAACGAATCGCCATTCCCTTACGAGTCGAGAGCACAATCTCATCGTCGGGCCGTGTCAGCGTGACTTGAATCAGTTCGTCGCCCTCTTCGAGTGTGATACCGATAATGCCACCCTGCCGGACGTTGCTGAAGGCCATCAGATCGGTCTTCTTCACCGTGCCTTGCCGCGTCGCCATCGTGAGGAACTGATCCTCGGCGAACTCTCGAACGGGCACGATACTCGTGATCTTCTCCTCTTCTCGCAGCGACAGCACATTCGCCACGCTGCGCCCGGGGCTGGTGCGGCTGGCCTGGGGAATGCGATAAACCTTCAGCCAGTAGCATTGTCCCTTGTTGGTGAAACAGAGGAGATAGGCCTTGGTACTGGCAACGAAGAAGTGCTCCACGAAGTCGTTCTCGCGCAGCCCCCCCTGCACTCCCTTTCCGCCGCGATTCTGCACGCGATACTCGGTCAGCGGCATTCGCTTGATGAAACCTTCATGCGTGACCGTGACGACGTTCGGTTCGTCCTCGATCAGGTCCTCCATGTCCACGTCGCCACCGTCGTCGGTGATCTCCGTCCGACGGTTGTCGCCATACTTCGCGGCCATCTTCTCCAGGTCGTCACGAATAACGGCCCGCACCTTTGCTTCATCGGCAAGTAGGTCCTCATAGCCGCGAATTTGCTCACGGAGCGCCGTGTACTCCTTCAGAATCTCGTCGCTTTCCAGTGCGGCGAGTTGGCCGAGCTGGAGCCGCACAACGGCCTCGGCCTGTTGTTCGGTCATGCGATACTCAGCGACCGCGCCAAGTTCACGCTGAAGCGCGGTGAATGCCTCCGCGCCGATCGCGCGTTCCATGAGGCTCGCAGGCACGGCCAGACCCTGCAAACGGGCCTTCGCCTCCGCGCGATTGGGTGAAGTGCGGCAAATCTTGATGACGTTCTCGATGTCCGCGATGGCGATGAGTTGCCCTTCGAGAACATGCCCGCGGCGTTTCGCCTCACGCAGCAGGTATTCCGTCCGTCGCCGGATAACTGTTACGCGGTGCTCCAGGAACTTCTGGAGCATCTCCTTGATCGTCAGTTCTCGCGGCCGACCATCCACCAGTGCCAGCATGATGATGCTGACTGTCTTCTGGAGTTTGGTGAACTGGTAAAGCTGGTTGAGAACCAGATGCGGATCGGCGCCGCGTTTCAATTCGACCACGAGTCGCACCGGTTCGCCATTGCGCGCGCTGGACTCATCGCGGATACCGCTGATGCCTGCGATGCGTTCGTCCTTCACCAACTGGCCGATTTCCTCGGTCAACGAATTGCGCGTGACCTGGAACGGCACCTCGCGAATGAGAATGTACGGCGACTTCCCGCGACCTTCCTCGATCACTTCGGCGCGCGCACGCAAGGTAATCTTGCCGGAGCCAGTGGAGTAAGCACTGATGATCCCCTGCCGACCCATAATCTTGCCCCCGGTGGGGAAGTCCGGGCCAGGGATGATCTCGACCAATTCTCCGAGCGTGGTCTGAGGTTCGTCGATGAGCTTGACGAGGCCCTGGCAGACCTCGCGCAGGTTGTGCGGGGGAATGTGCGTGGCCATGCCAACGGCGATGCCGTCGGAACCATTGACGAGCAGGTTCGGGAACTTGCCTGGCAGCACAAGCGGCTCGCGATACTTGCCGTCGTAGTTGTCGATGAAATCGACCGTGTCGCGGTCGATGTCTTCGAGCATGTCACCAGCGGGCGGGGCAAGCCGGGCCTCAGTGTAACGGTGTGCCGCCGGGGGTAGGCCGGCGATGGAGCCAAAGTTCCCCTGTCCGTGCGCCAGTCGGTAGCGGAGGTTCCAGTCCTGCGTCAACCGCACAAGCGCGTCGTAAATCGACGCGTCGCCGTGCGGGTGATAGCGTTTCATCGTCTCGCCGATGATCCCGGCGCACTTACTCGTTGATGCCGTGGGATTCAGTCCGAGGTCGTGCATCGCAACCAGGATACGCCGCTGCACGGGCTTGAGGCCGTCGCGCACATCAGGCAGCGCGCGGCTGATGATGACCGACTGCGCGTAGGTCAGGTAGCTGTCGCGCAGTTCGTCGATAATGTCGAGTGGATGGACCGGGGCCGTTGCAATCGCGGTTCCGTTGTCTTCCGGCGGCGGAAGATCGGGATCAGTGGGTATTACGGGGTCTGCCAACGAATCTCCTCGAAATGCATGTTCCGCGTGAGGAAAACCGTCCCAGCCGGGTCGATTGTTGGTCCACGGGAAGCTAGAGTATTTTACGAAATCTCGGTTGCGCGAACCAGCACAGCAGGGGCTGTTCTCGCCCTTTTTCACTCGACGGAAGTTGAATCTGGGTAAGCTGTTCGGGCAAGACCGAGCCATAACTTCCGAGAACCCTACGCGGGCAGGTTGTCTCATGCGTTCAAGCGTGCTATTCGCGGTTACTCTTCCTCTCCTCGGGGGCGTACTCGTGTGGTCGGAATTCCGCGCTGAGGCGCGACAAAAGGAAGAGAGGCCGGAGCCGGCGAAGATCACCCCCGCGGCCGAGTTGACGCTCACGATGTCGTTGAAGGCGAAGGTGTCTGGCGACTTCAACGACATTCGACTTGGCGACATCCTGAAACTCTGGGCCGATCAGGTGGATATGAAGTCCGACCGGCTCATTCTGTGGACCTATGGTAAGGACTTCCCTTATGCGCAACGGGTAACGTATCGCTGCGAGGGTAAGCCACTGGAAGCCGCGCTCGATGAGTTGTTCAAGCAGGTCGGCAGGCTGGGTTACATCGTTGTGTCGAAAGAAGGCGACCGACACGATGGCTGGGTGAAGCTGACAACGACAGGCGAACGCGGTGTCGAGAAGATTTTGCCGAAGGCAACCGCTGCCGAGGAAGCCGATGCAGCAACAAAGCTCACACTGGCGAAGAAACTCCTCAATGCCAGCAAAAACGAGCAGGCGAAGACCGTGCTGACATTCATTCTGAAGCGTTACCCAACCGCGAAGGCCGCCGACGAAGCGAAAGAGTTACTGGCGAAGCTGGAGAAGTGATCGGACTGAGTGCGAATCACAACACTCGCGAACGAGCCGCAACCGCCAAGCGATCGTGGCTCGTTCGCGGGTGTGATGGAGGCACGCCGAACTCGAATCAACGCTCTGGCTTCGGCGGTGCGTTCTTCGGAGCGGGCTTCTTCCCGACGATGGGGTGCAACTCGCGGAGCCAGATGTTGCGATACTTCACCGGATTCCCGTGGTTTTGCAGGTGAATCGGCTGACGGATCGCATGTTTCTGATAGCTCGCCGGGCGGTCGTAGTAGGTGCCGCCTTGCAGTTCAAAGTGATTCTGAATCAGCACACCATTCTGGAACACCGTGACGGTGGCCGGTGAAAGAACCTTCACACCCTTCGCCTGTTCATCGAAACGCGGTGCTGTGAACACAATGTCGTAGCTCTGCCACTCGCCGGGCTTCTTGCAGGCATTGACCATCGGCGGTTGCTGCTTGTAGAGGCTGCCGCACTGACCGTCGAAGTAGGTCTTGTTCACATAGCTGTCGAGAACCTGCACTTCATAGCGATTCGCGAGGAAGATGCCGCTATTGCCGCGTCCCTGCCCGCTACCGCTCACTTTTTCGGGTGTGGCGAACTCAACATGCAACTGGTAGTCACCGAAGGAATCCTTCGTGGTGATGTCGCCGCCCTTGACAATGGCGTAACCGTCCTTCACCTCCCACCGCTCGCCGCCTCGCCACTTCGAGAGATCCTTGCCGTCGAAGAGGATGATGGCGTCCGACGGTGGATCGTTGTCGGCCTTGCCAGGTGTGACGACCGGCGGTTCCGGCCAGACGATCCCACTCTTGTACTCCCTCTGCGCAAAGGCAGTCATCATGCCAAACGTCGCCAGCGACGCACCAACCGTGGCAAGGATCACCACATGCAATGTCTTCATGGACGAGGCTCCGAGCGATGAAAGTGGAATGGCCATGGCAGAGGTGAATTGTGGAAGCAGGGGTGATTGAAGGCAACGAGAAAGCACCACTCCACCGACATCGGAGCGTTCCCTGGTTGTGTGGTATACTTCCTTTCAGCATCACAACACACAGGCCTCCCCATGTGCGCACGCATCACGATCACTACAACCGGTACCGAGATCGCGGACCTCTTCGGCCTCTCCTACGACATGAACCAGCCACGACCGATTCCGAAAGCGCGTTACAACATTGCGCCGTCTGCGATCATTCCTGTCATGCGCGTGATCCAGGGTGAACGCGAACTGGCAGACTTGCGTTGGGGATTGGTGCCGCACTGGAACACCAATCCCAGGCATACCGGTTTCGTGAATGCGCGCGCCGAAACCGCGGCAGAGAAACCCGCCTTCCGCGACCCGTTCCGCTCTCGTCGCTGTCTGATCCCGGCCGACGGATTCTTCGAGTGGAGGACCGCGGGCAAGGCAAAGCATCCGTACTTCTTCCGCAAGGCCGGCGGCGGCATGTTCGTATACGCTGGCCTCTGGGATCGCTGGAACGGCCCTGATGGAGCAATGGACACCGTCGCGGTATTGACTGTAGCAGCGAACGATCTTGTGAAGCCGATGCACAACCGGATGCCGGCCATCGTGGAGGAAGGCCGCTTCAGCGCGTGGCTCGACCCCGAAGAACATCGGCCGGCGCAACTTCTGCCACTCCTCGTGCCGTATCCCGTTGAGCGAATGGAACGCTACCGAGTGAGTGATCGGGTCAATTCCGCAGCCATCGACGAGCCTGACCTGCTTGCCGCAGTGCCCGAACCGCCTAAACCCACCTGGACACAACTCACTCTCTTCGATGACGTTGCTTGAGGGCCGCCATGATTCACGTAATCGCAACCATTACTGTCAAACCCGGCACGCGCGAGCAGGTACTCGACGCCTTCCGGTGGCTCACGCCACTGGTCCGCGCCGAGGACGGTTGCATCGAGTATGGGGCCACCGTGGACGTGGAGACAACCAGCCCGGCGCAGGATGGCCCGCGCGAAAACGTCATCATGGTGGTCGAGAAGTGGGAGAGCGTCGAGGCACTCTACGCACACAGCGCCGCTGCGCACATGGCAGAGTATCGCGAGAAGGTGAAGGATTCTGTCGAGAGTGTGAAACTACACGTCACCCGTCCGGCGTGCTGACACGTCGGACGAATATCGTGTGCGAAATGTGGTTAGACCTTCCATAACTGAATGGGCGAAGTGTTCTGCGGATACTCGCCCCCCTTCCCCTTCACACGGCCATTGCCGCTACTGTTGGCGTTGGTCGCACTCACTGCGATCCGATCTCCGTTGGGGTGTAACGCAACGCTGTGGCAGTTCGGTTGCTTGCCGCCGGTGAAGCGCGTCTTTGCGTCGCCTGGTTTCCAGAAATGGAACTTCCCCTGTCCTGGCTGTCCGCTCGTGGTGAAGATCACGAAGCCATCCGGATGGCACGCCAGGTCCGTGACATAACCCTCACTGTCGGACACACCCTTGTACTGCCCAACGCGCTTGCCAGTGGCAAGGTCAAGCGCAATTAGCAGTGGAATTGCCTGAACGAAGCCGCCGGTCTTCGGCTCCGCGCCACCCGCAAGGAGTGTCTTTCCATCATGCGCGCGTGTCAGGCACTTCACACCGCCCACATCCTGAATGCGATGAAGGAGGTAAAGTTCCTTCAGTTCAATAATGATCGATTGTTCACTAGTGGTCCAGTGAAATCGGCGGATTCTTCCGAATACGTCGCCCGCGATCACAGTCTTGCCATCGGCGAAGCAGAGCGAGAGCATGTCCGACTTCGTATCGAACTCCTTCACCTTCTTCCCCGACGCGCACTCCCAGAGCCGCACGAACCCGTCCTTGCCGCAGGTAGCCAGCCGCGACCCATCTGGCGCGAGTGCAAGTGACCGCAACCAACCGTCGTGCGCGGCCTCGACGGTCCAGAGAGGTTTCGCCTCCTTCGCGATGTTCCACGCCGAGAGGCGCCCCCACGAATCCGCGCTGAAAAGCGTATGGCCGGCAAACGCGATGTCCGTGACCCAGCCGTTATGGTTGCCGAATGCGGGCAGTTCGGCCGGCCCCGTTCCTGTTACATCCCAACTGCGAACCTTGCCATCGAAGCAGGCCGCAGCGAGCATCTTGCCGTCGGGCGAGAACCGCACGCGCGTTACCTGCGTGGGTGTCGCGATGGGCTTACCCAATTCTTTCGGCACGCTGACTGCTTTGGGTTGCATGGCTCTGATCTTCGTTCGCAGTGAATCACTTCCAGATTTCGAGGCAATCCAGTTGTCATCGTTTCGGCGGTCGTGGCGTGGCCCGCGGAACGCGCCACCTCATGCCAGCACGTCCTTCACTGGCTTCATGTCTTCGTGGGCGATGGGCAACGGCTGGCCGGCGTTGCGATACTGAGTCTCGCTGGGGTTCACACCCAGTGCGCGGAACCAGGTGTGGAACAGCCCGCCGATGTCCACGGGTTCGGTCGCGACTTCCGTGCCGTTCACGTTCGTCTTCCCGGCCACGACACCGCCCCGGATGCCACGCCCGGCCATCGCCACGCTCCAGGCCTGCGGCCAGTGATCGCGACCGATGTGGCCATTGATGCGCGGCGTGCGGCCGAACTCCGCGCAAACGATGACCAGTACGTTGCGGAGCATCCCGCGTTCGGCAAGGTCCTCGATCATTGCCGCGAACGGCCGATCGAACTTCGGATGCAGACTCGCGGCTCCGTTGAAGTGATCACCATGCGTATCCCATCCGTAACTCGTGACCTTCACGAAGGTCACGCCGGCTTCGAGCAACCGCCGCGCCAGGAGCATGTGTCGGCCGAGATCGTGTGAGCCGTAACGGTCCTGATCCTTTCGCGGCAGCCTGGAGAGGTCGAAGAGTTCAATCTTCTTCTGAAGCTGCGCGGCCATCTCGTAGGCGTAGCTATTCGCTTCCGTGAACTCCTGGCGGCGGCCGGCTGCGTAGTTCTTGTCGAGCAGTTGGCGAAGGTCGTTGCGTTCGTCATCGTCTGCATCGGTGAGATGCTTGGGGCGGACGAGATTCGCCGGCGGCTTGCCGTCGCCGAGCGCCAGCGCCCCGTACTTCGGGCCGAGAAAGCCTGCGTCCTTGTAGATAAAGCCGCCGCTCATTGGTTTGACCCAGATGTACGGCGGCAAGCCGCTGTCGCCTGGCCCAATGAGCTTGGCCACGGCAGAACCGAGATACGGATAGACAACGCCGCGGTTCTTGGGATCGCCGCGGTTGATCCGGTCCACACCGGCCGAGTGCGAGTCGTCCTGCGTGCAGACGCTTCGCACAAGGGCGAGGTGTTTCATCTGCTTCGCAGAGTGGGGAAGTAATTCGGAGATCCGGATGCCAGGCACGGCCGTTTGAATCGCGCGGTACGGCCCGCCGAAGGGCGTATTCGGCTTCGGGTCCCAGCTTTCGAGTTGGCTCATGCCGCCATCGAGCCAGACGAACAGAACCTGTCGGCGTTGCTTCTTCAGTTCCTCCGCGACCACGGGGTTGGCGAGGGTGAAGAGGCCGGCGGCGCCAGTCGCGCCGAGGAACCGGCGGCGCGTGACAATGTGTTCGTGCGGTGTGCAGAGCATGGTGCTGTCTCTCGCGGATTTCCTGGCCAGGGAATCGGCGTCACTTCTTGGGCGGCATGAGCGTCAGTTCTGCAGTCTTACCGGCGGTCACCTCCGCGAATCCGCGGAGATCGCCGACGCGAACCTCGTACTTGCCCGGTCCGAGGTTTTTCACCAGTGCCTTGCTGCCGGCGATATTCACGTCCTGGCGCACGGTCTGGAAGAAGAGAGCGCGGAATAGGTCGGTCTGAATCGGCGGCCGGCCCGGTTCGTCGGCCGGGGCGAGGAAGACCTTGCCTGTCACACCTGCGGGCACCGTCACCTCGATACCACCGGTCTTCGTCGCGTCGATGGTGAAGTTCTCAGTCAGTTTCCCACCAGCGGGCACTTCCACCCACTTCCACACTGCCGGGCCGCCCGCGACTGCGGCCGAGAGCAAGTAGTGGCCAGGCGCGAGTTTCACATGCTCGTACCGGAACGGATACATCTTGCCATCGCCAGCCAGCAACGTGCTTTGCTTCGTCTCCTCATCGCGCGTCCACTGGGCCAGTTCTGGCGGGTGCGGATCGAATGGAAGTTGCAACTCGCGGAAATCGACCACTCCCTTGGGGCCGAAGCCGGCGTAGCCGACACGGATCTGCGCGTCCGGCTTCACGCCGCTGATGCTCACGCTGCCTGTAACGTAGGGCACTTCGTCAGGGCCTGGTTTCTCGGTGGGCGAACGATGCGCCGTGGCCTCGAATGTCCCGGCCAGCACCGTATGCTCCATGTCGGGAAGGCTCAGCATGATCTTCCCGGCAACCTTGCCATCCTTGCGCGATCCTAACTCCAGTGTCAGCGCATAGCCCGACTGTAAGAAGAACGGGTTCTTACCGGGTACGTCGACCCACACGTCGGGCACGGTGGGGCCAGGTGGCGCGTCGATCTTCACTTTCCACTCGCGCCCCGCGACCTGCGGCAGTGGCTGGCCCGGAAGGCGCATCGGTGCGAGATTCAGTTTCACACTTCGCTCCGGCACCAGGCTGCCCGCCTTCATCACCTGGAAAGCCAGTTCGTCGCGTTCCAGGTGAACCGCTGTTGGCACGAACGCGTTGCCCTTCAGAAGTCCGCGTACGGGTGCGTTGGGGATTGCGTGTTTCGCTTGATCGAGCTCCCATACGAGCTTCGGCGGCTCACCCTTCGCGCCCGGCGACGATGGGCCAGGCGTGGGCGAAGTAGGCGGCTCTTGAGGTGTTGGAGCTTGCGTCGGCACGGGACTCCCTCCGCAACCGAGCGCGAATCCCAAACCTGTCAGCAGAAGCACCGCGCAGATCGTCCGTGACACTGTCATGAAACATTCCCCTTCGCCAGAATGCGCGACTGTGCGAGTCGCTCTCTCTTCAGTGATTCACCCCAAACTCCATCGACGCGAGCATGGCCCACGCCGCGCGGCTGATCGTCTCCGCGCGCGTGTCGGGGTGTTTTGCAAGGAGCCTCACTACCGCGTCGCGCTCGCTGGCGGTTGGCTTGCGCGAAAGAATCGCCAGGAAGAGCGATTCAGCCGCCTCGGCGTCGGGCAGTTTCGCGGCGCGTGCGAAGAAGTTCCCCGCTTTCGGACGCAGTAGACCCAGAACCGCCTCATCGTGCAACACGAACAGCGCCGCTTTCAGCGACGGGGTGAACTCGTCCTCCGGTTCGCGTGGCTGATTGGCGAACGCCTTCAGAAACTTCGGGCGAAGCGAATCGGCCGACTTCGGGTCGGCGCTGGTCGCCACGATCATACTCTGCAAGAGTTGCTCGGCGCTGAGTCGGCGTTCGATCGCTGTGGCGAAGTATCGCGGATGTGGTGCCTCCTTCGCGCCGGGAGGGAACTTGCTGGAGCGTGCGTAAATCCTGGTCAGGGCGATTTCGCGCACCAGCCACTTGATATCGAAGTCGCGCGCCGCGAATTCCCTGGCAAGCAGGTCGAGCAGTTCTGGATGCGAAGGCAGGTTGCCACTGTGATGGAGATCGAGCGGATGAACGATGCCGCGCCCCATCAGGAGGAACCAGATGCGATTCGCGCTGTTGCGTGTGAAATCGGTGTTGGTCTTTGTCGGGAGCCGTTCGGAGAGTTCCTTGAGCGGGCTGAACTTCAGCACGCCGGGTGAACCGCTCTTCCTGTCAGGCTTCTCCAGATACTCCGCCCCTTTCGTCAGCGTGGGGATTTCGAGCATCACCTGCCCGGGGAGCGTCGGAGCCGTCACCATTTGCACCTTTGTGAACACCGATGCGAACGCGGTCTTCTGCGTGGTCGGCCGCTCGCCGACAACCATTTTTGCAGCGTTAGCGAGATAGGCATTCTTGAAGTAGGCATGCAGCCCCTGGAAGTGTTTCTGCTTGTAGTCGTCGATGAAGAGGTGATCGTGGCACTCGCAGCACTGGAAGTTCTTGCCGAGAAAGAGCCTCCCCACGTCGCGAGTAAGGCCGGAGTAATCGACCGGGTTCTGGCCGTAGTGTTCGAGCCGCTTTGAGAGCCAGAACGCCGCGCCGGGTCGTTCCTTCTCCTTCGGATCAGCGCGGAGCATCGTCCGCACCATCTCATCCCATTTTTCATTACGGGCGAACGACGTGCGGAGGAACTTTGTCCATTCCGGGTTGTCTCCGAGTCGCTCCATGAGCATGACGTGGAAGGCGTTGGCCATGCGCGTGGTGTATTCGGGCGCCGCAAGCAACCTATCGATGAGTTTCGCCCGCTTCTCGGGTGAACGCTCCGCGAGGAATGCACTCGCTTCGGCGCGTGTGGGGATGCGCCCGGCGAAGTCGAGATACGCGCGGCGGACGAACTCCGCGTCGTCGGCCGGTGGCGACAACGATACGCCATCGGCTCTCGCCCTGGCGTCGATGATCGCGTCGATGCGCGCGTGCAGCGGTTCCTCCGCTTTCGACGCGACAGGGATAGACGCAATGAGTGCGAGCGAGAGGAACATGCGAGGCATGGCGAGAGTACCCGAGGCATGACGACCGGCAGTCAATCGAGTATACCCCAGCCCCCGCGAAGAAGAATGCGGAAAAGGCTCGAGTCGCGAACGAACCGCGTCCTGCTTCACTGCGGCTTGCCGGCTGTGCTGCGGCCCTCCTTCACCCACCGCTGAAGGCTCCTCGTCATCCGCTCGACGCGATCCGCTTCCTCGGCCTGAAGGTTATGCTTCTCGCCGATGTCCTTGCCGAGATCGTAGAGTTGCACCGCCGGGGCGCCGGCCCCTTCCTTACCCGGTCGCGGAGCACTCCAGCCGCCCGAACCCGGGCAGAGGCAGAGCTTCCACTTTCCCTCGCGCACGCCGAAGGAGCCGTTGATCGAGTGAACCACGAGGCTCTCACGCACTGGCCCATTCTTCAGTTTCAGCACCGGCAGCAGGCTCAGGCTATCCTCGCCCGCGCCCTTGGGCAGCGTGACCCCAATCACATCGGCGCAGGTGGCGAGAATGTCTGTGAGGCACGCGAGCGAATCGCATGTTGCCTTCGCTTTCACCTTCCCTGGCCAGCAGATGATGAGGGGAACGCGGTGACCGCCCTCGTAGATGTCGGCCTTGTGGCCGCGGAAGTGGTAGTTCGGGTTGTGGCCGAGTTTCGCCAGCGCCGGGAAGTCGGCCTGGGGCGAGCAACCGTTGTCGCTGGCGAAGATGACTATGGTGTTCTCCTTGCGACCCTGCTTGCGAATCGCCGCGAGTACCTCACCCACCGCGGCATCGGTGGCCGTCACGAAGTCCATGTACGGCGTGCCGTGGCCGTTCTTTCTCGGTTGCTTTGGCACAATGGGCGTGTGTGGCGAGGAGAGCGGCAGGTACAGGAAGAAGGGGACGCTCGATTTCGCGCGCGTGTTGATGTAGTGTACGGCTCTCTTCGTCAGTTCGGGCAGCACGTTCTCGGCCTCGAAGCCTGGTGCGGCGGGTCCCTTTCTCGTCCGACCGGCCTTGCCTCGCATCATGGGGAAGTCGCGATCCTCAGTCGGATTCGCCGTCACATGGTCGTTCTCGATGAACGTGTATGGCACCATGTCCAGCGATGCGGAGATTCCAAAGTAGTAGTCGAAGCCGACGGCGTTCGGACCATTGGTGATGGGCTTGGTGTACTCGACGTTGAAGACCTGAGTGCGTGGCTCGATGCCGAGTTCAGTCACCTTCTTGCCGGGCTTGAGTTGCCAGTCCATTCCAATGTGCCACTTCCCGATGGCCGCCGTGTGGTAACCGTTATCCTTGAAGAGTTGGGCGAGCGTGAGCCGACCTGGTTCGATCAGGCGCGGCGAAAGACCTCCGAGTACACCACGCTTGAGCTTGCTCCGCCAGGCGTAGCGCCCGGTGATGAGGCCGTATCGCGTCGGTGAGCAGACCGCGCTGGGCGAGTGTGCATCGGTGAACATCGTGCCGGCATCGGCCAGCGCGTCGATGTGAGGAGTGGGTATCTTGCCGTTCGCGTTGAAACACTTCACGTCGCCGTAACCGAGATCGTCCGCGAGGATCACAACGACATTGGGCTTCTCGGCGGCTGTGAGTGGGGCTACGAGGAAGTGGAACACGCAGAGAGAGAATACCAGACGCATGGGACCAGGCTCTCGATCGTGTGGTGCAGGTGTCTCGCTTGCCAAGTTACCAGCAGTTGAGCCACCTACACCACAAGAATACGGGAGATCACTTCTCCGCGTCGGCTTTGAGTAGCGAGACGATCTCGCTGTGCAGGTCCTGAAGATGCGCGAGGGTCTGTGGGTCCTTCGAGTTCTTGACCGCGGCGAGTTGCGCTGCGAGTTTGGCCAGCGTGACGCGCGCGATGGCGCGGAGTTCGCTCGCAGGCTGGGTCCCGCTACCTGATGCCGGGCGGAATTCGGCCTTCAGGATATCGAGGTACGTACGCTGGAGTTGCCGGCGCAGCGGGTCGATTTGGGGGGACTTGGCCTTCAGTTCGGAGAACAACCCGTCCTGAAGATCCGCGACGAACTCCATCGCGGTGTAGGCCTTGCCGGGCGTGAGCAATTCCGCATCTGCGAGCCGTGTGATCCGGGCCGGGCTGAGTAACCCTTCCTGGGGAGGAAACCGTGTCCCCTCCAGTAGCACGCGCTGCTGGCGGGCGATCCTCTCGGCGGCGTTGCTGTACTTGAACTGATTGATGAGGCCAGGATTGAGCAGCTTGGTCGGCGTTGTGAAGGCATTGTCCAGGAGGAACTTCACGGCCTCTTTCTGCTTGTCTCGGGAAACACGCACGAACGACTCTCCGCCACGTCCGCCGAGTGTGCGATATTCGACCACGCCGCCGATCTCCTTGGCCACGGAGTTGAACCACTTTGCCCGGTGGCTGAGCAGTTCCTGGTACACTTCCTGCAGCAGACTGTAGTCCTCGCCCTTCGCGGTGGTCGCGGCGAGCATGTGATCCAGAACGCGGTCGAGGTTCTTCAGCCCGCAGGCAGTCGCCTTCACGCGGTCGCTGCCGATGTTCTCCGTCAGGACGGTCGGATCCACCTGCGCCGGCCCATCCTCGCCGCCGAAGCGCAGGAATGGCTCGTCGAGTTGCTTCGCCGCCCAGGCGTCGAGCGTCTTGCGCTCCGCATCGGAGGTTTTCGCGTCCGGGATGGGCTTGTAACCCCATTCGATGGCGAAGTAGTCATATGGCCCGATTTTCGGCATCAGAAACTTCGGGTCCACCTTGTCTTCTGGCTGTGCGACATAGTTGCAGCGGCCGTACGACATGATCGAGGCAACGCTGCCATACTTCTCGCAGAACTTCGGATCGCGGAGCTGGCTGATCGAGAACGCCTGGCTGGCTCGGTGGTTGTGGCGCAACCCGAGCGTGTGCCCGACCTCGTGACAGCAGACGTACCGCATCATCGCGCCGATTGTTTCGTCGGGCAGTGGGAACTTGCGAGCCTTCGTATCCACCGCGGAGCACTGGACGAAGTACCAGATTTGCGAAGTCTTCACGATGTCGTGCCAGAAGATGACGTGGGCCGAGATTACCTCGCCTGAGCGCGGATCGGTGAGGTTTGGCCCCATCGCGTTCTGCACGGGTTCGGCCACCCAGCGGATGACCGAATATCTCGCGTCTTCGGGATCCCAGTTCGGATCTTCCGCGCGGCTTGGCGCATCCTTACACACGATGGCATTCTTGAAGCCGGCTTTCTCGAACACCGGCGCCCAATCCTCAATCCCCTTCTTCATGTAGGGTCGCCACTTATCGGGGATTGCTTTCGACAGGTAAAACGTGATTGGCTTGACGACCTCGCTGACCTCCGCCTTCGGGTCCTTTTTCTCCAGGCGGAACCGGGTGATGAACTCACGCTCCACGGCCCAGTGGCGGGGGTGCGAATAGTCGGTGTAGGTGTCCGTGAAATAACCAACGCGAGAATCGGCGAAGCGTCCCTGCATTGGCTTCTCGGGCAGGATCACGAGGCTATGATGGACGAGAGCCGTCGTACTGCGCGGAGCACCGGCGCCGCTGGAGCGGAACGTGAGCATTGCTCGCACTTCGAGATTGTTCGGGAACGTCTTCACATCCGAGAGGTATGATCGCGACGAATCCACGCTGCCGCCGCGTGAGCCGGAGGCGCGACCGATCGGCAAGTCGGCAATGCCTGATACGAAGGTATCCGAGACGTTCACCACCGCCGAGCGGTCCTTTCCTTCGCATTGAACGTTGAACACGGCGATGATCGAGTTGGTCGAGGCGGCCTCCACCGCAGTTTCTATGGCCGTACCCGTGCCGCGCTTGGCGAAGCCGACCTTCCATAAGTAGACCTTGTTGCCGCGTCGCTCGAACTTCAGCACCGCGCTGCCGAGAGTAGCACCGCCCCAGCTTCCCGACATGCCGCCGCCTGGCCCCTTCGCGACTTCTGCCTGCCAGAGAAAGAGTCGGCCGAGTTTGTCCTTGGGGATCTCGAAGTAGAGTTTCTCACCCTGACGGTGAACAGCGAAGACACCCGGCGACGTATCGAAGTCCTTCGTGATCACGTCGTCGTACTTCTTCAGTTCGTCTGGAGGAGAGCCTTTCGACTTGCTCTTGCCTGATGGCTGCGCGGTGGCGTGTTGCGCCACAAGTGGTGAAAGAGTGACGAGTGCGGCAACGAGGCCGGCACCCAGGATCAGCCTGGTACGCATGAAGACACCTAAAGAGAGGATGAGCGTCCGGTTGGGTAAGCTGCGATTATCTTAACGCTTGCGCAAGCTGAAGTGTTCGCGCCGGACAAAAAGTTGGCGACCACCTGCCGTTACAACCGGACCATGAGAAGGAGCGAGAGTGCAGAAGAGTGAAGCCGTCGCGAAGCGCGCGGCGGGCATTCGCCCGATAGGTGAGGAAGCAGCCCACTCGTGCATTCTGACGATAAGGGAGTGGGGAATGCGTTCTCCTGGAGTCCCTGAGCATGACGCCACTGGTACTGGCTGCGCTCTGCGCGATTGGCGGCGACCCGCAGCCTTACCCGTATACCGTTCCGGCGACGTTGACGCCGCCAGTGATTCCTGAAAAGCGTGTCCCATTCTTCTTCAAGCCTATTTATGATCATGTCCGTGAGAAGGCGCTGAACCTGGCGTTCTTCGGCGCGAACAAGCCGAATCCACCTGGTTCGTACCTGTGGCAGCCAGCCTACAAGACCGACAAGGCGCTCCGCGCCCCCACACGCGCCTACGTCCCACAGCCAGGCGATATTGTCCTCAGCGCCGATGGCTCGCTGTTCTGGCTGGTGATGCACAATCTCGCCGGCACCAGCCACCCGACTCACTCGATGATCGTCTTCGCGATGCCCGACGGCCGCCCGGCCATCCTGGAGGCAGGCCCCCACGACACGATGAAATGCCGCGTGCTCGACGCGCTGCCGCACATGTTCAGCTACGAAGCCGAAGGCCGCGTTTGGGTGCGCAGACGAGCCTGCCCGCTCACTCCTGAGCAGTCAGCCCGGCTCACGGAGTTCGCGCTGTCCGTCAACGGTCGTGAGTTCGGCATCCACCGGCTGGCCCGGCAACTCACACTCTTCCGCACACGCGGCCCGGTGCGCACAGCGTTCGTAGGTAAGCCTCATGGCCTGGAGCGCCAGGCGTTCTTCTGTAGTGAACTGGTGACCGAATCCTGCGTCTATGCGGGCCTTCTCGATGCGCGAACCACTCGCCCCTCGGCCACCTATCCGCGCGATCTCTTCCTGGACCGTTCGCTCAATCCTTATCTGAACAAGCACCTCAAACTCGCTCCCGCCTGGGATCCGCCCGCACGCTGGACGAGTTGGACCCTCTGCGGGAAGTAGAAGTACTGGATTCGCGAGAATCGCGGTATCAGGTGAGTGTGCGTCGGACTTGCTGGCGGGCCGACGTTTCGACCTGCGCCCGCATGGATACGTCACACAGCGTGGGGATTCTGCGCACGGATCGAATTGTCGGGATCGCGCCTGTATCGCCGGAAAGATGAATTACTCCGATAGCGACCGCCCCAACTGTTGCGCGTGTCACTTTTGTTGCGCGGGTTCCATTGCAGAAGTCTGGGTGTGGGGCAAAATTGTTCAAGTCAGGAGGGTGAGAAACGGCACGCGGCCGCGATACTGAAGGGGTTCCGCGATGACGCGCCGGCTCACTGCACTCACATTCGCTTTCGTGCTGATCGCTGCACAGTTTGGTTGTCGTTCGAGTTGCAGTTCGCGGCCTGGCTGGTTCACGTCAAACAACCACAAGGCACCGTGTCAGACCGTTGGGCTGTCGAGCGGATGCATTGACGCAGCGACTGGCCAGCCGTGCCCATGTCCGCAGGACACGCCAGGCGTGCTGCCTGGAAATACGATTCCGGTGGTGCCTGGCGGAGACTATCTCCCCAGTCCTGGCAACCTGTCAGAAGGCCCCATGCCGGCTCCGTCTGGCACGATCCCGCCACCAGCGCCCGCCATTCCATTGCCCGCGCCGCCTGGCGGCGACGCGAGCCTCCCATTCCCCACCTTGCCTGGTACGCCAGTGAAGCTGGGAACGAGCAAGTAAAGACAACGCGATGCACCTGGAGGGTGACCCCACGACGTGGCCGGCGGAACGGATGCTCCGCCGGCCACGCGTTCTTCATTTCCCAATCTGTCGCGTGCGGCTCGAAACTCGAGCCGATTGACCGGTCAACCCGGTCAATTACTGTCACCCAAAGCTGGTGCAGCCAGGGGTGCCGAAAGAGTAACCGCCAAAGGCAGGAGTGTAGTAGGACGCTGGAGCCACTGTGCCATACGTTGTGGTCGGCACGCCTGCTGTCACAGTGGTAACCGGGGTCGCGGTGGCATTCGCATACGCCGCGACGTGCCGGGACAGTTCCGTTGCCGTCACCGTACCCGACTGGCGCAGAGCCTGATAAGCACCGCCGGTACTGCTGATCACCAGCCCGCCGTTGGTCAGATCGAACTGGCTGGCCAGTTCCTTGCCTGAGGCAGTATCGGTGTTCACCACAACGCAGACGTACTTCTCGTTGAGCAGTTTCTTGGCTTCGGTGGTCAAGTTCCGGTCACTCATCAACTGGGAGAAGGAGTTCCCTTTCCCAATGAGTACAGCCATCGGCCGTTTCTCGGTCGCGGCCACTTTCAGCGCGACACCATAGTCGGTTTGAGCCTGGATTCCTGCATTAACTCCAGGCACCAGGGAACCGCTCAGGGCGATTACGGCCAGAATCGTGGTGGTCATCCTCGTCGTTCCTCCTGGTGTTACCACTTGGGCGTCCGCATGACATACCTGCCATGTGGAAGTGCCGTTTATAGACGAATCTGCCGCGTAGTAAAACCCATTAAATCGGCAGAAATGGATAATTCAGAAAAATCAGAACATGGTTCAAAACCTTACTGGCCGAAAGCGACCCTGGGATATAGCGAGAATGGGCGCTTTGGGGAATTGTTCAATTTCTGTTCGACTATGTGCGCGAACCGATACCTCGATCTGTCAGGAATCTGCACACGTCGCGATTCCGATTACAACAATCCGTGCTATTGCCGATTGCCCAATCGAACATGCGATTGTTATGTTGGAGGGAAGATGTGAAACTATCCGCACTCGTATCGCGAACTTGTAACGAGAGGAGCTGGCTGTGGCCCGCGAGGGGCTGAGAGTTGCCGAAACGGTTTGGGAAGTATTTGGGTGGCGTGACATGGCACAACCCGTGCTATAATCAACGCCGGATTCCGCGACCGTCGCTGGCACGTCGTTCCTCACGCCTGCCCCGTAACAGGTCAAGCCACGCGGTCCGGCCGGCCGATGAGATTCTGATATGCCCGGGTGTGGGTCCGCGTTCGATCCCGCCCCGAACGCCCAACGAGATAGCGATGCGCCGGTTGCCACTCATCGAGCGACTTTTACGCGTGCGTGGCTCCCGCGGCTGGATTCGGTGCGTCCTGGTGATGGAGGAACTGGAAGGGCGTGAGGTTCTATCACCCATCGTCTCCCCCGGTTTCGTCTTCCACGATACCTCCGAGAACGTCCCCTACACCTTCAGTACCCCCAACGAATCGGCGTTCCAGGCCAGCGATAGCGCCGATGCCGGGCAGACTTACACGGCGCTCCTCACTGCAACGAACGGCACCCTTTCCGTTGACACAGGCGTTGCCACAAGCAACGGTCTCAGCGTGTCCGGGAACGGCACGGCATCCGTTCGACTCACGGGCACACTTACCGGCATCAACAACCTGTTGAGCAACGGACTCACTGCGACACCGACCGCGTATTTCAGTGGTGAAACTCGTGTGGTGGTCCAGGTCACGGACACCGTAAGCAGTTCCTCGGATTCGGGCACCAGCGTTGTGAAGGTGCATCCGGTTGTGTCAGGGGCTTCGCTGGTCACGAACGCATCCTCCGAGCAGTACGCACCATCGTCGGGTTTCGCCTTTCCACCGGGCCTCGTTTCCGTAACCAACTGGCCAGATGCGGACGGTTCGGAAGTTGTCACGCTTCAGTTCTCGCTCGACGCACCCGATCCATCACTGTTCACGCTCTCGGCCAACGGTTCCGCCCTTTCACCGGTTGAGGATGGCCTCTGGTCTGTGACTGCAACCAGCCAGGCCAGCTTACAGTCCATCCTCGACTCGCTCGTACTCACGCCGCCTGCAGGCTACAACGGCCGCGCGTATCTCGATATCTTCGGCGACATTTCCGACACGGCCTCGTTCCCCTCGGATGACGGCTCCTCTGAAACCGACCCCTACTATGGGTCGCAGTTCATCGGCGGAGGCGTTATTTCCGTGCGGTATTTCGTGGGCGGCAGCGTATCGCTCCCACCGGTGCTTGCGCGCGAGGGCGACACCATCGACCTCGGCGGACGCTACTCTGCCAGCGACCCGGACGAGATGGAAGGCGACATTCACACGATGACGCTTTCCGTCCCAGGCGGCACGCTGCAGTTGAACGCAGCGGCAGTGCCGGCCGGCCTCTCCGCAAGTCGAACCGTTGCCTCAGACGGCAGCACAACCGTTACTCTGATCGGTTCCATTGCGGGCATCAATCAGTTCCTCGCCACGCAAGGATGCCTGACGTACACCGCGACGAGCCTGACATTCTCCGGTGGCGTGCCACTCACAGTCACTCTGGCGAATCAACCCGTGTTTTTCATGGGTGGTGGTTCGGACATGCCAAGCGACAGCGGGGGGAGCTTCGAACCGCCTACGAACGGGACTTCCGCACCGAACGCCTTTCGCGGCGTTGGCTCACTGCTCATCGCGCCGGTTGCCGATCATGTGATCCCCAGTGCGATTGATGTAACCACCCCGCAAGACACGCCAGTGTCGCTCTCGATCGGGGTTACCTCGCTTGCAGATACCGACGGCTCCGAGACGCTGCTCGTGGTTGTGGGCGGAGTGCCCGCCGGCGCCTCACTCAGCGCCGGGACCGATCTGGGCAGTGGGAAGTGGGCGTTCACACCTGCCGAACTGGCAGGCCTGATCTTCACACCGCCCTCTGGCGCGACAGATGCCTACGCACTGACAGTGACGGCCATCGTCACGGATTCAGCGGCAAGCATTGGTACCGATGTCGCCAGTGATTCGGTCACATTTACCATCGCAGTTACCCCGGCGACCATTGTTTTCATCCCCCCCTCAACGGTGGATGGCGGCAACACCACGATTGTTGGCTTTGGGCCTGGCAACGACCAACCTGCGGAAAACAACGGCGTTGGGCCCGGGAATCAACCGGGTCCGGCTGGGGGCGATCAGCGCTCCGATGGTGCCGGGCCGGCAAAGATCGCATTTGCGGGCTATACTGGTGGCGCGGGTTCTGGGCCATCCGCGGCGCCGGGCGTGGCGACCCGTGGAGGCGCGCAAGTTGCCGCAGCGAATGCGCCTTTCCCACAGTCCGACTCTGTGGCGCCGCTCTATGCGGGCGGCGAGCGGCACCCGTTGCCGCCTGTACTGCCGCTGGATCAATCGCTGCCGGTCGCCGGGTTCAGTGACTCCGGTGGCGACAGTTTCGCACTCATCGACATGATCTACCGCGGTGCCGGAGCGCAGCCGGCAGCGGCCGTCGTGACGCCGGTTTCACACTCGATACCGGCTGAACTGGGCGTGGCTCCCGCGCCGCACGCAAAGGATTCCGAGGTAACGGCCGCCTCGCAGAGCGAGATGGCCAGCGTAGCTGCGGCGCAGCCTGAGAACGCCGGGGGTCCGCTTCTGGGCGACTGGCGCCTCTGGACCGCAGCCGGGGCCGCAGTGATTGCCGCCTTCGCCGGGGCGCGGGCTGTGGGCGGCCCGAACTGGTTCGCCGCACGGATCGCCCGCCGACTGCTGCGTGCCCTGCATCGACGACCCACTGGGAGAACTGCATGAACCCGCACCAGTTGGAAGAGACCGCCGCCAGCGCCGCCGCGCGCCAGCACAACCGCGATGCGGAACCGACCGAAGCGCCGTGCGACCCGGAAGGGACTGGCGAAAGTTGCCCCACCGATGTAACCGTGGTCCGTGGCGAGTCGACTCCGAATGTCGGTGAGGTGTCTGGCGCGGAGAACTTCGGCAAGTACGAACTGCTCGGCGAACTGGCTCGCGGTGGCATGGGTGTGGTCTACCGTGCTCGACAGCACGGTCTCGATCGCCTCGTGGCGTTGAAGATGATCCTCGGCGCTGGCAGCGGAGATGGCACGCAACGGTTCCTGCAAGAGGCCCGCGCCGCCGCCGCCCTCGACCACCCGAACGTTGTGCCGATTTACGACATAGGCGAGAACAACGGGCGACCTTACTTTACCATGGCGCTCATCGAGGGGCCGAATCTGCGCGGCTTCGTCGATGCGGACGGTTTGCCTTCCATCCCGAAGGTCGTTTCGCTCTTCACACAGGTCGTCGCGGGTGTTGCTCACGCGCACCGGCATGGGATCGTCCACCGCGATCTCAAACCCGCTAACGTACTGGTGGACAAGGACGGTCGCCCTCGCGTAACCGACTTCGGTCTGGCGAAGCGCGCGACCGCCGATTCGCAACTGACTGTTACCGGGCAGGTGGTCGGCACGCCGCAATACATGGCGCCCGAACAGGCCCGCGAAAGCAAGGACGTGGGGCCGCCGGCCGACGTGTATTCGCTCGGCGCGATCCTTTACTTCCTGCTCGTCGGGCGTGCGCCATTCCACGGCGAGGGCTACGGCGACCTGTTACTGAAAGTGATGAGCGAACCGCCCGTGCCGCCGCGCTCCGAGCGGCCGGATGTGCCAGAGGAACTGGAATCGCTCTGCCTGCGCTGCCTGGCGAAGAAGCCGGAAGATCGCTTCGTCGATGCTCACGCACTGCTGGAAGCACTGACGCCCATCACGGAGCAGTACCTCACACCGTCCACGAATCTCCATCCGTCGACCGGTAACATCGGCTTCCCTCGGGCGCATGCCAGCGCGTCTTCACCCACGACGCCCGATGTACGCCCGATGCCTTCGCTCCAGTCGGCCAGCGTTCCAGACGTGGCCGTGTTGTCTCCGCGCGCGAACTCCGCAGCTTCGATGAGCTTCGCCCACACGCCTGCCGACGCCGTAACGGATGGACAAACCAACCGCAAGCCCGTGCTGATCGGCCTCGGCATCGCCGCTGTGTTGCTCACAGCCGTGGCTGCCGTCCTTGCGACACGCGGCGACAAGCAACCGGAGATCGTGCAGAATAACCCGGTACCCAACCCCACTCCCAAGGTGGCCACGCCGGGCATACCTGCGAGTACCACCGAGAAGTACGCCTGGCCCGCGCCAACCACCAACGCTTTCGGCCTGAAGGTCGAACTCGATGCGCCCGGGAAACGCGACAGTAATGGAAAGGTCACACTCCCCGCCGGCGCCCATATGTCGTTACGAGTGTCCGCCGCACAAGACTGCCGCGTCTCGGTCTGGCTTCTCGAACCCAACGGGCACGTCCTGAAACTCTTCCCCAACGACGACGACACCGACGACCGCTTCACGGCCGGGCAGGAGCGTGTGATCCCTGGCAACAACGCCTACGTCATGGAGGCATCGCCAACGGTGGGAGAGGGCATGGACCGCATCCGCGTCATCGCGACAACGGGCGAGCCACTCGCACTGCCCCCAGGTACGAAGAACGCCCGCTACACCTTTTACGCCAGTGAACCGGAACGCGAGCATCTGGCGTCCGCGATTCGCGGCGTTGTCTTGAAGAAGACCAACTCCGCGGTGTCGGCCGCCGCGTCGGGGGCTGTCAGCGAGCGCGAGTTACAGTTCCGCGTATCGAAGTAGCCCCCTCCTGGTGTGCGGAGCACCCCGGGCCTTGACGAATGGAGGAGTCGCACGATGTTCCCCGCAGCGGCCGTCCTCGTCGCGCTCGCCGCGCTGCCGGCCCCCCTCGCGCCAGCGGAAGCATTCCAGCAAGCCGAGAAACTCTTCGCGGCCGACCGATTCGGCGAAGCCGAACCGCTGTTTCTCTCGGCCCTGCGCACCGACAATCGCTACCTCAAGCGACAGACCTACGCCCGATTGATGGCGCTCTACCTCAGCTCCGGCCGGCCCGACAAGGCCGTACGGCTCGGCAAACCATTCCGCACATGGCTCAAGGAAATCGGTGAAACCGATTTCGCCATGCTCGACCTACTCGTCGGTCATGCACGGCTCGAACTGGGTTACACAGAAGAGGCTGACAAGCACCTCGCGGCAGCCATCCAGACCAGGACACTCCCGCCGGAGAACCAGCTTGAAGCGATGCGACTGCGAGCCGACGGCGCAGCACAGCGCAAAGACCCTGCCGTGAAGGACCGGCTTGCGGAACTGGAGAAGACCGCCCGCGCGTTCCTCAACGACGCGGAGCATCACAATAGCGCCGCAGATCGCATCATCGCAGGCCGTGCCGTTGCGGAGGCCGCCTTCCGCCTCGGCCACACGGACACGGCGATTGCGATTCTGGCACCATTTCCCGAATTGCACGACCAGCTCAACGACCCGCGCGGCCGACGTGATACTCAACGGCTGCGTGCGAAACTGCTCGCCACCACGGGAAAGTTCGACGACGCCACGAAGCTCTTCCGGGAAGCCCTCGCGCTTCACCAGAAGTGCGATACGAAGCGCCGACTCATCGCAGGCGACATCCTCGCGGAGTGGTCGGTCGCGACACGCGATGCCGGTTATCACACGGATGCCACCAGGCTACGCGATCAGGCAGCCGCCGAGTATCGCGCCGCCATCGACGACCCGGATGCGGGCGGGCAGCTTGCCGCCTTCGTACGGCTTCAGTCGATCACGCGCGCAGGCCGGCACTTCCCGGAAGCACTTCAGGTGGCAACAACCGCTGGCGCTCGCTGGTCCCGTGATCCACTCGTGGACGCACGCCTGAAGGCCGACCGCGGCAGCCTCGAACTGATGACCTCGGCGTACCCGGCCGCGCGAACGTCACTTGCGGCGGCGCTGAAGGAACTCGATGCGACCGAGCCGCCGAACCTCCGCGCACTCCCGAAACTGCTGGTGAACCTTGCGACGGCGGAACTGGCATGCGAAACCCCGGAGAAGGCCGATTCGCATCTTGCCCGCTGCCGCGAAATCTACCGGAAACAGAAACTGCCAGCCGACGCGGTGCGAGTGGAGTGCGACTATGTGGCCGGCGTGGCGGCGGCACGACGCGGTGATTATGGGCGTGCGATGGCCCACTTCCGCGACGGGCTGGCGCTCTGCGCCGTCGTGGGCACCGACGCCGACCCGGTCCGGTTCAACCTCGCGCTCAACGTCGCGCTCATTCACAAGGAACAGGGCGATACGGGCGAGGCGGCGAAGTGGCTGAAACAAGCCAGGATCGTACTCGCAACATTCCCCGAACCCGATCCGACCAGCGCGGCTCTGATCGACGCGGTTCGCGCAGATCTCCTCGTCACACAGGGCGATATCGTGTCGGCCCTCGCGCTGATCCCGACAATCGAAGCCGTGTGCGAAAAAACCAACCAGCGCGGCGGCTACCTGTGGGGGACAGCGAAACACGTCCGCGCACTCGCGGCACTGACTCGTGACAAGGACATCTCCCGAGCGGAGACAATCTGGACCGAACTCGCGGCCGTACAGCGGAAGGAAGAGCACATCCTGTACGCCCGCACGCTCAACTTTCTCGGAATCTGCGCCGAGTTGCAACGGCACACAGTAAACGCAATGAAGCGTTTCGAGGAGGCACGCGCGTTCCAGGCCGTGCATCCGCACAGTCCGCCAGTCACACGCGCCATCACGCTCTGGCGACTGGCCGCGTTGAATGACAGCACCGGCAGGAAACCCGAAGCGAAGAAACTCCTGGAAGAGATGTTCGATGTGGCCGACCGCGCGCGGGTTGGCACGTTCGGCGCCGCAGCACAGCGTGCGCAGTTCTTCGCGCAGTTCGCACCAGCTTTCGAGCAACTCGCGTCGTGGTATGCACGCGATGGCGAGGGTGAGGGACTACTGCACGTCATTGTCCGCAGTCGTAGCCGGACGCTCGTGGATCAGATGCTCGCAGCCGGTATGGACCCGCGTGACCATCTCACGGGCGTGGCGAAGATCACGCTCCTGAAGCGAGAAGCCGACGCCCGGCAAGCTGTCGCGCGGCTGCGCGCGCGTGCGATGCTCATCCCTGCAGATGGCGCGGAGAAGCCCGCGGCAAAGAAACTCCTCGGTGAACTGGAAGCCGCACAGAAGGAGTATGCCGACGCCTGGCGTGAGATCGTCAACGCCGATCCACTGACGCGTGTCCTTACCGATCCGACCTTCGCGGATAAATCGCTGGCGCGTGTGCGAAAAGAAGCGCATGCCTCCGGCGGAGTGTTGCTCACATACATGCTCGGCCGCGACGAGAGCTTCGCGGTTCTCTCCACATACCCCACATCGCAACCACAGGTATTTCGCCTGATGGTGTCGCGCGCGGTCGCAGAAGATATTGGCGACTTGCCGCCAGCCGAACTCGTTGCGCGCGCGGGTTTCCGTGGTGTCGTCCTCAAGCACACCGCCAAACAACCCGACCGCCCCACGCCGCAGAAGACGGCGATGGTACCGCTGACCGACACTGTGGCCGCGCGACTCGTGACGCAATACCTCCGGTCTATCGCCGACCCGCAATTCAATCCGACACGCGGCATCAACCTCGTATCGCGTTCACCGGGCGTCAGTCGTGCGGGTCTGCCAGAGGTACTCGGCGACGCAGTCTTGCCGCCGGCGCTTCTGGCAAAGATTCGCGCAACCGGCGCGAAACGACTCGTACTCATCCCCGATGGGGCGCTGCACAAGCTCCCCTTCGAGTGCCTGCTGGTTTCAGGCACGCCGAACCCACGATTCGCCATCGACGAGCTACCGCCTGTGTCTTACGGGCCGTCCATCGCGGCACTGGCTGTGGTGATGAACCGACCTCTGGCGACTGGAGCCGCGTCGCTCCTGACCGTGGGCGATCCGGCATACCCGGAGTCGCCAGGCGGGACACGCACCAGCGCGACGATGCTGCCGCGTTTGCCCTACACGGCAGTCGAGAGCAAGAGGGTGCGACAATTCTTCTCACCCAGGGACACGGTCGCGCTGGAGCAAACCGACGCGACCGAGGCAAAGGTGGTTGCGTCGCTGCCGGGCAAACGATTCGTTCACCTTGCGGCACACGGCTTCGCCGACGAGGCGTTCGGCAATGCCTTTGCCGCTGTCGCGCTCACACCGCCGCCGCGCGGCAGTGAAGAACCTGGGAACGATGGCTTCCTCACGCTCCACGAAATTGCCCGCCTGAAATTAACAGGTTGCGAGCTAACGGTCCTGAGCGCGTGCGTCACGAACGTCGGCCCACAGCGGCCGATGGAAGCCGGGGTGACGCTCGCAGGCGCGTTCCTCGGCGCCGGCTCACGCGGTGTCATGGCAAGTTGCTGGTCGGTGGACGACCGCGCCACTGCGGAACTGATGGCCACATTCTTCGGCGCCATCCACCCGGCCACCGGCAAGGGTGTGCCTATTCCGGAGGCTCTGAAGCGGGCGCGGCAGACGATCCGTGCGAAGCCAGGCTGGGAAGCACCGTTCTACTGGGCACCGTTCGTCTATCTCGGGCCACCAGACTGACCGCTCGCGCAAGCGAACCAACCTCGCCGCGCGCATCCACGCGTATCCGCATGACGTATGACGAGTCGCGCCCGTTTCGCGACCAAAACGTATTCCGCTAGCTTGTTCCCCCCAGTACAGAACACAGATGTGCGCGACTGGTTCGGAGTCAACTCCTGCCCCTGCGCATTCCGACCTTCCTCATTCGTGCACCCGACACGGACCTGCATGCGATTTCCACTAGGCCGCGTCCTGGCTGCCACTCTCGCGAACGATACTTTGGGATCCACCGAATCGATGATCGCCCCGAACACGAGACATGCGAATCGAACTGTCCGGATGGCTCTGATCACTCCGTATAGATGAACAAGCCAAGCCCTCCCAGGATACGAGATGCCATGATGAGCGATGAACCTCTCATCCCCCCTGTTCCAGCCACGAAGCCCACCGCACACTCGCAGGATGGTTCTACAGAAGGGACCCTCGTGCAGTCCCCTGAGGCGGTGTTGCGCACGGCTGCAGAGTCGAGGGGAATTGCGGACACACTCTCCACCAACTTCGATTATGAAATCGCCAACGAACTGGGGCGCGGCGCGATGGGCGTGGTCTACCTCGCCCGGCACACCAAGCTCAACCGCCATGTCGCGCTCAAGATGGCAGTCGAAGGCCGCGTCGCAGAAAGAGACCTGATTCGTTTTCTCGCCGAAGCAGAGGCGGTCGCTGCGGTCAGGCACTCGAACGTCGTGCAGGTGTACGACTACGGCGAGGTCGATGGTCGGCCATACATGGCGTTGGAATTCTGTCCTGGCGGTTCGCTCGCCCAACGGCTGGAGAAATCGTACTCGTTCCCGCCGAAAGAGACTGCGGAACTGCTCAGGCAGGTCGCAACTGGCGTGGCCGCCGCGCACGAGGAGGGGATCGTCCACCGCGACCTCAAACCGGCAAACGTTCTGTTAACGGGCTTGGGTGAACCGAAGGTCGCCGACTTCGGCATCGCCAAGCGAACCGGACGGGATTTGACTGCGACGCAAGCGGTGATGGGCACTCCCTTCTACATGGCCCCTGAACAAGCCGGCGGCAGGGCCAAGTTCGTGGGGCCGCAGGCCGATGTGTGGGCACTGGGGGTCATGCTCTATGAGTGCCTCAGTGGCGTACGGCCATTCGGTGGCGAGACGAATGGCGAAATTTTTGCGAACATCATCGGAAGGGAACCACCATCGCTGCACGCTTCCGTCCGGGATATGCCGCGTGACCTGGAACTCATCTGCCACAAGTGTCTGGAGAAGAATCCGAACGACCGTTACCCAACCGCAAAGGAACTTGCGAACGATCTCAATCGTTACACACACGGCGAACCAATCAGCGTGCGACCCCTCAGTGCCACGGCGAGGTTGACGCGCTGGGGACAGCGCAACCCGGCCGTTGCCGGATTGCTTGCGGCAGTGATCGTCGTCACAGTCGGTCTGCTCGGTTCCCTCTGGAGCCAGTACCGCCAGGCCCTCGCGCAAGCCCGGATCGAACTGAACGTAAAGGAGACCGAACTACGCGAACAACACAAGACCGCGCTACTCGCGAAGGCTGAGGACGACAAGAAAGCCGCCAGCCTGCTGGCCGCAGCGCAGAAGAAACACTCCGCTGAGCAAGAGAAATTGGTCAACGATCTCATCGCTCTTCAGGACGATCTCTTCCGCTCCTCGGACCCACTCGGTGGGTTCTTCGGTGATGCGATGCCCACGCTGGCAGGGAATGTCCACGCAGACCGGGCCGCAACACTCCAGCCGTTCCTCCGCAACGCCGCCAGCCGTTTCCGGGCCACCCTCACCGATCCCCGCGCCGCACTCGTTCGCGCCAAACTCCTCGCAAGTATTGGCAACGGGATGAAGAACATCGGTATGTTCGCAGAGGGAAAAGATGTGCTGGCCGAAGCGCTGTCACTCCGTCGAGCCAACCTGCCCGAAACCCACCCGGACGTACTCAGAAGCGAACTCGACCTGGGTCGACTGGAAGCCGAGAGTGGGGACTTCCTGGGCGGAATCGCTCGATTTCGTAAGGTGCTCGCGCTCCAGATGCGGGCGAACGCCGATCCTGGTGCCATGCTCAACACGCGCCTCTACGAAGGGCTGACACTCACTGCTGCCGGTTTAACTGAGGCGGGGCCGATTCTGCGCGAAGTCGTCCGCGAGCGTGAACGACTCAACGGCAAGAAGCACAAGGATACGCTGCTGGCAAAACTGGCGCTCATCACCTGGTTACTGGAGCAACACGAGTCGGCCGAGGTACTCCGGCTCTTCGGCGAGTTCCGCACAGACATCCTCGCTGTCGCGGAGCCGCGCGTCCGCGAGATATTCGAGTCGATCTTCAACTGCCAGGCGAAACTGGCGATGGCCAACCTCGCCGATTCTTCCAACACCCTGGGCCTCCTTACACGTCAACGTTCGGTGGCGGGCATCCGGACTGACATCACGCGACTGGAAAAGCTCCTGCCTGACCACCTGATCCTCATCGTTTTTCGCTTTGAACTGGCGAAGGTATTATCCCAACTCGGCGAGGACCGCGAAACCGATGAACTGTGTACGCGAATCCTGGCCGACACGAGGCGAACAGTCGGGCTGGCCCACCCCAAGATGCTGGTGTTCCTGAAGTTCTACATGCCGTGGCTGGCAAGGCACAAACGTGCGGACGAGGCTCGTACGCTCTTCGACGAGGCCGAGGCAGCCAACCTCTCGCGTTTCGGTCCGGAGAACCCGTGGAGAAGTGTCCTGTTGTTAGTGCGTACGGAGTTCGAGCAAAAACAGGGAGACGCTGTCAAATCGCGTGCCTTAGCCAAGAAGGCTACGAACCTGATCAGCCGCGGGAAGTTCATCACCAGCGATGGTGCGCTGGCTCAACTCTTCGAAACCGCCAAGGCTCTGGGGGGCAATCGCGATGTGGCGACACGACGCGCAGCTCATGAACTCTTCGCGGCGCTGCGTTCTCTGGTTGTCGCCAGATACAAAGAGGCCAGCCCGGAGTTTGTGATCTTCCTGACAATCGAGGGAAAGTTCTTCTATAACTCCGGCGACCGGGTGGCAGCGGCGGCCAATTTCGACCACGCGCTGGCGTTACTGCCAGCAGTAACGAGATTGCTGCCCATTGACCGCGTGACTCTCCTGTTCTGGTGTGGACGAGTGGAACTCGACCGAGGTCGGTTCACGGCAGCCGAACAGCACTTCCGCTCACTGCGTGACACTGCCAGGTCGATATCGGACTACAGTATCGCCGACCGTCGGGAAGATGCCCTCTACCTGGCGCGTGCTGTCGCGGCACAGGGGCATTACAAGGAGGCTGTGCCGCTGTTTGAGGAGGCGCGACGGCTCACCTCGAAGATCGAAGAAAAGAATCTCGCGTGGGCGGACATGCAAGTGGCGACAGCGCAGTTCGCAGCCGGCGACGTTGAAGCACACCGCAAGTGCGTGGCCGCGATGTTCGTGAAGTACGGGAAGTCGAAAGACGGCAACACCCTGGTACGCCTCGCGTGGGCAAGCGGACTCGGCGGCCTGCATCAAGGCTGGAAGCCATCTGACGTCGAGGCGGCACTGGCAGCCTCGTCCTTCCGCAACTTTCGCACGTTTCCGTGGGGCTACCGCGGACTGGCACTGATCCGCCTTCGGGCTGGTGACTTTGCCGGCATGGAGGCCGCGCTGGCGAAGGCCGGAAAAGAAGCATTCCCGGTCGATTACCTTATCCGTGGATTGGCTGCAACAGCCCGAAATGATTACGTCGCGGCCCGTAGCCTGCTCGCCCAGGCCGAGGAATTGATTGCCAGGCAGATGGCCGCGAAGAAACCGTTCCCCTTCGCCGGCCAGTCCTGGAACCAACACCTGGAGGCCACGATCCTCTCTACAGAACTCCGCGCCAGGCTCGCACCGCCCGTTGCGCCGATGCCGCGGGCGAAAGGGTGAATCAGAACGCCAGTACGACTTCCGTGAAAGCCGACCACAGAGCCGGTGCCTTGCTGTCCTTCTTGTTGTAAAGCCCCCGGAAGCCGTCGCCGGTGATCAGCGTCGCCAGCCCACCCAGAATGATGATGTTGTTGTTCAACCGCGGACGCCACTCCATCCCAGAACTGAGGTCCACGCCGATGAACCGGTTGATCGGCCGCTGATACACGAACGTTTCCAGAGTGTTCGTCTTGTCGAAGTACAGCAGGTTGGCGTTGTTAACTGATCGCAACCGCGGCGTGATGTCGAAGTCCACACCGGCATTGATGAGCCAGAGGCCAGGGTTGACGAAGTTGCTCTGACCGTTCACACGGTTGGAACGCAGGTTCGCATAGTTGCTCTGATCGTTCGTCAGGCCGACACCGAACAGCGGAATCCGCTGGCGGCGCCAGTAGCTGAACTCGCCACCGAAGTTTTGCAGGTCGATGATGCCGTCGAAGCCGGTGGCATGACCGTTATTGGCGTTGCCATCACCAGACTGATAGAGGCCGCTGACGCGGAAACGCGCCCAGTCGCGGTCATAAGACAGTTCCACCGCGGCCATCTGAGCATTGATCGACACGGGCTGGCCAGCCAGCGGGTTGCGGCTATCGCGACCGAGCACCCAGTAGAAGGCGTGCGAGATGTTGTACCGATCAATGTGACCGTCGCCTGCCCAGCCGAGGTAATACGCCTCAACGCGGTGCGGTTTGAACACGCCCACCGGGTCGGGGCGCACCAGGAAGCCGTTCTTGTCGAACTGGAAGTCTGGGCCGTCGTTGTTGTAGTGGAAGCTCGCTTCCGCCGTGTACCCCGGGAAGAGGAAGTCTTGCCGGTACAGGTTGGCGATGATGATGTCCTGGTCGCGGTCGGTGAAGGTGTTGAGCTGGCTGTTCACGTCCTTGTCGAGCTGCCGAAAGTAAGCCAGGTTATACTGCGTGCGGTTTCCATCGAAGTTGCCGAAGAGCCGGACGCCGCGGTTGATATCGCTGAAGATGAAGCCGCGGAAGTCCGACGTGAACGGCTGCGAACCGGCCCGGATCGACAGGAAGTCGTACTCCGGACTGAGATCGGCCAGCTTGTATTCCACGAACCACTCTTGCAACGCCATCCACGACCGGTTACGCACCAGCCCTTTCCGCACGTCCGGGCTGATGACGCCCAGTTCCTGAACGCTCAGCGAGTTGGCGTTGAACGCCGGTGTCAACTTCAATCGCCAGTCCACGGGTTTGAACGACGCATCGCCGTGGAACAGGTCGAACGATGGCGTGATGAGCTGCGAGAAAGCAAATTGCCCGGAGCGGCCGAAGAAGTCGGTCGTGAAGGGCCGCGCGGTACTCTCAAAGGGCGTGGTGGCTGTGGGAATCATCCGCCCCTCAAACAGCGTGCTGGAGAGCAAGCTGAAGTTGAAGAACGTGTGTTCCCCATAGATGGGGTAGTCGCCCTTGAGCACGTTCTGGCGATAGGGATCGAACCACTGGCCGGGCTGATACGGATAGTCATTCACCCGGGGGTGGCCCTTGCCGTAGCGATCCCACTCCGGGAAGCCGATGCGCCAGCGGTCCTCCATCGCCTCGTATTCGTCGTTCTTGCCCGTACGCGGAATCACGCTGCTCCGCCCGGCGAATCCGAGCGTCGGGAAATACGCGTACTTAGCTTCCTCGGCCGTTACGTTGGTCCCGCCTGGCATGCCGGGATTGGCCGGTCGCAGAAGCCGATCAATGGGCTGACCGGTTGTGTCGCGTGGCGGCTCGTCTGGCGTCTTCGGGATGTCTGGCAGCATGCGTGGCGAGTCGGTGGCCACGGGCAACGGCGGCGGTACAACTGCGGCGCGTGCGGCAGGCGAAGGCGGCGGCAGTGGTGGAGGCGTCACAGAACCGCTCCGCTGCGGCGCTGGCAGTTGCCCTTCGGCGCCGCGTGCGATCGAAGTGGCCACCGCGGCGCACAGCACCCCGCCCGCGACCCAGCGGCCCAGCTTCGAGAAGCGATTCATGTCCTGACCCCCCACGGCATGCGCGCGGACCGAATCCGGGCGCGACGCGGACACTCCCCTCACTCATCGGTAAGGACTGCACCAGGCATGAGGATTATTCTGATTATGTGATTTGTAACGGTTATTCCGTGAAGATGGGCTGCCCGGCGGCCGATGAAGGGTGACAAGGAGACGATCCCAGTCACTACGGGCCGCGCCATGCACGCCGCCGAAACGTATAGCCGCACCGTCCTGAACTGCGAAGCTCTTGAAGAGCGGGCGGTGCCGGCTTCCGCCACACTGGCTGGCGGTACGCTGACCGTTACTGGCGACCCGGACAACGACCGCATCCGAATCGTCAACGACGGCACGGCGATCCGCGCCTACGACGGCACGGTGCAACTCGGTGCGTTCACCCCGGCCGCAGTCACCAACATCGTGGTGAACTCCGGGACAGGCGACGACGTGGTCATCATTGATCCGAATGTGATCCAGCCGGCGGTCATTAACACCGATGGCGGCACGAATAAGCTGGTGGCAGGCGGTGGGAACACGGGTCTGGTGAGCGGTGGTGGGCAAGACGTGCTCTTCGGTGGCAGCGCGGCCAACACATTCGCTGCCGATGGAGGCGTAAACGACCTCTACAACGTCAAGCCAACTGATACAGTTCTACCTGGTACAGCAGGGCGCGTGCTTGCGGCACTCCCGCCGGGCGCGGGTGTTACCGTCTCACCTTCCGCGATCAACCAGCCCCAGTCCACTCTGCTGGCCTCGGAAGTGGATGCGCTCCTGAAACGCGCCGCGGCCGCCTCGGCGAGCAACGATGCGATCATCGTGATCTGCGATCGCAACGGTCGCATACTCGGGACCCGTGTGGAAAGCGGCGTCGATCCTGCCATCACGGGCAGCACCGCCAACCTCGTCTTCGCTGTGGATGGCGCGTATGCCAAGGCGCTGACCGCGGCCTACTTCGCCAACGCCGGTGCGCCGCTCACCTCGCGCACAATCCAGTTCATCAGCCAGTCCACCATCACACAGCGCGAAGTGGACTCGAACCCGAACATCACCGACCCGAACTCAACCGTCCGTGGTCCGGGCTTTGTCGCACCCGTGGGAACCGGCGGCCACTTCCCGCCGAACGTGCCGTTCACGCCACAGGTGGACCTCTTCCAGATCGAACACACCAACCGCGACAGTCTGGTGAGTCCTGGCCCCGACCGGATCATCGGCACCGCCGACGACATCGCGTTGGGGCAACGATTCAACATCGATCCGTCATGGATTCCGAACAGCCCCAACGGCACAGGCCCTGGCGGTCGGAACGACATGTTCGCGCCGGAGTCTTACGGCCGACAGTCGGGCCTCATGCCCACTGCGCAGGCACGCGGCATCGGCACGCTGCCTGGCGGCATCCCGATCTACAAGAACGGGCAAGTTGTCGGCGGCATCGGTGTCTTCTTCCCAGGCAAGACGGGCTATGCGACCGAAGAGAACTCGGCGCTCAGTGCCACACACATCAAGGGGCTGCCCGATCGCTCGCTGGAAGCGGAGTGGATCGCCTTCGCCGCAGTGGGTGGAACACGTGCACTGGCCCCTGGTCAGAGCGTGGACCTGACGCCTGTGGGCGACCTGGGCGGTGTGGCGCTGCCGCCCACCCTCGCCGGGCTGCCGGCCGGCCGAATCGACCTCGTTGGCATTCAGCTCGATGTGTTCGGGCCAGGCGGCGCCAATAACGGAAACATCATCCTCCGGCTGGTCGGCCAGACGGTCGGCCGCGGCGACCCCAACAGCGGAACCAATCAGCTCGTTGGGCCACCCACAATCGCAGGACCAGGAGGCGATTTCCACGTTCCTGCTGCGCCTGGCGGCGCGGGCGATGTGACCTTGCGCGATGGGTTGCCTGTTCCCGATGGATGGCTCGTGGTGCCGCACAACGGCAACGGTGTGACAGCGGCCGAAGCGACGAGCATTATCATCTCCGCGCTGAACCAGTCCGCAACGGTTCGCGCGGCGATCCGCCTGCCCATCGGAGCACGGGCGTCATTCGTCTATTCCGTGACAGACCTCGACGGCAACGTCCTGGCACTCTACCGACAGCCCGATGCAACGATCTTCTCCATCGACGTGGCCGTGGCAAAGGCACGCAACGTGACGTACTACGCCAATCCCTTCGAGCTACAATCGGCCGACCAGCTTGTCGGCGTGCCGGCGGGCTTCGCCTTCACCAGCCGAACCTTCCGCTATGTCGGGCAGCCGCGATTCCCGGAAGCCATCGATGGAGCGTCGCCGGGGCCGATGTCGCAACTCAACGACGACCCGAACAACACCAACCGCTTCAATGGGCTACTCCAGGGGTCGCCGTTGCCCGCATCGGCGTATCAGCACCCGGTTGGCTACGATGCCTTCAACCCTGGAACAAACTTCCACAGCCCCTTCAACACTCTCAATCAGAACGGGGTGGTGTGGTTCCCTGGCAGCACAGCCGTCTATCGCCACACAGGGCCTTTCGCGGCTCTGGTCGGCGGCTTCGGGGTCAGCGGCGACGGTGTGGATCAGGACGATGTGACAACTGTCGCCGGACAGCGCGGCTACCAGGCCCCCTTCATGCTACGGGCGGACCAGATTGTCTACGATTACAGCGTTCGCCTGCCTTACCAGAAATTCAACCGCAACCCGCTGGGGTGATCGAGCCGATAAGGGGGAGAAGGGCGGCAGCGCGAGGACTGTGGCAAACGCCACCGCGCCTTGCCGTCCACACCCCCAAGTCATCGGTGCCCCATGCGACGCTCGTACTGGTATTCTGGTGTCGCCCTTCTCGTCCTTGCGACGACCACACGCGCCGACGATCCCCCTTCCCCGTATGCTTGCGGCTGCTCCGAATCGTGGCTCGACCGCTTCGTGCAGCGCACTCCGTGTCCGCGTCGACCCGTGCTGCACACCATGCAGCGAGCCGGCTACCCACAGGAGACGTCGAAACGCGCCGGGCCAGGGCT
Source organism: uncultured Frigoriglobus sp. (assembly GCA_964422915.1). Classification (GTDB taxonomy): domain Bacteria; phylum Planctomycetota; class Planctomycetia; order Gemmatales; family Gemmataceae; genus Gemmata. The sequence goes on along the minus strand of CAYRDG010000026.1, from coordinate 28,411 downwards.
GGGGAGTCGCGAGTACGGCGGCTACGTGGGCGGGGGGCAACTCTGCCTCAACCCGCACACCCTGCTGGCACGCGGACCGATGACTGGCAGCGGACCACAGGACTACGGCACTTACGGCACCGATTTCGGTGGCCTCCGCGCGCGTCTGAGTCGCGTCTTCCTCGCTCCTTCAACAGACCCGAGCCGCGGTGTTCCCATCGCGTGGAATTACATAGCCGAAGGACGGCGCGTCACCGATGTGTTCGCGGCACGCCCACTTCGCAAGGCAATCCTGGAGCAGCACGAGGAGAAGGAACACCGTCACGGCAACGGTACGGACCACTAGCAATCCGGGCAGATGCGGCTCAAAGCCCGAACAGGCAGCGCTGGTTCCGCTGCTGGTTCGGGCTTTGAGCATTCTCACTTGGGATTTTCGCCTCACGGCGCGTGTGGTAGGGTTGGGCGGCTTTCAAGCGGAGGGTTCTCATGCCGAGACGAGGGCGGTTCGCGCTGGCGGCCACAGTACTGGCGCTGATCGTGGCGGCACCGCTGGTCTATTCGTCGCACCAGGACTACCACCTGCGGAACTTACGCGTGGTGGAAGACGGTGTGCTGTATCGCTGCGGGCAATTGACGCCCGCGGGGCTGGATCGCGTCTGCCACGACTACGGCATCAAGACCATTGTGACACTCCGCGCTTCCAAGCGCAACGTGTACGACACGCCGCAGGACGCATGGGAAGAAGATTTCTGCGCGGCACGAAATCTCAAGCACGTCCGGATCGTGCCGCGGGTGTGGGGTGCGGACGAGACGGGTGAAATCCCCGCCGAAGAGGCTGTGCAGGAGTTCCTCGCGGTGATGGACAAGAAAGAAAACCAGCCGGTGCTGGTCCATTGCTTCGCCGGCATCCACCGCACCGGGACTATGTGCGCTGTCTTCCGCATGAAGTACAACGGCTGGACCGTGGAACGCGCGATGGAGGAGATGCAACTCTACGGCTTCTCTCCAGAAGACATGCACCAGCATATCGGGGCGTATCTGCGTGACTTCGAGAAACGTCAGCAGGTTTTGAAGAAGTAATGCGGCTGCAAGCCTGAAGACGCTGAACCGGGCGCTGCTACAATGTGTCCGAAGGCTATTGCGAGGGTGGCGGAATTGGTAGACGCAACAGATTTAGGTTCTGTCGGGCGTATGCCCGTGGGGGTTCGAGTCCCCCCCTTCGCACTCCCCCTTCTCGCCGCATAACGGGCGAGCCTCTTCCCCTTCGACCAAGAAGTTCGCCATGACGCGCCGACCGGTCATCGGCCTCGCGACGCAAACTCTTCCTGTTCCGCCAGGAGAACGTCAGCCATGCTGGCTGATGGGTCACACCTACGTCGAGGAACTCTGCAAGGCCGGTGGAGTGCCGTGGCTGATTCCGCTGTTGTCGCACGACAACGAGACATTGCACGAAATCTTCGTCCGGCTCGACGGCGTGTTCATCACGGGCGGTGTGGATGTGGACCCGGCAGCGTATGGCGAGGAGAAGACGCCGCTGTGCGGCACCACCGATCCCGACCGCGATGCAGTCGAGATCGCGCTCCTGCGGCACGCTCTCCAGCGGCAACTCCCCGTGTTCGCAATCTGCCGGGGTATGCAGATTCTCAACGTCGCCTGTGGCGGCACGCTCTATCAGGATGTGGCCACGCAAGTCCCTGCGGCACTGAAGCACGACTACTTCTCCGGATCGGATGAGCCAGACCGGAAGCACCTCGCCCACGATGTGGCCGTTCGCCCCGGTTCGCGACTGGGTGAAATTCTCCGCGAGACCGTCGTGCCTGTGAACAGCATCCACCACCAGGCGATCAAGGATCTGGCACCAACACTCACGGCGACTGCCCACGCCCCGGACGGCGTGATTGAGGCTGTGGAAGGAAAAAACGGGCAGTACCTTATCGGCGTGCAATGGCACCCGGAGGAACTGACCGAATCGCACCCAGGCATGGCCCGCCTGTTCCGTTCCTTCGTCGACGCGACGCGGGCCGCATCGTCACTCGAAGCCGTACGATAACGCCGCGTGCGACACAATCCGAAGAAGAGCGAGTTTCCACAAACTCACCCTTCCTTCTGGATCATGTTTCCCTCAGCGTTTATCGTGCGGCATATCTTTCGCATTCCCCCGGAGTTTCCCTCATGCGTTTCTTCGCACTCGTTGTGGTCGCGCTCTCCGCTGCGTCTGTCTCCGCTGCCGATCTTGAAAGCCGCATTGCGCCTCTTGTGAAGGCACACAAGGGGAAAGTCACAGTCGCGGTGAAGCACCTCAAGACCGGCGAATCGTATTACCTCAACGCCGACGAACCGATGCCCACCGCGAGCCTCATCAAACTGCCGGTGATGGTCGAGACGTACTGGCAGGCCAGCGAGAAGAAGGTGGACCTGAAGAAGACACTGACGCTGAAGAAAGATGACAAGGTTCCTGGCAGCGGCATCCTCACACAGCACTTCTCCGACGGCGCGACCTTCCCACTTCGCGACGCCGTGCGACTGATGATCGTCTTCTCCGACAACACGGCAACCAACATGGTCCTCGACCAGATCGGCATTCCTTCCACGAATGAGCGAATGGCGAAACTCGGCCTCAAGAACACGAAGGTGAACGCAAAGGTGTTCAAGGGAAGTACCACGAGCATCGACCGGGCCGCGACCAAGAAGTTTGGCCTCGGCAGCACCACCGCCCGCGAGATGGTGCAACTCCTGGAACTGATCGACGCCGGGAAAGTGGTATCGGCGGAGGCATGCAAGGAGATGCTCGACCACCTCAAGGCGTGCGACGACAAGCAGAAGATGACACGCTACCTGCCAGCCGGCACAGTGGTTGCGCACAAGACCGGTTCGGTGAATGCCTCCAAGACCGACGCCGGCATCATCTACACGAAGACTGGTCCGGTGGCGCTGTGCGTAATGACCGACAACAACGACGACCGCCGCTGGGTCGCCGATAACGCGGCACAGGTACTCATCGGCAAGATCGCACGCGAAGTGTACGACCAGTGCGCTGAGAAGAAATAGAACAGCCCCACGGATGGACTCCGGCAGGATCGGTGTTCATCCGCGGATCGCACGCGGGTAACCACGAATAGCATTTGCGTGCGCGGATCCGTATTGTCTGTGGTAATCCGTGACTCTCTTTTTCTCCGAGGTTCCTTGCGATGGCCAAGAAACAATTGCGCGTCGGTATGATCGGTTACGGGTTCATGGGCCGCGCACATTCCAACGCATATAAGCAAGTCGGCCAGTTTTTCCCTTCCAGTTATCAGGTGGTGTTGAAGGCAGCGTGCGCGCGAAATGCCGAGCAGATCAAGGCGTTCGCCGATCAGTGGGGCTACGAGAGTACCGAAACCGACTGGCGAAAGCTGGTCGAGCGGCCCGACATCGACGTGATCGACATTTGCACGCCCAACAACATGCACAAGGAGATCGCGCTGGCGGCCGCCGCTAACAAGAAGGCGATTCTCTGTGAGAAACCGCTGGCGATGAACACCGCGGAGGGACGCGAGATGGTCGCGGTGGTGGAGAAGGCCGGCGTGCCGAACATGGTGTGGTACAACTACCGTCGCATCCCGGCGGTCACGCTCGCCAAGCGACTCATCGAGGAAGGGAAACTGGGCCGCATCTTCCATTACCGCGCGAAGTTCCTCCAGGACTGGACCATCAAGGCCGACCTACCACAGGGCGGACAAGGGCTGTGGCGGCTCGACGTGGCCGCGGCAGGCTCCGGCGTTTCCGGCGACCTGCTCGCCCACTGCATCGACACGAGCCTCTGGCTCAACGGCCGCATCAACGATGTGTGCGCGATGACGGAAACATTCGTGAAGGAACGCATGCACAACCTCACGGGCAAGGTGGAGAAAGTGGGCATCGACGACGCTTGTACGTTCATGTGCCATTATGCCAACGGCTCGCTGGGCAACTTCGAGAGTACACGCTATGCGCGTGGCCACAAGGCCGCATACACCTTCGAGATCAATGGCGAGAATATGAGTCTCTACTGGGATCTCCACGACCTGCAACGGCTCCAGGTGTTCGACTATCGCGACGAGGGAAAGATCCGCGGCTGGAAGAGTGTCCACGTCACCGACAACAGCCCGGATCACCCCTACATGGCGAACTGGTGGGTGCCAGGACTGGCCATCGGCTACGACGCGAGTTTCACGCACCAGGTCGCCGACTTCATCAAGGGGCTGGAAAGCGGCAAGCCGGATAGCCCGACCTTCCGCGACGCGCTCGAAACGCAAGCAGTACTCGACGCGGTGCTCGACTCCGCAAAGAGCGGCAAGTGGGTGGACGTGGCGAAGTGATCGTCTGGTATGTCCTCCCGAGAAGATGACGTGGGCGAAACGGATGATCGGGGTCGTTCTGACCGGGCATCCGCTGCCGAGCTTTGACGAGCGCACACGCCCCTCGTGTGATGATCCGCAAACCGGTCGCATGAAAGTCGGGTAGACACGCCCCCTTCCCGACTCCTACACTTCCACCTTGACCTCGCCCCCTGTCGCACGGACGCGCTCGGGACATGAATCTCGTACATCTCACCGCCAGTACCTTCTTCGGCGGCCCCGAACGCCAGATGCTCGGACTGGCGCAAGCGATGCCGGAGAGCGTCCGCACGACGTTTGCCACATTCCCGGAGGGCGGGCGGGGCGAGGCGTTTTTGCACGAAGTCCGCCAGCACGGCTTCACCGCAGTGCCGCTTGCCAACGATTTCCCCAATGGGATCGCGTCTACGCGTGAAGTCGCGGAACTGCTCCGCAACTCCGCTTGCAGCGTGCTCGTCTGCCACGGCTACAAGGCACACATTCTCGGCCGCCTCGCGGCGCGACGTATGGGCGTGCCAGCAATCGCGGTGTCGCGCGGATGGACGGGCGAGACTCGCAACGTCAAACTCTACGAATGGCTCGACCGGCGACACCTGCGACTGATGGACCATGTCGTCTGCGTGTCGGAAGGGCAAGCCGAGAAAGTGCGGCACTGGTGCAGCGTGCCGGCGGAGCGACTGAGCGTGATCCGCAACAGCGCACGGCTCGGCGCGTTCGAGCAGGACGCCTCCACCGCTCGCGAGCGACTTCGCAGATTCTTCCGCGGCGAGGTTTCACACGTCGTACTTGGGGCAGGACGGTTCAGCCCGGAGAAAGGCTTCGGCGTGCTGGTCGAGGCCGCCGCGAGGATTTGCCAGGCGAACCCGACCGCAGGCGTTGTGCTGTTCGGTGAAGGGTCTCTCCGCGATGAACTCGAACGCCGCATCACTCAACTGAATCTCTCCGGGCGTGTAGTGTTACCGGGCTTCCGCACCGACCTCGATTCACTCATTGGCGGCGCGGATGTGGTTGTGCTCCCCTCGTTCACTGAGGGGCTGCCGAACGTGGCACTCGAAGCGAGCGCGGCCGGCGTACCTGTCATCGCCACGGCAGTCGGCGGGAATCCGGAAGTGGTGGCCGATGGCGAAACGGGATTCCTCGTTCCACCGGGCCAGCCCGATGCCATCGCTGCGAAGGTCAACGAACTGTTCGGCGCGCCTGCCACTCGCACGCGACTCGGCACAGCCGGCAAGCATCGGATGCGCGAACTGTTCACATTCGACGCCCAGGCAAAGGCGTATCTTCAGTTGTTCCACACCCTGCGTTCCACACCCCTTGAAGTGGCCGTTTAGCGAAGGAGGACATGGATGTCCGCACTGCTCGCACCCCGCCTGAAGTTCCCTGCACGGGTTCCTGAAACCGATCCGGTGCGCGTCTGCTTCATGATCGACCGGCTGAGCCGCGCCGGGACCGAGACGCAGCTCCTCGCACTCATTCGCGAACTCGATCGGACGCAGGTGCGGCCCTCGCTGGTGTTGCTCGACGGCGAGGACGACCTGTCGCGCGCGCTGGAACCAGTCGATTGCCCGATACTGCGGCTGGGTGTGCGAAAGTTTGTCAGCGGGCAGTCGGTGAAGGCCGCGTGCCGCCTACGGACCTTCTGGCGCGAAGAACGCCCCGATGTACTCCAGCTTTACTTCCTCGATAGCGCTTACTTCGCCGCGCCGCTGGCGAAACTCTGCGGCATCAAGAACGTACTGCGGGTACGGAACAATCTCGGCTACTGGCTCACGCCGCGTCACCGCGCCCTGGGGCGTCTCGTGCGGCCATTCGTCAACGCAACTCTCACCAACACCGACCAGGGGAAGGAACAACTCGTCACGCGCGACAGGCTCCGCCCGGCGGGCGTGGTTGTGCTGGAGAACGGTGTCGATACGAGCCGCTTCCGCCGGTTTATGTTGCCGGACACGTCGAAGAGGCTCGTCCGTGTTGGGTGCGTGGCCAACTTGCGTGCGGTGAAGAACATCGACGGCCTCATGCACGCCGCGAAACTCGCGCTGGCGAAGCACCCGAAGCTCGTGTTCGAGGTCGTCGGCGATGGCGAGGAGCGAGGATCACTCGAACGCCTACACGCGGAACTTGGCCTCGGCGACCGCTTCATTCTGCGCGGCTCTGTCTCCGATGTGGCGAGTTTCTTGCGGACCGTGGATGTGGCAGTGCTCCCCTCGCACTCGGAGGGAATGTCGAACGCGCTCCTGGAATACATGGCGGCTGGCCGCGCCGTGATTGCAACCGACGTTGGCGCCAGCGCGAAGTTGCTGCACGATGGAAAATGCGGGCTGCTCGTGCCGCCAGGTGATCCCGCAGCACTGGTGGATGCGCTGAGTGAACTGCTGGCGAACCCGCTCCGCGCCGCGGGGTTGGGCGCGGCCGCCCGTCGGCACGCCGAGAGTAACTTCAGCCGAAGCGCGATGTGCAAACGCTTCGAGAACTTCTACCACGATCTGACCCGGTAACACACAGCATCACGTTCAATTCATCCGCCACGGCCGCACATCGATGCCAGGAATCCCGGCGCGGCGTGCGGCTTCCAGCCCAATGTCGGTATCCTCGAAGACCACGCACCGCGCCGGTTCCACGTTCAGGCGTCGGGCGGCTTCGAGAAACACATCCGGATCGGGCTTGTGCCGGGCGGTGTCCTCGGCAGTCACCATCGCATCGAACCAGTCACGAACGCCGAGGCGGTCGAGCGTGCGCGTGATCGTATCGCGGTAACCCCCGCTGGCCACGGCGAGCGGCAGTTTCTTTCGATAAGCCGTAACAATGGCCAGCACCGGTTGGATCGGTTTCACTACTTCGAGATGCGTGAGGAAGAGCTGTTCCTTCTCCCGGACCATCGCGTCCACATCAGTCACCGCAACGCCGGCCTCACTCGCCAGCACGCGGATAATGCTGGCTGTGGGCATTCCGCCCATCTCATAAAAACGCGGTTCAGGAAACGTGATCCCGAAGCGACCGAGCATCGCGATCCATGCCTTGTAGTGAGCCGGCATGGTATCGGCGAGTGTGCCATCGCAATCGAAGATGAGGCCAGCGGTCCCTGATGGTGGAACCCAAAGTGGAGTGTGCATGTCGTGGTAGTAGAGATTCACAGTGGCTCTCCGCCCTGTGCGACCTACGCAGCCACTCCGCGACGAAGAGTGGGTATTGTATTCGTTCTCGGGAAGCCGGCTTCTCACACACTGGGCGGAAGCAGCGTGTGGAACGCGCCGAGATTCGCTAAACTCTCTTCATGTGGCCCAACCGCGAAGAGACCGACCGGTTACTTGACGGCGCTCGCAACGGCGAGCCAGGGGCCGTCGATAAGTTACTCCGCGAGTTTCGCGACCCGTTACGCCAGGTGATCGGCCTTCGACTCGACCCGGCCGTGGCCCGCCGCGTCGATGCTTCGGACATCGTTCAGGATGTGTTGGTGGAAGCGAATCAGCGGCTGACGGAGTATCTGAAGAAGCCGGACATGCCCTTCCACCTGTGGCTCAGACACCTCGCGCAGGATCGCATCATCGACACGCACCGGCGACACCGACTCGCACAGCGCCGCAGTGTGGATCGCGAGCAGGCCATCGCCCGACCAGCGTGGGCCGACGAATCGAGCGTCTCGCTCGTCGCGCAACTGATCGACACCGAGCGCACGCCGACGTCCGAGGCAATCCAGCTTGAACTCCAGCGCAGGTTGAACGCCGCCATCGACCAGCTTTCGGACGACGATCGCGAAATCATTCTCATGCGCCACCACGAAGGGCTATCGAACCAGGAAGTCTCTCACGCGCTGCAACTGACCGAGGCCGCAGCGTCGATGCGTTACCTCCGCGCGCTGCGTCGGCTGCGTGTGGTTCTCGTCCCTGATGGGCAGGAGTCACCTGATGGTGTTTGAAGAGGCCGAACCGCCGCAGCGCGCATTCCCGTACTGGGCCGGTTGGCATTCGGTCGGCTGCTCGATGCTCCTCTACGGTCTGATCGGTGCCATCGGCGTATCACTCTTTCCGACTGGGTATGGGAAGATGCAGGCCGGGCAGTTGCCCACAGGCATCGCACTCATGATCATGGCGATCTTCGGTGTCCCGACACTGGCGATGGCGTTCTGGTCGCTGGCGACAGGGGTGCGTGATACCATCCGGCCGCCGGTGGTGCGTGTCAGCTCAACCGGCCTCACACTTCCGCGAACGGCGCGTGGCGAGCCACCAGAAGATGAACATGGTCTCCCGCTGTCGAAGGAACCGCCACAGCCCGAGGTCTTGCCGTTTACGGCAGTGCGCGCCGTCACGCGCCGCGGTCCGTATCGCAATGAAATGCTGGAAGTAACGCACGATCTTTGTGACGCACCGTTGCAATTCCGACAGTACATGATGCGTGCTGCCGACTTCAACGAACTGGAAGAACTTCTGCGTGCGGCGCTGCCCGCACAAAAGTAGCAGGCACACTCCGGGTGCTGTACTCTTCGCACAAAGCTCCGTTGCTCGTTCACGAGGGGTCAACTTTGCTCGCATACGAATCTGCTGATGCACTCCTGGCCGAGCCGGACGCGCGCCGCTTCCTGCACGTCGTCATTCTCAACGCACTGCGCGACAAGGCGACGCAACTCGAGATTCGCTTCGGTGAAGACGGCGGCCTGCTCTACTACCGCGTCGAGGGGCGAGACTGGGAACTGACGCCGCCACCCGACGAGCTGTATCCGCTTCTCAAGGACACCGTGCGCGAGGCATCGCGGTTGGTGGAGCCAGAACGACCGGAACTGACCGTGATGGTGGGTGTGCCTGGCGCTCGCTATGAGCCGCTCGAAATCGGCTGGCTCACCTATCAGATCGGGGGTGCATGGCTCGACCTCGCGGTGCGAATCGATCCACGCGAGCCATTCGGCTTCATCCGCTTCGACATCGACACCGACGAGTTTGCCAGCGCGGCGGGCGAGGCACTGGCGGACTACGCGACGCGGCTGGCTGTCGAGGAGTAGCAGAGCGAACCCGGCTACGGCTCACGATTCGTGCGGGTTTGCAGCCATTGACTTCATACTCACATGGCATCTGATCACGACGAACAGTTGGCGATCCTCATCGACCGGCTCGCAGGCGAGCAACGGGCCGGGAAGCTCGTGGACATTGACACCGTGGCGAAGTGCCACCCGGAACTTGCGGAAGAACTGCGTGAGTTGTGGGCTGTCGCGCAGTTCGCGCAGATTGCCCGCGCGCCCACCACGACGATCACTCACATCACCAGGGACCCGCCGACTCAGTTGTTCAATGGCGATTCCGACGACACTCCCGCCGCTCTGCCACGCGAGTTTGGGGACTTCGAGTTGCTCGAAGAAGTGGGTCGCGGCGGCATGGGCGTCGTTTACAAGGCACGCCAGAAGTCACTGAATCGCGTGGTCGCACTGAAGATGGTACGCGAGGCGCATCTCGCCACCGATGCCGATCGCGCGCGATTCCGCACCGAGGCCGAATCTGCGGCGAGGTTGAAACACCCACACATCGTTACGGTTTACGAGGTCGGCAGCGCAGGTGGGCAAGCATACCTCTGTATGGAGTTCGTCGGCGGGCAAACCCTGGCCGAGAAGGTCCGTATCGACGGGCCGCTGCCGCCACGCGATGCGGCGCACCTCGTCGCAGTCATCGCCAGGGCCGTCGAACACGCCCACACGCTCGGCATCATCCATCGCGACCTGAAACCGAGCAACATTCTGCTTTCGCTTGGCGAAGCAAAACCGAGCGAAGCACCGGCCGGGTCTTCCGCCCTCCATTCTCCATTCCGTAACCCCCATTCCGCGATACTCCCCAAGGTGTCGGACTTCGGCCTGGCCAAGCGCATCGACAACGCCGAGAGTCTGACGCGAACCGGTGCAGTGGTTGGCACACCGAGTTACATGGCCCCGGAGCAGGCCGCGGGGCGAAAGGACCTCACGCCGGCAGCCGATGTTTACGCGCTCGGCGCAATCCTGTACGAACTCCTCACGGGTCGGCCGCCGTTCCAGGCGGCGCACCCGCTCGATACGCTCTTACTCGTGCTCGAACAGGAACCGGTGCCGCCGCGTGACCTCAACCCCACCGTGGATCGTGAACTCGAACTGATCTGCCTGAAGTGTCTCCAGAAGCCGGCAGACCTACGTTACCCGACGGCCGGAGTACTCGCCTCGGACCTCGAAGCATATGCCGCGGGCCAACCAGTGGCCGCCGCGCCCAGCGGGCTGCGATTCTTCCTCGCACGCGTTTTCCGTGAGACTCACCATGCTGACATCCTGGAGAATTGGGGAAAACTCTGGATGTGGCACAGCGTGATGATCTTCCTCCTCTGCTTGCTCACGCAGGTGATGAAGTGGTCGCACCTGAACGGGCACGAGTGGTACATGGGCGTGTGGTCGGTGGGTCTGTTGACGTGGGGGGCCGTGCTGTGGCAACTACGGAAGGCCGCGGGGCCGGTGCTGTTTGTGGAACGCCAGGTGGCACACGCCTGGGCCGCGGGCGTGCTCGCGAGTATTGCAATGTTCTGGATCGAGTGGGTGGCGAACTTGCCGGCACTGACGCTAACCCCTGCGGTGGCAGTCGCGGCTGGAATGGTGATGGTGTTCAAGGCCGGCATCCTCTCGGGCTATTTCTACGTCTGGGCCGCGCTCAACTTCGCGGCGGCAGTTGTAATGCCCCTGGTGCCCGAAGTGAATGTTCTGCTCTTCGGCGCGGTCTCGGCGTTATCGTTCTTCGTTCCGGGACTGAAGTACTACCGTCAGCGAAAAGCTCGCGACGGCGATCGACTCAGGCTGGGGAAACCGTAATTCGAGCTTTCTTCGACTTCGCTCACAAAAGCTCATCGATCGACCATAATTCTTGTCAGTGCTTCCTCGCGTGAGAACCTGCCATGAACCGCCGTTCTTTTCTCGGTACCGCTGCTCTCTCCCCGCTTGCGTTGCGACCTGAGTTCGTCTCTGCGGCTGATGCGAAAAAGCCGACGCAATTTCAGATTGCCTGCATGACGCTGCCATACTCGCGTTTCCCTCTCAGCAGGGCACTCGAAGGGATCAAGGGTGCCGGATACAAGTTCGTCGCGTGGGGCACATCGCATCGAGAGGACGGCAAGAGCGTGCCCGTGCTGGTCGCCGACGCTGCGCCAGCGAAGGCGAAGGAACTGGCGAAGAAATGTCGTGGTATGGGTCTCGAACCCGTGATGATGTTCAGCGGCATTTACCCCGAGGCCAAGAACGGCCTCCAGGTTCTCACGCAACGCATCAAGCAGGCGGGCGCCGCGGGGGTGCCACAGGTACTCACCTTCGGCCACACCAAGGGCGGCAATCGCGACCTGTGGGTCGAGCGATTCAAGAAACTCGGCCCCATCGCCAGGGACAACAACGTGTTACTCGTCGTGAAGCAGCACGGTGGCGAGACAGGCACAGGCGCGGCGTGCGCGGCCATCACGAAGGCCGTGAATCACCCCAATGTGAAGGTGAACTACGATGCCGGGAACGTGCTGGATTACCTCAACAAAGATCCGATTCCCGACATCAAAGCCTGTGCGAGCGAAGTGCGGAGTTTCTGCATCAAGGATCACCGTGACTGGCCGAAGGACGAGGACTGCGGCCCTGGCCTGGGTGAGATCGACCACTACAAGCTGTTGCACCCGGTCGCGTTTACCGGGCTAACCATCTCGCTATCGTGCGAGAATATCTTCGCGCCACTGCTGCCCCGACCGACCCGCCCCGAGGGTGTTGATGTGATGGCAAAACGGGCGCGCGAGTTCCTGGAGATTGTGACTGCCGGACTTCAGGGAACGTAGGAACGCTGACGAATGGGCGCGGCCGCCCCGCCGAATCTGCGCCCGAGTTCCCATCGACGCAGTTCGGCCTCCCTCCCTATAATCCCGAATCCCCCCTTCTCAGACGGGAGCAGCCGCCATGCAGGACCGTATCGCATACACGGGCATCACCTTCGACGACGTACTGCTTGAGCCAGGCTACAGCGACGTGGTGCCGAAGGAGACCGACGTTCGCACTCAACTCACCCGCAACGTGCGGATCAACATTCCGATCATCTCAAGCCCGATGGATACGGTCACCGAGAGTGAATTGGCCATCGCGCTGGCGCAGGAAGGCGGCATCGGGATCATCCACAAGAATCTCACGCTGGCCGCACAAACACGCGAAGTGGACAAGGTAAAGCGGAGCGAGAACGGCATCATCACCGACCCACTCACGCTGCCGCCCGACGACACCGTTGGCCACGCGCGCACGCTCATGGAAGAGCACCACATCAGCGGCGTGCCAATCACCGTCAATGGCGTACTCAAGGGGATTCTCACACGACGCGACCTCAAGTTCCTCGACGACAACGAGCAGAAACTCGAAGAGGTGATGACCAAGCGGAACCTCGTCACGGCGCGTGAGAATGCCACGCTGGAGGAAGCCGAGAAGCTCCTGACAAAAAATAAGGTGGAGAAACTCCTCCTCGTGGACGATGAATTCCGACTGAAGGGGCTGATCACGATCAAGGACATCGACAAAACGCAGAAATTCCCACAGGCCGCTAAAGATGCCCGCGGTCGGTTGAAGGTGGGAGCAGCGATCGGTGTACGCGATTTCGAACGTGCCGCGTCGCTGATCGAGGCCGGCGTGGACGTGCTGGTCGTCGATTCGGCTCACGGCCACAGCCGAAACGTGGTTGAGACGGTGCGCGAGTTGAAGAAGCGACACCGGATTGACGTGATCGCAGGCAATGTCGCCACTGCTGAAGGTGCCCGCGCGCTGGTCGATGCCGGCGCGGATGCGGTGAAGGTGGGCATCGGTCCTGGCTCGATCTGTACCACGCGAATCGTGTCCGGGGTGGGGGTGCCGCAACTCTCGGCGGTTGCGAATGTTGCCAAAGCACTCGAAGGGACGGGCGTGCCCCTGATCGCTGATGGCGGCATCCGCTTCAGCGGCGACATTACCAAAGCCCTGGCGGCCGGGGCATACTCGGTGATGATTGGCGGCCTCTTTGCCGGGCTGGCCGAAAGTCCGGGGCAGTTGATCCTGTACCGCGGTCGGTCGTTCAAGCAGTATCGCGGAATGGGGTCACTCGGGGCAATGATGGCCGGCAGCGCCGACCGATATCAACAGGGAAGCGGTAGTGGTGCGCCGCTGCCAAGCAACGGCAAACTCGTTCCCGAAGGCGTCGAGGGTCGAGTTCCGTTCAAGGGGCACTTGGCCCCGTTTGTCTACCAGCTCGTCGGCGGTGTCCGCGCCGGCATGGGCTACTGTGGCACCAAGACGCTCGACGAGCTGCGGACAAAATCGCGGTTCATTCAGGTGACCGCGGCCAGTGTGCAGGAGAGCCACCCGCATGACATCGCTATCACGCAGGAATCGCCGAACTACAGCCCGGCGGATTACTCCGCTGACGCTGGCGGCTAGCACCGCGGCGATGCTGACCCTTTGCGTTGTGCCTGGTCTGGCACAGCCGCCCGGCTACCTGCAAGGGGGTAACCCGCAGGCCGGCAAGCTCCCCTTACCGCCTGGTTACCGGCCACGGACACCACCGCCGCAGGCGCAGCCAAAACACCCAACCAGCGAGCCGGGCAGTGCCGGCACCGTGATGTACTTCCAGAAACCAGCAGACGCGCTCACCGTCGCTGGCGAGACAGGAGCTTCATCCGCCGGAGCCGTGGCACAGTTGACGGACGCGCCGCGTGCGCCACTCGGTGGCGCACCTGATGTTCCAGCGCTGCCGCTGCCGCCTCCGCCGGACTCACGTTACCTCGGCTCCGGTTCGCGGCTCGCCTCGCCGCCGATCACTCTCCCGGCCGCGACTGCCGCCCCCATCGTGCATGAGACGATGAGCTTGCAGCCAAAGTCCACGGACCTCCCACCGTCCAAGTCGAAGAAGCTGGCGATTCCAGCGGTGCCAGATACGGAAGTTCGACTTCCACCCCGCACAAAAATCTTCGGCATCGTCTACAACGACGCGCAACTGGAAAAGGCGATCATGGAGCGCCTCCGCAACGACTTGAAACGCGAGGGGAAGTACAACGAGAAGCAGGAGCCGTACCTGGTCTTCCCACCGCTTCCGGTCATCAGCCCGCCGGGCGTGGCGTATCAGCCCAAGACGGTCAACTACCCACCGCGGCAGGCCATCCTGGAGCCGGGCTACGTCGTCCACCGTCGGCTCCACTTCGAGGAACGCAACGCCGAACGCTACGGCTGGGACCTCGGCCCGATGCAGACGCTCGTGTCGGCAGCGTACTTCTTCGGCGATGTGCTGGCGTGGCCGCATAGCCTCGCGTCTGGCTGCGTGTACGGCTTCTGGGAAACCAGCGCCGGCAAGTGCGCCCCTGGCAGCCCAGTGCCGTACCTCATCTATCCGCCACAGGTGACCGCCAGCGGCAGCGCCTTCGAAACGCTCGTGATTCTCACCACCGCCTTCGCCTTCCTGCCATAAGCAGAGGGAAGCGGACACTCTGAGCCGGCTGATGAGAGTCCAACTCTCGCCAGCCGGCTCGGAACGTTATAATCTGGTGATGCCTCACCCCTGGCTCACCCCACGAACGGCCTACATCCATATCCCATTCTGCGCACACCACTGCGGCTACTGCGACTTCGCAGTGACGGCCGGCAAAGATCACCTCATCGACCTCTATCTTGAAGCTCTGGCGTGCGAACTCGCGACACTGGGCGAACCGGTTGCGGTCGAGAGTCTCTTCATCGGCGGCGGCACCCCAACGCATCTTTCGGCGACCCAGTTGGAGCGATTACTGAACTCAGTCACAAGGTGGCTGCCGCTGTTGGGCCGGCGGTCAACGCCAGCCCTGACCGATGATCGGCGCGATACGCCAGGTGCGGGGGAAACTCAACCGGTTCGACCCGGCGAGCCACTCTGGGAGTTCTCCATCGAAGCGAATCCGGATTCGCTCACCGAGGAGAAAGTGGCAGTGATGGCCGCATCCGGTATCAACCGCGTGAGTATCGGAGTGCAGTCGTTCCAGCCCTCCGCGCTCGCAACGCTCGACCGGCGGCATGACCCGGCGCACATCACCCGCGCGGTGGAAGTGGTGCGGAAGCACATCCCGGTCGTGTCGTTCGATCTCATCTTCGGCGCGCCAGGGTCAACGCCATCGAGTTGGGCTGCGGACCTGGAAGCGGCACTCGGTTTCGATCCTCAACACGTCTCGACGTACGGGCTGACATACGAAAAGGGAACGCCGATCTGGAAGGCGCGTCACCGCGGCACGCTGACGGTTGTGAGTGAGGATTGCGAGTTGGTGATGTACGAACACGCGATGGACCGACTCGCGGCCGCGGACTTCGAGCATTACGAGATATCGAATTTCGCTCGTTCGGGATTCCGCTGCCGACACAACGAGCGCTACTGGGCAAACGAGGCATACTACGGTTTTGGCGTAGGAGCTGCTCGTTACGTCAATGGTGTGCGCGAGTTGAACGTGCGCGACACGCAACTCTATATCCGCAAGGCACTCGCTGGTGAAGCGACCGCCTTCCAGCGCGAGGAATTGCCACCGCGCGCCAGAGCCTTCGAGACACTGGCAACGCAACTCCGCCGGGCCGCCGGAATCGACCGCGCTCGCTTTCACAACCAGACCGGGTTCGCACTGGACGAACTGGTTCCGACGGCGCTGGCAATGCTTGCAGAGAACGGTATCACGATCGACGACGGCCAGTCGGTACGCCTGACCCGCCGGGGCAAGTGCGTCGCCGACGCCGCCGTGTCCGAACTATTGAAGCAGTCGTAATCGCAGTTCCTGACAGTCACACCGGGAAGACCTGGAAGTCGGCCTGACGTGCGCGATATACTATGCGTATGTCCACACTACACAAAACTGCGGTACAGCATCTGTCCACCAACTGCGCCGTGATGAAGCACGTCATCGAGCGTGTCGGGCCGTGTACACTCGCGCCGAGGGTCTTCGATCCGTTCACGCTTCTGGTGCGGTGTATCATCGGACAGCAGATTTCCACGAAGGCTGCGGAGTCGATCTTTTTACGACTCGAAACTGCTGTGAATGGCCAGGCAGCAGACTCACTGGAGGATCCCCGCACACGGGCAACGCGCCAGTGTGAAGCATCGATCCCGCTCGTGAAACTGGCAAAGTTCACCGAGACGAAGTACAAAGCGTGCGGCATCTCCGGGCCGAAGCAGCGGGCACTGGAAGCCGTCATCGCGCATGTGAAGGCGAAGCCGAGCCTGTTGCCAAACCTCCCGGAACTCACCGACGATGCCATCCGCGACGAACTCACCGCCATCAAGGGCATCGGCCCCTGGACGGTCGACATGTTCTTGCTCTTCGGGCTGATGCGGCCGGACGTGTGGCCCGTGGGTGATTACGGCATCCGCGTCGCGGTGAAGAATCAGTTCCGCTTACGGAAGTTGCCGGAGGCGAAGAAACTCCAACAGATCAGCCGCCCCTGGCAGCCCCATCGGAGCATTGCAAGCTGGTATCTCTGGCGGAGTCTGGACGCCGACAAGAAGGATGCGGAAGGCGCAAAGTGACAACAGCACGAATGTGCAGAACGAGCACTGTGCTTCGGAAGCATTCGTTCCCGCATACCGTGCGGTTTCGACCCGGCCGCTCAGTTCGCATTCCTGAGAGTCTGCTCGATGTAGGTGTGGATGGCGTCAGCAACGACACCCGTGGCAACTCGTGTGTTCGGCGGCCCGACGGGTGCGGTTCGCGTGTCGATCACAGTCATGCCGCGCGTGAGTTCCGAACGCGTCTCGATGCCAACCCAGTGCGGCTCGCTGCTGACGCAACCGGCCACGGCCACCGCTGCCGTTCCAAGCACGTCCTTGAGGTGGAAACCCTCAATCCCGTAGAGATTCGAACTGGCACGGATACCGAACGGCACAATCTGCCGGAGGAACTGACACGTTCGCGAGTCGGGGTTGGGCAACTCCAGTAGGTCCGACGGCGAGAAGATGAGCTTGCGTGTGGTATCAAGCGTGATGAGCAGTGGGTTGAGTTCCGCGGCGAAAACACGACTGGCCGCGTCCGGGTCGAGATGCATGTGAAACTCCGAGACCGGCCCCGCGTTGCCGGCTTCCTTCCAGCAACCGCCGACGATCACGGTTTGATCCAGCACGGCTGGGAGTGTGGGGTCGCGGTCGAGAGCGGTGGCGAGTGTCGTGAGCGGCCCGAAGTTCACCAACGTAACCTGCCGCGGATGCTCGTGGGCCAGTTCCACGAGAATCTTGTCGGCCGCGTGGAGCGTATGCCGCGTGGCCGAGGGAAACGACACCCCTCCCAGACCGCCAGGGCCATGAAGGGCCAGACCGTTTGCTTCGTAACGTGCAGGTAACGCCGCGGCGAGCTTCGGCCATTTCGGAGGGTCAACCACATCAATGAGCGTATGGACGTTTGCTGTCGCCTGCTCAGCGCTCACGTTTCCGGCCGTGGGCAACAGCCCGATCACGTCGAGATTCGGGTCGTTGAGCGCAAGCGCGATGGCGAAGGCGGTGTCGATGCCCGGATCGGCGACGAGAATGACCTTTCGTGGCATGGCTGTACATCAGTAGGTGTCAGGCGATACCGCGACGATATGTGTGCCTCCTGCGTGAGAGGACACGACCGCTCATGTTACCCTCATGCGATGAGCATGGGAACCCGCCACCTGCGAAAGCCAACCGACCGGGACATGTGGCCCGAATTGTGTGCGTACGGGCCTTCATCCGAGACAATCGCGGGTCCATCATTCTTTCCGACGCAGTGCTTCCAGCGCCGCGCGGGGAGTGCCGCTCGTGATCGCCGCTTCGGCTCGCACCACGCCCTCTTTCAGCGTCGATACCGATTCGGCGGCCCAGAGCGCCGCGGCAGCATTGGCGACCACGATCCGCCGTGCGGGGCCATCCACGCCGTTCAACACGGCGCCAATGGCGGCGGCGCTCTCGGCCGCGTCCTTTGCCTGAATCTCCCACGCCGACACGGTCGCCAGCCCGAAATCGGCCGGCGTCCATTCGCGCGTCTCGTACTCATGGCCGCGAACCACCCGTACCATTGTTGGGGCCGCAAGGCTCACCTCATCCAGTCCGTCCTTGCTGCACACCAGCACTGCCTGACGAATGCCCAGTCGGGCAATGGCACCCGCCAGAGGGTCGAGCAATTCCGGCTTGCCGACGCCGAGGAGTTGATACGGAGCGCTCGCAGGATTCGCCAGCGGGCCAAGCAGGTTGAAGAGCGTGCGGATGCCGAGCTTGCGGCGCAACGGCGCGACATGAGCCATCCCACGGTGGAAGTGCGGAGCATAGCAGAACGCGAAGCCGATCCGCTCCAGGCACTTCTGCGACCATTCCGCCCCAGCCTCGATCGGAATGCCGAGTGCGTGTAGTACATCCGCGCTGCCGGACTTGCTCGACACCGCCCGGCCACCGTGCTTCACCACAGGCACACCCGCTCCGCACGCCACCAGAGCCGCTGCCGTGCTGATGTTGAACGTACCACTCTCATCGCCGCCTGTGCCGCACGTGTCCAGAACGTGCCCGGACACTGGCACGAGCCTCACCATCTGCTCGCGCAACACCAGCGCCGCGGCCGCGATCTCGGTGGCCGTTTCACCCTTGATGCGCAGCGCCGTCAGGAACGCGGCGGCGCGGCACTCGTCCACGCGCCCTGCGACAAGATCGCGCACGGCCTCCGTTACAAGTGTCGGAGTAAGATCGCGGCCGATCAGGAGTTCGGCGAACGATTCGGCGAACCAGGAAGGGGCAGGAAACTCCAAGCGGCACCCCAGGGTGAACAAAGCGTGGCGGAAAATCAGTCAATCAGTGCGAATCGTATCGCGCGGGGGCAGATTCCGGCCATTTTTCTCTTCCGTTGTGAACAGTTGTCAATTATACTGAATTACATGGTGGACGTGCGTTGGCAATTGTATCAACTGGGGGCTTTGGGAAGCACACAGCAAACGCCACTCCACACACGAACAATCACGCTGGCGATGCGGATGGGAGACGAGTTGCCAGCCGCCACACCCACTGGAGTTTCCCATGGCAGAGCGTCCTGACCTCACCGCCAAGCAGAAGTCCATCTACGACTTCATCCGAGAACACATCGAAATGCAAGGCTTCCCGCCTGCCATTCGCGACATCTGCAAGCAGTTCGGCATCTCATCGCCCAACGGCGTGATGTGTCACTTGAAGGCGCTGGAATCGAAGGGGTACATCAACCGAATCCAGAAGCACAAGAACAACAAGCGAGCGCAGGCACGCGGTATCACGATTCCGGGTGTGTCGGCCGGCGGTTTCAGCCTGCCGCTCAAGGGTGTTGTCGCTGCTGGCAAGGCAATTGAAGCGACAGAGCAGGACGACCGCCTGGAGATGCGCGATCTCTTCGGCGGCGAGGACCTCTTCGTGGTGAAGGTCCGCGGTACGTCAATGATCGAAGGGCAAATCGCTGATGGCGACTTTGTCGTGATCCGCAAGAAGGATACCTGCGATAACGGCGACAGGGTCGTTGCGATGGTCGAGAAGTCGATGACGCTGAAGAAGTATTACAAGAAGAAGAACGAGATTCAGCTTCAGCCGATGAACAGCGCGATGGAACCGATTGTCGTGGACCCCTCTCGTGAAGACGTGCGCATCCTCGGCGTGCTGGCAGGCGTCATCCGCAAGTGCTGACGGCCGCAGCGTCAGGCCCAGCGCACGAGTCGCAGTCGAAGCGAATGGCAGATCACTTTGCCCTCCGCCTCGACTGCGATTCACGCACGGTCCACTTCACAGCGTCTGCCTGCCATCGTGGCCATTCTCTCCGCAGACGCCATCAGTATGGTCGATCGTTCGGCCTACTTCCCCACAAGCTCTTTCACCAGCGGTGCCGCTTCAGGGTAGAGTTTGCGTAGTGACTCTACCACCGCCGCGGAAGAAACAGCGACGTGGCGTGCCTGCACATCGGTATAGACGAAGTTACGCACCAGTCCGTGTCGGTTGCGGTCGAAGTTGATGCCGACCAGTTCGCCCGCGCGGTTGAGGACTGGCGAGCCGCTGTTGCCGCCGATGGTGTCTGCCGTGCTCACGAAGTTGAACTGTGTGCGTAGGTCGAGCTTCCCCTTTCCATCGAGCCAACGCTTCGGCAGATCGAACGGTTCGCGGCCGTCGAGTTCCTTCGACTTCTCGAACGCCTCGCCAAATGTCGTGTGGAAATGCACCTTCTTGCCGTCCACCTCATACCCTTGCACCGTGCCAAACGCCAGCCGCAGGGTGAAGGTTGCGTCTGGCGCCACGCTGCCGCCATAGACAACGAATCGCGCGTGCGCCAGTGTTGCATACGCCTGACGTTCGGGTTCTTCCACCTCAGTCTCATAACGAGTCCGAAGTTCGCGCGCGGCGGCGTCGAGACTTCGCGCCAGTACAACGAGCGCGTCTTTACTCTCCTCGACCGCCTTCTTGCCACCCTCGACCAGTTTCTTGCGTTCATTGGGGTCGAAGAGCTTGGTGCCGCCGATGAGTTCGGCCGCTCGCTCGGCGGGGCATTGCCCAACCAGCACAAGTTTTGTCAGGGAGTGGTTGCCGCCGAGTTGTTCGGCCATGAACGTGAGCGATGCCGCCAGCTTCGCGCGTTCCAGGTCCGGATAGTGGGGCGCCGGGCTGTAAAGCTGGAACTTGAGCGACTCCAGCGCACTGTCACGATACTCCCGGAGGCGTTCTGGCGACTTCTTCGGCAGTTCATCGGCCATCCTGACGCAGTGGCGGGCGAAGCCGAACAGCGGCGAGTAGAAGGCGTGCCCGCCCTCAATCAGCCCGTACTCCTTCTCGAAAGGGCGAAGTTTCCGCTGCACGCGCTCGATCGCCTCAATCGCGTTGAGTGTGTCATCGTAGACCGAGGCGTTCTGGCCAGCGCCAGGCCCTTCGCTCAACCGACCGCGAGCCACCGCCTCAGCCGCGCCGAAGATCAACGCGCGTTCGGAGGTCTTCTTCTGATCCATCACCTTCTGATCGAGTAACCCCTGATACTGCCCGCCGAACGCCTTACGAGCATTGGCGACACGGTGAAGGTCGGTCGCAGCCTGCCGGCGTTTCTCACCGCTCTGCTCGCTGAATTGAAGGAGTGCCGCTTCGAGAGTGCGGATCCGCGCCAGCGTGTAAGGCAGTGTCACGTCGCGGCGATGCTTCAGCCGCGCGAGCGTTTCCAGTCGCTGTGTCGTGCCCGGATGTCCGGTGACGAACACGAGGTCATTCGCTGTAGGGCCAGTCTCGCTCCACTTGAAGTGGTGTGGCGTTCGGGCGGGCACGCCATGCTCGTAGGCCCGGAAGAAGGCAATGTCGAGGTCCATTCGAGGATACTCGAAGTTGTCCACATCGCCACCGAAGCTGGCGATCTGCCGTTCCGGTGCGAAGACGAGCCGCACGTCGGTGTACTTCTTGTAGCGGTAGAGCTGATACAACCCGCCGTTATAGAGCATCACAACGTCAGACCGCAACCCGGTGGACTTGAGTGATTCTTCCTCGATCCTGGCCATCACTCCGCGGCGTGCCGCGAACGCTTCCGCCGGTTTCATCTCGGGCTTCACTGCGGCGTTCACTTCCTTCGTAACGTCGATGATCTCCTGAAGCACGTTGATTTCGAGGTCCGGGCACTTCGGCTCCTTGTCGCGCGCTGTCGCGCAGAAGCCATCGCGAAGGAGGTCTTCGCCCGGTTTACTCAGTTTCTGAAGCGCGTCGGCGGCAACGTGGTGATTGGTGATGAGTAGCCCGTCCGCAGAGACGAAGCCGCCGCTGCCGCCGCTGTTGAGTCGCACAGAGGCGAGCATCGCGTTTTTCAGCCACGCCTCGGTGAGATCGAACTTGTGCTTCTCCTTGAGCAGTTGTCTGGGCGGCGCGTTGAGCAGCCACATCCCTTCGTCTGAAACCGCCGTCATGGAAGCGACTCCGACAAGCACGAGTGCAAGGGCAAAGGGTTGATATCGCATGGCGAGAACCTGATGATTGGTGGCGACTCACCCTGTTCTACCTTACCGACCCTGGTGTCGCCATGCGTTGTCTCGCCTTCGTTACTCTACTCCTGCTTCCCACACTTGCGGATGCGCAGCCGAAACCGAAGCCGCGCGTCCTCCTGATGGGCGATTCGATTCGTCTGGGATATGCGCCGTTCGTCGCGAAGAAGCTCGGCGGTGTCGCGGAGGTGTTCAGCTTCCCGGCCAATGGCGGCGACACGAATGCCACGCTCAAGCAACTCGATGCCTGGGCGGAAGCAGGCAAGGCCCCGTTCGACAATGCGAAAGGGCAGGCCCCGCTCATCATTCACTTCAACTGTGGGCTGCACGATCTCAAGCTCGACAAGAAGACACAGAAGCATCAGGTGCCCATCGACGAGTACGAAAAGAATCTGCGTGCCATCGTCGCGAAACTACGCGAACGGACACTACACGTCATCTTCGCCACGACAACGCCAATCATCGACACGCGCCATGCGGGTCGGAAAGCCAGTTTCGATCGCTTTGACCGTGACGTGAAGGCTTACAACCAGCGTGCGGTGAAGGTGATGCGCGACCTCGACGTGCCATGCGACGACCTGTATCGCATCGCGCAGGACGGCGGACCTGCGACCTTGCTCGGCAAGGACGGCACGCACTACACCTCCGCCGGCTACGATCGCCTCGCCGATGCGGTCACCGATTGCGTCCGCCGAAAGCTGAAGCTGCTCAATCCGACCATTCTGAAAACGCCCGCGAGCGGCCCGGAAGCGGTGAAAGCATACCGTGCGGCCGAGGCAGCCGGCGACAAACTCGTTCCGGCTGCGTTCCGGAATCTGAAGTCGCCAGAGTTCTCCGTGTCTGCCACGAGCGAGGAGTGGGCAAAGCGGCGCGCGGAGGTGAAGAAGCGGGTGATCGAGTCGTTCGGCGACCTGCCACCACGTCCAACCCGGCAGAAGGCTCACCTGGTGTCAGTCGAACTCCACAAGGGGTTCCAGCTCGAACGCCTCCGCATCGACAATGGCGTCGATGGCGTGATGTCGGCCATGATGCTCATTCCCGACGGTGTGAAATCACCGTCGCCAACCATCCTCTGGCTTCACTCATCGAGCTTCGATCACAATCAGTTACTTCAGCCCAACAGCAACGGCGGCGCGGAACCACTGGGCCTCACGTTCGTGAAACGCGGCTGGGTCGTGTTCGCGCCTGATGCGGCCTGGTATGGTGACCGCGCCGGGCAGGGGCCAGCCGGCACGCGCGAGACGGGCCGCGCACAAGAGGATAGCCTTCACAAGTACCACCTCTGGTTCGGCCGAACACTCTGGGGTATGTTCGTCCGCGACGATCAAGTCGCCCTCGACTACCTCTGCACGCGGCCGGAAGTGAATGTGAAGCGGATCGGCGCCACTGGCATCAGCATGGGAAGCACACGAAGCTGGTGGCTTGCCGCAGTGGACGACCGAATCGCTTGCGTCGTCGGCGTCGCGTGCCTCACACGTTACGAGAACCTCCTGCGGCACGGGCAGCTTCGCGCGCATGGCACTTACTACTTCGTCAACGGCATCCTGAAATACTTCGACACCGAGGGTGTCGTATCGCTCATCGCGCCGCGGCCACTCCTGTTTCTGACAGGCGAACTCGATGCCGGTAGCCCCGCCGACGGAATCAAGGTGATCGAAACGAAGGCGGGCGGCGTTTACAAATCGCTTGGCGCCGAGATGAAGTTCCAGAGCATCCGCTACCCCGACGTGGGGCATACCTACACGCCAGAGATGCGAAAACGAATGCTCGCATGGTTCGACTTCTGGCTGAAGTAACCCAGAGTAAATGTGTACACCTGTATCGAACTCCGAACGTGTTCGATACAGGTATCCGTAGCATTTCACTTCAGCATGCGTTCTTGCGGTTGCTGTTTCCGCAGCATCACTGCGGTCAGGGCGTAGATGCCGATCCCCAACACCACACTGAGCGCGATCATGTTGAGCGTGGTCATGGTCCGCCTCCGTTGAAATCGGTCCTTCCGCAGCGATTCACGGCAGAGCTAGACGCGCCACGGTAGCGCGTCAAACGTCTCCGTTCCTATTTCTGCATAAATAGATCGACTTGTCCATAATAATCTTCGTCGAGGCCCGAAATCGCGCCGTCTGTGTTCGTCACAGTTCGCAACGGCCGCCTACGCGAGCCAAATCACAGTGGCAGGCGTCATTCGCCACCGTATCGGCATAGCCATTGCACGACATTGGTAGAATGCGCGATAGCTGTTCCGCGCAATCGTGTACTTTCCACTGAGTGAATTCGCCACAATCGCCCCCACGGAGACCGACATGAGCACCCGGACCGCGCCCCCAGCGACCAGCACAGCCACATTCCCAACACGCAATGGTCTAGACTCCGAGATCCGCGCGCAGATGATCGCGCTACTCAATCAGCATCTCGGCGACACCTTCGACCTGATGTCGCAAACGAAGTTCGCTCACTGGAACGTGAAGGGTGAGGGCTTCTATCAACTACACCTGCTCTTCGACAAACTCGCCGAGGATGTGGAGGGGCACGTCGATGAGATCGCGGAGCGCGTGACGGCACTGGGCGGCGTGGCGGCGGGCACAGCGCGACAGGCAGCGGGAACGAGTCGGCTCAAGGAGTTCCCTGCGGGAGTTCACAGGGGAATGGATGTGATCGCGGCACTGGCCGACCGCTTCGCACAGTTGAGCAATTCGATGCGAGCCGCCATCGACGAATCCGATGAGGCCGGCGACAAGGATACGGCCGACCTCTTCACGCAAATCTCGCGCGATCTCGACCAGTCGCTCTACTTCCTCGAATCGCACTTGCAGAAGTAGAGCGTTTCCTCATCGCAGCCGGGTCAAGTGCGTTTCTCGACTGTCTGGAACCGCACCTGTTCGAGTGGGAACCAGACCCGGCTCAGGACGGCGTGCGCGCCAAAGAGCGCCACGGTGAAGCCGACATCGCCGATCAGTGTGCCGCGGAAGAACGGAATTCCGGCAGCATAGCAATCCAGCAGCCCCTGGAGCGAATAGCCGTATGGGTATGCCTGTTCGACCCAGCTCACAGCGTTGCTGACGAGGAAGAACAGCAAGCTCGCACCGAGGCCAGTTGCCGCCGCGCGGCTCACGGAGACCGACTTCCGCAGGAAGACCCAGCCGAGGACCGCATAGCCGCCGAAGTAGACCCACGACAACGGATACGGTTCCCACCAGTGGGTGGTGAAGTAAAGGCAAACGTCCTTCAGTACGATGGCCAGTGCGGCCAGCACCAGCCCGGACAGGAAGCCGAGCCGTGCGGCCGCGAAGATCGCCAGTGCCCCAATGACCGATGCATTCCAGACAGCGTATTGGGGTTTGAGAGCCGCGAATGTTGGCAGCGCAGCACTCAGCGCAACGGCGGCGCACGCCAGCGTGAGCGTCATCGGTTTGTTGAACTTCGAAGCGGGGGGAGTCGGCGTGCCCATCGTCTGAACCTCCGGAGCCTGTAGTGGTGATGTTAGGTGTGCGGCACCCTGCCCGCAAGTCGGTTACAATAACCACGCCACCGAACCGTGTGCGCGAGTGAGGATTTCGCCATGAATCGCGATGACGATGACTTCCGCATTGGCGTACCGGGCGTGGGCGTTGCAGTGCCGCCAGGAAGGGCGGAGCATCCCGGTCGTCATGAGGAATCGGCGGAGTTGCGGCCAGGGGAAACGGAACTCGGCCGGCCGCCGCAGGTGCCAACGGACGCTGAACCACTCACCGTCGAAGACCTGAAGGCCTTGAAGTTGCTCGACGACGAGCAGGCCGCGCGTGAGATCGCCGAGGCGGAGTTGCTCCTGGCTTCCGATCCAACCGGGATGGGCTGGCTTGGCTGGTTCGGTTCGCCGCTGGCCTTCGCAATGTTCCTCGGTATCACGGGCGTCTTCGGCGTCTTCCTCTTCAACCAGACGGCATCGTTACTCCAGACGCTTGCAGCCATCCCACAAGACTGGCTCCGCTGGACGGGATACGGTTGCCTCGCGCTCTTCGGTCTTTGCGTGTTGTACGCGTTCATCCGCTTCGCGATTCTGTATTTCCGATTGCGTGAGAATCGGCAACTTCGCGCGAATGGACTCCGGGAGCTATCGAACCGCACACGGTTGCGCTGGCTGGCCGCTGCGAAGTCCGCGGAAGCACGCCGACAGATCGAGACGTACTTGCAGCAATACCCCATCGACAAGGATAAGGACCGCCGCACGCTCGAGAAACTCGGACTGACCGACGACGGTATCGCAAGTATGAAGCGAGTTCGGGCCGAGTTGCTCGACCACGACAAGTTCGCGTCGACTGAGCAATGGTTCGCCCGCTTCCGCGACAGCTTCCAGAGCGTGATCGACGAAGCGGCCGACCGGCGAGTGAAGTACTGGGCCAGCCGCATCTGGGTTGTAACCGCAGTCGCTCCCAACGCCGTGATCGACTCGGGCGCGACACTCTTCTACACGTTCTCGATGCTCAACGATCTGTGCCAGCTTTACAATCTTCGCGCGGGCCGCACCGGAACGGCTGTACTCATGGGCCGCACGTTCTTCAATGCGTACCTCGCCGGGCAAGGGACCGAGTGGGAGAAGCTCGCGGAAGAGCAGTACGACCAGCTCTTTCACGAAGCAGTCAATTCCGTGGGTATCGGCGTGGGCGTGGGCGTCAGCGCGAATGTGGTGGGCAAGATACTCGGCAAGGTTGGGGCGAAGGCAACCACGGGCTATCTCAATCGCGTGCTGCTGATTCGCCTCGGACGCTACGCCACACGACTGCTCCGGCCCGTGGCGAAGGAGTAATGCCAGGCGTCTCACTGCGTCTCTCGATGACCTCTACAGCCTGTCGATCTTCGCGGCGACGATGAAATCGTTGGCGGAGAGGCCGCCGATGGCGTGCGTGCTCAGTTCGATTGCGACATTGCGATAACCGGTCAGGTGCAGGTCGGGGTGATGCTCTTCCTGCTCCGCCAGTTCGCCCACCTTCTGGAGAAACGCCATCGCAGACACGAAGTCCGGGAACCTGTACTTCCGACGGATCATCTTGCCGTCGTCGGTAAGTTTCCACTCTGGCACCGCGGGCAGGTGCTCGGCAACTTGCTCCTTCGTCAGGGGCGGCGTGTCGCCCTCGCAGGCAGTACACTTCTTGGCGGTCAACTCGGCGGCGGATACGCTCATCGTTGTCCCTCCTCTTTGAGTCGCGCGCCATTCTACAACCCCGGAGTACGCCGCGATGGACCTTTCCTGGAGTTTCCCCATGACTCGCTTGCTGCCAGCGATGGCCGCTCTGCTGGCGTTCACGATGCCCGCTGGCGCCCAGAAGCTCACCGTGACTGGTGGAGCCGCCGATGAACAGAACGCGGTTGTCCGCGTGCCACTGCCAGCCAGCGCGAAGACAGCGAACACCGTCACGCTGCCCGATGGCCTGCACATTCCGGCGCAGTCAACGAAGGACAGCACGCAACTCGTCTTCGTGCTGCCGAAGATCAAGGCAGGCGAATCGGTGACTGTAACGCCGACCACGCTCAACTATATCAAGGCACCTCCACACTTCACGTTCGGCAAGGAGCAAAACGGCATCACCGAATTGACGTACAACGGCCGCAAGGTACTGCAGTACTTCCATCCCAAGCACGACTCGAAGGATCATTACTATACCTTCAAGCCCTTCCACAACGTCTACGATCCGGTGAAGGGTGAGATCATGCTGACGAACAGTTCTGCCAAAACCGCAAAGGACGGGCTTTACCCACACCACCGCGGGCTGTTCTTCGGCTTCAACAAGATCACCTATGGTGCCATGCAACAGGCCGACATCTGGCATGGCACCAACAACGTCTTCAGCCAGTACGAAGCGACACTGGCCCAGGAGGCCGGCGAGGTCTTCGCTCGCGAACGCGACGAGATCACCTGGCATGGCCGCGACGGGCAGACGTTCGCCACCGAACAGCGCGAACTCACCGTATATGCGGTGCCGAACACGCCCGGCACACTGATCGACTGGAGCACAACGCTTTCCACAAAGTTCGACAAGGTACGGCTCGACGGCGACCCGCAACACGCGGGCTTCCACTTTCGCGCCAACCAGGAAGTCGCGAAGAACGGCAAGAAAAACGACACTTTAGCAGCATGAGTGCATCGATTGGTGGTTCGGTCCCCTCCAACACA
>CAYRDG010000025.1:0-73684 GCA_964422915.1 uncultured Frigoriglobus sp. | reverse complement strand
CGTCATGAAACGAGATCTCGTAACACCCGTCAATACAGGTCGGATGAGGCACTAGGGATAGTCACGAACTCAGCTTGGCTTCCTCCTGACTCCCGGCAGGCTGTGATTCTGTCCGCTTGTGTTCAGCCTGCTCCAGCAGTTCGTTCAGGAGTTTCTCCACATCATCGGGTGGTTGCTGTGCAGGCGGAGTTGCAACTGGTGCCGCATCCCAGAGTCGCCAGCGCACGACCTCGCATACGACCACGAACACAAAGCCCCAGAACGCCATCATGAAGGGGACGTTTGTGCGGATAGAATCGGCAAGCAGTTGGCTCATCGACTCCGATCCTGTACGCGGGCCCACAGGAGCAAACTGCCCCGCAAAGTGTGCGAAAAGCAATCCCACACCAGCCAGCGCGACGGCAGTTAGTGCGCCGTTGAGCAAGATCCGCTTCAGTAGCGGGTGCATGGCATTCTCGTGATGGCGTCATCTGGGTGCTTGTCTGTAACATATCACGCGACTCGTCCGGAGGTCGGAACATGTCCGTATTACTTGTCGGAACCCTGGACACCAAGGGTGCCGAGTATGCTTACATCCGCGAGCGGTTGACGGGTGCAGGCGTGTCGGTACTAGTCGCCGACGCCGGGGTATTGGGGCTGCCACCGTTTGAACCTGACATTTCGCGCGAGACGCTATTCTCCGCGGCCGGCGCGAATCTCGACCGGTTGAAGGCTGCTGGCGACCGCGGAAAGGCTGTGGAACAGGCCGCGATTGGCGCGACGAGAATCACGGAGAGGCTCTACCGTGAAGGGAAACTTTCGGGCGTACTGGGTCTGGGTGGTTCCGCAGGAACCACCATCGCCAGCGCGGCGATGCGCGCCCTGCCTGTCGGCGTACCAAAGCTGATGGTCAGCACGCTCGCCAGCGGACAGGTCCAGCCTTACGTTGGCACGCGCGATGTGATGATGATGCATTCCATCGTGGACATCTCGGGCCTTAACCGCATCAGCCGGACAGTGCTGGACAACGCTGCCGGCGCGATGATTGGCATGGTGAAGATCAAGCAATCTACCACGCAGAAAGTGGAGCGCGACGACCGATCACTTGTCGCGGCAACGATGTTCGGTGTGACGACACCATGCGTGGAGGCTGCGCGGAAGGTACTGGAGACCGCGGGCTACGAAGTACTCGTCTTCCATGCGACGGGCACTGGCGGCCGTACGATGGAGAGTCTCGTCCGCGACGGACTCATCGCTGGCGTACTCGATATCACCACAACAGAACTGGCCGACGAACTTGTTGGCGGAGTCCTATCCGCCGGGACGGATCGACTGACTGCAGCAGGATTGATGGGTGTTCCGCAGGTGGTATCGGTTGGCGCTCTCGACATGGTGAACTTCGGCCCGCGCGAGACCGTGCCGGAGAAGTACAAGCAACGCCTGTTCTATCAGCACAATCCCACGGTTACATTGATGCGCACGACACCGGAAGAGATGGACCGACTCGGCAAGGAGATCGCGGAGAAAGCCAGCGCTGCTCGCGGACTGACGACTGTGATGGTGCCGTTGCGGGGCGTGTCCGCGATTGACGCGGACGGGAAGCCGTTCTGGTGGCCGGAAGCCGATACCGCACTCATCCAGAGCCTCCGGAACTGGATCGCGCCAGACGTCGAGGTTGTCGAACTTGATCAGCACATCAATGATCCAGGCTTCGCTGAAGCGTGTGCGAACAAGTTGCTCAGCCTGATTCAGCAAGGCAAGCTCTCGATGTGAGAGCAGGAGGTTCCACAGCGAACTGCAATGGTATTCGGGAATCGTACTGCAGTCGCTGTGTTAGGGTTTGTGGCAGGCTTCTTCGTGTCAGATTCTGCTCAGAATTTCGCTTTTTGCATGCGAATGGTTGCCGTGGGGTTTGCGCGGCATGACAATGCCGCGGAACCCAAACTTCAACGGAGACACACTGTGAAACTCGGCATGAACCTCTTGCTCTGGACCGGCGGCGTGAACACCGAGCACTTCCCGGTGATGGCCAAGCTCAAGGCGGCAGGATTCGACGGCGTCGAACTTCCGATCTTCGGTGGCTGTCCAGACGACTACAAGCCAATCCGCACGGAACTCGACCGGCAGGGGTTGAAGTGTACTTCGGTCACCATTCTCAATGCTCAGAATAACGCCGCCAGCCCGGATGCCGCCGTGCGACAACGTGCCGTGGACTGGCTCAAGACCGTTGTCGAGATCAATCATGTGCTAGGTGCCGAAACAGTATGCGGCCCCTATCACTCGGCGATTGGCGAGTTCACTGGCAGCGGGCCAACTGCCGACGAGAAGAAGTGGTCGGCCGATGTGCTGCGCCAGGTTGCGGAGTTCGCGAAGTCCGCAAACCTCGTGATGGCCATTGAGTATCTCAACCGCTTCGAGTGCTACTTGCTCACCACCTCGCAGCAGGCAGTTGAGTTGGTGAAGATGGTCGATCATCCGAATTTCCGCGCGATGTACGATACATTTCACGCACACATCGAGGAGAAAAGCCAGGCAGCTACGGTTCGCACGCTCGCGCCGGTGCTGGGGCACGTCCACATCAGTGAGAACGACCGCGGCACGCCAGGTACTGGTCAGGTGGACTGGGACGAAGCGTTCTCCACGCTGGTCGAAGTTGGCTACGACGGTTGGATGGTGATCGAGGCATTCGGCCGCGCACTGCCCGACCTTGCCGCTGCTACGAAAGTGTGGCGCGACCTATTCCCGTCGCCGGAAGACGTGTACACGAAGGGGATCAAGTTCATCAAGGAACAACTCGTCGGCCACGGTTCGCGTGCGGGCTGAATTTCGCGCTCGTCGCTACAACTTCTTCCATTTGTGACATCAGTAACGATGTCACCAAATGATCCAGAGCGAAGCCCGCGCCGACGTTCGGCGCGGGCTTCCTTCGCTACAAGCCGACCCCTTGCCGACCGATATAGCATGGGTGAACTGAGGTCGCGGAGGCTTGTGCTATGCGGCAGATGAAACGGTTTTTGGCGGTTGCGGCAACTGGGTTAAGTTTAACGGTCGGAGCGAATGCGGCACCGCCTCCAGCGCCTGCCGTGGTGACTCAACCGGCTGCCTCTTCGGCACCCTGGGCCAACAAGTTCTTCCTGCCAGACATCGGCGCCAACCGCGAGCAGACAGCACCGGCTGTCATCACTCACAACTTCGGTGAGGTGCCGCACGGCACCCTGTGCGTCCACAAGTTCACCATCACGAACATCTACGACGCCCCGATGCAGATCACCGACGTGCGCAAGAGTTGTTCTTGCCTTGACTATGTGCCGCTCACAAAGGTTCTCCAGCCCAACGAGTCGACCGAGTTCACCGTCACGATGAACTCTGCGAAGTTCGTCGGTCATAACGCTCAGACCTTCTATGTCACCTTCGGGCCGAAGTATGTTTCCACGGCGGTCGTCCGTGTCTCGGCCACCAGCCGCACGGATGTGGGCATCAATCCTGGTTCGCTCAGCTTTGGCACCGTGCCGAAGGGGGCGCGGAGTCATCAATCCGTGCAAGTGAAATACTCTGGTCGTTCACGCGACTGGAAGATCACCGAGGTTGTATCTGAAAATCGGCCGTTTGAGGTGAAGATTTCAGAGGTCGGTCGCGGTGGACCGTTCCGCGGTGGTGCTGAGTACCAGGTGGATGTGACACTCACTGGCGACGCCGCACCTGGCCCAATTTCCGAACAGGTTACCCTGAGGACGAACGATCCGAATCACCCACTGATCCAGATTGGAGTGACTGGTACAGTCGTCGCGCCGATCGAGTTGTCACCGAACAAAGTGCGGCTCGAAGCGAAGGTGGGTGGCGAAGCGGTATCGCAACGGGTACTGGTCCGGGCAGCCAAGCCGTTCCGTGTCCTGGGAGTGGATGGTGCGACGGATGGACTGACCGTTGAACTCCCCCCGACGACCAACGCACTCCCGGTGCAGTTCCTCACCGTGAAGTATGCACCCAAGACGGCTGGCGCGGCGGTACGACTGATCCGGGTCCGAACGGATCTGGAAGGGAGTGCATCGGTTGTGCTACCCGTGGAAATTGAAGCGACGAAGTAGGGGTGGGAAGCTCTTCTGGTCGGGAACTTCAACCTGGAGGTTCCACGACTTCATGATGTCAGCGCCTCGCCCTGCGATGTACCGGAAGGCAACGGCTCCGCACCTGGCGGCGGAGTCCCTCTCCCCGCCTTCACGTATTCAGCACGCAACGCTGCATACTCCTCGGCTGTGAGCAACTCCAGCGAACCAACCGGGTCAGGCTGACACGACGTGCAACCTGCGCTCTCGGTGATTTCCTGGCGGAATATCTGTTTGAGAAATGGGATGCACCAACCGCAGCCCGTGCCCGCTCCACCGCACATCGAGAGCTGACTCGGCACCTTCGGCGCGTTGCGGCGCGTCCAGTTCACGAGCTTCCGCCGTGAGACGTGGAAGCAGTAACAGACTTTGTCGTCGAGGTTCATAGCCCACCGTCTTGCTACAAAGCCGTGTGTTTTGCTACGGCAAGCCCTGTCCTGTCGAAGTTCCAATTGGGTTCTATTATCCGTTACGGTCCTGTGTTCCTACAAGGTGAGTCACCCATGCCTCGTTCGACAAGTTGAACGAGGCATGGGGAATTGTGTCTTTCACACGCGCAATCCCAGTCAGTGTGACATCAGCGGGTAGTCGCGTGGTTCCGGGAACCACTCTGCTGTTGCGACCGACCATCGCGGTGCGGTGCTGGTGAAGATCGCCCCCACGATCGCAAACGCGCCGAATGCGACATGTGGGATCCATACAGTCTGGGCGAAGCCGAAGATCCAGGGCGAGAGCGCCAGGAACAGGCCGGCTCCGAAGTCCATCCAGAGGTGGTTCCGCATCGTGAACACGCCCCAGACTCCATATTCGTACTGGGTGAAGAGGCTGTAGAAGATGACAAACAAGCCCACGAGGGCCGGCGCGATCGCCACCGCGAACATTGTGTCGTAACCCAACAGCCAGGGCATCGCGATCACGAGGACTGCCCAGAGATAGTCCATCACAGCGTTAACGCGTGTCGGAACGAAACGAAAGAACGCGACCTTCGCACGGTTCGCAGCAGATCCAGGTACAATCTCCCCACCGAACGCTGTGCTGGTCACTTCTCGTTCGCGGAGGGCGGCTTCGCGTTCGGCGGCACGTTCCATCTGGTCGATGGGACGATGGAACCGCAGGTCGTAAGACGCGATTGCCATGAGTACCAGTGTGATCGCCCCGCCCCAGTAAGCCTGATTCAAGGCCATCCAGTTGTGTATCCCGAGTATTGCTGGAGATACTATCACCCACAGGCCGATGGCACCAGCCGCCCAGTTCAGCACACGCGCGCCACGAAAGAGCATGACCAGCAAACCCACTGTCGCCAGAGCCAGCCCTGAAGCAACGTTGTTGGTAACGGCCAACGGAATGTCGGCGTAACGTTGAGTCCACGGGGAAGCGGCGTGCCACAGCCCGCCCACGACGAACAACCCCCCGACGATCCTCTGCAGTGGATAGTGTAAATCGCGGTCCATGTGACCTCCTCCGGCACGCCAGTGCGCGCCGACTGCGCGGGCGACACTCACGCCCGATACACGTTGCAATTGTGATGCCAAGAACCAGTCGGCAGCGGTGTGAAAGAGCCGTACAACGTGGAATGGGCGAGTCGATTCACAATCGCACGATCCGTGCGAGAATGGGGCGTTCTCATGCCGTTCACCCACACGATCCGCGGCGAACGCTTCTGCTTCGCGGATCTGCGCGAGTTACTCGCCAGAGCGAACGAACCGAAGTCTGGTGATGCCCTCGCGGGGCTGGAGGCGTCGTCGGAGGCTGAACGGGTGGCGGCCAAACTCGCCCTAGCGGAAGTGCCGCTCTCCGTGATCGTCGCAAACCCTGTAATCGATCCTGACACGGACGATGTGTCACGCCTCATCCTCGATTCGCATGATGCGGCAACCTTCGCAAGCATCCGATCACTCACAGTCGGGGAGTTCCGCGAATTATTGCTTGAAGCAGACAGTGACGCCATTCATACACTCCAGTGGGCTATCACCCCGGAGGTTGCTGCTGCAGTTGCAAAACTGATGGGGAACAAGGACCTCGTCTACACGGCGGCGAAAATCCGAAACGTGACACGGTGCCGCAACACGTTGGGGCAACGCGGCGTCTTTGGCGTCCGCGTTCAACCGAATCACCCGACCGACGATCTCGACGGCATCCTCATCTCGGCCATCGACGGGCTGGCCTTCGGCTGTGGCGATGCCGTGATTGGCGTTAACCCTGCGACGGATTCTGTCGAAACAGTCGGCGCGATCCTGAAACTACTCGATCGGCTCATCACAAAGTTCGCGATCCCGACGCAGGCGTGCTGTCTGGCGCACATCACGACGCAACTCGAGGCTCTCGTTCGTGGCGCGCCGGTCGATCTGCTGTTCCAGTCAGTCGCAGGTACGCAGGCGGCCAACACGAGCTTCGGAGTCACCCTTGCGATGCTGAAGGAGGGGCGCGCGTGTGTTCTCGACTCGCACCGCGCGCGCGACGTGGCGTGGGTCGGCGAGCAGGTGATGTATTTCGAGACGGGGCAGGGGAGCGCGCTCTCCGCAGAGTCGCACCACGGCGTCGATCAACTCACGCTGGAAGCCCGTGCATATGCCGTTGCTCGCACGTTCGACCCCTTTCTCGTGAACTCGGTGGTGGGTTTCATTGGGCCGGAGTATCTCGCCGACGAACGGCAGATCATGCGGGCCGGGCTTGAAGACCACTTCGTCGGCAAGTTGCTTGGCCTGCCGATGGGCGTGGATGTGTGCTACACCAACCATGCGGTCGCCGATCAGAATTCTGCCGATAACCTCTTGCTTCTCCTCGCCGCAGCTGGGTGCAACTATGTGATGGGCGTGCCGTGTTCCGACGACGTGATGCTCAACTACCAGTCCACCAGCTACCATGACGCCGCAACCGTGCGCGAACTGTTTGGCCTCAGGCCAGCCCCGGAGTTCCGCAACTGGCTGGAAGCATGCGGCTTCACGCAGATGGGCAAGCTGACGAGTGATCGCCCGGCGCTGCTGGGGAGTATCGAGAGAGTGATCGCAGAGTAACCCATGACCCAGTCGAGCGCATGAACGACACTAACGACTCCGACGACCTTCAGACGTTGCACAAGCTCGGCTACGCGCAGGAACTGGCCCGCGTGCTGGGCGGCTTCTCGAACTTCGCCATCTCGCTTTCCATCATCTGCATCCTGGCAGGTGGGATCACGTCGTTTCACGTCGGGTTCTGTTCCGTCGGCGGAGCGAGTATCGGCATCGGGTGGCCACTCGTTGGACTGTTCGCGATTTGTGTCGCGGCGACGATGGGGCAGATCGCGTCTGCGTTCCCGACAGCGGGCGGGTTGTATCACTGGGCCGCGACACTCGGCGGACGTGGTTGGGGTTGGGCGACCGCGTGGTTTAATCTTGCGGGACTCGTCGCGGTGCTGGCGGCAATCAACGTTGGTACGTTTCGATTCGCGCTGGGTGCATTCGCCCCGGAGGTGAAACCGACGCCGGGCCTGCAGTTCGCCGTGGTGGCGATCATCACGGCTTCCCACGCAATCATCAACCATCTGGGGATTCGTGTTACACGCGTGCTCACCGACTTCAGTGGTTACTGGATTCTCGCCGTCTCCGCGGTGCTCACAGTGGCACTCCTTGTCGCCGCGCCGTCGCACGACTTTGAACGACTGATCACCGTTACCAACTACAGCGGCCATCCGCTTGCGGGCGACCCAGTGTGGCCAGCGACCAGCTCAATCGCGTGGCTGTTTGCGCTCGGTTTCCTCTTGCCAGCCTACACGATTACAGGCTTCGATGCCTCGGCGCACGTCTCTGAGGAGACGGCGAATGCAGCGCGCAATGTGCCGCGCGGCATCGTGCGTTCGGTGTGGGTGTCGGCACTCTGTGGCTGGCTGATGCTCTGCGCCGCAGTACTCGCCATGCGGGAGCCATCTGCGGTGGCGGAGAAGGGTGAGCAGGCATTCGTCTTCACAATGGCCGACGTGTTACCGCACGGGCTTTACCTCGCACTCTGTGCAGGCATCACGCTCGCGCAGTATCTGTGTGGTCTGGCCACGGTCACATCCTCGTCGCGCATGGCATTCGCGTTCGCGCGCGATGGCGGTTTGCCGTTCTCCCGAGCCGTGCGGTACGTCTCGCCAACGTTCCGCACGCCCCCAGTGGCAATCTGGCTCGTCGCGACTGCAGCAGTGATCTTCACAGCTTACACCGAGGCATATGCCACCATCGCCGCGAGTGCCGCGGTGCTACTGTATATCTCGTATGTGCTGCCAACCACCATCGGTGTCGTTGCCTACGGCCGATGGTGGACGGCGATGGGGCCGTGGCAACTTGGCGCGTGGTTTCGGCCGCTCGCGGTTGTTAGCGTTCTCGGCTGTAGTCTGCTCGTCGTGATCGGGATGCAACCACCCAACGAGAAGGCAGCATATGTTGTGGGTGGGATGGTCGCAGTACTCGCCTTCGGGTGGGTGGTGTTGGCACGATGGAGCTTCCCAGGGCCACCGCATGGGATTGAGGCACGCGAACAGGCTGTGGAAATCGCGGCTGCTGAAGCGGCCGTGCATGAGGGCCCGGGGGAGACGCATTGTGAGTGACAGCTCGTTGTCTCCACGCGACGCGATGGAACTAGTCCGGGCACGCACCCCGGCGCGCGTGTTGACTGGCCACGCCGGACCCGCCTACCGTACCGCGACCGCGTTGAAGTTACGCGAGGATCACGCGGCTGCACGCGATGCAGTACAGAAGGAATCCGATCTCCTCCGCGACTTCGGCGCAGCACGAATCGCGGCGTTGGGGCTGTTCGAGGCGCAGACACGAGCCACGTCGAAGGTCGAGTATTTGCGACGTCCCGATCTCGGTCGACGGCTCGCGCCGGAGTCTAGGGAACTGATCCGTGGGAACTGCTCGACAGGCGCGGACCTTCAGGTCGTTGTTGGGGATGGGCTTTCCGCAACCGCGGTCGCGGCACAATCGCCTGAACTAGTCGAGCAACTGCGCAAAATGTGTCATGCACGCGGCTGGTCATT
This sequence comes from uncultured Frigoriglobus sp., assembly GCA_964422915.1. Classification (GTDB taxonomy): domain Bacteria; phylum Planctomycetota; class Planctomycetia; order Gemmatales; family Gemmataceae; genus Gemmata. The sequence continues at coordinate 64,606 of CAYRDG010000025.1, read as the reverse complement.
CGGCCGACCGTTCTTCGTACGTTACTGCCGCGTGGGTCTGCTCAACGACATTGGCGATCTGCTCTCCCCCACGGTGGCCGTCCTGCTCATCGGCGAGCGACCAGGACTGGCGACAGCCGAGAGCCTGTCGGCGTACATGGCATTCCGGCCGCGCACCGGCCACACCGACGCTGACCGGAATCTCATCTCGAACATCCATGCTCGAGGGGTTCATGTTGATGACGCCACGAGGCGAATCGTCGCGCTTGCGGACCAGTTCCGCATCGCGGGCAGGAGCGGAGTCGGTGTGACGGAAACCATCGCTCTGACATGACGCCCGTATGCATGGAGTTCGTTGGAATCGAGCCGTCGTGAAAGGCGTGTACCGGTGACGGAAAGTGCATTCCGAGAGGATGAAAGCAGCTAGAGGAAGCATCCCATGTTGCATAAGCCGTCACGTGTACTGGGAAACTGTAGAATTCCGAAGTGATGATCCCCGTAAGGTGGCTCATGTCGAACGGTACACTCTCAAGTCTGCTCGCCCGGTTCGACCCTGCGTTGCCGCTGGAGTGCGCGAGTACCATCCCGAAAGAGTGGTATACAGCATCAGAGGTGTACGAACGAGAACGCGACGTGGTCTTTGGCCAGTCGTGGCAGTTGGTCGGACGAAGTGAGCAGGTGGTCCGGCCAGGACAATTTCTGACGGCGGAGATCGCGGGCGAACCCGTGGTCGTGGTGCGGAACGAGGCCGGGGAATTGAACGCGTTCTTCAACGTGTGTCGGCATCGAGCCGCGCGTGTCTGTACCGAGGAATGGGGTGCCGCGACAAAACTCCGCTGCCACTATCATGGCTGGACATACAACCTGAGCGGCCAACTTCGTGGCGTACCGGAGTTCGACGGTGTGCAGAGCTTCCACCGTGAGAGCAACGGATTGCCGCCAGTCGCAGTGGCAGAGTGGGGGCCGTTCGTGTGGGTGTGCCTCACGCCACCGTGTGTACCTCTGATGGAGTACCTGGCTCCGTTAAATACCTGGGCGGTTGGTGCTGGTACATTTGCAGGACTGCGGTGGTGCGCGCGGAAGAGTTACGACCTCGCGTGTAACTGGAAGGTCTACGTCGATAATTACCTCGATGGTGGCTACCACGTTAATACCGTTCACCCGACGCTGGCCGCATCGCTCGACTACACGAAATACCGAACGGACTGTGAAGGCAACACGGTCGTGCAACGCGCACCGACCAAACGTGCCGATGGCGATGCTGGCCGCACGAGAACGGGCGAGGCGGCGTACTGGTGGCTCTGGCCGAACGTGATGTTCAATGCCTACGCAGGCGTGCTGGACACGAACCTCGTGCTGCCGCTTGGCACTGATCGCTGCCGCGTCGTGTTCGATTTCTACTTCGCGACCGAGGTGGCTGACGATTTCCAGAGACAAAGCATTGAGGTGGCTGACCGGGTTCAGGCAGAAGACGCGACTGTGTGCGAGGAGGTGCAGCGGAACCTTCACAGCCGGAGTTACACAACCGGCCGCTTTAGCGTGAAACGCGAGAATGGCGGCTACTACTTTCACCAGGCGCTCGGACGGGCGCTACAACAGCACGGTTAGAGGAGTAACGTTCGTGGGCGATGATCTGGCGGGACAATCGCGATCTGGCGCGGCGTACGGCTTGGTCGCATACACATGGTGGGGGCTGGTCCCGCTTTATTTCGCTGCGCTCATGTCATTCGACGTGCCTGCGTGGGAGATTCTCGCTCACCGCATCGCGTGGTCGCTACCAGTCATGGTTGGTCTCACACTTGTCGCAGGCGGCTGGCGCGAGGTCGGCCGCGCACTGCGTTCGTGGAAACTCCTTGCGGTGTTGCTCACGTCGTCCCTCTTTCTCGCCGGAAATTGGCTTCTCTACATCTACGCCACCGTGACGCACCGCGTTACGGAAGCGAGCCTCGGTTACTACATGATGCCACTGGTGAATGCGGCGTTCGCCACAGTGTTTCTCCGTGAGAAACTGCGACCGGCGCACCTACCCGCCCTCGGACTGGTCGCGATTGGCGTGGCCATTCCGTGCCTTGCGGTGGGTTATCTGCCCTGGATTGCGGTCGCGTTGCCAGTCACCTTCGGCATCTATGGGCTGATCCGAAAGATCGCGCCAGTGGACAGCATGACCGGCCTGACGGTGGAAACGCTGCTCATGCTTCCGGCGTCGCTCGGCTTCCTGCTGTTCCTTTCGTCAGAAGGGCGCAACCACATGACGCCGAACGACTGGAGCCTGGATGCCCTCATCGCTTTCAGCGGCATCGTTACAGTGGTGCCCCTCCTCACGTTCACACTTGCGCTCCGGCGTCTCTCACTCCTGGCCGTGAGTTTCATGCAATTCATCTCGCCAACTGTGCAGATGTTGATTGCGGTGCTCTGGCTTGGTGAGGAACTGACCCCCGAGCGCATTGCCGCGTTCGCTTGCATCTGGACAGCCGTCGTCATCTTCGTTGCAGACGCTGTGTTCCAGGTGCGCGCGAAGCGAGAACGTCGCACGCCGCATGGTAACGTCCAATCGGTCACTGCAGTCGTCACACCACGATCGTGTGGACTTCCTTCTGCGGCTCACCGCCTGTGACATGGACTTGCCCGTCCTGGTCGATGAAGACGTCCACTTCGCTGCGGACACCGAACTCGGGTAGGTAGATTCCCGGCTCGATGCTGAAGCATGTGCGACGGATGATGCGACGGTCGTCGCGGGTTTCCAGGCCGTCAATGTGCGCGCCGTTGCCATGAACCTCCTGCCCGATGTTGTGCCCGGTACGATGTGTGAAACGTTCGCCGTAGCCCGCGTTCTCGATCACCGCGCGCGTGGCGTTATCAATCTCCCATCCCCGCAAGATTCGATTTGCGCCAAAAGCATCCATCACAGTTTTGATCCCCGCATCGCGTGCTGCCGCCACAATCGCGAAGACGTTTGCATACTGCTCAGGAACGCTACTACCGAGGTAGGCGACGCGCGTATAGTCAGCGTAGACGGAACGCGGGCGATCCATCTTCGCCCAGAGGTCGATCAGCACGAACGAACCGAGCTGAATCGGTGCGTCGGTGGCGGCTGAAGTATCGAAATGTGGGTCGCCACTATGTGGCCCAACACCAACGATGGGCGGGCTATAAGTCGTCATCTTGCTGTCGCTGAAGTGCTTCATGATCCGCGCCTGAACCGCTGTTTCCATCACCTTCCCATTCGCGCGGATCTCGGCCGCGATGTAGTCGAACGCCACGTCGTACGCTGCACGGCAGAGTTTCGCGGCCTCGAAGTGCGACTGGATTTGCTCGTCGTCCCAGGTTGCCTCGAACTGTTGAATCAGGTCGCCTGAGCCGACAACTTCACAACCGAACGACCGGACGAGTTCCACCGTGCCGGCGTCGACACGGCCGATGTAGGGGTTGGCGTTCCGCTCGCTGTACTCCATCGCCACGCGATTCGCGCCGCCCACAAGCGCGCCCACCCCGGCTTCCAGGTCTTGCCAGCGACGATAGACAGTCTTCTGCGTACCAGGCAGGTGATCGAGAGCCGACGGTTCAATGGCATGAACGAGCTTGCGCGGCTCACCGCTGGCAGGCACGAAGTAGAACCACCGGCGCGACAGTTTTGGCACAACTCCAGCGACTCGTTGAGCCAGTACGTTCTGCCCGCGGAAGTCGTAAAGCAGCCAGCCATCAAATCCCGCTTCGCGTAACGCTGTCTGCACTGCGGTGAGATTGAACATGGATTCTTCCTCTCATGCGTCATCGGTTCGCGGCTAACGTATCTGATTCCACTTGCGACCGCCAGCGCCGTAACGATAATCAACTTCTCCATCCTCCCACACCCCACGCTTTCACCATGCGATACCGACACATCCTCCTCTTGCTCGCATTCAGTCTTTCTGCAAATGCCGCGTGCGCAATTGAGCCTTCCGAACTCAAGCCAGGGCTGATCGCGACATACCGCGATGGCCCGAACGGGCGCGAGGTTATCCGGCTGGAGCCAACAGTTGCCATCACGCTCGCAAAGGGCGAGTCACCGCACCCCGCGCTTGCAACTGGCAGTACGATGCGGTGGAAGGGCCACATCAATTTCTCGCGTGCTGGCAAGTACACATTCCATGCCATTGTGGAGGGCGGCACGCTCACGGTGAACGTCAACGGCAAGGACGCGCTGGGTGCCGAAGTTCAGGCCGCCGGTGGCGTGATGACATTCGAAGCGACTTTCACGCGCAACCCGGCTAACGGCCCGGCGCGTGTCGAACTCTCCTGGGATGGCCCCGGCTTCATCCTGGAACCGCTGAACCACCAGTACCTCGGTCACCTTGTGGCGGATCGCCCGCCGAGCTTCACCAGTTACGGGACTCTTGAACACGGCCGCTTCCTGTTTGAGGAACTCGCCTGCGCGAAGTGTCACAAACCTGACGCGAACGACCGAATGGCCAGGACCCTCGCCGAGCACACCGGTCCGAATCTCACCGAAGTGGCGAGGCGCACCTACGCCGGGTGGATCTATGCCTGGCTCGCGAATCCAGCGAAACTCCGACCGCACACGACGATGCCGAAGTTATTCGCAGACGATGACACTGCTGACGCCGAACGTTATGCGATTACCCAATACCTCGTCTCGCTTGCTGGTGGCAAGCCACTGAAGGTGTACCGCTATCCCACGGTTCCGCGGAACGACCTGAAGCAGAGCATGGAACGCGGGCGCGTCCTCTATTACGTCACCGGTTGCGCGGCCTGTCACGACGTGCCAGCGAAGAAGAAACCGAATGAGGAAGACGACAGGGAACCGCTCGGGGCAGGCGAATACGTCCACGGCCAGAGCACAATCGCTGGCCCGGCCGCGAAGTATCCACTTGGTCAACTCGGCAGCAAGACGCGACCCGAAGCGCTGGCAGCCACACTCCAGGATCCGCTGAAGAACAATTCGCATGGCCGGATGCCGAGCATGAATCTCAACCCGCAAGAGGCTACTGACCTCGCACGCTACCTGTGCCGCACGCGAGAGGAGAACGTGAATCCCGAGAAGGTTCCCGAACCGAAACTCAATCCGGCCGACGTGGCCCCTGCGTACTTCCGTGACGCCGCCGATGTGGAGAAAGATCGCTTCGACAAACTGAAGCCCGATGCGCAGTGGGTGGCTCTCGGTGCCCGAATCGCGGTCGCGAAGGGATGCGTGAACTGCCACACCGTCGAAAGAGATGGAAAGTCAGTTGCGCCGCGCTTGTTCGGTGATCGTGCGGGGTGGGTCAGCATTACGCAGGCACACGAGAATGGCTGTCTCGACCCGAAACCCAATGCCGCGAAATCACCCGTATACTCGCTCGACCCGAAGGAACGTGCGGCGCTTGTGAAGTTCCTCAAGGAGGGGCTGAAGGGCGCCGGTTCGCCCGCACAGGCGTATCAAGCTCGCGTGGCGTTGCGACGTTTCAACTGTCTCAACTGCCATCAGCGCGATGGCGAGGGCGGCATTGCGGTCGAACTAGCCGATCAGATGCGCCAGCTTGAAAAAGCGCAGAACGCCGACGAAGTACGACCACCCGTACTCACTGGGATCGGGCACAAGACGCGCACTTCGTGGCTCAGGCAAATCCTCACGCAGAGCGGGCGTGCCCGGCCGTGGATGCAACTGCGGATGCCACAGTATGGCGAACCAAACGTCGGGTTCCTGCCGCAATCGCTCGCGGCTCTCGAGGGCACTGTGCCAGACGATACAGTTCACACCGTTGCCCGCACGGGTCCGAAGGTCGCAGCGGGTCGGACTATCGTGGGTAAGAGCGGGCTGGGCTGCATCTCTTGTCACGACATCGGCGGTGTGGCCAACACGGGCACACGCGGCCCCGACCTTGCCACGACCAATCAACGTGTGCGTTACGAATGGTTTGAGCGATGGCTCAGCCAACCACTACGGATGGCACCTGGCACGCGGATGCCCCAGGCGTTCATCGAGGGCACATCAACTCTCAAGACCATACTCGCCGGTAACTCGCACCAGCAGGCGGAAGCGATGTGGGCGTATCTCTCGCTCGGGCCTGGCCTGCCACTGCCGGAGGGCCTCGAGCCACCCAAGGGGTTGGTAATCGCGGTGAAGGATCGGGCGGAGGTACTCCGTACGTTTATGCCAGATGCCGGGACTAAAGCCATCGCGGTGGGCTACCCTGGTGAAGTTTCGCTCGCGTTCAGTGCCGATCAATGCCGCACGGCGTACGCGTGGGCTGGTAACTTCCTCGATGCTTCACCTGTGTGGAACAATCGCGGCGGTGCGCCGGCGAAGTTGCTCGGTCAGAGATTCTGGACCGCACCCGCCGGCCACCCGTGGGGGCTAACAACCAACGCGAAGGTGCCCCCGGACTTTATCGGTCGCGCCCGTAATCCCGCGTTTGGTACGCCGCTTCCACTGGAACCCGCGCGCGTGTACGAAGGCCCGATGGCCGTGCAGTTCGATGGATACTCGCGGGACAAGGACGGAAGACCAACATTCCGCTATCGATTAGACGAGACTGGCAAGGGCGCCGTGGTAGATGTGGCCGAGACGCCGAGGCCGTTGAAGGGTTCGCTCGCGAACGGACTGGCGCGGAAGTTTGAGGCCACGACACCCGGTGGCTATCAGGCATGGTTCTTCGCTGGCGTAACCGGCAAGGAACCGCGGGCCTACGACGCGAAGGGTCGGCCGGTCAAGCTTGATCTGAAGGCGTCAGAAACGAGTGTATCGGCCGACGTACGCCTGGTGATGCCGACCGATGGCGACCGGGCGATGTTCCTTGAAGTCAACGGACTCCCCCACGGTAGTGTCTGGACCTTCGTGCCGGGCAAGAGTGGCGGCTGGCTTGCAATCCTGAAGTTCCCGAGCAGTAAGGCTGAGCAGAAGATCAACTTCACCCTCAACACCTGGGCACTGCCGAAAGATGACGAAGGGCTGCTCAAGGAGATGTTCGCCCGGTAGTTCGGGCAGTCAACTCGCCCGTTGGTATTTCCGCAGCGACCGAACAACGCCCATGATTTCACCAACGACAACGGAACTGGCGGCTGAGGAAGGGCCGCCGCCTGAAGTCACGCTGCCGCCAACTCCCAGGCGGTGGCGACTCGCGCTCGTCGTCGCTCTCGTGGTAACGGGAGTTGTCGCATATCTCGGCAGTGTTGTCTTCGCAGGTGCGCCGCGAATCGCATATCGCGTGCAGGCGGGGGCAGGTATCGTCTTCTTCCTCGGGCTTGCGGCGCTCTTCTCGCGTAGTCTCCAGTCCGTCAACCGCAAGACGCTCCTGTGGGGCATCGCGATTCAGTTCGTACTCGCAGTCGCCGTGCTCTACTCGCCACACGTCCGGCTCTTCTTCGAGTGGATTGGTGACGGCATCAAGGCGCTCATCGCGGCATCTGATAAGGGTGCGGACTTCGTGTTCGGGTCGTTGTCGCACGTCAACGGTCCATCAGGCTTTGTATTCGCGTTCAAGGCGTTGCCGCCGATCATCTTCGTGTCGTCGTTCTTCAGTGTGCTGTATTACCTGGGCGTGTTGCAATTCTTCGTGCGGCTCATGGCTCGCGCGATGATGTATCTCATGGGCACCAGCGGAGCGGAGACGCTCTCGGTCGCGGCGAATGTGTTCATGGGGCAAACGGAAGCGCCGCTCATCGTCAAACCGTTCGTTCCGCGAATGACGCGATCGGAGTTGCTGACGCTCATGGGTAGCGGGATGGCGCACATTTCCGGCGGGATGATGGCTGTTTACATCAGCTACGGTGCCGATCCGGTGTCGATCCTCTGTACCTGCGTGATGGCCTGCCCGTGCAGCCTCTACCTTGCGAAACTCGTTTTACCCGAAGCCAGTAAACCTGTGACAGCCGGCGAAGCGCCGATCGCAGTCGAAACGCCGTATGTCAATATGATCGACGCGGCCGCAGCAGGGGTGAAGGATGGTGTGTGGCTGGCGATTAATGTGGCGGCAATGCTCATCGCGTTCATCGCGTTCATCGCTCTCTTCGACATCATTCTCGCGAGCCTCTCACCAGGGCTGACGCTCGATCGCATCTTTGGCTGGGTCTTCTCCCCGGTTGCGTTCCTGCTGGGTGTGCCGTGGGATGAGTGCGATAAGGTCGGCAACTTGCTGGGTATCAAACTCGCTTCCAACGAGCATGTCGCGTTCTTGAAGTACAAGGAGTGGAACGCAACTGGCGCGGTGGTGTTATCACCGCGTGCGAAACTGCTGGCGGTTTACGCGCTGACAGGCTTCGCGAACTTCGCTTCGGTGGGGATTCAACTTGGCGGCATTGGCGCGCTGGCTCCAGGGCGACGTGCAGACCTCGCGAAGCTTGGGATGAAGGCGCTGTTCATCGGCTTCCTCGCCACGCTCATCAACGCCGCCGTTGCCGGCATGTTGATGTAGGAACTCTGACGCAGGGAGAATCGCCAGAAAGCACGATCGCCGCCAGCCATGTGACCCTTCACACTGCCCGCACCGTGCGCCGGTTCCCCTTACCGTCTTCTACCGGAACTTCCTCGCCATCGATGAAACGCCGTGCATTGGGGAGCGCGTCGAGGAATGATTTTCCGTAGGGCTTGGTCAGCACTCGTGGGTCAAACAGCACGACCATACCGGAATCGTTCTGCGTGCGGATCAGCCGACCGAAACCCTGCTTCAGTTTGATTGCGGCCAGCGGCACCTGATACTCCATGAATGGGTTACCACCATCAGTTGCGATCACTTCAAGCCGTGCCTCCGTCAGCGGACGATCGGGCACTGCGAAGGGCAACTTCGTGATGATCACATTCGAGAGCGCTTCGCCGCGCACATCCACGCCCTGCCAGAAGCTATCGACGCCGAAGAGTACCGCCTTCTTCGTCTCACGGAACTGTTCCAGTAGCCTCGGCGTCGGCAGCCCGCTCCCCTGCGCGAACAGTGTGTAGCCGTGCTTCGCGAACCATGGCCCAAGCTGCGCCGCGGCGCGGTTCAGAAAGCCATAGCTCGTGAAGAGAACAAACGCCCGCCCTTTCGTTTTTTCCACGAATTCCGGTATGCGCTTGAGTACTTCGTCCTCAAACTTCGCCGACATACTCGACGGGTCGGGCATGTTGCGGAACAGGTGCAACTCGGCCTGTTTCTGGAAGTCGAACGGGCTGCCAAGCAGACGTGTTTCGCTCCCACCCAGGCCAAGGCGTTTCTGGAAGTGACGGAAACCTTCTTCCCCGCCCACCGAAAGTGTCGCACTCGCGAGGATCACGCTGGGCACCTTCTCGTAAAGTTGCTCCCTGAGTGCCGGGCCAACTTCAATAGGTGCGCTCGCGAGCGTGATTCGGGGCACGCGGCCAGCCCGCGTTTCTATCCAGTACACCTGGCCGGACAGATCGTGATTGAGCCATTCCGTCACGCTTCTGGCCATACCGTGGAGACGATCGGCGCGGCTCGTGAGTTCAAGCCGTTCCTCCTCGGAGTCACGCCCATTCGCCAGCTCGTGGAGCGTGTCGCCGAGTTTCGTCAACTCCTTGCTGAGTATGTCTGGAACCGGGTTCGGATCGCGCACGCGGCCGCTAGTCTGTGCATTTGGTCCGTTCCCTTTTGGCTGGCTCGTGAGCCACTGATGGACCGAGAGGAAGAACTTCTCCGCGGCCTGTCGGGTCTCTTCGAGTTGCGCCACCGCATCGCCATCACCCAGGGTTGCGAGGATTCCCTTGTGAGTTCGATGGGCCAGGAGTTGGTTGAAAAGATACTCGACACCGCCTTGCGACAACCCGATTCCCAGATGGTCTGCGGCCACGTCTTCGAGCGTGTGTGCTTCATCGAAGATGACCGCGTCGTAGTCGGGGAGTACACCGCCACCCGCACGACGCAGGGCGAGGTCGGCGAAGAAGAGCGAGTGGTTAACGATGAGGATGTTCGCCCCAAAGACCTGCTTCCGCGCGCGGAAGTAGAAGCAGTCCGCGTGGTGCGGGCACTTGCGGCCCAGGCAGTTGGCGCTGTCGCTCTGCACCAGGTCCCATACGGGTTCGTAGGGTTGTACTGGCAGGCTGGACTTGCTGCCATCGGTCGTCTGTCGCGACCAGCGACCAATCTGGATGAGTTGTTCGATAGCCCCTGGTGTATCGAGGAGTGAGTTGGCCTTCACTTGTGCGGCGCGAAGTCGGCGGAGACTGAGGTAGTTGCCGCGACCCTTCACCAGTACCGCCCGGTAGTCGCCAGGCAGTATCGACTGGAGAAACGGCATGTCCTTGTGTATCAACTGCTCCTGGAGGCTGATTGTGTGCGTCGAGATCACGACGCGGTAGTCCTTCTTCGCCGCAACCGCCTGGATTGCCGGCACCAGATAAGCAAACGACTTCCCGACTCCAGTGCCGGCTTCTACAAGCAACCGCCGCTTGTGTTGGAGTGCCTCCGCAACAGCATCGGCCATCTCGATTTGCTGCGGGCGTGACTCAAAGCTGGGGAATTTACGCGAGATCAGCCCGTCTGGGCCGAAAATTTTGCGAACGTCCATGTCGGAGATTGTCGCTGAATCGTGCCGGGAGTGGAAGGCCGGTTGCAAAGCGATCGCGTGGGCGATGCGTCAAAAATGTACCATGGGTCAGCCACAAGAATGGCTGACCCATGGTGTTTCACGTCCGGTTCTCACCAGAAGCGAACTCGCCAGTAGTCGTGCGGGGCTGTGTTACGACCGAGGTACCAGAAGCCGTCTTCCCATTCCAGGGTCACCTTCCGCCAGCCAAGTGGTACCTTCGGGAAGGGATAGTACGGGCCGATGAAGGGGAAAGCGTTGTAAGGATACGCTTGCGGGTATGCGACACGGCTGACGTTGTTATGTGGAGCATACGTCGGCCACGCATACGGCGGCAGGTTCGGTGCCTGCATGTCAGGTGCGGCCTGTCCCGGAACGCCAAGCGGTGCGGGTTCAACGATCGGCGTGCCAACGGCCGCAGGCGCCTGTGGAAGCGCCAGGCCAGGCCCAATGGGAGCCAGCGGTGCGGGTGAGAGCTGGCCCAGACCTACCGGCGGATCCTGCACCTGGACAACGCCCGTGGTCTGAATGCGAATGCTATCACGGACAATCACGACGCCCTTCACGCCACGCGCATCGGCGACGATCTTCGCCTTCTGAGTGACGTTCCGCGCGCTGCCGGCGAGTGTGACGATCCCCTCGCGGGCTTCAATGGATACATCCGCGCCAGCCGCATTGCCCGTCGAACGCAGCCGGTAGGCCACATCGTCCGCGAGCGTCTGGTTCGGGTTGCTGTTTGTTGCGGAAACCGGCAGCGGAGCCGGCGGATTGGCGAACGCGCTACCGGTCAACCCGGCAGCGAAGGCAACTGATAATAGGGCGCGCACCTTCACGACGGACCTCCTTGTACGGCAGAAGTGCGACGGCACTCGTGACCACTTACAACATCGCCCTTGTTCGATGGGAATGCAAACACCGTGTCTCCAACTTCGCCACGAACATGCCAGGACCTCGCCGCGCCGCGGGCACAATTGCCGGAACGGCTACAGACCGCGCGATGCATCCGCGCGGGACGAATTTATCGGTTCGGGTTGGGAAATCGTTCAAGTCACCAGAATTCGTGCGAGGTGGGTCGTCGACTTTTCCGTGAAAGACTCGTGCGGTTCAACCGTATTCCTGTCTGGACGATAGTTGTTCGAACAGATATTCTACCTGTGTGTCCTTCCGCCCAGTCACCGCAATGGCCACAGTACACACCACGGAAACCCACACCCGTCGATTCGATTCGCCGGAACAGGAAGCCTTCCTGGGCCTCTGGCGCACATTCGATCGCCTCCGGGTGCTCGAGGAGGAATTGTTCGCGCGTTACGATCTGACGCCGCAACAGTACAACGCGCTGCGTCTGTTGCGCGCGGCCCGACCCGAAACGCTCCGGACACTCGACCTGTCCGCGCGGCTTGTTTCGCGCGCTCCGGACACGACCCGACTCCTTGATCGGCTCGCGGATCGCGGACTGGTTGAACGCCATCGGCCTGCAGAGAATCGGCGTGAGGTGCGTGTTGGCATCACAGCCGCCGGGGTGACCCTCCTGGACGAACTTCAGGAACCGCTGCGCGCATGCCACGCCCGGCAGCTTGGCCATCTAAGCCGCGCCCAACTCCGCGATCTGACCGGCCTGTTACGGGCCGCACGACTGCCCCACGAGTCCGCCGACAGTAGTTGGCGCTGATCCTTTCCACTGCTCTTTCGGAGGTCCCTGTGAGTACGGACAACAACATTGATGTCGCGGTGATCGGCGGCGGGCCAGCCGGCAGCACCGTCTCCACGATCCTCGCACAGCGCGGCGTGAAAGTGCGTCTCTTCGAGCGCGATGCGTACCCACGTTACCACATCGGGGAGTCTCTGATCCCTGAAACGTACTGGGTGTTTAAACGGTTGAACATGCTCGACAAAATGAAGGCCAGTGCCTTCGTCAAGAAGTTCAGCGTGCAGTTCGTAAACGCGCAGGGGAAGATGTCCGCCCCGTTCTACTTCCACGACAACAAGCCGCATGAGTGTTCGCAAACCTGGCAGGTCATCCGCAGCCAGTTCGATCAGATGATGCTCGATAACGCACGCGAGCACGGTGTCGATGTGCGGCAACCATCGCGAGTGTTGGAGGTGCTGTTCGAGGGTGACCGCGCCGTTGGTGTGAAGGTACAGAAAGAGGGCGGTGCAGAAGAGGTGCGAGCGAAGGTAGTCGTGGATGCCAGTGGGCAAAGCACCATGCTCCAGAATCGGTTCAAGCTCCGGCAATGGGATCCGGTGCTGAACAAGGGAGCGATCTGGACCTACTGGACCGGCGCCTATCGCGATACCGGCCGCGATGAGGGCGCGACAGTTGTCATCCAGACGCCAAACAAGAAGGGATGGTGGTGGTACATCCCCCAGCACGACGGCAAGATGAGCGTCGGTGTCGTGGCACCGTTCGACTATCTCTTCAAGGGTCGGGGAAGCCACGAGCAGGTGTATAACGAAGAGATGGAAGCATGCCCGGAGGTGAAGCGTCGGCTCGCCGGCGCGAAGCAGGCAAAGGGCTACTTCGCCACGAAGGATTATTCGTATCGCTCTGCACAAACAGCGGGCGATGGTTGGGTACTCGTCGGCGATGCTTTCGGGTTCCTCGACCCGCTGTACTCGTCGGGTGTGTTACTGGCACTCAAGTCTGGCGAGTTGGCCGCCGACGCAATCGCTGATGGACTGGCCACGGGCGACACCAGCGCCAAACAACTCGGACGCTGGGGCGAACAGTTTAACAAGGGCATCGACCGGATGCGTCGTCTGGTATGTGAATACTACGATGGTTTCAGCTTCGGCCGCTTCGTGAAGACGTTCCCTGAACTGAAGGGAACTGTGACCGACTTGCTGATCGGCGACCTGTTCGATGACCGCGTGGACAAGGTCTGGGGGCCGTTGGAATCGCTCTACCCGCCAGACAAGAAGCCGATCCCAACGTGGTCGGAAGGTGGACCGCCTGACGCCGACCACAAGGAAAACGAACTCTTTCTCCCAGACGACGCCATGCGGTAACTGTGTGCCAGGCCACAACAATTGCGGTGCGCGCGGCATCTGCTCCCGCGCACACCGTAGCCTGGAGTGGAACTGCGGCACGCTCTAGCAACCCGTCTTCCACTCCTGCACCCCCGCGACCCCGGTGCGGGAGGCAATCGGTACGCCCCTCAACGTCTCGAACGCGTTCACATCGTCTTCCACAGCCGGTCTGATCATCAGTTCCTCGGTTAGTACGAGCGCCCAACATGCGGTTGGCATGTTAGCGACTCCGGACGTACCATAACCAGCACAGGAGGCAACGCATGAAGATCATCCTCGCCAACCCGCGGGGGTTCTGTGCCGGCGTGAACATGGCCATCGACGCTCTCGAGACGGCGCTGCACCACTACGGCAGCCCGCTCTACGTCTATCACGAGATCGTTCACAATCGACCGATCGTCGAGCGTTTCCAGAAGCTCGGCGTCGTCTTTGTGGACGACATCTCCGAAGTGCCCGCCGGCGGAACCGTACTGTATAGCGCTCACGGCGTCTCACCGGTGATCCGTGAGGCGTCTGAGTTGCGGAACCTCCGCGCCATCGACGCGACCTGCCCACTCGTCACGAAGGTTCACAAGGAAGCGATCAAGTTCGCTCGAGAGGGATACACCATCGTTCTCATCGGCCATGAGGGGCACGACGAGGTTATCGGCACGATGGGTGAGGCTCCCGCGAGCATCGTGCTGGTCGAGGATGCCGACGACGTGGAAGCACTCGAACTTCCTACTGATGCGAAACTTGCTTTCCTCACGCAAACGACGCTCAGCGTGGATGAGGCTAAGTCAGTGATCGACGCACTGAAGCGGAAGTTCCCGCTGATCGTTGGGCCGAACAAGGACGACATCTGTTACGCGACACAGAACCGCCAGGACGCCGTGAAGAAACTCGTTGATGAGGCCGATGTGGTGCTGGTGTTGGGGAGCCAGAATAGCTCGAATAGCCAGCGGCTCGCGGAACTGGCTCGCGCCAGCGGCAAGCCGGCATACCTCATTGACCGCGTGAGCGAACTGAAGAACGGCTGGTTCCGCGCGGCCGACGTCGTGCTCGTCACCGCCGGAGCCAGCGCTCCCGAGGAGAACGTGCAGGACTGCATTGAACACCTGAAGAAGACATTCGACGCCACCGTCGAGACACGCACTGTACGCGAGGAGGACGTGAGCTTCCCCCTGCCGCGGGAGCTGCGCGTACTGGCGAGTGCATGAGCCATCGGCACCCGACCCTCACCGCATGCCAATGCACAGGGCGAGTCTGGTTCCGTGCATTAGTCAGCACCGAAAGACCTGTGACCGAGAGTTCGCGGACATTGGCCGATCGAACTGACGATCATCTGCTATTCCTGGAGACCGCCGACATGGGTGAACGTGAGAAGAAGGTGGAAGCAGCCGGTTATCCGCTGGACCGAGGGCCGAAAGAAGGACCCGTCATCGACCTGTTGGCGGTCCTGGGTGACACGCTGTATGCATCTGGGCAGGTGCCATACGACGCAGGTGTGTTGACGAGCAAGGGGAAGGTTCCATCGCAGGTGTCGGTAGAAGAAGCGACGAAGGCCGCGGCACTCTGCGCGGCGAATATCCTTCGCGCTATCATCACAAAGTTCGGCTCACTCGATCGCATCGAGCGTGTCATCCGCGTGACGGGCTATGTGAACGCCGACCCGGACTTTACCGACTGCCATCTCGTCATCAATGGGGCAACGAACCTGTTGAAGGAAGTGTTTGGTGCGGAGCAGGGGCGGCATGCTCGCACTGCGCTGGGCATGGGGCAACTTCCGCTCGGCACGAGTGTCGAAGTAGAAGCAATCTTCCAGTTGCGGAAGTGATCCCGCCATCACTGCCGATCGTGTCGCTAGAAGTTCAGGCTGGAGTATGGATGATGCTCCAGCCATTCCCTTTGTCGGTCCTACTTTCCTACCAGCGTCACTTCTATCTCGGCGTCGAAGACCAGACCCGGATCGCCGCGGCCCGCCAGCGATTCGAGCATCGTGCGAACCGTTCGTGGCGCGATTCCTGTGAACAGAGTCTTGCTCCCCTGCTTTACGGTCACGGGCTTATCGAGGTCGAGCATCCGATCGTCGAGTCGAACGAGGAGTTTTGAGACATTCTCGGCATTGAGTACTTCGATTGTCTGGCCCTTTCGCGTGGCGATCACGAGCGAATCACTCTTTGCCTCTTTCGGTGGCACGGCGAGCCAGTATGAGCGGATATGTGGTGTACCGGTCTGCTTCCACACAACCTTCTCAGGCAAAGGGTTGCGGGTGAACTTTGCCATCCACGGGAGCGCGACCTTGTCTTCCAGGTTCATCCAGTGCCCCTTTCCGGCGCGAATCTTGACGAAATGCTCGTACCCCTTCGGGTCGTCCTTCTGAAGTTGGTCGAGTTTCTCACCGTACTCCTTCCCCACCTTGTTGCGGTTGTACGCAGAGTCGTTCGCACCCACCTGGAGCGCGAACGGCACATTCCGCAATGAAAGGAGCGAGACGCCGTTGGGGTGGCCGGCCATCATTGCCGCTGCGGCCCAGTGATCGGCCATGCGTGGGGCGATCTGATACACACCATCGCCGCCAGCCGAATAGCCGAGCACATACACACGCTCCGGGTTCACTCCTTCAAAAACGATGAGATCCTCGATGAGCCGCGCGAACATCCGGTCAATGTGCGCCTCATGCCAGAGATTCCATGTGTTCGTCGGGGCACGTGGCGCGAGGTAGATTCCTTCTTCCAGCGAGTAGAGCCGCTTCTGGTTCTCCCACTGTTGATCGTTGACTTGCTTCGGCGCGCCGCCACCGCCGTGGAGCGAGATGTAGAGACTCCAACCGCCCTTCGGCTTTTTCCCAAACGTCTTGTAGAAGAACGGCATCTCCAGCTTGCCATCCTTGATGACCTTCGCTTTCATCTCCGCTGCGCGATCCTTCTTGATGATCGCGACGTGTGCTTTCCAGAGAAGTTCGCGTGCCTTCGCTGCGTCATCCTTCGTCAGCGGGATTGTCGAAAAGTTCTTGCTGGCCAGTCCCCCGAGCGAAGCTGATTCTGCATCGAGTGCGGCATGCAACTCCTTGAGTGCTGACGCAGACTTGGCAACCTCGGCCTTCGCGTCCGGAGCGGCCGCCTTCGCGTACCGATCAGTGATGTTCACGCCTGGTACGCCGGCATATCGTGGCGCCCAGACCAGCGGGAAGTGTTGGTGTGTCTTCTTGAAGCTCGCGGCGTAGATCGCGTGTACAGGCACATCCTTCTTCGCTTGCGAAGCCGCACCGACGAACCAGCCTCGATCCAACCCCTTCGGGTCTGGCTCGCACGCGCCAGTAAAGTGCCAGCCCTTATCCCAGATCTCCACCCAGGTGTGATTGCCGCGTTTGTCCACCCACAGGGGCGTTCCAACAAGCCGTGCCGGGATACACACCGCGCGCGCCGCGTCGCTCAACACGATGGACAGCCCCGTACAACTTGCCTTCCCTTGCTCGATCGATTCCTTCGGACTCTGATTGGGTGCCCGCCTCTTTGTGGAATAACCGAGCTTGAGTTTCTTGAAAAGCTCCTTGTTGAGGACCTGAACTGCCTCGACTGGCGTCTTGCAGTCCTTCACAAGCGGCATGCAGAGATCGTAAAATTCTTGCCGCCACGCATCGCGTTTCTCATCCACGTTCGCGTATGGAAGAACGTCGTTGAAGAAGAGCGATTCTGGGATGTCCTTTCCCCACGGCATCGTCTTGCGAGCTTTGTAAGCGAGGTCCACGTTGGTGAGAAGGAAGTTGGCTTTCAGCGAAGTGAGGTCGGAATCTGGCATGTTCTCGACAAGGAACGCCATGCCGTTTCGCTGTTCCTTCGGCACACGTGTCAGGGCCAGTTCCAGTTCCTTGCGGTTCTCTTTGGCTCGTTTGAGTGCCTGTTCCACGTCCTCAGACCACCAGTGTGCATCCGCAGCACTAAGGGAACACGATGCAGACGCAAGTATGACGAGGACGGCAGCGATGCGAAGTGTCATGGGACAGTCCCTGCTGGAGTGCATGTGAAGCGACCGCGATTCTACCATACAGATATGGGCTGCGAGCATCATGCATGTGACTTTACATACGGCAAAGTGACTCGAAGATGGCAGTTCGTGTGCCTACTACTCTGAAATCAAGATCGCAACAGTGCCATCAGATCACCTGTTCGCAACCTTGCCCTCTGGCAGCATCGTTTACCATAATCTGAACAAATGTCGATGACACGTACCCTGCGAGTGACTCTTGCATTCTCGGTGTGCATGGCTTATTCTCATAATCGTCACATCCGCCCTCCCTGTGACAGGGACTCGCACGGGACGGTTCTATGTTTCATTCCCGTCTCTTTCAGGTGGGACTGGTCGTACTCACCGGCGTGGTCGGTGTTTTGTACGTTCGCTCTATCACCCCCACACCGATACCCGAACCTGTTTGTACAAAGTGGTTTGAGGATGTGAGTGATGAGGTCGGGTTGAAGTTCACGCACGACTGCGGACCCATCGATGGTCGCTACTACATGCCGCAGAGCCTCGGTTCTGGTGCCGCTCTGTTCGATTTCGATAGTGATGGCCTGCTCGACATTCTCCTACTCAACGCGGGCGGAAGCAAGGGACGCCCCAACACGCTCTACAGACAATTACCCAGTGGTCAGTTTCAGGATGTGAGCAGAGGTTCGGGGCTCGACTTCTCCGGGCTGTGCATGGGCGTGGCGATTGGGGATGTGAATAACGATGGCCGACCCGATGTCCTCGTCACGGAGTTTGGCGGTGTGAGATTGCTGTTGAATCGGGGTCAGGGCAAGTTCGAGGATGTGACCAGTAAAGTGGGACTCCGCAACCCCCTCTGGGCGGTCTCGGCAGCATTTCTTGATTACGATCGCGATGGCTGGCTCGATCTGGTTGTCGTGAACTACGTCGATTACGACCCCTCCTGGCCATGCTCACGCCGAACTGGCGCAATGGATTTTTGCGGTCCGGAGTCGTTCAGTGGATCGCCAACCCGGCTGTTCCGGAATGTTGGGCGTGACGGTGTGCAGTTTCAGGATGTCTCATTCGAATCGGGCATCGGACGCAAACCTGGACCTGGCTTCGTTCCGCTCTGTGCCGATTTCGATGGCGACGGATGGCCAGACATCTTCGTAACCAACGACGCCAAGCCGAACCACATGTGGATGAACCAGCATGACGGTACTTTCCGCGATGAAGCCGTGACCCGTGGTGCCGCCGTCAACTGTATGGGACGCACCGAGGCCAACATGGGCATTGGCTGGGGCGATGTGGATGGTGATGGGTTGCAAGATCTGTTGGTCACACACTTGCACATCGAACACAATACGCTCTGGAAGCAGGGGCCGCGTGGATTGTTCGAGGATAAGACGGCCGATGCCAACCTACATCGGAGTGCGTGGCGAGGCACGGGGTTCGGAACGATCCTGGCCGACTTCGACAACGATGGCTGGCCTGACGCGGTGGTGACCAACGGGAAAGTGTTTCGCGACGAGCCTCCTCCGCCCTGTTCCGGCCTGCATCCTTTCTGGTGCGACTATGCCCAGCGCAGCCAGCTCTTTCGCAACAAGGGCCGGGGTGTGTTTGAGGATCTTTCCCCTCAGAACGAAGGGCCAGGCGGAATTGCTCGCGACGCGCGAGTCGGCCGTGGAGTCGTCGTCGGCGATTTGCGAAACGACGGACGGTTGTGGGTATTGATTGTGGGGGTGGGCGGCGCCGCGCATCTGTACAAGAACGTGGCGCCGAACCCGGGGAACTGGCTCGGTGTGACAGCCCTGGACCCGTCGCGGCGGCGCGTCGCACTGGGTGCGGAAGTAACACTCCATGCGGGCGGTCGACAGCATGTCCGGACGATCCAGAGCGCCGGTAGCTTCGCCAGTAGTAGCGATTCTCGCGCTCACTTCGGGCTGGGATCGGCAACTCATGTTGATCAAATTCATGTGACATGGCCAGATGGGAGCAAGGAGAAGTTCCCAGGTGGGCTGGCCAACCGACATGTCGTCGTGGAACGAGGAATGGGCACGCCTGTGAAATAGCCCGATGCAAGGGGCGAGAGATGTTAGCAGCCAGGGCTTCAACGTGGTCAGGCTGGTCTCGCCAGCGACTCATTGCCGCGGGATGCTGCATCGCGCTTGTGTCCGGAGTCGGCGTGTGGTGGGTCAACGGTTTCAGCCAAGACACATCCGCGCCTGTGCCGCCGGAATTGCCGCTGAGTCAGTTAGAGCCCGAGGTGGCCGCTCAACTCGGTGCGCTGCGTGACAAGTTGATCGAGAACCCTCGAAGTGGTGACGCCTGGGCGCGGCTTGGACAGGCAATGCTCGCTTACGGCGTGGTACGTGAAGCAGCGGAATGCTTCGCCCAGGCTGAACAACTCCAGCCGGGTGAGCCGCGGTGGCCTTATCTCAGAGGGGTGTGCCTGCACGAGCACGACCCCGATGCCGCAGTGGGTCACTTCCGGCATGCGCTGGAACTGCGGGGCCGTCCAGGGATGAGATACCTCCTCGCCGATGTTCTGGTCAGCCAGGGGCGACTGGACGAAGCTCAGGTCGAGATCGAAGCATTGATGGTCGCGGACCCGGCGAATCCGCGGCTTCGCTTACTCCGTGGAATACTTGCTTCACGCCGGGGACAGTGGCGGCTCTGCGTGAATCTTCTCACGCCGCTCTCCCTGATACCGGAAACACGGCGCCAGTCGATGCGCCTCCTTGCCACGGCGCATCGTCGCCTTGGCGACGAAACCCAGGCTGCGGAACTGGCCCGGATTGCGCAGTCGTTGCCAGACGATCCACCCTGGGCCGATGCTGAGTCCGATGCCTGCCTTACCTTCGCGCGCAATCTCTCCGTGCGTTTCGCCGAGATCCAGGATCTGCGCAAACGGCATGCTTCGGAAGCCGAGATGCGCGCGATCATCCAGATCATTAACGAGACGAAGGGGAAAGATGACCGCGCCTTCGCGCTGCTTGCCACCAGTCTGGCACATTCCGGACAGGTGGAGCTTTCCGAGAAAGCAGCTCGTGAAGCACTGGCACTTAACCCTGATCGGAGGGCAGGACTGGTCGCGCTCGCTTCCATACTGCTGAGCCGCGCCGAGATGTCACGCGAGACACAAGGGACATATCCGCCGGAGGCACTCGCACGGTTGCGTGAAGTGGACCGACTGGCCGCGCATGGTCTGCAGCAAAACGCCAATGACGCGGGTTTGCTCTACTTGCGTGGCAGAGCGTTGTGCGGACTGGGCCAGACCGAACGCGGGCTTGCCGATCTTCATGCCGCGACCTTGTGCCGGCCCGATCTGATTGCGGCGCAGTATCACCTGGGCGTGGCCCTACTCCGCGCGAAACGTTTCGGGGAGGCACGGCAGGTACTCACTCGCGCGCAGTCTTTGGCAGGGCCAGACGATGAGCCAACAAAACATGCCTTGCAACAACTCGCAGAAGCCGAAAAGAGCAAGTGATTTTTGAAACCGACGGGTATGATGAGGTGGGCTATCTCTGCGAAGTCAGTTGACTTCGCAGAGATAGCCCATATTAGTATATGGGCGATCACTATTGTGCGATGTGCGTGCCACCGCGGTCACGACCGCAGCACGTCTGTCAAAACCTTCCCCTCCTTGCCGTCGAGGAGTGAGAGCTCGGACCCCGACCGCTTGTAAATGAGTTTCTTTACGTCGAGGCCGAAGAGGTGCAAGATGGTGGCGTGGAAGTCGTGTTGCGTCACGATCTTCTCCACGGCGTGATGGCCGAACTCGTCGGTTGCTCCGTGAGTAACGCCTGCTTTGAAACCGCCGCCCGCGAACCACCACGTGAAGCCATAGGTGTTGTGATCGCGACCGACTTTCGTCGGGCCGGCGTCGTTCTGGATCACCGGCAAGCGGCCCATTTCGCCGCCCCAGGCCACGAGTGTCGAATCGAGCAGACCACGCGACTTGAGGTCGGCGACCAGTGCCGCCGAGGGCTTGTCGGTCTTGCGACAGGCATTGGGCAGTGTCGTGCGGATCGAGCCATGGTTATCCCACTGCTGGTTGCTGGTGAAGACCTGCACGAAGCGCACGCCGCGTTCCACCAATCTTCGCGCGATCAGGCAGCGTGACCCGTAGTCAGCAGTAGCGGGGTCGTCGAGGCCATACATCGCCTTTGTCTTTTGGGTCTCGCGAGACAGGTCCAGTGCCTCCTTAGCGGCCACCTGCATCTTCGCGGCCAGTTCGTAACTCGCGATGCGCGCGTCGAGGTCGAGTTCGCCAGGATGCGCGGCGGCATGTACGCGATTGAGCGATTCGAGGTACTTCAACATCTCCGACTGCGGTGCGCCCTTGAACTGCGGTGGCGGATCGAGATTTGGAATTCGCGGCTCACGCGGACGGACAACCGTTCCCTGATACACCGATGGGAGCCAGCCATTAGACCAGTGTTCAACACCACTGACAGGCAGGCTCACAGGATCAGGCAGCGCAACGAATGCCGGTAATTCCTGGGACTCCGAACCGAGTCCGTAACAGAGCCAACTCCCCATCACCGGATGGCCCGAGACGATCCGACCGGTGTTGAGCGCGTGAATGCCCTGGACGTGGTTGTTCACGCCAGTGTGCATCGACCGCACCACACACACCTCGTCAATGACGCGGGCGAGATTTGGGAGGAGTTCAGACACCTCGATTCCGCTCTGACCGCGCTTCGCGAACTTCCACGGGCAGCCGAGTACCTTCGAGCTGGCCTGCGCCGCATTGTCGTATTTGATAGTGCCAGGGAAGGGCTTGCCGTCGAGTTGATTGAGGCGCGGTTTGGGGTCGAGCAAGTCCATGTGGCTGGGGCCGCCCTGCATGAAGAGCGAGATCATCGCCTTCGCTTTTGGTGCGTGATGCGGTTTCTTGGGCTTGAGGTCGAAGTGCTGGTGCTCGGCGCCAGCGAGGGCCGGGTTGGCGCGGAGTTGCTCCTGGTGCAGGAGGTGCGCGAGTGCGACGGAGCCGATGCCGAAAGTGGCGTCGCGGAGCAGATGGCGGCGTGAGAGCGAATGCATATGTGTGCCTGCTTCAGGGTAGCTTTTCGGTTGTCGACCACACTACTCCACGTACAAGAATCGGTTACTGGTCAGGATCGCCTGGCAGAAAGCCGCCAGCGCGCGTTCCTCTGGCGAAGCCTGCGGCTTCGCAGCCGGAGTCTTCGCTCCCTTCTTCTTGGGCGGAGCTGGCGGTATCGGCTGTTTGCGGAAAGCCTCTGTCGCGGCTCGTAGAAATCTCAGCGCGTCGCTTCGTTCCTTCTCGCTGGGCGTGCGAAGGTAAGCAAGTTCCCAGGTCCGCCGGATCTGTGCCTCCTGTTCCGCGCCAGCTTCTTTCCGCACACGCGCTGCGAACGCCTGACCCTGCGCGATGCTGAACTCGCCGTTGAGCAGCATGAGTGACTGCGGCGTGCCCGTGGTGCTGACGCGGGACTCGCAGTTCGGCTCCGCGGTGGCGCCGTCAAATGTGCCGAGGATCGCCAGCGGCTTGGATCGGCGCACCTGAACGTACACACTGCGCCGTGACTCCTCGCCTGGGGCCACGGATTCGTCACCGAGCTTGTATTGCGCTCCGTCGCGGTTCGCCTTGCCGATGACAATCAGTCCGGCATCGTCTTCCATCACAGGTACGGGCGGGCCGAATTGTTTGAGATTCAGCTTGCCGCTGGTGGCAAGCGTGGCATCGCGCACCGCTTCCGCATCGAGTCGGCGAAGCGCGAAGCGGCCGAGTAGCTTGTTATCGGCGTCGGCCGCGTCCTTAGCCGCATCGCGTGCGGAGGATTGACGGTAGGCGGTGGATGTCAGAATGAGCCGATGTATGTGTTTAATTGACCAGGCGTCCAGAGAATCCTGCTCGCGTGCGACGTGGATTGTGGGTGTCACGAATTCGCTCGCCAGCCAGTCGAGCAACTCCGGGTGCGTGGGGCGTTCACCCAGTCGGCCGAAGTCACCCGGTGTGCCAACGATTCCCCGGCCGAAGTGAAGCATCCAGATCCGGTTCACCATCACGCGTGCCGTGAGAGGGTGACGCGGATTCGTGAGCCAGTTCGCCAGCGCCAGCCGCCGACCGCTGCTGCCCGACGGCGGGAGTTTCTTCGACAGGTTCAGCGGCAACGCAGTATCGAGAACCGCGAGCCCGCCAGGCGCGACCGCCTGCTTCGGCTGGTCCGGATCGCCGCGATGGTGGAGGAATGTTGTTGGTAGCCTGCCAGGCACCTCGGTCAGCGCGCGGACGAACTCCTCGGTGGGTTTCTTCTTCCGCACCTCCGCAGCGGCCGCTGAGAGTTTCTTCAACTCAGCAGCGGCCTTCGAGTCATAGAGATAGAGCGAGCCGGCCGAGACGTTCAGGCTGGGATGTTCTCGCATGAGTTTCTTCTGCGCGGCAGTCCGTTTCGCGGCCGGCGCCTTCCGTGCGGCTCGTGCGGCGGCTTGCATCTCCTTCGGCAACTTGGCTACCTCTTTATCGAAGGTCGCCGCGATGAATTCCTCTTGCTTCTTGAGTCGCTGCTTGTCGATCTTCGCGGCTTCGACCTCGATTTCGGCCGCCTTCTTCTTGTCAGCGACTGTGTAGAGCGACACACGCCGTGCAGCAGGCATCTTCCACGCGGTCGTGTCGTAGCCTGGCTCGAACGCCGCTCGCAGCCGGAAGAAATCCGTTTGTGGAATTGGATCGTAGCGGTGGTTGTGACACTGCGCGCAGCCGACTGTGAGACCGAGGAACGCGCTGGCGGTGATCTTGACTGTGTCCGTGAGCACGGCGTTGCGGGCGAGTTTCTGATCGACCCCCGACACGCCGCTACCGTCCGGCGCCATGCGGAGGAAACCGGTGGCGGTGAGTGCATCCAGATCGTCGTCTTTTAACTCCGCGAATGGCGGTTTGACCATCTCGTCGCCTGCGAGTTGCTCCTTCACGAAGCGGTTGAACGGCTTGTCCGCGTTGAACGCGCGAATGACGTAGTCGCGGTACTTCCAGGCCCAGACGCGTTCCGTGTCTTGTGGCGAACCACCCTCGGAATCGGCGTAGCCAGCCACATCGAGCCAGTGTCGGCCCCACCGTTCGCCATACTGTGGGCTGGTGAGGAGTCGTTCCACCAATTTCTCATATGCGTCAGGAGAGTTGTCCTTCACAAACGCATCAACTTCGGTGGGCGATGGCGGAAGGCCGATCAGATCGAACGTGACGCGCCGGATCAGCGTGACGCGATCCGTCGGCGGATTGAAACTCAGCCCCCGTTCCGAGAGCTTGGCCAGCAGGAAGGCGTCGATGGGGTTTCGGATAAGAGATTGCGCGTTTACGGTTGTGGGAACAGCAGGTCGCTTCACTGGTTGAAAAGCCCACCAGCGGCGATCACTCTCGGTGATGGGAAAGCCCGCGGCGAGTGTTTCCGGCTCGCTCGTCTCGACCTTCGCTCCCGTAGCCACCCACTTCCTGAGGATCTTGATCTCGGTCGAGTTGAGTTTCTTCTTGCCAGGCGGCATTTCGCCGTTTGTCACGCGCTCAATGAGCAGGCTGGCATCGGGTTTCCCCTCCACGACGGCTGGGCCGCTCTTGCCGCCCTTGATCGCGAAATGCCGGAGTCGGAGATCGAGGTTACCTTTGGGTTTCTCGGCCTCGCCGTGGCACTCGGTGCAATATGCTTGAAAGATGGGGCGCACGTCGGCGTTGAACGCCGGGGCGCGAGTGGATTCCGCACCGAACGCAGGCGCGGCGGTCAGTATCGCGGTGAGCGCGAGGGCTGTGGAGCGTGGCATGTGCGGATGAGCCGTGGGTGGGCGGGCGAATCGGCGGCACCGGTAGGTTAGCTTTTATTGTGTGCCAGTTTTTAGGTGGCTTCAAGTACGAGTTCCGAGAAGTCCGGGACGAATTACTTCACGTTGCCGGTTTTCGGATTGGCACGGAGATTGAGTTTCTCGCCGGCAGTAGTGTAGAAAAAGAAGCCGTACATCATCTCGTCGCGGGTCTGCGGGCCGTTGCGTACGGTGGCCTTCGGGTTAGGGTTGTATGGGTTGAACGCCGAGTTGTCGAAGTGTGCGACGCACTCCAGGCGTGTCCCTTTCGCCAGGCGCTTTTTGCCAGGCTCCCAGCGGTACGGGAGTTGCCAGCCGAAATTGTAGTTGGCGATGATGAGGAGCGTTTCTTTCTGCCCGTCCGGTGTGTGCGCGGTAAAGCTCATGTCCTTGCCGCGGAGATGCATGTGCGAGAAGAGACCGACCCCGACCACGTCGGTATCGAGGGTGCGGCTGGCACGGACCTTGTGCGCCGGTGCATCGGGGGGGATGGCGAAGTGTGTATTGAAGAGTTGCATCACGCGGAGTCGCGACTGAATCGTCTCGCGCGGATACCGCAGCCCGACCTTGATGCGACACTTCTCTGGCTTGCCTGTGGTGACAAAGTGAATCTGGAGGCCGAGGAATGATCCCTTCGGAATGAGGAAACCGACACCGGTATCGAGGTTCATCGGTTCGCCGCCAGGAACGTAACCTGTGATAAAGTTATCGGCACTGATGCCGCCCTTCAGGCTCCCATGTGCCAGATTGCAGTGGTGCAGTGACAACGGGTTGTCACTGGTAATCTGCACGCCCTGAACCCAGGTATCCTCGGCGAAGTGGTGGGGCAGAATCGCGTACTTGTAAGGGATGTCGCCAGCCGCAGGGAGTTCGAACTCCTGCGATTCGATGATCAAATCCGGTTTGCCGATGAGCCATTTGCTCGTTTGTGCCGGCAGCGGGGGTGGAGCTTTCTTCAGGTCACCGGCCGGCGCACCGAGTTTCGCCCAGTCGGTGAGAATCGCGCGTTCGTCGTCACCAAGACCACGGCGGTTGACGAACGGGCCGAACTCGTGGCTGGCGAACCACGGCGGCATTCGTTGATCGGCCACCACGTCCGCGATCGTTGCCGCCTTCGTTGCCGCTTGCCTGTGTGTTACGAGTGCGAATGGAGCTGAACCGCCTGGCATGTGGCATTCCCAGCAATGCTTCTTCAGGATCGGGGCGACGTGTTCGGCGTAGGTGACGTCGCGCGGTTTCTGCACCGTCGCGAACGCGATGCGACAGCCGTCTACCTCGGTTTCTGCTATTGCAACTTTTTTGGCAGCGAGGACCGCATCGAGAGCGTCGCGCAGATCGTGGGATGTGGGTGCGTTCCGCGCGCCGCCGAGTCGGAACTGGTTGTCGATCCGGCCACGGTAGACGATGCGGCGTTTCGCATCGAGCAGCACAGCCTCCGGGGTTCGCGTGACGCCCAACGACTTCGCACAGTTGCCGCCGAAGTCCTTCACGAACGGGAAGGTGATCTCAAACTTCACCGCCTGTGTCGCCATCGCAATCACCGTGTCTTCTTCTGCCGCATTCACGGCTACAAACTGCACGTCCTTCGCGCGGTATTCCTTTTCCAGACTTTGCAACACAGGGAGATAACGCTGCGCGATCGGGCAGGTGGTATTGACAAATATGAGTACGATGGCCTTCTTCATGCCAAAATCGTCGAGCGTTCGCGGTAACGATCGGATGTCAGTGAACGTGAGCTTGCCGACAGTGTCGCCAATCTTCGGCGCCGCATAAGCAGTGGGAGAGAACAGGAAGGCGGCGAGGGTGGCAATGGCCAGACGCATGACATCGTTCCCGTGGAAGTGATCATGACTATCGTACCTGCACGATGAGCCAGATGCTACTTCGCGTGCCCCGTCCAGTCAGTCATGCACTGCGAGACGCCGAGTCGGCGACACACCCAGCGGTACAGTCCGCGCGGCCAGCCGGCGGAGAGACCGTACAGCACACGCAGCCGCAACGGCAACATCACGAACTCGCGGTTCCGTTCCACCGCGCGCATGGTTGCGGTCGCAACTTCCTGCGGTGTTAACCAGCGTGTCAAGCCGAGAGGAGATGCGCCCTGGAACAGGCCCGTCTGGATCAGACTGGGGCAGATGGCCGTGATGCCAACGTGCGTGCGGCCGAGCAACCGCAACTCCTCGCGGATCGTATCTGTGAGGCCGAGCACGGCCCACTTCGTCGCGGCGTAACTGCTTGCCATCGGCAACGCGACAACGGCAGACGCACTGGCAATGTTGACCAGATGCGCCACCGGTCGTTCGAGTAGGTCCGGCAAGAAGTGATGCGTGACGGCGATGAGGGCGGAGAGGTTCACGTTCACAGTGGTCAGATGCTTCGCCAGGGGAACGTCGAGGAACGCTCCGCCGAACACGATCCCGGCATTGTTGACGAGCACGTCGATCGGGCCGTGTTCCGCGAGGACACGCGCGCGGACCTCGGCGATTTGCTCCCCGTTCGTGACATCCAGCGTGTAACCGCCTGCGTCGGGTAACTTCGCCACCGCCTGTTTCACGCGCGCCGTATCCAGATCCGTGACGATGACATTCGCCCCGGCGCGAGCGAACGTCTCCGCGATGGCCAGACCCAATCCGTGTCCGGCTCCAGTGATCAGCACGCGACTCCCTGCGACTCGCATCGGTTCCTCCAACAGTGACGTTGGCGTGATAGTCGGTTTTGTTGTGGTGAACTATGGAGTGGTCAACTGTTTGAACGCCGAGTAAACCCCTTTGTCGTCGGTCGCGCCACGGAACGTGAACGGGTAGTGTTGGTTCCGCTTCTCCAGCATCAGGCCCCACGATCCGCCCGCCGCCACACACGCCCTTGCCACCTTCGCGCCCACTTCACCGGTCTTCGTGTCCTCATTGCAGACAACCGGCTTGCCGTACGCCCGGAGTGACTCGATCCGCGCCGTGATGTCTGCCGCTTTTGTCGCGTTGAAGTGAACGAGTATGAAGTCTGCGGCCCCGGCAACCTCCTTCGGCACTACCCCGCTGCGCACATCGCTCGTCGAGACGAGGAGGCCAGGGTGGAGTTTCCGAGCCAGCGTGATGAGTTCCACCTGTCCCGCGGCGCTCTTCAATATGTTGTGGTTGAAACCACCATGACCGAACTCGTTCGCGACCTCCAGTACTACGTTCGTGAACCCACTGCCCCTGATCCACTGCACGACGTTCGTCACGGCTGCACGCACCGCAGCCTCATCTTTCAGCACTTGATCCTGACGCTGGTAGAAGCAGCCGAGAATTACAACGACGCCACGGCGGTCGCATGCCTCGATCACAGCGCGCACGCGCGACAGATACGTTTCGCGAAGCGTTCCGTCGGCGTTGAACGCGGAGTTGACTGCGCCCTCGTAGCCCGGCATTCCGCCCTGAAGGTTCAGCGTGAAGGCGCGAACGCCATGCATGGCGTAGTCCGGGATCTGCTCGATGAATCGAGCCGTGTTCGTTACTGAGTCGAACGTCGGCCGCCTGGTGTCCTCAAATACCGCATTCACCATGCGGACATTCATCAATCGCCCCTCGGCCTTCGCGCCCTTGTACGTGATGGCGCCGTTGATGAGCCACATGCCCTTGTTGATTGAGACATGCGTCTCGCGCCGGACCGAGTCGCGTATCAGTCGAGCCGCCTGGTTACACTTCGTCCTCGGGTCGGTTGGGCTGGCGTCGTGATCCTCGATCTTCGCGTCGTTCCAGGCCACAATCATATCGAGGCTCGGAATCACCCACAGCGTTCGCTGGCCGCCGTGACCGGATGCGACGAAGGTATCCGGAGGAAGGTCGGCGAACAACCGCCGGCCGGCTGAGTCGGCTCGGTTCACCCACCAGTTGAAACTGTAGACTCCCGGGCCGACGGGTGTCTGGTTCTTTCCCCCGCCGAGGGTGCGTTGCCTGGGAAGCATCGCGGCTCCCTTCCCACTTGTGCGTGGTAGATCGGCCGGGATCGGGCTGTTGATCGCGAGCCGGACGAGTTCGGGCTTGAGAATCTGCCTGTCGTTCCATCTGCCGCCACGGAGGTAGAGCAGGCCAAAGCGGGCGAAGTCCCGTGGCGAGATCGCGAGCCGGCCGGGGCGGTTGTTTGGGCCGAATGCCTCAAAGGTGTACGGGTCCTGGAAGTGGAGGGCGTTGCCGAGTTGGTCCTTGAGAATGCGCGTGCTGTTTTGCTTGTAGACTCGCTGCGTGAGGGTGTCGAAGTAAAGCGCGAGCGCGGAGTCGTTGTAGCCGTAGGCTTTGCCCGGCGCTTCGCTCAATCCATAACCAGATGTCTGTGAGGCGAGGTGCCGCCATGTGATGGCGGCGTCTTTCCCGTTGTTGAGTTTCAGGAGTCCTGGCTCGAAGTCCGCGACCTTCGCATCGACACTCGCCAGCTTCCCGTTCTGGACCGCGAGAAGCAGCAGTGTACTGATGACGGGTTTGACGGCGGAAGCGACGTCGCCGCTTTTAGTAGCATCGCCCCAGGTATAGACGAGGTAACCGTGGCGGACCACACAACCGCGTCCGCCGGCTAGCTCAGCGAGCGCCTTCAGCTTCACAGGGAGCAGTCCGACCTGCTCGGGCGTGCGTTTTTCCCATTCAGCCGCAGGGAAGACAGGCAGGTTCCCATCTGCGGCTCGAACACCGTTTGGAAGGCAGAGGAGTACAAAGATCGTCAGGAATGAGATGAGCGAGAACGGAGTGACGCGCATGGGAATCTCCACCTTCGGAAGGGATAGGCTTCGTTCAGGCAGTCGGAGAACATTGCCTCCGGAAAGTCTGGGTGTTTGCGACACTGTGGTACGGCAATACGCCATCTGGCCGTTGCCAGCGGAGCGTCGCCGCGTCATACTGAGGGCACCGGTGCTGTTCATTCATTCGCGCTAGTTTCCTGATTCACTCCCAGTGTTACCGCATGGCGCGGCTGGCCTCATGATGTATCCCCTGTTTGCCGACTTCACCCCCCTCATCGCTGGCGGTGCTGCCGCAGCGGCGATTGGGCTGCCGTTACTCGTCCACCTTCTCTTCCGCAAACGCTACCAGATCGTCCCCTGGGCTGCTATCCGCTTCCTGATTGTTGCTGAACGTCGCCACAAGCGGCGCATCGACCAGTGGCTCATCCTCGCGCTCCGCACGCTGGCACTTCTGCTCCTCCTCTTTGCGATGGTGGCACCGACCGACTGGGCCGAGCAACTCTGGCAGGCGGTAAAGCCCGGCGCGACGGAGACGGTGTCCAATGTGCCACGGACGCACCACGTTCTCGTACTCGATGGCTCGCTGAGTATGACGGCTCGAACTGAGGACGGTCGCTCGCGCTTCGAGGCGGCTGTTGCCCAGGCCGAGAACCTCGTTCGCTCCAGCAATCCCGGCGACGGCTTCACGGTCCTGCTCATGACCAGGGACGCCGAGAAGATCGTGCCAGGACCTTCCAACGATGCGGAGAAGGTCGCCGGTGAGTTGCGGAAACTCCGTCCCACACATGGCGCTGCTGATCACGCCGCCGCGCTCACTCAAGTTGCCGACATCCTGAAACGCTCCCCTCGGACTTATCCGAGGCGGCAGCTCACCTTCTTTACCGACCTCCAGCGTAGCTCCTGGGCCAGCGCGCTTCCACACCCGGAGAACAACACAGCCGAGGTCTGGCAGCAGATCACATCGCGGGCAGATGTGGCCATCGTGGAAGCTGCCCGCACCGATCCAGAGAACCTCGCGATCGCGGAGCTATCTCTCTCCGAGCCAATGCCGCTGATCGATCAGCCGCTCACAGTTACGGTCACGGTTGCCAACCTCGGTCGGACCGAGCGAAAGAAGGCGTATGTCGAACTTCTCCTGGGTCGTCCCTCGGGCGGGTTCGACGCACTTGCAGCCGTTGAGCAGAAGACCGTCGGGCCGATCCCGGCGGGTTCCCGTGCGACACTGCAGTTCAACCTGACGGGTCCCAACGCTTTCCGCGAGCGTGGCATTCACGTCGTTCAGGCGAAACTCGTCCAGAGCGACGCACTCACTGCGGATGACAGGCGCGCCCTGGCGGTTGAAGTCCGCGACGGCATTCACGCGTTATTGGTGGATGGCAAGGCCAACCCGGAGGTCAACCGCCGCGCGGCCACCTACCTCGACCGCGCTCTCTTCCCACCAGGTGCCAGACTCACCGATACGCCCAACCGCCCGCGGCTGGTCACTCCCACCGAGTTCCTCGATCCGACGCTCTGCGACATCACCGGCGTGGATTGCGTCTTCCTCTGTGATGTGCCCAGCCCCACCATCCAGATGGCCGCAAAGCTCGATGCCGTACTTCGGCGCGGTGGAACGGTCGTCATTGGTCTGGGGCCAAACGCCGCCACGAGTCGCGCCCAGTATAACGCAGTCTTCCATCGCGACGGCCGCGGTGTGCTCCCGGCGGCTCTTGGCGAGACCGTCACGACGCGCGGGCCAGACGACCTCGGCTACCGGCTTGTTGCCGAAGAATCGGAGTTTCGCAAACCTCCGTTGTCGCCATTCAACAACAACAAAACGCGCGCGGGGCTCATCAGCGTACCATTCCGTTCGTATGTGAAGCTCGACATGCCGGCGGATGGGCGGGGCCGGCGTGTCCTGAGTTTCGCCCATGCCACCGCCGCGGCCTTTGCGGCCAACGAGAACGGTTTCGGCATGCTGGCGAGCGAAATCCTCGCTCCACCCAGGACCGAGGTGATCACAACCCCCAAGCAAGCCAGTGAGAAGCCCGATCCGGCAGTGGTGGAGTGGTATCGTCATCGTGGGCGAGTCTACGTATTCACGAGCAGCTTCAATGAGGACTGGAACGACTGGCCCTCGTTGCTCAGCTATCTCCCGTTCTGGCACGAATTCCTGAAGTACTCTGTTGCCAATCCCGATCGGCACACGCTGCGCGTCGGCGAACCGATCGATGAGTACTTCCCCATCAGCGCCGCGGGGTTGAATGTGGGGTTGAATGGCCCTGATGGGCTGTCCACCACAGTTCCACTCGTGCTGGAAGACGAGGCTGGATACGCCCGGTTCAAGAACACGGTCACGAGCGGCCTGTACCGCCTGGGGCTGAACGGCTCACGCGATCGTGTGTTCGCAGTGAACGTGGCGGAGGTTGTTCCTGGCACACCCAGCGAGTCTGACCTGCGCCGGGTCGAGGCGCGGGAATTTCAGTCGGCCGGCGCGGTGCAGGTTGTGCCTGATACCTCCGAGGTGAAGCCGAGTACCGCGAGCGGCGCGCTCCTCACGTCGCGGCCGAAACCGTGGGGGCCGATGCTCGCACGATTTGCCGTGATGGTGGCAGTCTTCGTGCTCGCGTTGGAACTGGTGCTCGCGTGGTATTTCGGGCCGGCGCGCAGTGGTACGGTGAACACCATCGGTCGTACGAGGCGACTCCTGTTGCGGCTCGTCGGTAATGGCGCGGCGATCCTGCTCCTGTTGATTGCCGGCGCAGTACTCGTGACAGTGCTGCACGCGGAGTGGACCGGCAATCCGCTCGGTTTCTTGCCGCATGAATGGCGGAACGCCATTGAGAAGACGGCCGGTGTACCCGCCGCGGCTCCTGGCGAGGGGACAAAGTGGCGACTGGAAGGGTTCACGGCGTTCTTCCGCAACGCAGTGAGCGACCGACGCGCAGTGAGCAGTGTTGCGCTGGCCTGTCTCGCTCTCACGTTCAGCATCTACATGCTGGAACGTCACGCGGCCGGCGGATTCTGGCGCATCGTGCTTCCCAAGCTGCTGCGTGCCAGCGTTTTCCTCCTCGCGCTCTTCGTGCTCCTCGGACAACTCAGGCTCGCGTTCGACCGTGAGGGATTGCCCGAAGTCGTTCTCCTCCTCGATCGCTCTGCCAGCATGTCGAAGGCAGACGACTTTCGTGATCCGGCGGTGCGCGCCAAGGCCGCGGAACTGGCCGGCGCGACCAAACTCTCCGAGGTTAACCGCCTTCGGCTTGCACAGATGCTCCTGACGCGCAAGGATGCGGACTGGCTCGACCGTTTGTTGCGCGAGAAACAAGTCCGGGTGCACATCTATGCCGTGGACGTACAGACACACCTGCTCACGTCCGTTGAAGATGAATCGCAAGCCGAGTCGGGTCGTGAGGTCATCCTGAAGCTGAAGCCCGAGGGCGAGGGTTCGCATCTGGGCGAAGGGGTGGAGGAAGTTCTCAAGGCGTTCCGGGGCAGCCCCCTGGCGGCGATCATCATGTTCACCGACGGGATCACCACCGCAGGCGACGACTTACCAAAGGCCGCCCGCGCGGCTTCCTACGACGGCGTGCCGCTCTTCCTCGTTGGCGTGGGAGACACCTGGGAAACCCCCGACCTCATCCTTGCCGACTTGCAGGCCGAGGATGTCGTTGGCCGCGGCGACCGACTCGCCTTCGAAGCGAGACTCACCGCGCGTGGCAAGGTGCCCGCCGCACCCACCACGGTGACACTCAAGGAGAAACTGCCAGGCGGCAAGCTCGAGACACGCGGACAGGTGACAGTCATACCTGACCCTTCCGGCAATCCGGTGACTGTGACCGTGGCTCACACGCCCACTGAGGTTGGCGAGAAAACGTACATTCTCGAAGTGCCTGCGGCGCCGGGTGAAGTCAACACGCGCAACAATCGCATTGAACGCACGGTGCTGGTCACGGACTCGCGCCGCATCCGGGTTCTCTATGTCGAGGGCTATCCGCGTTACGACTTCCGTTTCGTCAAGGTAATGATGGAACGTGAGTCGGACAAATCTGTCGGTGGAAAGTCAGTTGAATTGCAAGTCGTGCTGCTCGACGCATCGAAGGGTTGGGCGGAGACGGATCGTTCCGCGTTCCGGGGGGAGTTCCCAACTCGAACCGAGTTGTTTGGGTTCGATCTCGTCATCCTCGGCGATGTCGATCCAAAACTCATTGCCGGCGCACGCTCGGCCGTGGCTCTCCGCGACCTGGCCGACTTTGTCAAACAGAAGGGGGGCGGACTGCTCTTCCTTTCCGGTCAGCATGGCACACCGTCGGCATATGCTGACACGCCACTGGCCGAGGTACTCCCGGTCAGCCCGGCCGAGGCACCTGCTGCGATGCGCCCGCCGGAACAGGAACCGATCACCGAAGGCTATCAACCGCGGCTCACCCCCGCGGGCCGGCTTCACCCACTCTTCCGCTTCTCGGCCGATGAGGCCGAATCGATGCGCGTCTGGGGGCAGTTGAAGCCACTATTCTGGTACGCGAAGGGATACCGCCTCAAGCCGTTGGCACAGGTACTGGCGACACACCCCACGCAGTCGGCGGAGGGCGGCCGGCCGGGCGAGCTCTATCCGCTGGTCATTCAGCAGTTCGCCGGGGCAGGTCCGGTCCTCTTCCTCGGCTTCGACGACACCTGGCGCTGGCGATTCCGAAACAACGAGGAGCACTTCGACCGCTTCTGGATGCAGGCAGTACGGACGCTATCGCGTTCGCGAATTCGCCGGCCCGAGGTACGCGTGAAGGACAAATCGGAGTTTCGCCGCGACGAGAAGGTGACGGTGCAGGTTCGGTTCCCCATCGAGGCGCCGCGACCGGCCGGCGGCGCGCCTGTGCGCATCGCCATGACACGAACTCCGCTCATGAATCCGGACGGGACACCTGGAACGGGTCAGACCGACACCGCGACGCTGGTACTCAATGCCATTCCTGGCCCGACGGTGCAGTACGAGACAACACTCGCGCGTGTACCGGTAGGGGAATACCGCTTTGAGTTGCTCGAACCCGAAGTGCAGGGAACGCGACCCTGGGCGACGGCCCGCGTGCTGCCGCCTCTCACCGAGCGCGAGCATACCGAAATGAACGTTGCCGATATGCGCGCGGCCGCCGCCGACTCTGGTGGTGGCTTCTACACGCTGGCCAACGCCAGCGATGTATTCAAGGACCTGAAGAACCTCCAGCGTGTGCCGCTGAATCAACCCGTCAAGCCGATCCCGCTGTGGAACCACCCTGGCGTGTATCTGCTGATGTTCCTCCTCCTTACGGCTGAGTGGCTTTTACGGAAGCGCGAACGGCTGTTATGATGGGGAGTTGTTTTTCACTGTCAGAGGTGAGTTGATGGCACTGGTGTTGCGCCCGCCGACAGAGCGTGAGTCGCTGCCGGATCGCCTGGCCGACCTGGGCCGCGCACGCAGGCGTGTTGCCGTCGCCACGGGTTTGTTCGCGCTGGTCGCGGTCGTCCTCGGACTGGTTACGTTCTTCTGTATCCTTGACGCTGCGTTCCATCTGTCTCCCTTCGCGCGGGCGGTCGCGCTTGTTGTCGTGTTAAGCGCCAGTGGTGTGGTCTGGCTGCGTGGCGTGAGTCGTGCAATCCGCGGCCGCACCGACGCGCTCTCGGTCGCAATCGCGCTGGAATCGCAGTTCCCCTCGTTCAACGATTCTCTTGCGTCGGCTGTCTCGTTCCTCGATCTCCCGGCGGAAGAGGACGCCAGCGATCAGCCCCGCGCGTCGCAGGGTGTTTCCGGCCGGTTGCGTGCCACCGCGATTCGGCTCGCCGAACGTAAGGCGGCACGGCTCCCACTCGATAACTTCGTCCTGACTGGTCGCTGCTGGCAGACCGGGTGGCTTTGCGCGGCAGTCATCGCAATCTCTCTGCCACTGGCACTGTGGTATCTGCCGCAAGTGGAAATCGCACTCGCACGACTGGCCGATCCGTTTGGCATGCACGCCTGGCCCACCAAAACGCAGTTGGAACTCCTTTCGCCGCAGTTCCCTGCCCGGATCGCGAAGGGTGAGGCATTCGAGTTGAAGTTCGCCGTTCGCGGCACGATTCCCGGCGCGGCTGTTGTGCGTGTCCGCATGCAGGACGGTGAGGAAAGTGGTAACAGAACGCAGGAGGGAAGCCGTGGTGTGGCTTCCCAGACTGAGTTTGAGGAACAGTTTCCACTCACAGCCGGCAACGATCCGGAACATCCGCGCGCGGCCGTCATCACCGCGCGGATTGATCCGGGGCGAATCCCGCACAATTTCGCGATACGCATACTGGCCAACGATGCCGATTCCGACTGGTACGAAGTCGCGGTTGTCCCGGCGCCGCGGCTTGTTGCACTCGATGGCCGGCCAACACCGCAGTTCCATATCACTCCGCCTGCGTATACCGGGCTGGCCCCACTGCAACTCCCCGATGGCGCCGCGGTCATCGAAGTGCCTGTCGGAACGGCTGTGCAGTTCCGCGCGGCCACCGATGTCGCGCTCTCATCTGCGGTGCTCACATTCGCGGGTGATAAGTCGGCCGTGGTCAACGCCGCGCCCGTGGTGTCGCTTGGTCAGTTGAACCCCATCGCTGCGATTGTCGGTCAGGAGATGGCGGATCAACTCGGAGCCGATATCCCGATCGCGCTTTCTGGCAATCGCACGCGGCTCTCTGCTGATTTCATCCCGCCGCTTTCTGGCACCTACGCGCTGCGCCTGACTGATGACACGGGTCTGACGGGCACGCGACTCATCGAACTTCGCCTGACGGCTGATCCGACTCCAACCGTGACGCTGGATCGTCCTACTGCTGGCACGGATCCGCCGTTCCTGGCACCCACTGCAAGCCTGACCGTGGCGGTCGCGGCCGACGACAAACTCTACGGCGTGCGTTCCTCCTTCATCGAGTATCGCGTCGGCCGCGACGGCGCGATCCATGCTGTGCCACTCGCCCAGGTGCCGAACGCTCACCCGCCGGCAGTCGCGGCACTCATCGGCGGACCGGTCGCTTCGGCGTTGCCGCAGTCCCGCAACGTGGCGGTAAGTCGTGTGATCCCGGTTCGCGCTTTCGTGCGCGACGATGGTATGCCTGTGCGTGAGGGTGACCTGCTCATCGTCCGCGGCGCTGCGGACGACTGGGACGATGTTTCACCGCTGAAAGGGCCTGGCCGCAGCCCAAATGAGATGGAAATTCGCATTGCGTCGCCTGAAGCCATCGAGGCGTGGATTCAGCGTGAACTGGCAGCGTTCCGGCCAGAGTTGATCCGTCTCCGTGAACAGCAACGCGATGCTCGCCAGAAAGTCGGCGACGTGGTCGTGCAGCCAGGCGGCAGCGTGAATCAACCTGACCGCGACAAACTGGTCACAGCCGAGCAGATGCAGCGTCAGTTGCGAGGTAAGATCGCCGACTTGCGTAATGGCCTGCGCGCAAAGGCGGATCTACTCCGCGCCACGACCCTCGCCAACCGGTTGCCAAAGTCGCACACGACGGACCGTGTTGAGGTGCTGGCAACCGAACTGGGACGCACCGCCGATCGCGATTTGGGTACGGCCGAGCAGGCTCTTGCGGAGGCAAGACAGATTGCCGGCGAGATGCCCAAACCAGGGCAGGAGGAGTTGCTCAACGACTCACTCCGCCTGACGGCTCGGCACCAGAAGAAAGTGGAAGACACTGCGACAACGCTCCTCGACCTCCTGTCGCAGTGGGGAGGGGCGGGGGAAATTCGAGGCGAGGCCCGCGCGCTACGCGATGCGATTCTCCGTCAACTCGCGGCCAACGAACAACTCAAGGAGCATGTACCAGAAGGGAAACTCGACCCATCACCGGAAGAGCAACGCGAACTCGATCGCGCCGCCGCGAAGTCGGACCAGGCTGCCGAGCAAGCGAGCCAACTGATCGCCCGAGCCGCGCGACTGGCAGGCGAGAAGGACAGGCAAGCGGCAGAACTTCGCGCACAGGCCGATGCCAAGGACACCACAGCGACCGACCTGCGGTTGCGCGCCGCCGACACAACCAACCCAGTGCAGAAGTCGGTGCTAAACGCGAACGCCGATGACGCGGCCACCAGCGCCGCCGATCTTCGTGTGGCAGCGGATCGCACGATGGCAGAGGCCGATGCACTTCGCAAGGCAATCAGTGCCGCTGGTGGCCAGGACCTTCCACGCGACCTCCGCGAGGCCGCAAGCGCGTTACGCAAGAACCAGCAGGCCAGGAGCGGGACTCTCATGAAGTCAGCCGTCTCGCGTCTCGATGCGCTCACGGCTGCGCTCACCGAAACGGCTCCGGATGCGGTGCCCGAACTTGCCAGGCCAAAGCAACTCAAGGCTGCCGCGGATCAACTGGACGCACTGGCTGCGGCACAGGAAGAGTTGCGGCAGAAAGCCGAGGCTGCGTCACGCATCGCCGACTCGCAGAAGCGGAAGGCTGCGTTCGCAGAACTGGCGAAGGAACAGGATCGGCTCATCGACCGTGGCCGGGAACTGCTTCAGAAACTCACGCGCGAGCGCGCCGACGATGCGGCCCACGATACCCGCGTCGCTCTGGACAAGATGGAGGCGGCTCGCGACGACCTGGAGAAGGGGCGCCCACCTCAGCGCGCACAGAGCGAGGCCGTAGATCGGCTCGATTCTGCCCGCGACAGGCTCGACGTGGCTGCAGCGCATGCGGGCCGACAACTCTCCGAGGAGAAGCGCCGCAAACTTGCGGACAAGGTCAAGTCTCTGGTCGAGCGACAGAAGGCCGCGCTTGCGGAAGCAAGTCGTATCCACGCGGACGTTGCACACGAAAAGGGCTGGGACCGGTTGCTCCGCACGAGTTACTCCGACCTGGAAAGCGTGCGCGAGAAGGAGATTGCGATCGAAGTCCGCGCACTCGCCGAGAGAGAACTGGCCTCGCTGCCGGTGCTGGCGCGACTCCTTTCGGATACGGCGAGGGCCATCGACAAG
Organism: uncultured Frigoriglobus sp.; assembly: GCA_964422915.1. Classification (GTDB taxonomy): domain Bacteria; phylum Planctomycetota; class Planctomycetia; order Gemmatales; family Gemmataceae; genus Gemmata. The sequence continues at coordinate 25,702 of CAYRDG010000025.1, read as the reverse complement.
GCACGCGAAAAGATCAAGGCCCGGTGTGAGGACGACCTCGGCGCTGCATTCGATCCAGAACTGGAGTCATTGAACGATCGCAAGGTTTCACGCCCGATGCAGTTGGCGTTGCGCCGGCTCGAACAACTTGCCGAGGCGCTCAAGCCCGACGACTCGAAACAGAAGGGAAAGAAAGCGGCGAACTCTTCGCCTGGCAATGACAACCAGGCTAACGCCGGGGCGGGGGGGCATGGCGAGCAGGATGTGGTGCCGCCGTTGGCACAACTCAAGGTGCTGCGTTCACTCCAGGCGGAGTTGAACGAACGCACCGTGGAGTTCGCAAAGGAGCACCCAGACCCGGATACCCTGACCGTCGAGGAGAAGATAGAACTTCGCGAAATCGAGAAATCTCAGCGTGAGGTCGCGGAACTCTTCGAGGAAATCGCGAAAATGTTCGACAAGAAGGGTCCACCTGGTCCGGAGTTCGAGAAGGACAAGAAACCGGCCGCGCCCGAGGGTCAGCCATGATTCGCCTCACGTCACTCATGCTCCTTACCACGGTCGCCGCGTTGCTGGCCATGTCGTCGGCACGCGGGGGACTGCCCGTCGCGCCGCCGCCGCGTGAAATCCGCCCTGACGGCTCGCGCGATCCCGCGCCAACGCCAGAGGTGCCAGCAAAGCCCGAGGACCCGGCAGCGGTAGTTGATCGCATTATCAATAACTCAAAGGATGTGGGCGACAAACTCGCCCGGACGGACACGGGTACCGTCACCCGCAAGACACAAGACAAAATCCTCTCTGACATCGACTCGCTGATCAACCGTCAGGAAAACCCGCCACCACCCAAGAACGACAAGAAGGACCAAAAGGACCAGAAGGACCAGAAGGACAAGCAAGATCAGAAGCAGAACAAGAACAACAAACCCAAGGATAATCAGGGAATGCCAAACAGCGGGATGCCGATGGGGAACATGGGGATGGGTGGCAATTCGGGCGAGATGCCGAAGAGTGGTGGCCGTCGACCGCGGATGGGCAGCGATCAGAATAAGGAACCCCAGCAACCGCAGGGACAACCCGATCCGAAGGAGCAGAAGAAGGGCGGCCAACCGAAGGAGAGTAGCACTGCGAAGGATCCCACTGGCGCGGCGGGCGGAAAGAAGGGTGGGAAGGTGAAAGCGTTGCCGTCGTTGCCGTTCAACGAGGATGTGGCGAAGGATGTGTGGGGCCACCTGCCGGACAAACTCCGCCGGCAGATGACGCAGTATTACAAGGAGGATGTGATGCCGAAGTACTCGGACTTGTTGCGACTCTATTACTCGTCGCTCTCGGACCAATCGTCTGGCCCCAACATGCCGCGTAAGTGAAATTGCCCCGAAGTCGATCAGGTGCATTCATGGAAAACGCGCTGCGAACTGTATCCCGTCGCGACTTGCTCCGACTGGCGGCTGTGGGCGGCGCTTCCGCGAGCCTGGCACTGGTCAGTCACTCCGACCCGAACGAACCGGCACCCATGCCGACTCGCTCCGACACCGGCGCGGAGTTCATCAACGCCGATACGCAGGCTGCCATTGACCGCGGGCTTGCGGCGCTGGCGCAGTCGCAAGAAACAGACGGCTCCTTCACCGATCGTGGCCTTGGCAGTGCTCCAGGCATCACAGGGATCGCCGGGCTGGCACTCATGGCCGCAGGTCACCAGCCCGGCCGTGGAAAGTATGGTCGGAGCGTTACAGGAGCGGTTAATTTCGTGCTGAGGCTCGCGCGCACAAGTCGTGTGGGTTTTCTCTCCTCCGCCAACTCGCAGTTCGGGCCACTGGGTAGCCAGCCCAGTTCGATGTACAGCCATGGCTTCGCCAGTCTCTTTCTGGCGGAAATTTGTGGAATGACGCCTGACCCGGACCGACAGAGGAAGGTGCGGACAGCTCTGGAGAACGCGACCGCCTTCTCCGTCAGTGCGCAGAACAAGGAGGGCGGCTGGCGGTACACGTCGAACCCGCCCTACGCGGATGTGTCAGTGACTGTGGCCATCATGATGGCCCTGCGGGCCGCGCGCAACGCCGGTGTCTTCGTCCGCAAGAATGTTGTTCGCGATGGTGCGAAGTACATCCGCGAGTGCCAGCTTTCCGATGGCGGATTCAGCTACTTCAAGCACCAGGGTTTCTCGGCGTTCGCACGCACCGCGGCGGCCGTCGTCGGCCTGTATAGCGCGAGCATCCCGGAAGATGAGGAAGTCAATGCGAAGGCGATTAGCCGCGGCCTCCGCTACCTCCAGCAGTTCACGCCTGGCCGACACTTCAACCAGCGCGAAATCCCTGCGCAGCACTACTATTACGGCCAGTACTACGCGGCTCTCGCAATGTGGACGGCCGGCGGCGAATACTGGCGAACCTGGTTCCCTGCTGTACGTGACGAACTGCTGGCTCGCGCACGCGCTGGCGGCGGAGTCTGGAGTGATCAGTCTCACGGAACGGCCTACGCCACTGCCATGAGTCTGATTATCCTTCAGCTACCCAACAACTACCTACCCATCCTGCAGAAGTGAACAGGTGTGCGAAACACCGCGTTGATCATTGCACCGGTTCGACTTTCGATGCAATGATGAACGGCTTCGAAAGTCGGGAGGGATTCGTCTCACCGTAGACCTCGACGCGCTGACCCAGGAACTTCTCCATATCCACACCTTCACCACCTGATACATACGCCTTCACCACACCTGGCGCCGTTTCCAGGGCGTAGGCCGGCTTTCCTGACCCGCCAGGTGTTAGCACGGTGCGTCGGATCGTGCCAGGGCCGGTCCAGTGTGCGCGACCTTCGCCCGTCGCGTTGCCAGTGCCAGCAGGGAGTGGCGTTGGCGTGCCAGGACGCACACCGCGACGTTCAGACGCAGGCGGTTGGAGAACGTTTGTCTTGAGCGGAACGACCCGGCTTGCATCCGGCCGGGTGGGCTGTATTCCGGCTGAGGCAGACCGTTTCCGTTCACGAATTGCGTGAATGCGGGTGTAACACAGATTTGCGGCATCGTGATCGCCGCCCTTACCATTCATGATGGCGGCCAGTTCAAAGTAGAGTTTCTCCGCGTCGGCCAAACGCCCGTCGCGTTCCGCAGCTTCGGCCTGCGCCCAGAGCGGATGGTTGACCGCGGGCCGGGTCGAAGACACACCACCGGCCGCCGTCAGCTTGCCAGCACCAGGAACAGTCGCCAGCGGCGACACGCCGGAAGCCGATGGACTGGCGCCAGGCGGCACAGGACCGCCTGTGTCAGTGACGCGAACAGCCACGTTGTTGTTCAGCGGCTTATCGAGTCGTACCGCGGTTTTCGGAATGTAGCGCACATCGCCGGCTGGCGGCTCGATGGGCCACCACATTTTGCCTGCGAACTTCACCGGTTGCCCAATCAGAAGCACAATCGTCCCCTGCGGGAGTTTTTCGCGACGCACCTCTAGCGGTTGCGCCAGCCCGGCCTTTCCGGCCGCAAGTGTCACTTCAACATCGCCCTCCACCAGTCCGTTCTTCGGCGTCGGACTATCTTTCGCAAGGTCCTGAACGAAGTACCACCCGATCCAGCTCACGGATCCTTTTGGTGCGGCGATTGCGAGCCACCCATTGGCTTCCTCGCGTTCCACAACGACCTCGGCGCCGTGTTTCAACGCCCCCGTTTCCGGATACTTGTCGCTGGGACCAGCGCGTAGCTTCACTTCTGGATCGGACACGATGGCCCGATAAGCCTGCGGTTCCCTGGCCGATGCGGGGCGCGGAGCACTTGCTGCAACGAGAAGCCCGGCCAGCCCGACAAGCGCGGTCCAGCGCATGGGGGGAACCTCCAAAGGCGAACACAACGAACGTGAGTACGGCACGCATACCACGCCGAGGGATCGGGTCAAGCCCGCCTGCGACCGAGACTGCTCATCCTGGTTTCACTCAGTCCGCAACTGTCGCCAGTCTTCCTATCCTGACTCCTGGCTTCTGATCTCTGTTCCAGGTGTTCCGATGCCGAATCCAACGATTGCCGAACTGGCGAGCATGTTCGACCACTCGCTCCTGCAACCGACGCTCACTGATCCCGAGCTGGAGCGTGGGTGCCTGCTGGCGCGCGAGCTAGGTGTCGCCTCGGTCTGCATCAAGCCTTACGCGGTGCAGTTGGCGGCAAAGATTCTTGCTGGGAGCCTCGTGAAGGCCAGCACTGTGGTGGGATTTCCTCACGGCGGGCATCTCACCGCAGTGAAGCAGTTCGAGGCCGAACGTGCGATGGATGATGGCGCCACCGAACTCGATATGGTTGTGAATGTTGGGAAGGTGCTTTCCGGGGAGTGGAACTTCGTTGCCGATGACATTGCGGCAGTGGTGCGGGTCTCGCATCTGCGTGGCGCGAAGGTGAAGGTGATCTTCGAGAACGCGTACCTCAAGGACGACCACAAGCGTGAGCTCTGCCGCATCTGTGGAGAGGTACGGGCGGACTGGGTGAAGACGAGTACGGGTTACGCCGAGACCGGGGCGACGCTCGACGATCTGAAACTGATGCGTATGTGTAGTCCGCCCTGGGTGCAGGTGAAGGCTGCCGGCGGCGTCCGTACATTCGAGCGACTCATGGAGGTGCGAGCGATTGGGGTTTCGCGCGTCGGCGCGACCGCGACGAAGTCCATCCTTGATGATGCGAAGGCGAAGCTCGGCAGCGGAGCGTAACTCAGCCGCGCTCATAGATTCGCGTAATTGCCGCGAGTCGGTTGATCCACGTCGGATCGGTCGTTTGCGTAGCAGTGGCGCGCCAGCGCCAGTTCCCGGAGGCGACGCCGGGTGTGTTCAGTCGTGCCTCGCTGTCGAGGCCAAGCAGGTCCTGGAGCGGTGCGAACGCAAACTCCGCGACAGAGGCCCACGCGAGCTGAATGAGCGCCCACACCGGGTCGCGTGCCGATTGCGGCGCATAGTCCTCGTATGCTTGACGTTCGTCTGCGGTCAGCTTGTCGAACCAACCACGAGTTGTGTCATTGTCGTGCGTGCCTGTGGTCACGAAGAGATCGCGCGAGTAACGATGTGGCAGGAATCGTGCTTCCACAGCGCCACCGAAGGCAAACTGCAACACACGCATCCCCGGCAGACCATATCTCTCACGCAGTGCATCGACTGCTGGCGTGATGAACCCGAGGTCCTCACCCACCACAGGTACGTCACCCAGTTCGCTGCGGATCGCGTCCAGCAGTTCGCCGCGCGGTCCTGGCTTCCACGTGCCGTTCATGGCAGTCGGTTCGCCGGCAGGTACAGCCCAGTATGCCTCGACACCGCGGAAGTGGTCGACACGCACCATATCAACCATTCGGAGGGTCGCCCGCATCCGCGATGTCCACCAGCAAAAGCCAGTGCGTCGGTGCGCGTCCCAGTCATAAACGGGATTGCCCCAGAGTTGCCCTGTCGTGCTGAAGTAGTCCGGCGGCACACCTGCAACGAGCGTCGGTCGGTGGTCGGCGCCCAGCATGAAGAGTTCGGGATTCCCCCACACATCCGCGGAATCATCCGCAACATAGATTGGCAGGTCGCCGAGTAACCGCACCCCGCGTGCGTGGGCATGCTCGCGCACTTCCGCCCACTGGCGCGCGAAGAGGAACTGCACGAACTGATGTGACTCAATCTCGTCCGCGAGCGTTTCCACAGCGTTTCGGACTGACTTCGGTTCGCGAAGTGCCAACGGTTTCGGCCACTGCCACCACGGTATGCCCTTGTGGCTGTCCTTCACAGCCATGAATAGCGCGAAGTCGTCGAGCCACGCGGCCTCTTGCACGCAGAAGCGCTGGAACGGTTCGCGGAGAGTCGGTGTGTCCCCGGCGCGAAACCGCCCGACAGCGGCGCGGATAAGTTGTCGCTTCGCCTGGATCACGCGCTCGAAATTGACCAACCCAGAGGGCAGTTCGCACGCGGCCACATCTGCCGCGGAAGCAAGACCCTCGCGCTGGAGAAGTTCGGGCGAGAGGAGGTTTGGGTTGCCGGCAAATGTCGAGGGCGACTGGTACGGCGAGTCACCGTATCCAGTGGGGCTGATCGGCAGCAACTGCCACCATCGCTGTCTGGCAGCCGCGAGCGTGTCGATCCACTGATGCGATGCGGGTCCGAGGTCGCCGACGCCGAATGGCCCCGGCAAGCTGGTGACATGGAGGAGCACACCCGATGATCGTGGCTGAGTTGCGGATTCCGGCATCAACAACTCCGATGAGTGGGCGGCGCCTACCTTACATGGTAAAGACCGTTTCGTTCCAGGATAGACCAGTAAGGCGTCGCTTCGACAGATCACTCCACACGCTGCCCACGGTCGGCCGTCGGTCTTGGATCGATGGCCGCTCGCCAAACTTCGCCGCTTCGCTTACAATCCGCGTGTCGGTCCCGCCTTTTACTCACCCATTCGTGGAGTTCGCACCCATGCGAAAGTTCTTCTTCCTCCTCGCCCTTGCGGCAGTCCTGTCGCTGGGCACTGCCTCTGGCGTGTCGGCTGCCGATCCGGCTTCGAAGAACAAACGACTACTGCTGGTCACCGACAGCGGCGGTTTCATTCACGACTCCGTCGGGTTGGCCGAGGACATCCTGAAGGAGATCGGTCCGAAGAATGGCTTCGACGTGACGTGCTGGCGCTTCACTCGCAACCCGGACCCGAAAGTCCTGTCGAAGTACAGTGAGGAGTTCCGCAAGCGCACTGGCAAGACGGTTGAACCCGAGAACTGCGGCCGCATTAACAAAGACACGCTGAAGAACTTCGATGTCGTACTCTTCTTCACCACGGGGAATCCACTGAACAAGCAGGAACTGGCAGATCTGGAAGCCTGGGTGAAGGCCGGCGGCGCATTCACAGGGACGCACTGCGCGACAGACACGCTCTATGGGACCACGTACGGCGACCTTGTCGGCGGCTACTTCGACGGTCACCCGTGGCATCAGAAGATCAAGGTGAAGGTGGAAGATACCAGCCACCCCGCCGCGGCCGGCTTCAACACCGGTTCCGAGATCACCGACGAGATCTATCAGTTCAAGGATAACCCCTACAGTCGTGAGAAACTGCACATCATCCTCAGCGTGGATAATTCCACTATCGATGTGAAGCGGGGGAAGCGCAAGGACAAGGACTATGCCATCGCGTGGTGCCAGAACTACGGCAAGGGGCGGAGTTTCTACACGTCGTTGGGGCATCGCAAGGAGGTGTGGAAGGATCAACGATTCCAGAAACACCTGCTTGGCGGGCTGAAGTGGGCAGTTGGCGAAGCGAAGGGCGATGCAACTCCCAGTGGCAAGAAGTAGGGATGCCTGGTGGTGTATAGTGAGTAGCAAGAGGTGAGCGGGGCCAGTCAGTACCGGGTTGGATTCCGGCCCGGCCCCCAGACTCGCCCTCAACTTTCACCACTCAGGGCACGAAGTGAACTTCCTCGCGCACCTGCATCTGGCCGATGGCGACCCCGGTGACATGGCCGGGGGTGTCGCGGCCGATTTCGTCCGTAACCCAGAACTGCATCTCCTGAAACCGGACATCTTTCGCGGCGTCATGCTGCACCGACATATCGACGGCTTCACGGATCGCCACCCGGTCACACTTCGGAGCATCAGTCGTGTGTCGCGTCAGATGGGATGGTTCGGCGGCGTGGTCATCGACATTTACTACGACCATATCCTGGCCCGGGAATGGCACAAATATAGTAACGAACCGCTGGCGGAGTTCGCCGCGCGGAGTTACCGTGTGCTCAACGAACGGCACGTTGAGTTACCGGAAGATGCGCGCGACTTCATTCGCCGCTTCGTGGATGAAGACCGCCTCAACCGCTACGCGACTCTCGATGGCATCACCGATACGCTGGCACGCGTCTCCCGCGTGATCGCCAAACGCATCCCCAATCGACCAACGTGGCTACCGGATGCGATGCCGACACTGCTGGCGCGTGACGCCGAACTGACGGCCGATTTTCACGAGTTCTACCCGGAGTTGATCGCGTTCGCCGTGGAGCACAAGGCACGGCAGGCAACATGACCGGGGGAAATCGCGCTGACGGTGCGATTCATACTGCATGGAGTCATTCGATGAACGGGATACGCTGTCTCTGCGCGCTGGCGTTACTGGCAGGAATCGCGGGCGCGACCGAGAGCCTACCTGAAAACAAGCTCCCGGCGGCGGTTCGCACGGCGCTGGAGAAAGCCGACACGGTGGAGCTATTCTCGCTCAACGGCGCCACGAACGTGAAGGATGGCTGGCACGGAGCGAAGGTACTCGGCAAGACAACGATTCGCGACAAGGCTACGCGCACGGCGCTGGCGAAGGCGGTGAAGAAGGGCGTGGACGATGGAAAGGATGGCGCTCGTTGCTTCATCCCGCGTCATGGGCTTCGCGTGACCCATGCCGGCACGAGCTACGACGTGCTGATTTGCTTTGAATGCCACTGGCTCTACATTTACACCGAAGGTACAGATCGGCCGCTTGTGTTGATGGTCTCCGATTCGCCCCAGAAAGAGTTGAATAAGATCCTGAAAGCGTCGAAGGTGCCGCTGGCTGAGCCGGAGAAGAAGGAGAAGTGATTCCATCATGAGTGGTGCCGGCTCTCCGGGTATCCGAAGCCCGCACCCCACCTGACTGCTGTGTTACCGCGGCATCTTGGCGATGTCGACGGGCCAGTTCAGATCGCTGCCGGCCTTCGCCAGCGCTGCCTGATAGTCGGCGAGGAGCTTTGCATTCTTGCGTACCTGCCGCGGCATCCGCCTCTTCGCCGTGCAGAACGCGACCAACTCCCCCACTGCCTCACCGATACTCCATTCAACCGGATGTAACCGATAGCAACCATTAGTGATGTGTGTCGTCCCGATGTTTTTGCATGCGGGGAGTAGGTTCTCAACTCGTTGCGGGATGAGTGCCCCCATCGGAATCTGGAACGGCAACGAACTCACGTCGATGTAGTTATTGCCGCCGCTGGAAGGATGGAGGTCGATGCGGTAGCTGCCTGTGCCCACCGTATCAGCGAACGGCTCCGCGGTGAAGTCACCTGGCTTCTTGCCCAGCGTCTTTGCGCGGGCCTGCGTGCCAACATGGTTTTCCGTCACGGTGAAGAGTGCCTTGATTCGCCGGCTTTCACGGATGTACGGAGCCATTGCCAGCCCATCCGTCTCGTCGGTGCCCACGATGTCGCCACGGAGTCGCAGCCCATTCCACCCCTCTTTTCGGTTACCCGGATGCGGCGCCTCCGTTTGCATCCAGTACAGAAGACAGCGGCTCAGTTCGCGTGCGGCGTCGAAGTGCTTTCGCGCGTCGGGTGTGTCGTGGAGGTTACCCAACCAGTAGTCGTTTTGCGGCCAGTTGACGAGGCAGACGTCTGACATGCCGCTACTGTCGGTGAAGTTCGATCGCGCGATGATTCGCCGGTACGTCCAGAGATTCGGACCCTTTGTCGCACCGCCGGTCGGGTCGAAGCCCATCGCGCGCGGCTTGAGTGTGACCGGATGCGACATCTCCCATGAGAGGAGATTTCCTGGCCAGGGCGGTGTGAGTTTGGGTACGTAGTCGCGCCACGCCTTGTATTCGACGGGCTTCTCGATGGTGTTATCCGCCTTGGGGTCGTAATCCATCGCGAAGCAGATCGTGAATGCCTGGTGGTCATCGGGTGCGGCGCGGTCCGGGGCGTGTGGTTCGTGCGTGTCGCCCTGCGCTTCCGCGCCGGTGACGTATTCGACCTTCGCCAGTGGTAGAAGGTCGCCAGTCTCGGTCGCATCCACGAAGAATGGGGCCAGGAGTGTGAGTTGCACGCCACGGCGTGTCATGCCGGAGATGGCAGTGACGGTATCGCGATCCGTTTCGGCCGCGGTGGCGAGGAACGGTTGAATCAGTCGGATGCGACCGGCAGTGATGTACGGAGCGAGCATCTCCAGCAGCACTGCAAGCGCAACCCTCGGCTCGTGGCATAGCTTCGAGACACTACCCAGGCCAGGATTCAATAGGGCATTCTTCGAGGCAGCCTCGGTCAGCGGGTAGTTCCGCCGGTAATAGTCGCGGACTCTCGTTCTGAAGTTGCGGTAGCTCTTCGTGCTGCCGCGTGTCTCGATCCAGGGGTGTTCATCGGGCGGAACGGCCTGCGCCGTGAATTGCCCGCCGATCCACTCGTACTGTTCCGTGAGGAGTACCTGTAGCCCATTGCGGGCCGCCGCCAGGGCGCAGGCAATGCCACCTACACCCGCGCCGATGATGACAACATCCGCCTTGAACTCGCCTGGAACGGGCGCATCGGCGTAAGCGGGGAGCAAACGGGCCAGAGGTGTGATCGCAGAAAGCGAGAGGAACGCGCGGCGGTTCATGGCTATCTCCTGTGGCGGCTCTCACGATACCGGCAACCGGGTGTGCCTGGAAGCGCGGCTTTTTCCCCAGCCCGCATTGTGGAAATCCAGAGGTGTGGATACGCTTCGTACATCGGTAATCACAATGAGGTGACACAATGCCCAGGTCTGCACCATTCAGTCCTTTCCAACTCATATCGCCAATTCAGTTGTTCATCTGCCTCATCCTGTTCTTCCTACCCTGGGTCGAGGTCCAGTGCGTTCCAGACCTGGATCAGGTGAAGGGGCTGCCGAAAGCACAGGTCGAGAAGGCGAAGACCGAGTACGGGATTGATCCGTCGAAGCCGTTTTCCATCGCGCGCCAGAGTGGACTGCAAATCGCGACCGGGGATGTGGCTCCTGGCTCGGACATGAAGCGGATCCAGTCCAAAATGAAGGAGCAACTGACGAAGTCGGGGATGGCTGTGAACGAGACATCCAGTTCGTCGAAGTCCAACAAGAAGGACGGAGAAACGAAGGCTGCTCCGCTGTTATTCCTTTTCCCGCTGCTGGTGGTTGCTGGCATGGGCATCGCGTTCATACCCTTGCCGGCGTTAATCCGACGGCTCTTGGTGGCAGGATGTTGCATGGGCGCGCTCGGCACTGTGGGACTTCAGGCCGCGATTGGTTTTCCCATCGAAGACGATCTGCGAAATATGAAGACCTCGATGCCGGGAATCGGACCAGGCATGAGGCCGCGAGTCGGTGGGAACGACGCCAAGGACAAGTCAGACAAGGCCATGCGCCTGTCCATGCAGATTCCGTTCTACCTGACCATCATACTCTTGCTCGGCGCGGGCGCGACGGCCTTCCTCGATGCGATGACAGGTGGCAGTGGGAGCCAGAAGTACGGCAGTCGTCGTCGTCGGCCGCGCCATGATTACGATGACGAGGACGATGAAGACTATCGGCCGCGCGCGCGGCGGCGTCGCGTTGCTGACGATGATGATCGACCGCGTAAGAAGCGGCGAAACGAAGACGATGAGGATGACGACCCGCCACGAAAGAAGCCAGCCGCTCCCGCGCCGGCCTTCGAGGTAGTCGAAGACCTTCCGCCGCTTCCTCTTCCGCCGAACTCCGCGCCTGCGGCACGGGCCAGCGACAACGCCTTCGACTTCGATGACGAACCAAAGCCGAAGAAGAAACAGCGATCGCGCGACGACGACGACGACGATGACCGTCCGCGCAAGAAACGCCGCCGTGACGACGACTAGCGGGAAATGACGAACCGCCGTCGTCTGCCACCAGGGTAAGTGTTACCCCACTGGCAGACGCCGGCGGTGCGATTCGCACAAGCGCAGATCAGTCCTCGCGCTTGGCCTCAGCGATACTCTTGATTTTCTCGCCGAGCAGAGCAACGTCGAACGGCTTCTTGAACACGTCGTTGAAGCCATACTGCGTGAGTTGCTCCGGGGCTGCCTCGTCCTCACTGGCCAGCCCGACGATCAGCGTGGTGGCATACGCGTCGTCCTTGCGGAGGTTCGAGACGATCTGGATCGACTCGGCACGCCCGAGACCCAGGTCGATGATGATGGTATCCGGGCGGAAGTTGCTGGCTGCAATCCCAGCCTCGAAACCGCTGTTGGCGAGATCGAACTTGAAATCGTCGTTCTCTGGCAGCAGTTCCTTCACCCGGTCGTTGAACAGCTTCTCGGTGCCGATCAGCAGCACCTTGTGCCACTCTTCTTCTTCGAGTTCTCCCAGCGGCATCCCGTGCTCCTTGAGGAAGCGGATGAGCTGCTCGCGGGGAATACGACGATCCTGACTGCCGGGGATTCGGTATCCCTTGAGGCGGCCAGAATCAAACCACTTTGACACCGTCCGGGGGGCGACCTTACAGATCTTGGCGACCTGCCCGGTGGTGAACACCTTTTTCATGGCGAGACACTCCGTTTGAACTCGCTCGACCCCGCGCCCCAGCGGCTTGTGCCTTCCTGGCGGGCGGCGTGGTGGGTTCCGGTGAGCGAACCCTCGGGGCGAGGGGCTGCCGCGGCGTTCGGGGGCTCGCCGCGGCGGGTGTATGTACGTCCGGCGGAAAGCCCTCTCCGGTCGGCAGACGCATTCACGTCCTTCGCGTTGAACCTGTCCGGCATCAGGCCGGGCGGGCTGGGCAATTCCGGGCGATTAACCCGGACACGCGAAAGGCGGTCGCGACGCTAATTCCATCGGCTACACCACCCACCTGACTTCGCAAAACCCGCGAAATTGGGCGCTTGGTAAAGGCCGTGGACTCCGGCGGAATCCGATCCGCATGAACGGGCGGAACGACTCAAGGCCGACCACCGGCCTCCGGGCGTCCGCACTATCAGTCACAATGATCGTTCGGGCTGGATGTGTAACTTGGGTGAGAACTCTTCGCCGTGACGTGCCTTCCGTGGCAGGAGGGCCGGTTGGTCCGGTTGATCCGGTTCTACCGCCCGCGAACCATCATACGCATGGGGGCAAGGGGATGGATGATGGGTCTCAGGAAGAATCTGGACCACGAATCGTGCCAGACGTTCCGAGATTCTGGTTGATCAAATCAAGCGCCGGATAAAGAATGCCCGCCCATCACCATCGGCGTAATAATCGGGCACGACGCTCACGGCCTTGTAGCCACGCTTGAGGTAGAACTGGCGGGTCGGTTCGTAGTGCGAAGTGTCGGACGTCTCCACTACCAGTAATCGACCACCCAGGGCGCGGATGTCCTCTTCCGCGTAGGCGAGCAACTTCGCGCCGAGGCCGCGCCCTTGCTGGTCGGCGGCCACCGCGATCCACCACAGGCACCACGTCCGGTCGGTCATCTCCTCCGGTGCGTGATACACGAAGCCAAGCACTCGCGCTGCTTCTTCCCAGATGAAGCAGCGGTGGTCGTAGTCGTCGCGGGCTGTGGTGAAGTAGTCGTCGAGAACGCCTTCGAGTGCTTCCACCTCCAGCGGCTTGAAGAAGCCCGTGCCTTCGGTGAGCGCGAGAATGGCGGGTGTGTCGGCTTCGGTCGTGGGGCGGATCATGTCTTTCATCTTAGAAGCCAGTCTCACCCCAGCCACGAGAGAGGGTAATTCGGGTCGTCGAGGGGCATCGCGGCTTCTGCCACATGCAATGGGCGGAAGGTGTCCACCATGACAGCGAGTTCGTCCGTCCATTTCATGTCGCGGCTGGCAACGATGGTGCCTGGATGTGGCCCGTGCGGAATGCCGTGCGGGTGCAAAGTGAACGACGACTCCTCCACCCCGCGCCGGCTGCCGAACGTGCCGCGAACGTAGTACAGCACCTCGTCGCTTTCCACATTACTGTGTGCGTATGGCACCTTGATCGCTTCCGGGTGCGTGTCGAGCATTCGCGGCGCGAACGTACACAGGACAAATCCGCTTGTCTCGAACGTCAGATGGATAGGTGGCGGCTGGTGTATCGTTCCCGTGATCGGCTCGAAGTCATCAGCATTGAAGGTGAACGGGTAGACCATGCCGTCCCAGCCGATCACGTCGAATGGGTGGTTCGCCAGAACATAGCGGCTCAGCCGAGTGCCGTCCTTGATTACAACGGACGTATCCTTCTCCTCGTCGATGATGAGAAGTTCGGAGGGACCGTGCAGGTCGCGTTCGGCGTATGGCGCTCCGAGTCGGACCTGGCCGTCCTGGTTGAGGTACTTCGGCGGAATGTTCACCGTACTCGCGGACTCCACCACGAGCAGGTCGGGTTGCTCGCCGGCGTTGAACTCGAGCTGGTAAGTCGTGCATCGTGGAATCACGACGTAGTCGTACTGCTTCACAGGCAGCACACCGAAGTGTGTGAGGAGCCTGCCGCTTCCCTTGTGGATGAAGATCACCTCGTCGGCAATCGCATTGCGGAAGAGTTCCGCTTGCGGCTGTACCGGGCGGCAGCGCCAGAGTGTCACATCGGAGTTGGTGAACATCGGTACGCGGCCAGACACCGGATCGCCCGCTGTTGCAAGGACGCCGCTCTTGAGGTGGTGATGCCGCAACACTGGCTGTACCGCTGCCTCGGCGCGCATCTGACCAACGGGTTCGATGTGCTTGACGCGCGTTGGTGGTCGGAGATGATACGCGATGGAATACGCCCGCGCGAACCCCTGCGTGGAGACGACTTCTTCGTAGAAGATGCCTTCGTTCTTGAAGCCCGGCGAGGTGCGGAGCGCGGTATGCCGCTTCTTGGGGATCTTGCCACGAGAGAGGTACTGTGGCATCGGTGCATTCCTCCACGAGGTATGCTCACAAACGAGCCTCACCAGCCATATCGGATGGGCAACAGATTATGGCCGGTGGTGTTTGTGAGCCATGTTGCCTCAATCGCGACGCGCTACAAAGCTCGCTGCGTGGCCCAGTATCTGGGGGCCGCTTTTGAGTAGTGAGCACGTCGGTTTCCAGCCGAGTTCGACGCGACGAACGAGTAATTCATCAGCGCTCGGTCTGTAGTTCCAGACGGCGACCGCCGCCAGTTCACCGAATCAACTCACTCCAAAGATGAGCCAGCGCGAATCCGGCATCTTCAGGTAGAGGTCGTAGCTGTACTCGTCCTGCTGAACGAGGTCAATCTCTGCTAGCGGGATGCCCGCATGTGGCGCCCACTTCGGGATCGCTTCGAGATTAGGCAACCGGGAGATTTCCTCACCCAGAATCCTATCGACACTCGCAAGCGCAGTGAGCTGGTCGGCGTAGTTCATGGTGAGCGTTCTCCGGTGCTGGGAACGTGGGCGATGAGTTTGCGTGTGTCAGAGTGTCCCGCGTAGTGCCTGCTCGCGTTCGATCGATTCGAACAGGGCCTTGAAGTTCCCCTTGCCGAAGCTCTTGGAACCGCGCCGCTGGATGATCTCGAAGAACACGGTTGGCCTGTCGGAAACGGGCTTCGTGAAGATTTGCAGCATGTACCCTTCATCGTCGCGATCCACAAGAATACCGAGTTCGGCTAGCTCGCGGATGTCCTCGCGGATTTCCCCAACACGAGTGCCGAGCGATTCGTAATAGGTCTTCGGAACGCGCAGGAATGACACGTCGTTAGCGCGGAGCGCCCGGACGGTCTTCACGATGTCGCCTGTGATCAAGGCGATATGCTGCACGCCAGGGCCGCCATAGAACTGGAGATACTCGTCGATCTGGCTACGGCGTTTGCCGTGCGCCGGCTCATTGATTGGGAACTTCACCCGGCCCGTACCGTTCTGCACCACTTTCGACATCAACGCCGAATACTCCGTGCTGATGTCCTTGTCGTCGAACGAGACGAGTTGCGAGAAACCCAGGATCTGACGGTACCACTGTACCCATTCGTTCATCTTCCCTTCTTCGACATTGGCGACGATGTGATCGATCGCGGCGAGGCCGACGGGACGTGCGGTAGTCGGTTGGTAGCGTTCAGGGTCGATTGGTCTGAACCCAGGGGCAAAAACGCCGCGATAACGATCGCGATTGATGAAGCTGTGCGTGGTGTCGCCGTATGCGAGGATGCTGGCCGTCTCGAATACCCCGAAATCGTCCTCCAGCGCCTCGGGTGGTCGGACGGGCTTGGCTCCGCGGCGTACCGCTTCCTCGAAGCAGCCGCGCACATCAGACACGTCGAGTGCAATGTCCATCACGCCGTCGCCGTGCGTGATGAGTCGGCGGCTCTCCGGGTGTTGATCTGAGAGCGGTGATGTGAGAACGAACGTGATTTCGCCCTGCTTCAGTACATACCCGGCCTCATGCTTCACCTTCGTTTCAAGCCCGGCGTAGGCAACCACGTCGAAGCCGAAGGCATTGCGGTAGAAGAACGCGCTCTGCCTCGCGTTACCCACGAAGAAGCGGACGTGATCGATCTTGCGGAGTGGGATGTCGTGCATGGGAGTGATGGGTGTTGGCAAATCTGCCCGTGAGGGTAGGGGATCGGCGACCATGCCCGCACTCGCGAGCAGGTTCACCTACAGTACGGCGATTCCAAAACGGCGCACCAGCGTTTCCAACTCGCGACGCAGGAAAGGCAACGACGGCGCGATGAAGAAATCCTTCTGCATATGAGACGGGTCGTAGTCAGTGGCAATAACGGTTTCCGTTACAAACGGCCGGCGGGCCGCTTCCTTTGAGAACAACGAGTGCGGAATTTCACCTGTGCTGCTAAGGATGCCCGCGCCGAAAACCTTCGTCTCGCCGGCCTCGTCGATCAATCCGAACTCGATGCTGAACCAGCTAAACCGCTTCAGCGCGAGCACCTGATCGCCTTTCTTTGTCGTCGCGGCGGCCTTACCGATGAGCGTGAGGAGTTCGGCATAGTCCTGGTTCATCAGCGGTGGTACATGGCCCAGGCAGTCGTGAATCATGTCCGGTTCTGGCGTGAACTCGGGGTGTGAGCCATGCCGGATGAACTGCGTGACCGGGAAGCCGCGGCGGGCGATGTACTCGTAAAAGGTCCGGTACGGGAGCGCGCCCTCCGCCGGCACCAGGTGCATGTTTGTTTCGCGTTCGAGTCGCTTGCTGATCGTCCGCAACTGTGGGATTTCTGTGCGTGTGATCGCGAGGTCTTCCTTCGCCTTGTTGTAGAGTGAGCAGGCGTACTTCTGGTGTAACTCGTCGAGTTTGGGGGCAACCTCGCGCCAGATGCGAGTCTCCTCCGCAGTGTAATTGACGAACGGTGGCCCCAGTTCCTCCAACCGGTGTTTACGGCATAGGGCGAATAATTCCTTGCGTCGCGCGATGTATTCGACGTCGAGTTCACCCGGATGACCCGAATCAAGCAAGAGTTCGGCCACGTCTGGCGGTTCGACCATTGTGTTGGCGTCGATCACCGTGCCGTATTCGACGAGCGTTTCGCGCGGAATCATGGGAGAACCTCCCAGAAAAGTTGAGCGTGACCGCGACCGCATGACAACTTATTCTATCGGGTAAGGGAAGCGCCCCGGCGCTCACCCCCTGTGCCATTCTCGCGTGGCACTCCTCACGTCACCCCGAAAACGAGTCGCCGGAATGAAAGCCGCGTTCTTTGAAACGACCGGTACACCTGATGTTATCCGTCTTGGTGACCTACCCATTTCTGAGCCGAAGCCGGGCGAGGTCCGGGTACGGGTACTCGCTGCATCCATCAATCCCATCGATACCTACGTCCGCAGCGGTGCTGCGCCGATGCCGCTGCCCAGGCCCGCCATCACGGGTACCGACTTCGCCGGCATCGTGGAGGCCACGGGCGCGGGTGTGACACGCCTGAAGATCGGTCAGCGCGTGTGGGGAAGCAATCAGGGACTACTGGGCCGACAGGGGACCTGTGCGGAATTCCTGTGCGTGGGTGAGAAGTGGGCCTACCCCACCCCGGAAGGAGTGAGCGACGAACAGGCCGCCGCCGGCGCGCTCGTGGGAATTACCGCTCATCTGGGGCTGTTCCAACGCGCGTATCTGGCACATGGCGATGACGAACGAGTGTTCGTCAATGGCGGAACTGGTGGCGTCGGTTCGATGGTTATTCAGATGGCCAGGGCGGCCGGCGCTCGAGCCATCTGCACGGTTGGTAGCGAAGAGAAAGCGAAACTGGCGCGCGAACTGGGGGCTGATACCGTTGTCAATTACAAGACGGACGACGTGGCGGCGAAGATCAAGGAAGCGACCGGCGGCCAGGGTGTCACCGTGTGGTATGAGACGCTACCACCTGCCGATCTCGACAGGACCGTTGAACTCATGGCCCCAAACGGTCGCATCGTGGTCATGGCCGGGCGGCAGGCTCGCCCGGCGTTTCCCAATGGCCCGTTTTATGTCAAGGGGTTGTCGTTGCTCGGCTTCGCAATGTTCAACTTCACGGCGCAAGATCAGCAGGACTGCGCCGAAGCCATGAACCGCTGGATGGCGGATGGGAAGTTGCGAGCGCCTATCGGGGCACGATTCCCACTCGCGAAGACTGCGGAGGCGCATCAACTTCAGGAAGACAATACGCTAAAGAAAGCTGGCACGCTCACTGGCAAGATCGTGATTTTGCCAGGAACATGAAGGTAACAGACAAACAGCGTGCGACTGAGATACTGTACCGCATACTGGCAACAACACAGGGGAGGCCGCATGGCCGTGCGACTTGCTGGGCTACTCACCGTATTCCTTGCTCCCGCCGTTGCTTGCGCGCAGCCGGACCATCCAGTGGTTGCGAAAGCGATCTCCGCTGCTGGCACGTTTTCCGCGCGGCCAGCCAACAGTAAGGTATTTGATGTGCTTGGCGCGAATGCGGATTTGCATTCCGGCGACCTGCTCGTCGCGCTCCCGGACGCAACGCTGTCCTCGAAGGGCGGCGGTGTGATGCTCAAATCGCTCGCCGACTACGATGCCCGTTCGCCACTGCCGATTCTCGAAACCGCCATTACTCTCAACGCACCGGAGAAGGGTGCGGACCTCGCCTTCACACTCGAACGCGGCCGCGTGGACATCACCAACACGAGAAAGTCTGGTGCCGCGGTTGTCGCTGTCCGGTTCTGGGATGGAGCCTGGACCTTGAAGCTGGCTGAGCCAGGGGCGCGTGTGGCTATCGAAATCTGCGGCCGCTGGCCAGCCGGTTCGCGGTTCACACCCGCTGACCCTGACGCGAAAACGCCGACGACGGAACCCGTGGCGTCGTTTGTGCTTCTGGTACTCAAGGGATCTGCAACTGTCACCAGCGGTGATACGACACTCGGGCTTTCCGCACCGCCTGGCCCGGCCGTTCTGGAGTGGGACAACATTGCCGGGGCGAAGCCGCAACCCCAGCGACTCACAACGCTGCCGAAATGGGCAGACCTCGAAGCCAACCTTTCTGATCGGGCCAAGAAGGTCGCGGCGGCTGTGGAGAAGTTCCGGACACTTCGCGCCAAGAACCCCACTGACGCGATGAAGCAGTTTCTCGAATCAGCCGACCCCATCGAACAGCGCGTGGCACTTGTCACACTCGGTGCGACCGATGATCTGTCGATGCTTGGCCAGTTACTCGCGTCGGCCAAGTCGATGGAAGTATGGGATATGGGCATCCAGGTGCTGCGTCACTGGCTCGGTCGCGAGCCGGGGCAGGACCAGAAGTTCTACCACTTCCTCACCCAAACTCGCGCCTACACGGAGACGCAGGCGAAGATCGCGATGCAGCTATTGTTCGGTTTCAGTGCAGCGGAGTTGCGCCAGCCAGAGACGTATCAGGTGCTGATCGACTACCTCGGCCACGAGAAGCCGGGCATCCGCAACCTCGCGGCGTGGCACCTTGTCCGGCTGGTCCCACAGGGTAAGGCGATTCCCTTCAAGCCCAATGGTACTGCGGCGGAGGCGGCGAAGTCGCAAGCGGCCTGGAAGAAGTTGATTCCGGCGGGCGAACTTCCGCCACGGCCAAAGAGGATGTAGAATCAGTAATAGGAGATCGCTGTCAGGGCGGGCCGGTGGAACCGAATACCAGTTCACACACCCAGTTTCACTCAAGGTGCGGTCATGAAGCGACTCTGGTCCTTGTTCATCGCTGGCGGCGCGGTCGCTGTTCTGACACCGGCCCCAGTGCATGCTCAGTTCGTGCGTCCGCTGCCAGCACTTCCGGGTCTTCGCGCGCTGCCTGTCCTGCCAGGCTTGCCGAGTCTCCCTGGTCTGGCCACGCCGAGAAGCCTGCCCGGCCTCTCCGTTCTCCCCTTCCGAAGTCTGCCGAGTATGCGAAGTCTGCCAACATTGCCCGTCCCGCGGACGCTCCCCAGCCTCAGTGGTACACCTTCGGTCAGTCCGGCTTTCTACATTCCGCGATACGCTGCTGCGTACAGCATTCAGGTTGGCGGCCTGAGTTTCACCAGGGCCTATGTGGGAATTAACCCCCCCAGCTATTACTGGTTCGCCGCCTCGCAGTACTCGACCTACGGACAGACTGGCTCGTACATGACCGGTTCGCCGAGCGTTCGCGGTGATCTGGCGCTGGCCCAGCAGAGGAATATTGCGGCCGCGCAGCGCGAAGCCGGCCTTCCTCGCGCACGGGCCGAACTCATGGGTGCCGGCAGTCTCGAGCGGGGGGTTGCTTCGCCAGATATGGGACAGATGCCCGGTGCCGGGACGGTTACCATCCCACAGGCGGAGTGGGCGACGATTGCTTCGGGTGCTGCGCTGAACGATGTACTCAAGGAGATCATCGCGGCAGAGGCGAAGGGGGCGAAAGGCCCATCCAGCTACATCCCGCCGCTCTTGCTCAATGACATTCGCTTCGGCCACACGCCCGCTGGCGACCTGCTCAATCTCGCACGCAAGGCTGGCGTGCTCGACTTCCCCATTGCATTTGACAACCCCACACTGGCCCCGCTACGCGATGAACTGGAGAAGGCGTTCGCCACGGCGGCTGCTCCTGTGCAGGCGGGCCGCGCCCCGGATCCGGACAAGGTCGCGCGGTTCGAGGCCGTGCTGATCAAAGTGCAGGATGCCGCAGGTTCCGTCGTGAAGAATCTCCCATTCGATGATGCCATCGCAGCGCGCGAGCTTCTGAATGACATGAGCAGCGCGGTGAAAGCGATGAAGCGGAGTACTGCCGCTGGTCTGATCGATCCGAAGTGGGCGACCGAGGGACTGAGCGTCGCCGACCTCACGAAGCACATGGCCAAGCACAAGTTGCAGTTCGGACCGGCCGCGAAGGGTGGCGAGGAAGCATACGCAACGATGTATAATCACCTCGCGACGTACCTCGCTGTTCTGCAACATCCGAAGAAGTAACTCCAGCGGGCACCCAGCCTCTCCAGGCCACTTGCACCGTCCGCAGGTGCGCCGCAAAGGGTGCCCACGTTTCCCCTTGTGCCCAACCACCGCCACGCTATACAACTACCGCGATGGTTCCGCCCGCGCCGCGGCCGGCACGGATGGCGGGCTTATCATTCCGTTTAGAAGGCGGTTCGCATGAAGCGCGCGCTCATTACCGGCGTCACCGGGCAAGATGGTAGCTATCTGGCGGAGTTACTGCTGGAGCAAGGATACGAGGTCCACGGCATCGTTCGCCGGGCCAGCACGGAAACCTTCGAGCGTATCGAACACCTCGTCGGCAAGATTCACCTCCACCAGGCCGACCTGCTCGACCAGCTTTCCATCATCGACGTGATGAATGTGGCGAATCCGGATGAGGTTTACAACCTCGCGGCGCAGAGCTTCGTGCCAACGAGCTGGAAACAGCCCGTGCTGACTGGCGAGTTCACAGCTATCGGTGCGACGCGCGTCCTGGAAGCGATTCGCCTACTTGGCCCCGATCGCATTCGCTTCTATCAAGCATCCAGTAGCGAGATGTTCGGCAAGGTGCAGGAGGTTCCGCAACGCGAGACCACCCCGTTCTATCCGCGCAGCCCTTACGGGGTGGCAAAAGTGTACGGCCACTGGATCACGGTGAACTACCGCGAAAGCTACAACATGTTCTGCTCCAGCGGTATCCTCTTCAACCACGAGAGCGAGCGCCGCGGTCGCGAGTTCGTGACACGCAAGGTGACCGATGGTGTCGCACGCATCAAGCTGGGGCTGGCGACTGAACTGCGCCTGGGAAATCTCGATGCGAAACGCGACTGGGGATTCGCAGGCGACTACGTCCGCGCAATGTGGCTGATGCTCCAGCAGAGCAAGCCGGATGACTTCGTGGTGGCCACAGGCGAGACGCACACCGTCAAGAAACTGGTGGAACTGGCGTTCGCGGCTGCCGATCTCGACTGGCAGAAGTATGTGAAGATCGACCCGGCACTGGTGCGGCCGGCGGAAGTGGACCTGCTCATCGGTGATCCCTCGAAGGCCAAACGTGTGCTTGGCTGGAAGCCCGAAGTGACATTCGAGAAACTCATCGAGCGGATGGTGAAAGCCGACCTCGCCCGCCTCCAGGGGAGGCCGGTCTCCGACTTCAAGGCCCGAGGTATTTGATTGCGGCTGGGCGATTGCGGACAGCGAAGCCGGCACACGACCGGCGTCGCTGTCCGGAACCGCCAGTCTGCAGTCCGCAATCTCTATGCGGATTCTCATCACCGGTATCACCGGCTTTGTTGGCGGCCACCTGGTTGAACACCTGGCGGAGATGGGAGGGCACACACTCGCCGGAGTAAGCCGACGCAGTGAGTGGCCAACTGCGCTCGCCCATCTCGCACCGCACGCGAAACTCGTGGCCGCCGACCTGCGCGACGCGGCGCGACTCGAAACGGTGATCCGGGAATTCGGCCCGGACTGGGTGTTCCACCTCGCCGGTTATGCGAATACGGGCGGCTCTTTTCGCGATCCGGAACGCGCCTGGACCGAAAACCTCACTGCGACTCGCTCACTCTACGACAGCATCGCAAGCTCCGGCCTGAAGCCCCGCGTGCTGTTCGTTTCCACGGGTCTGATTTACGGCGAACCAGACCGCCCCAATATGCCATGCGACGAGGCCACGACGCTCAAACCGGCCAGCCCTTACGCAGCCAGCAAGGCCGCCGCCGATCTGGTCAGCTACCAGTACACGCGCAGCGCCGGCCTCGACATCGTTCGCGTCCGCTTGTTCAACCAGATCGGCGCTCGCCAGGGTGCCGACTTCGCGATCGCTAACTTCGCACGCCAGATCGCGGCCGCCGAGGCCGGCCAACAACCGCCCGTTCTGGAAACAGGCGATCTCTCGGCTTACCGCGACATCACCGACGTGCGCGACATCGTCGCTGCGTTCCGGTTGCTACTGGAGAAAGGGTCACGCGGCGAGGCTTACAACGCAGCGCGAGGCGAGTCTTTCTGCATTCAGAACGTGCTCGACCGACTCGTATCATTGTCGCGCGTGCGACTCCGTGTGAATCAGCGCCTCGAGCCGGGTCGTAAAGCGGATACCGCCGTTACTCGCGCAGATGTGCGGAAGCTCCACGCGGCAACCGGATGGCAACCACTCATCCCTCTCGACCGCTCACTGGCCGACGTGCTTGATTATTGGCGATCCATTTCTTGAAGACGTGTCGATCACCCGTTCCTTCACCCCTACACAGGCAGATGCAGGGTTCTTGCCAGGAAACTGGAAGCAGTTGACGTTGCTGTTCAGGCAGTGAACCTGGTTGGAGACGAACATTCTCTGCTTTGAGTCTTGATTGTTTGTGATCGCGCGTATACTATTCAATCGGTGGCTTGTCGAGGAGGAACCACATGGCTCACGCACAACTCCAGGGCTTCCCAGTCGTGATTGAACTGGATGTGGGCTGGAGCGACATGGACTCGTTCGATCATGTCAGTAATCTCGTTTACTTCCGCTATTTCCAGGACGCACGACTGACGTACCTCGAACGCACGGGCTGGCTGCAACTGAAACGTGAGACGGGGCAGGGGCCGATCCTCAAAAGCACGTCAGCAACGTATCGCAAGCCGCTCAAGTTCCCGGATCGTGTTTGGGTCGGCGTTCGGGCGAGTGAGGTGAAGGAAGACCGCGTGAGCTTTGAGCATCGGGTGGTTAGTCGGACTACTCATGCGCTCGTATGCGAGGGCGTGGCGGTTGTGGTGAGCTACGACTACCGCGCGGAGATGAAGTGCGGGCTGCCGGAGAGTGTGCGGAAAGCCATTTCCGGGATCGAGGCGCAACCGCGATGACCCCGAGGGCTGTTTCGATGGCCCCTGGGGTCATGCAAGTCGGTTCGTCTTAACGATTCTTTTCGTACATGAAGAAGTCACGCGGGCTGCGGATATACGGCTGGTGTGGGAATACCAGTGTCCCTTGCGGCTGACCGTAAGCACCAGGCGGATAGCCGGTCGGGTTGTATGCAGGGCCGCCTTGATTGTAGCCCATCATCGGGTAGTAGTACGACGGCGGCACGACAGCGGGTTCATTCCGCGTGTGGAGCCGGAACAGCCTCTTGAGCCGCGGATTCAGCCCGTACTTGTCGGGGGCGACGCCGTTATACGGATCGCCCATCCCCAACAAGGTGTTTGGCCCGCCGATTTGCGGCACCTGCATCTTCCCACCTGACGCGGAAGGAGGAGCACCTGGCCCGCCCCAATCCGCCCGGGCCGCGCCCGCTACCAGACACAGTGCGGCCACCGTTAACAGCATACGCTTCATTTGCGTGTCCTCGCGTTCCGCTCGATAACGGCTCTATCGGCACACGAGGGTAACGAACGCGAGGGATTTTCCGAATTGTTCAACGTGCGAGCCAGAGGGCGTAAAGAAGGAGTCCGAAGCACGCCGCGGCAGCGCTCCAGCATCCGACCGCGACTGCCATGATCCAGCGGCTCGCAGGGTTGTCCTCGGTCGGGTGCGCTGCTATTGCCGCACGCACTTGCCGCATCACTTCCTCATAGAGGCGGAGGTCCGGCGATACCCACCGCAGCGTAACCGTCCGTCCGGCTTCGAACCCATCCAGTTCAAAAAGCACCGCGTCGGACTTCCAGAGGTTGCCCTGACGTTCGACTGTCCGTCCGAGTCGGTGGAACACTTCCGTGAGTACCGCTTCAAAGGCTGCTGGTTCGACGTTGTAGACCACGAGGTTCCGGCGACGCACGAGGAAGCCCACGACCGCGAAACTCAGGACGAAGAGGAGGTAAACGAAGACGATGAAACCCCAGGTGACACGCTCTTGCATCCAAGCAGCGCGCAGCCCTTCCAGATTGCCGCGCATCCAGTAACGGGCATTGGACTGGAGGAGCGTCAGGAGTAGTCCACCTCCGAAGGCGATGAAACCGGAGAGCGCAAGGAGTATGCCTGCGAAGTCCCATGCGCCGGACACCGGGGCAGGGTGTTCGCGCCGCGTCAATTGTGCCAGCCACAGAAGGTACAGCCCCAACGGGATGAGGCAGAAAACGCCGCAGAGGCAGATGGCGAGGATATACGGTACGACCAAGTGCGCGCTCCTCACCAGACGCGGCAGAGAACATCCACGCCGCAACGGTTCGGGCATCTTACGTGGGAGCGTCGTGCTGTGTAGTGGTGGTGACGAAGCGTGAATCGGCGCGGTCGCCTCGCGCTGTCTTCAACCATCACGGGATCGGGAACACGTTGTTGGGGTATTGTCGTGGCAGGTCGAGTTCCGGCGGCCGACTGGTGAGTCGTAGCTTGAATGTCTTACGGTCGTTGCCCCGCTGGACTTCGACCTCCAACATCGCGCCGGGTCGGAATGAGGTGACATGGGCGATTACCTCATCAAAGTGATGCGGCTGGAGCGTGCCAAGACGCACAAGCACATCGCCGGGTCGTAGTCCGGACCTGGCAGCGGGTGACTTCGGTTCGACAGCTTCAATAGTGAGCGATCCACTACCAACAGTGATGCCCATGAAGCCACGGGCTAGCGGGTCTTGCGGCGCATCAGGTGGCACAGGGGCCATCGTGTAAGTTAAACCGCCGAGCAGAACCGCGGTAATCGCGCTAATCGCGGACATTCTCGTCTCCTACCGACACCGCGCAAAGCCCGCGGCTTCCTTTCAGTCATTGCCGAACTCGCTACGGAATGCAAGGGAGAAGTGAAACCCGCAGGTGACGCGGGTGTGCGTCTTGTATTTGGGTGGGAAGTTCCGGGGCGTCGGACTATCTTGCC
>CAYRDG010000024.1:27304-82720 GCA_964422915.1 uncultured Frigoriglobus sp. | reverse complement strand
CGAAAGTGTTAAGTGCTCCGCCTGGGGAGTATGGTCGCAAGGCTGAAACTCAAAGAAATTGACGGGGGCTCACACAAGCGGTGGAGCATGTGGCTTAATTCGAGGCTACGCGAAGAACCTTATCCTAGACTTGACATGTGCGAAAGCGCCAGGTAGTAGAAGCCGGAAACGGTGACGAATGCCCGCAAGGGTAGAGCCTGGTACAGGTGCTGCATGGCTGTCGTCAGCTCGTGTCGTGAGATGTCGCGTTAAGTCGCATAACGAGCGAAACCCTTACCTTTAGTTGCAACCGAAAGGGCACTCTAGAGGGACTGCCGGTGTTAAACCGGAGGAAGGCGGGGATGACGTCAAGTCCTCATGGCCTTTATGTCTAGGGCTGCACACGTGCTACAATGGCGTGAACAAAGCGAAGCAACTCTGCGAAGAGAAGCAAATCGCAAAAAACACGCCCCAGTTCAGATCGCAGGCTGCAACTCGCCTGCGTGAAGCCGGAATCGCTAGTAATCGCGGGTCAGCAACACCGCGGTGAATGTGTTCCTGAGCCTTGTACACACCGCCCGTCAAGCCACGAAAGGGAGGGACATCCGAAGTCGCTATCCGGCGCCGAAGATGGACTTCCTGATTGGGACTAAGTCGTAACAAGGTAACCGTAGGGGAACCTGCGGTTGGATCACCTCCTTTCTAAGGATTCTAACGATAAGGCCCGCACCCTGAGCAGTGCGGTGACCTATCATATCCCTGCTTCAACAGGCTATTCATCGCTACCAACTTGCAGAGATACATTGAAGCCCCGGTGGAGCAATCCACCGGGGCTTTTTTGCTTTCTCCAATCCTCACACACTCCTTCACTCTTCTCCCTACACTTCCCAACATGGACGATGCATTCCTCGCGCAACTCCGTTGCCCCATTGACCCCCAACACGAAGCCACCCTCACCCGAGACGATCAGCGACTCGTCTGCGATTCATGCTCAGCATGCTTCCGCATTAAGCAGGGCCTTCCTGTTCTCGTGCCCGATGAAGTCCAACTCCCCGATGGCATGCGCGAGATGAGCCAGCTTCCCTGCCAGCGCCGCGAAAATCGCAGAAAAAACGCCAACTGAACTGGCGTTGTCGTGCCTTTCACGCTATCCCGCCGCCGTGGGGAAGTCCGTTCTTATTCCGGCTGCTGTGTTGCGTGCCGCGACTGCCGTTGTGGCTGCGCTACTCACTGTTTCGTTCGCGCACGCCGCGGACACGCTACCGGCTGCGCTTCCGCCGAATCTCCCGCGCTACGATCTCGACATCACCTTCAATGCCCAGACGCATCACGCTATCGTGCGCGAGCGCGTGACGTGGACGAACACCACACGCACTCCCACCCGGCAACTCGCGTTCAACTTCTATCCCCACTTCAAGGTGCCCGGTGGAGAGGCTCTGCTATTCGCCAAGACGCTCGAAATGCTTCGCGTGCAGCCATCGCTGGGTATTGACCGCCACGGACGCACTGGCGATGTGAAACTCGCCCAGCTTGTTCCACCCTCCGGCCCACCAGTGCCGTTGAAGTGGAGCTACGAGGAGAAGAACCCGACCGCGTTACGCTTCGAGTTGCCAATGCCCGTTGCGCCAGGCGAATCGGTCACGGTCGAACTCTTCTGCGATATCCGCCTGCCGAACAAACAGGGTCGCTGGGGTCACTACGAAGGGGTGACCTTCTTCACCAACGCCTTGCCACTCCTGGCTGTCGTCGATGATTCGGGCTGGCATCCAATGCCCTTCGTGCCGTGGCATCAGCCGTGGTACAACGAGGCGGGCATCTTCAACACGAAACTCACCGTGCCTGAGAATGAGTTGGTCGCAGCCTCGGCCCAGATTCGGCGCGAGGTGAAGGCGGGCGATGGTACGAAGCAGGTTGTGTTCGAGCCATTCGTAGGGCGTGACTTCGCGGTGCTGTCGTCGGCACGCTATCGCGAGTTCACTGGCACCACCAAACTCCCTGATGGCCGCACCGTCGCGCTGAAAGTACTCGCGTTCCCCGAACACGAGTTCTACGCAACGGAGATCCTCAAGATCGTGGGCGAAGCGATCCCGGTGTATTCCCAGTGGTTCGGTGCCTACCCGTATTCGCAGTTCACTGTGGCCGAATCGTACTTCGGTTGGAACGGCAATGAATGCGCCGGGCTGGTGATGATCGACGAGCGCGTCTTTGGAATGCCACATCTGGCACGCGGGTATGTCGAGTACCTCGTCTCCCACGAAACGTGCCACCAGTGGTGGTACAACATGGTCGGCACCAACGGCTACTCCGAGCCGTTCATGGATGAGGGAGCGGCGTCGTACTTCACACACCGCCTGATGGACATGAAGCACGGGAAGAACAACCCGTTCATCACCTGGCCACGCGGCTTTGGCTGGCTCCCGAACATCTACCGCGATAACTACCGTTACGGCAGCATGTACCATGCAATCCGCAACCGTGAAATGATGCCAGCGGCGCAGGAACTACCGCAGTACAAGCACCTGTACGGCCTCTTTACCGGCGCGTACGACCGCGGGTCGAAGGTCTTCGCCATGATCGAGGACCGGCTCGGCGAGGCCGCGTTCCTCGACTTCATTAGCGGTGTCGTGAAGAAATACTCGTGGCGAATCCTGACCGCCGCGCAGTTTCGAGCGGAACTGGAAGCGTATACCGGTCGCGACTGGGGCGAGTTCTTCGAACGCTGGGTATATGGCAAGGGGCTGACGGACTGGACAGTCGAGCGTGTGTCCGTCGAACAGGCCGGGGGGCCGCGAACGGTGGCGCGTTACACCACCTCGGTGGTTGTGGCGCAGTGCCGCGAGTTCACGGAACCGACCGTACTCGCATTCACACGGGGCGATTCTGTCGTGCGCGTTCCCATTGGCCCTTACGCGGAAGCCGTGCGCATCGGTGAAGTGGGCACAACGGTCACGCCGCTGGGTGGGAACCGCTGGCGTATCGACGCGGACTTGCCGTTCGAGCCAGAGCAGGTGACGGTCGATCCCGACCGCGTGTTGCTCGATGCCAACCCCGGCAACAATCACTGGAAGACACACCCCAGTTTCCGCGCCACGCCGCTCTACACGATGCTCGATGAGACGAACCTCACAACCGATTACGATCACTGGAACTTCGTCGCCGGCCCGTGGGTCTGGGGGCCTTCGTATCAGGACCCGTGGTATACACGATCCTCGATGCTCGGCCTCCGCGCCGGCGGTTATCGGACGGAGCGCTACTCATTCGGCGCGTACAGCGCGCTGCGTTCGGACTATCGAGACGCTGTGGTCGGCGCGGATGCACGCCTCTATGGGGAACACAGCGAGTATGGCCTGAACTGGGAGTCGCGAATTGGCGGTCCGTGGTTCGGGCAGAACGGCGGCGGCGGCCCCGAACGCATCAGCGGCTATGCGCGGCGTATCTGGAAGGAAAGTTCCAGCATGTACCTCCCGCCCATGCTCTACGACGAATTCTTCGCCACTTACCAGGACAACTTCCTTCCTTATGCGCGAACGACCGGCGGTACACGCTGGGATCGCCTCTGGATGGCCGGCTGGCACGGCCGACTGAATCTCTACACGCCGTACTGGGACCCCGAGTGTGGGGTATGGGCCGATGCAGTCGTTTCCGGCGGGCAGGCGAACTTCACCAACTGGCAACCGCTGGCCCAGGCTCGCGGTGAGTTCGCGTGGGTCCACGGGCTACGCGAGTGGGCCGGGCCGTTCCAGGGAGTACGACTGGCGACGCGCATACTCGGTCAGGTGGCGACACCCCGCGAGGGGCAATTCTTCGCGCTGGGCGGTAGCACGATCTTTCGAGGCTACGATCTGGCGCAACGTCAGGGGAGTGCGATGTGGGTGGGGAACGTGGAACTGCGCTGGCCGCTGGCGCGGAACGTGACCTGGGATACCCTCGACCACTGCATCGGCGCCCGCAACGTGTGGCTGGCGACCTTCTACGACGTGGGTGCGGTCTATGCGAACGGCCACGCAGTTGGCGGCAACGTGGCGCACGCGCTCGGCGCGGGCCTGCGGATGGATGTGGCGATCTTCAGTTTCATCGAACGTGCCACATTGCGTTTCGATGTGGGCAAGGCCCTCACAGGCGGCACACCGCTGCAGTTCTGGTTCGGGTTTCAGCAAGCGTTCTGACCCCGCCGGCTGCGTGCCCGCCATCTGAGGCGGCACAATCGCTTCAATCCGCAAATGCAATTATTGTGGTGCAAGAGTCTCAGCCGTCGCCTGCGGACCGCGCAACATTGCGTCTCATTGGAAATTGCGTAAGATGAGTAAAGCGTCACACCCCAGGCGATTGCACCTCAACCGAGTTAACAATGCCGAAGACGATGCAGAAGCGGGAAACGACTGTGGAGGCCGCGATTGAGCGGTTGCGTCAGGCCGCCATCGAGGCACGCGGCAATCCTGAGATTGCGGCAGAAGGGCTGGAAGCCGTCGAACAACTCAACGCCATGTTCGCGCAGGACCCTGAGGCATTCACGGAGGAAGATGTGCGATTCGCCAACGTGCTCCGTGGCGCTCTGGGCGCACGATTGGCCGCCCATGACAAGGACACGAATCACACACGCAAGGCCAAGCGCAAGGGCGACAAACTCGACCACTGCTGGCGATGCGCTACCCCGGTTGATGAACGGTTCACCGACAACTGCCCAACATGCAGCAGCAAGGCGTACCAGTGGCGTCTCTGCCCGGTGTGCAGTGCCTGTGGCTGCCAGCGTTCCGGGACAGTGTTGATTTGAACGCGGGCTGACCAGTTGAAGCGTGAGTACACAACATCAGACGGAGAGAGGAGTCAGGCGAATTCCTCTCGTGTGCTGTGTCGTTGTGAACGTCCCTTGCCCATCGACTTCCCATTACTCTGGCAGCGGCTTCCCCTTCGTCTCCGGAGCAATGCCGATCAGCACGAGGCCGACCACATAGACCACGGCGACCAGCGCACAGGCCCGTGCGTAGTCGTCGTGGAAGTAGGCGAGTACGTTCGCCATCTGGAGCGTGCCGGCGGCCGCAAGAATCCGACCGAAGTTGTAACCGAAGCCCTGACCCGTGGCACGCACCGCGGTGGGAAACAGTTCCGGCAGATACAGCGGCAGCCAGCCGTAGAACGATGCCGAGATGAAGCCAAGCCAGCCGGCACTGAGGACGAAGATCACGCCGTATTCGGTGTTGAGCCGGTAGAAAGCGACCATCGACGCTAGCGACAGAATGCACAGCGCCGCGTAGACGAGACGCCGACCCAGCCGGCCGGCGAGCACCGCCCCCACGAGGCAACCAGTCGCTGCCCCCATCGACGACACAATCTGCATCCACGGCTTGGCGTCGGCCACGCCCCCACCGGGCAACTTGCTCACCCACATATACATCCACATCAGGCCCGCCCAGGTGCCCAGCAGCGGCACACCACTGATGCCCGCCGCCAGGAGCATCCGGCCGAGTGTATGGCGGCGTTGCTGTTGCGGCAGGCCACCACGCGCGAGATAGCCACGCACCGGATACAGGTAGCCGACGACTACCACCAGTAGGCCGGCAATCGAAGCGACGACGCGAAGCCCGAGGGGAATCGCTGTCGCGGACTCCGTCCAGAGCGCGATCACACCCAGTGCCACCGCTGCGCCGATCACCACGCCGACTAGGTCACGACCCGACCAGTGCGACGCCTTTCCCGCTTCCTTTTCCTTCAGCCATTTCTCGGACTCAGGCACAAGCAAACGCAGGAACACTGTCAGCATCGCTGGTACCGCGCCTGTCAGCATGAGCAGTCGCCAGTTGCGGTTGGCCGTGAGCGATACGGCCCACGAATCCGGGATACCGACCCCTGTGAGCCACTTCTGAATCTCTCCTGGCGCGATGTGATTCAGACCCAGCGCAATGGCGCCGCAGATCAGGTAGCCGAAGTTGCCGAACATACCGATCCACCCGGCCAGCCACGCTCGCGAGGTGTTCGGCCACAGTTCCATCACCAGCGCCACGCCCAGCGCCCATTCACCGCCCATGCCCAGCGCCCCGATGAAGCGCAACAGACCGAATTGCCACGCCTCCGCGGAGGCGGCACTCAGCCCGCTGCACAGCGAGTACATCAGCACGCTCAGGGTCATCGCCCGGACGCGGCCGATCCGATCGCCAAGCCAGCCGAACAGTACGCCACCAGTCGCCGCACCGACAAGGAAGCACGCAAGGATCACGCCGTACCACTGGTTCACGAGTTCCGGGGTCGCGCCCGATCCGAGCAACTCGCGGAGCGAGTCCTTCCCCACCATGGGGAAGAGGCCCATCTCCAGTCCGTCGAACATCCAGCCCAATAACGCAGCCAGCAACGCAAGATTGCGACCGCGAGACGTGACAGCAGGATGACCCATGGCAGCGTTCCGACGAGGCAAGCGTGTGCGATGTGGTGAAGGATGACGGAATGCGGGGCCACGGACAAGAGGCAAGCCGAAATCTATCGTCGATGGTGGCCAGCAACATCTGATAATCGCATGCTGTTCAACTGAGGCACCGTCATGCTATCCACATCGTCGTTCTGTGCCTGCTGATCCTGGCTGAAGCGTCGAATCGGTTGGTGGGACTGAAGAAGTCGGGTGTCGAGAACAAGGACCGAGATCCATGACCCCGCTGGTAGTCAGCCTCATCGTATTGGCCTGTATCTTCGCCAGCGCCGTCGTCGGCGTGTATCTGCGGCGCCGGTTCCCTGTCGAGCATCTCAATACGGGCACCAAGGACATCGTCATCCCAGTCATGGAAGTCGTCGTCACCATGACCGGGATGGTACTGGGGTTACTCGTCGCTTCCGCGAAAAGTTCCTTCGACAACCAGCGAGACGGAGTAACGCAGTTGGCGGCGAACGTTATCGTGCTCGACCGGACGCTCGCGCATTATGGCCCTGAGGCGCAGACCGCGCGACGCGAACTCCGCGAAGCCGTCGCCGATCTCGTGCGCCGCACCTGGCCCGAGGAACCCGCGCCGGAAGGAGCGGTTCCGGCGATCAGTGACAAGGGCCACTACGACGTGGTCTACAACCGAATCCTCGACCTGCAACCGAAGACCGAGGCTCAGCGATCGACCCATGCCCATGCGCTGAAGATCGTGTATGACATCGCACAGACCCGCACACGCCTGTCGTCGCAGCGCGACCTGTCGATCCCGACTATCTTCCTTGTGCTGATAGTGAGCTGGGTTTCCATCGCCTTCGCGATTTACGGTCTGTTCGCGCCGCGGCATGCCACGATGTTCATGGTGCTGTTCCTCGGTGCCTTCGTCGTTTCCAGCGCGGTGTTCTTGATCCTGGAACTGGATCAGGGGTTTGGGGGAATGATCTACATTTCCAGTCAGCCGTTGCGTGACGCCATCCATCAACTTGGGAACGGATGATTGGGCTGACAGCGGCGATGCTCGTTTATCTTTGCCGATCGGATGTCAGGCAGGCATTTGTTCGCCGTTCGCGATAACACTGCTGGCGCGATGGTTCGCCCCTTGCATTTCTGACTCCGGTGCCGCATCCTGCATCTCTAGCCTCCTCGCACGGAGTCCCACCTGATGCGTCTGCTGCTCCCTCTCTGCGCGCTCCTCATCTGCGCGTCGCTTGCGTCGGCTCAACCTCGTGGCGCACTCACGCCCGAAGAGGCAGTGAAGAAGTTCACGCTGCCAGAAGGCTTCTCGGTACGCTGTGTGGCCAGCGAACCCATGATCCGCCAACCGGTGAGCATGAGTTTCGATTCGCGCGGCCGGCTCTGGGTGTTGCAGTATCTCCAGTACCCGCACTACGCCGGCCTCAAGCCCGTCACGCAGGACCGCTACCTGCGCACCGTCTACGACAGGGTTCCTGAACCGCCGCCGCATGGCCCAAAGGGGCTGGATCGCATCACCATTCTTTCCGACCCGGACGAACACGGCGTCTTCCGCAAGTCGAAGGATTTCGTGACGGGTCTGAACATCGCCAGCGGCTTCTGCATCGGCAATGGCGGCGTTTACGTTGTGCAACCACCGTACTTGCTCTTTTACCCGGACAAGAACGAAGACGACGTTCCGGATTCCGACCCGCATGTGCTCCTCTCTGGCTTCGGCATGAACGACACGCACTCGCTGGCCAACTCGCTCCAATGGGGGCCGGATGGCTGGCTCTACGGAGCTGCCGGAAGCACCAGCACTTGCAAGATCAAAAACCCCGCCTGGCGGAAGAGCGATGCAGGCACGAAAGACTCGCCCGAAGTGATCGAGTTCCAGCAAGGCATCTGGCGTTACCACCCGAAAACGAAGCGGTTCGAGTTATTCAGCGAGGGGGGCGGCAACACATATGGCCTCGACTTCGACCGCAACGGGCAGGTCATCGCCGGTACGAACTGGGGCGGCTTCGCCTGCCTGCATCAGATGCAAGGCGCGTATTACCTGAAGGGCTTCAGCAAGCACGGCCCGCTGCACAATCCTTACACCTACGGCTACTTCGATCACGTTGCGTATACGGGCTTCAAGGGCGGCCACGTCACCTGTGGCGGCGTGCTCTACGATGCAGACCTTTACCCGGCACAGTATCGCGGGCAATACATCGCCGGGAATCTCCTCTCCAGCGCGATCTACTGGCACAAAATCGATGCCGTGAAGTCCTCGTTCAAGGCCTCGCATGGCGGCGATCTGATGACCAGCGCCGATCCGTGGTTCCGCCCGGTCGATCTCATGCTCGGACCGGACGGCTGTATCTATGTCGCCGACTGGTACGACAAACGCGCGGCTCACCTCGACCCCGTGGACGACTGGCACAAAACCAGTGGACGCATCTACCGGATCGAATATCAGGGCGGCCCGAAATACCCCACATTCGATCTCCGGAAGAAATCGACCGCGCAACTCGCGGAATTGCTCAAGAGCAAGAACAAGTGGTGGCGCAATGAGGCGCGACGCCTCATCGCCGAACGCGGCGATGCGAGTATCTTCCCCAGACTGCGGAAGTGGCTCTTCACCGAGAAGGAGCAAACCGCGCTGGAATCGCTCTGGGCGCTGGCCTCGGCCGGTGGCTGGATGGAGGGCGACTTCACCGTGGTTGGCAACCACGAGAATGAGTATGTCCGCGCGTGGATGGTCCGGCTCGTCGGCGACGAGCAGACACTTTCCGAATCGACGCTCGGAGAACTCCAGCGGATGGGGGTCAGCGAAAAAAGCCCGGTGGTGGCTGCTCAGCTTGCCTGCACGGCGCGGCGATTCCCTCCGCGGCAGGAACTCGCCATCGCCGATGCACTCCTGACAAACCCACTGATCGGGGAAGACCCGCTCCTGCCGATGCTCGTGTGGTGGGCGCAGGAAGACGCGAACCGTCGCGATACCACGGGCTTTATCCGCTTTGCATATCCACGAGTTGGTGGGCCGAGGGTCGTGGACTTCTTCAACGAACGCGCCGCGCGGCGACTCATGTCGGGCAACATCACGCGCGGCCCGGAGCGTGCCGGTTCGCTGCTTCTGCAAACGCGAGGCTTCAAGGGGAACGTGAACGCGGTCCTCCGCGGCATCGCCACCGCACTGCAATCGAATCCACAGAACGGTGTGCCCCCGGCACTCCGTGAACCGCTCGCACGATTGCGGAAGGAGCGGCCGAAAGACCTGCTTGTGCTCGAAGTGCTCGCACGGATGAAAGACCCACCGGCACGCGCCGAACTGCGCGCCCTCGTGGCCGAGGAGACATTCGGTCAGGCCAACCGGCTGAAGGCTGTCGCGCTGCTCCGCGATGTGCGCGACCCGCGCGCGGAGGAACTCTTCCTCACGCAACTCGCCGCGGCCCGAACTGACGCGATGCGCATGGGCCTGCTCGGTGGGCTGGAGGCGTTCGATCACGACTCCGTCGGCGAGAAGATTCTCGCGAGCTATTCCGGATTCACCCCTGGTGTGAAGAAGCGGGCGATTTCGACACTCCTGACCCGCCCGAACTGGACACAGATGCTCCTGAAGCAGTGGGAGACGGGCAAACTCCCGAAGAGCGACTTCACACTCGATCACGCCCGTGCCGCCGTGAAGCTCGATAACAAAGGCGTGACCGCCATCATCGAGAAACACTTCGGCAAACTCGCGCCAGCCACCGCCGGCGAGAAGCAAGCGCGGATTGGCGGCCTCAACATCGCGCTTCAGAAGGAGAAGGGTGATGCGGCTCGCGGCCAGGTCCTGTTCACGAAACACTGCGCCGCCTGCCACACGCTGCATGGCGAGGGAGGCAAGGTCGGCCCGGACCTGACCACGGCCGACCGCAAGAACCGCGTCTACCTGCTCACGCAGATCGTCGACCCCTCGGGTTACATCCGCCCGGAATACATGACGTACAGCGTGCTGACGAAGGACGACCGGAAACTCTCGGGCGTGGCCCGCGAGAGCGGCGAATCGGTGACGCTCACCAGCGTCGTCAACGATCAGGTGACAACGGCGAGCGTGGCGAAGGCCGATATCGCGGAGATGACACCCTCGGCAGTTTCACTCATGCCAGAGAAACTGCTCGACACACTCACCGCACCGCAGGTGGCGGACCTGTTCGCGTATCTCGCATCGGATCGGCTCCTCCCTCCGAAAACGAGTGGGGCCAGGAAACTCAAGGTGGTGATGGTGTCCGGTTCCTTCGAGTACAAGTCGGATGCCTCACTCGCCCGCCTTCAGAAGTATCTTGAGGCGAACTTTCCGGTACAATGTACGTTGGTTGCCGCGAAGTCGGACAAGGATGCGGCACTGAAAGGGATCGAGACTCTCGCCACGGCCGACGTGGCGATCTTCTTCACACGGCGACTCCAGATTGATGGTGACTCGCTAAAGCATGTGAAAGAGTACGTCAAATCGGGCCGGCCAATCATTGGGATTCGTACCGCGAGCCACGGCTTCCAGAAGTGGCTGGAGATGGACCGCGTGGTGCTGGGCGGAGACTATAAAGGACACTTTGGCCCAGGAGTCGCGGACGTGAAGCCGACCGCGAAGGGGAAAACGTCTCCGATCCTGGTGGGTGTCAAGCCGTTCAAAACTAACGGCAGTCTGTACAAGAATCCCAAAGTTGCGGCAGATGTGAACGTGCTACTCCAGGGGTTTATGGGTAAGGAGTCGGAACCGGTGGCGTGGACGCGCGAGAAGGACGGTCGCCGCGTCTTCTACACATCGCTGGGCCACCCCGACGACTTCCAGGATGAGCACTTCATCCGCTTGCTCACCAACGCGCTGGCGTGGGCAACGAAGAGTGAGTGGAAGTCGAAGTAGTGGGTACACGCCGGCGCAGTCTCCGACATATCGAGGACGACGAATGATCCGCTGGGCGTGTTGCGGGCTGATACTGCTGGTGGTGCCGGCCGCTTCCGCCGCGCCACCGACCGACGTTGCGACTCTGTTCCCCTCTGAGACGGTCGCGTTCGCGGAGGTGCATGGGCCAGCGGAACTCGGCCCGCAACTCGCCGCGCTCTTCAAGGGAACACCCCTCGAGAACAGCATCCCGTTCATTCATAGCAAGAAGGATCAGGCCAGGACGATCCAGGATTTGCGCGCGAAGAAACAGCTTGCCGAACTGGCGCTGTTCGTCTCGCCGGAGGTGCTCGCGGAGTTCCGCAAACTCGGTGGCATCGCGGTCGGCTTCCTCGGCTTCAACAGCCGTGGTGAACCTGAGGCGGCGCTGGCCGTGCTCACGGGGCAGAGTGCCGCGGCCGGGCTGGCGGCACGCATGTTCGTTACCACCACCCCCTCGCTGCGGAAGGTCGCGGAAGTATCGAAGGTGCCCGTGTTCCAGCACCGCCAGCCCAGGATTCAGTACGACGCGAGCGGCCAGCCGAAGCTGGAGAACGACAAGCCGCTCGAAGAGGGGTTGCACGAGCGAACCTATGCGTTCACCCCGGGACTATTCGTTGTCGGGACGAGCAAGGCGGCCATTGCGCCGCTAATCAAACGCTTTCTGAATGAAGAGAAAGGATCACTTGGTTCCCGTCCGAGCTTCAAGGCGGCTGCGGTGGCCTATCGCAAGCCGGGGCTGTTCTTCTATGCCGATGTGCCGGCGATTCTGACGCAGTTCGATGCCGCCAGCCGCGCGCGGAGTGAACCACTCGACTCGGACATGCTGGCGTGGCTGCGCATCGTGGTCAGTCAGAAGGCGATGAAGACGGTCGCGGGCCTTGCGCAGTTCCGCGACGGCGGGATGGCACTCGCCATCGGTGCGCAGTTCGATCCTGCGCAGAAAAGCCCACTCGCGCACCTATTATCGGGGCCAGTGGTGACATCGGAGTCGCTCGCATACGCCAAGAAACCGGCGATCGTTGCCGCGTCGTTCAACTTGCCGGAGAAGGATCGCGCCGCGGCGATCGTCGGTTTTCTCGATGCGACTGCGAAGGCGGGCGGTGTACTCGGCCGACTCCCTGGTGACGTGCTCAAGGAACTGGAGGAGAACCGGAAGGTGCCCGTGCGTGCGTTACTGACGAAGGTGCGAACGGTCACGGTGGTGGTGCCAGCGAAGCGAGAGCTACCGAAGGATGCGCGGCCCATGCCCATGCTCGTGCTGCAACTGGACGATAACGCGAGTGCAACCGCGTGGGAGGAGATGCTTCCGAAACTTGTGGCAGAGATCGCACACGAGAAACAACCGGCGCCGCCATCGAGTGAGACTGTGGGCGGTGTGAAAACTTTCTCGCTGCCAGCGACAGGGCTGCCGTGGAAGACTGCGGTTCACTTTGCGCGTAAGGATGCGACACTGGTGATCGGGCAGAACCGCAACCACGTCGCCGGCGCACTCATCCCGGCTGCGGCCTCGGTGACAGGTAGCAAGCCACTGCCGTTGCCGGAAGGCGAACTGAAACTGGTTGGCACACTCGGCCTCGGTCAGCTCATCGGGGCCATCGAGTTCGCGCCCGGAACCGGATCGGGGCCGCCGCTCAACTCGATCCTGCCTGTGAGCCGCGGCCGACTGATTCCCTCAGACGAGCGTGTGAAGGCTGCCGACACAGCCCAGGCGGCACTGGCCGCGGCGTTCGAGAAACT
Organism: uncultured Frigoriglobus sp.; assembly: GCA_964422915.1. GTDB lineage: Bacteria > Planctomycetota > Planctomycetia > Gemmatales > Gemmataceae > Gemmata. The sequence goes on along the minus strand of CAYRDG010000024.1, from coordinate 69,746 downwards.
TCCGCCCGTCGTGTTGACCGTGCGCCGCTCCGGCGACGAACTGAAACTCGAACTCTTCCAGCCGAAGGTGCAGAATGGCGGACTGACGCCGGTTATCGGCGCCGCGGCCAACTGGTTCGACAAGCTCATCGAGATGAACCCACGCAACGCGAACCCATACTATCCGAACGCAGGTTACGAAGAGTAAGGGAAGGGCGTGTGAGGGCGGTTGGCGGTTGGTGTTGGGAGTCTTACGATCGGCTGGGCGATCAGCAATCGCAGTTCCACCAACTCGCGCGGCGCGTACACTCTGACAGTCGAACGCTTTATCTTTCGGTAAATGCTCTTGCTGCCAGCGTTGGGGCGCCGTAGACTTCCAGTGTGATTCACCCGAGCGAGTTCGTTTCGATGAAGCCTGTTCCGCTGCCCATCCTTTGCCTCCTTCTTCGCCCGCCGCGGGGCCGGTGCTCTTCGCGCTTCGGTGACTGACTATCCGAACGACGAAGTTGACGCGGCCCTGGAACTGGTGTTCCGGGGCCGATTTCGTTTCAGGAGCCTCTTATGCCCGTGCCGAGTGATCCGAACCGTGTCCTGATCTTCGACACCACGCTGCGTGACGGCGAGCAAAGCCCAGGATGCAGCATGAACCTCGGTGAGAAGCTGGAGATGGCCCGGCTTCTCACCGAGCTTGGCGTGGACGTGCTCGAAGCCGGCTTCCCCATCGCCTCGCCGGGCGACTTCGAGAGCGTGCAGGCCATCGCGCGGCAGGTGCAGGGGCCGATCATCGCCGGGCTGGCGCGATGCAACCCCGCTGACATTGACCGCGCCGCGGACGCCGTGAAGGATGCCGCGCGTCCGCGTATTCACGTCTTCCTCGCAACGAGCGCCATTCACCGCGAGTTCAAGTTGCGAATGTCGCCAGAGGAAGTGGTGAAGCGCGCGGTGGAGGGTGTCAAGCGTGCGCGCGACCGCTGCGAGGACGTGGAGTTCTCTCCTGAAGATGCGGCCCGCACCGAACTCGACTTTCTTGCCGAGGTCGTTGAACGCGCCATTGAAGCAGGCGCCACCACGCTCAATATCCCGGACACGGTTGGCTATGCGGTGCCCACACACTATGCCGCCGTCATCCGGCACCTCAAGCAGAACGTGCGCGGCATCGACAAGTGCGTGCTGTCGGTTCACTGCCACAACGATCTGGGGTTGGCGGTGGCCAATAGCCTTGCGGCGCTGAGCGAGGGCGCGCGGCAGGTTGAATGCACCATCAACGGTATCGGCGAGCGTGCCGGCAACACGGCGCTGGAAGAAGTGGTGATGGCACTTCGCACGCGCCAGGATTTCTACGGACTCACCACCGGGATCAACACGAAGTTGCTCTACCCGGCCAGCCGCAAGCTCTCGGTCATCACGGGCAACCAGGTGCAACGGAACAAGGCGATCATTGGACAGAATGCCTTCGCGCACGAGGCAGGCATCCACCAGGATGGAATGCTGAAGGAGCGCAGTACCTACGAGATCATGAAGCCCGAAGACGTGGGGATTCCCCGCACCGAACTGGTGCTCGGCAAGCACAGTGGCCGCCATGCACTCAAGCAGCGCGTGACGGACCTCGGCTTCCACCTGACCGACGAGCAACTCAACCGCGTCTTCGAGGAGTTCAAGAAACTCGCTGACCGGAAGAAGGAGATTTACGACGGCGACATCGAGGCACTGGCCGAGAATCAGCTTCAGGATGGTACCGGTAATCTCTGGACGCTCGTCGGCTTCACCAGTACCGCCGGCACCGGCTCGCAGACCTCCGCGGCCGTGACGCTCAAGCATCAGGACGGCGCTGTGCGGCGCGACGCGGCCATCGGTAACGGCCCAATCGACGCGCTCATCAAGGCCATCAATCGCGTCACGGGTGTGCCGGTGCGCGTGGTGGATTATCGCGTCCGTTCGGTGAGTCAGGACATGGACGCACTGGGCGAAGCGACCATCGAAATCGACTTCAACGGGAAACGCTCGCGTGCTCGCGCGGTGAGTACCGATGTGGTCGAGGCCAGCGCGCTGGCGTACCTGGAGGTAGTCAACCGCGTGGCGTCGCGCCAACTTCGCGACCGCCTCAAGCCGACAGACAACGTCCCGACCGAGGTAGTACCCGTGGGGTAGTGCCGGGTCGCGTTCGCGATCGCCGCACGATCCGAGGCACGTTGCCTGCGACTATGCGGCGATCGAAGCGTTCCACGGCAGCTTTACTTCTGGACGGTGAGGTAGCGGTCGGCCCATTTGAGGAAGGTGGGCCAGTTCGGGACGGTGGTGTGGCCGCCGGCGTGCTGACGGAAGGCGATTTCGCCATCCACAAGCGCGACCTCCTGTTTGGGGAACTCCGTGGTGCCCAGTCCCTTCTTGCCAAGCAACTCGTAGACCGGGGCCGCGTGGACGCCGGCCAGGAAGTTCCCCTTCGCGTCGATCCATCCGTTGCCGTCGAGCTTGTGGGAACCGACGCTGATGAAGACCGGGCGCGGGGCGCACAATGCCACCAGTTCGTGCGAGTCGACGGGCAAGTCTTTGGCTGTCAGCGGCCCGGCATACTTGAGGTAGTTGCCAGCCATCCAGTGATATTCGCCGGACCCTGCGACATTCTCGACCTTCTCGCCGAAGTCGCGGCGGTGAATCTTCGCGCCGCCGGCCCCGGAGGAGCCTATGAAGCCGATCGCGAAACGCTGGTCGTAGGCCATCGCGACCAGAGCGGCCTTGCCGTAACGCGATAGCCCCTCGATGCCCACGCGCTTTGCGTCCACGTTCCTGTCGGTCTCGAAGTAATCGAGCGCGCGGCTGGCACCCCAGGCCCATGCCCGCAGTGCGCCCCAGTCGTCGGGCCTGCGCGGCTGCCCCTTGTTGCACAGCCCGATGATGCCACTGTTCAGCCCCTGGTATCTGCCGCTGGTTCCCACGCGACCGCCGGTATCGGGTTGCACGCTGGTCGGGGCCAGAATCGCATAGCCCCACCCCTTCGCCAGTACCTGCTCTTGCCAGGTCGGGCCGCCGCCCTTGGGCCGGATTCCCTTGCCGCCGAAATTGAAGCCGAACTCCAGGATAACGGGCACCGGCCCCTTCGCACTGGCGGGCGTTGTCAGCGTGAGCAGGATATTCACCGTTGCAAGCGGGTACGCCGAGTTGTCGACACGGCCGACGAGTTTCTTCACGAGCACCGGGACTTCGCCGACGGTCTGCTTCTCGGTCGAAGTGGCTTCCCACTTCACCTGAGGAGTCGTCTTCGGCACGCGGCCGTACACTTCGCGGTCGAAGTCCTCCACGATCTCCGGCCGCCGTTGCTTCCACCACACCGCGGCGCTCGTCACCTTCTCACCGTTCTTGAGCACGAGTGGATCGGGCAAGTTCGGGTACGGCGTGGCTTTCGACTCGTCGGTGTTGGCGGCTCGCGGCGAGTTCGCGTTGCCGTCGGCGCCGCGACGGAGGTCCTGGATCTTGAGTAGTTGCATCATCCGTTTGTGGTCTTCCTGCGCGGTCGACTTGACGGGCGGTTTCGGCTCCTCGCCGCACGCGGACCAGACAACGGTTGCCATCAGAACCGAGGCGACGAGGTCCGGTACGCAGCGTGGAGTGAGCATCGTGAATCTCCGGGTAGACATGAGCAACGGGCCACCACGAAGGTATGGCCTCGCCAGGAGGCTCGCAAGCGTCGGCCCGAAAGAAGTGTCAGATTATACTTGCATTTGATGAGCGATCCCGGGCATACTTCATTTCTTCACGGTGGAAGGCTCGCAACACTTCCTGTATCCGTGGCGAGTCATTCTCACGCGAGTCGCTGGAACGCGTCGGTTATTTCTTCTCATTTCCGGGAGGTTTAGCGTGAGTCGCTGCAAAAGTCGTGGTTTCACCCTGATCGAGTTGTTGGTCGTCATCGCCATTATTGCCATTCTCATTGGTCTGCTGCTGCCGGCAGTGCAAAAGGTGCGAGAAGCTGCCGCACGCATGAGTTGTTCCAACAATCTCAAGCAGATCGGGATCGCAGTCCACAGCTACAACGATGCGGTCGGCCGGATGCCGTATAACGGCGATCCTGTCTCGGGCACAGGTTGCTGCTGGGCAACGAGCCGTCGGCAGTACAGCTTCCTCGCACGCATCCTGCCGTACATCGAGCAGGGTAACCTGTATCAGCGGGGCGGCCTCGGAAACAACCCAGAAGCCGTGATGGGTTCGGCGTCGATCGTTGCGCTGCGGGCAACGGTTCTCAAGACGTATCGCTGCCCCAGCGACCCCACGCCGGAGACTCGCACCAATGTCGCGAATCACCCGGGCGGATCGGTGGTCGCGTCCACCAGTTACAAGGGCGTGAGCGGCGACAACTGGGCCTGGGGGAGCTTCGTCTTCAACGCTGGCGGATCGTATGGCACCAACGGTCTGGACACGGGAAATGGCCTGTTCTACCGCTCAGACTTCCGGCATAAGTTGACCCTCGGCCAGATCACCTCGGCGGATGGATTGGCGAATACCTTGATGATTGGCGAGGATATCGGCGCGGTGAACATCCACAATGCGTGGTATTACGCTAACGGTGCCAATGGAACTTGCGCGATCCCGCTGAATAACGGGTTGGTGGCTGGTCAACCGGGCTTCAACAGCCCAGGCAACTGGCCGTATCTCTATTCCTTCCGCAGCAAACACCCCAATGGTGCCAACTTCGGCCTGGCTGATGGCTCGGTCCGCTATGTGAACCAGGCGATTAACCTCGGGACCTACCGCGCGGCGGCGACCTGGACTGGTGGCGAAGTTCTTGGCAACAACTGGTAAGTCGTTCCGTGAATCCGTTACTCCTCGGAACCCGGAGCTTGATGCTCCGGGTTCTTTTCGCTTCCAACGTGCCTCATGTTCTCTCCCCGCAACTCTACGGGACACGCTCGTACATGACGGCCCGCTTGCCGCGCGCGACCTCACGCCAGTGCGGGGAATGCGAGAGATACTGCTCGATGGACGGCTTCTCCTTCTCCGGAGGTAACGTCTGTACAATGGCGCGGCGGAACCGATACTCCGTGGCCCACGACTCAAACACCTGGCCAACTCGTTCCGGCGGCGCACCCATCGCATCGGAGTAGTTCTTGATCCACTCATCGCCGTAGAGTTCGCAGCGGTCGTCCATGAAGATTTTCAACTGCGGGGCGTGGTAGATCAGGTAGCCGCCGAGGTTCGCGTCATTGAAGATGTGTGTGCCCGGCGGGACACTCGCGGCGTAGTCGGTGACTTCCTTCGTCATGTCTGAGGGGATGAAGTTGGGATCGAACCGCACCCAGCCGCTGCCGATCACGGGTACTTCCACTCGTCGCGCATCCAGTGTGAAGACCAGCGCGACAAGCAGGACCGGGAGGACGAACGCACGCGGATCGCTGCGCGTTGCGGCGACGCGGGCGGCATCGTCGGTGTTCCAGGCGGTTGAACCGTCGCCGTGCTTCACCAGGAGGCGGTGCCAGATCGTGTGCTGCCACAGGTCCGCGATCGCCACGCCCGCGCACACCGCGAACAGCGGCCCCTGCCGAATGCCCTTGAAGCTCAGCGCGAACCACACCAGCGGAATGAGCCAGCTTACCCGTGGGCGTTTCGGCAAGGTGCCGGCGAGCAGGAGCAGATAAACCACGCCCAGCGCGATGACCGTGATGCCCAGCGGCGAGGTCGGGTCGAGAGGCATATGCTCGTTGATCACCTTCGGCAAAACCTTCGACGCCACGATGCGCTGCCAGATGCGGAGCATCTCCAGCCCGTGCGGATTCACGAACGGTGTCAGTCCGCACGCCGCGACGATACCGACCAGGAGGAAGGCCCCGCGCCACGATTTGATGGGCGAACGGGTGGCGTCAGTCACCGACTGTCGCCGACCGTTCACGAGGAAGAGCACGCCCCAGCCCGCGACGGCCAGCCCCAGTGTCATCGTGCCACCGAGAACGCCGCCGTGGAGATTCACCCACAGAATGTAGAGTGGAATCAGCCCCGCCAGCCGCCACTCCGTGCAGCGCCCGCGTTCGTAGTCAATCACGCACATCATCGTCCAGCCGAGGAATGCGATGGTGAACATGTGCGGGCGAACGTAATAATGAAATGCGCCGACGGCCAGTACGCCACCGACGATTACAGCTGCGAGGATTGGCCCCATCCCACCCTGCACACAGCGTCGAAAGAGGAGCGTGTAGAGGAACGCCACTCCTGCGGTGAAGCCCAGCAACAGCGCATCGAGGCCGCCGATGCGGTGCGCCAGAGCCATCAGTACCTCCGCGCCCCACTGTTGCGGCACCCACCGCCGACCTTCAAACGTGTAACTGAACGGATCGGTATGCGGCATACCGCGGTCGATAATGATCTCGCCGACCTTGATGTGCCACAGCGAGCCGGGATCGTAGAAGCCGCGTTCGCGGAACGCGACCATCAGTCCCAGCCAGGTGAGCACAAAGAAGAGCGTTTCCGGTCGGAATAGTCGTTTCATGCGTGCGCTTCCGGCAGTCAGAACGTGCTGCCCGAAGCGTAGAACAAAATTCAGCTGTGAGTTGAGAAGAGTGGAATCTGGGGCGACGGGTCGGCGGTTACTTCTTGAGGCCGACTACCCTGCCATCGAGTCCCCACTCTTTCTTGATCGCGATCCCCAGGTGCGTCAGTGATGTGACGGCAACGTCCACGTTGAACGTCTTCTCCTTGATTGCGCCCTTCGCGACCGCAGGCCCGTGCAGGATGAGAAAGCCGGTGCGAATCTGCGGTTCTTTCTCGCCGAGCGAGTGCCCGCGTCCTCTCCCGCCGTGATCGGTGCAGACGATGACCAGCCAGTCTTCCTGCGCGTACGACTTCCGCGCACGCATCGCTTTCAGCAACTGCCCAACGTAGGTGTCCACAGTCTCGATGGCATTGGTGTACTTCGGCGATTTGGGGTGGAAGCCGTAACCGTGGCCGGCGGAGTCGGTGTTGCCGAAATAGGCGAACACGGCGTCGAGGTTGGTGTTCGCGAGCGCGCGTGCCGCGGTCTCCGCCACGACGCGATCGCCGAGTTCGTACCCCTTCTTGTCGCCATCGACAAGCAACTCGCATCCCGCGTTCTTGCCGAATACATGATCCCGAAAGGGTGTCCACGTGACGAACGCGGCCACGTTCGCCTTCGGCCGTGCGGTCTTCACGCGATCGAGGAACGTCGGATAGTCGCGAAGATGATGATTCTTGAAGGTGTTGTCGAAGACACGATGCTTATCAGCCCAGACGCCCGTGAGAGCCGCACTCCATCCTGGCCCGGTGGAACTGTCCGCCCCGGTCTTGCGGTCGCCGAGGACATCGCACTGCCTGGATACCGCGCCGTCCTTCGCGAGTTCCTTGAGATACTTCGCCTGCGAATACTCGATTGCGTCGTAGCGGCATCCGTCGATTCCAATGAAGAGTACCTTCTTCGTGTTGCCTGCCTGAACCAGTGGCCCCGCGAATAGCCACACCGCGACGGTGATCAGAATTCGATACACGGCGCGTCCCTCAGGATGTGTCAGGAGAACCAAAGCCCGATGGTAACTCACCGTCTGATCTGTTGCACGCATTGCTTCTTCCGGTAACACTATCGCCATCTGCCCTGCGTCTCCTTCCGGTGGTCCCATGTCGCGAATTGCTTTACTTGCTGGCCTTGCGCTTGTCGCGGTTGTGCCGTTCACGCCTGCGGCGGATGTGATTCCCACGAACAAGCAGTATCAGGCGTTCGTGATGAAGCAGGCCGCGGAGTTGCGGAAGAACGACCGCGCACCTGCAACGCTCGCGGAGTGGGCGAAGCACGAAGCCGAGTTGCGGAAGAATCTCTTCGTGGCGTGGGGCGGAGACGCGTGTTTCCTGCCGAAACCGTGTGACCTCGACCCCAGACAGCACGGTGAACCGCTGAAGCGCGACGGCTACACCGTCGAGAAGCTGACGATTCAGACGCGGCCGGGCGTGCGCATGACGGCAAACCTCTACGTTCCTGACGGTGCGAGGAAGAAGCCCGCGCCGGCCATCCTCTGCGTTCACGGGCACTGGCGCGGAGCGAAGCAAGATCCCGTGGTGCAGTCACGCTGCATCGGTGCGGCGATGCTCGGCTTCGTTGTGCTGTGTGTCGATGCGTTCGGCGCGGGCGAGCGCGGCGTCGGCACCGCACTGGGCGAGTATCACGGCGACATGACCGCCGCGACGCTCCTACCGCTCGGTCTGCCGCTATCGGGACTGCAAGTGTACGAGAACATGCGCGCAGTCGATTACCTGGAATCGCGGCCCGAAGTGGACAGAACGAAGATTGGCATCACGGGTGCCAGCGGTGGCGGCAATCAGACGATGTACGCAGGCGCGTGGGACAAGCGGTTCAAGGCCGTGATGCCCGTGTGTTCCGTCGGCAACTATCAGGCATACCTGCACACTGCGTGCTGCATGTGCGAGGTCGTGCCTGGTGCGTTGAAGTTCACGGAAGAATGGGCGATTCTCGCGCTCGTCGCTCCGCGTGCGCTCTGCGTGGTCAACGCGACGAAGGATGGCATTCAGTTCTCCGTGGGCGAAGCGAAGAAGTCGCTGGCGCTCACGAAGCCCGTATTCAAGCTGTTCAACAAGGAAGCCAACCTCGTTCACGCGATCTTCGAGTCGCCGCACGATTACTCGAAGGCGATGCGCGAGACGATGTACGGCTTCATGACACTGCACCTGAAGGACGAGGGGAAGGGCGATCCGATTCCCGAACCGAAGTTCACCACCGAGAAGCCGGAAGACCTGCGCTGTTTCCCTGGCGACACGCGGCCGAAGGACTTCATGACGATTCCGAAGTTCGCAGCGAGCGAGGGGAAGAAGCTGCGAGACGCGGCTGCAGGTCACGTTGGGCCAGAGAAACTGTGGGACACACGGACGCGACTTGGCTGCCTGATCGATGCCGAAGGCCTGACGCACGGCCATGCCCGGCCGGTGGCGAAAGACAACCCTGATGGCAGCCGCACGGTGCTGTGGGAACCCGCCGCCGGCGTGACGCTGACCGGGCGCGTGGATGCGGGGCGCCCGGGTGTGATTGTCGTGCTGCTGAACCTTGACGGCGCGGAAGCGGCCCGCAAGAGCGCGTTCTATTCCGCCGCGCGGCGTGCGGGAGTGCGTGTCGCAACCTTCGACCTGCGTGGCACCGGTTCGCTTTCGCCGCAGCGCAACCGTGTCGGCCGCGCACCCGATCACAATGCGGCCGAGTGGGCGCTCTGGCTGGGCCGGCCGATGGTCCATCAATGGCTCTACGACATCCGGTCATTCGTCAAGGCGATGATGGAGGTCGATACCGTCCACGAGCGGGGTATCCTGTTCGTTGGCGAAGGGCCGGCCGGATTGCTGGCACTGGCCAGTGCTGGGACAAGCCAGAACGCAGTTGAACGCGGCGCCGCGGTGATCAATGCGCCGGTGACGCTGGTGACCGACCAGCCGTACGAGAAGCAGTGGCTCGGACTGCTGGCAGCGGGCTTCCTCCGCGACTTCGGCGACGTGCCGCACGTCGCCGCGCTGGGCGCACTCACCCCGCTGGCCATCGCTGGCGGCACCGACGCGCAGGGGCGCCCCCTCACCGAGGACGAGCTGCGCGCAGCCTACAAGGTCACACTCGATGCCGGGGCGCGACCGAACAGCGAACGCCGCATTCTGTTCACCACACCAGAACGATTGCTGGCGGCACTGGGTGTCGTGGCCGCCGACGAACGAACCGAGAATCCCTTCTTCGAGCCAGGGGCGAAGCTGAAGAAACTCGCGGGGGGCGGCGCCGCGGGGGAAGGGCCGGTCTGGGATCCGAAGATCGGCATACTCACCAGTGGCGAGAAGGGGATTTACCAGTACACGCCGGACGGTCAATCGAAGCTCTGGCGCGAGAAGGCTGGCACTAATGGCCTTCTCTTCGACCGTAACGGCGATCTCATTTGTTGTGAGCCAGTGGCACGATCGGTGTCCCGCATCACGCGCGACGGCAAGCGTACCGTCCTCACCGATTCCTTCGGCGGCAAGAAGTACAACCAACCCAACGATGTGACGATTGACTCGCACAACCGCATCTACTTCTCCGATCCGTGCTACGGCAAGTGCGATCTTCAGCAACTCGACGAGAAGGGAAACTCGATCCAGGGTGTCTATCGCATCGACCGGGATGGCAAGGTGAGCCGCATCATTGGCCGCGAGGTGGAGCGTGCCAACGGCGTGCTGGTTTCGGCCGACGACAAGTATCTTTTCGTCGCGGACAACAACAACAGCAACCTCGGCGGGGCGCGGAAGCTCTACCGCTTCGATTTGAAAGCGGACGGCACCGTGAATCTCAAGAGTCAGAAACTCCTGTACGACTGGGGGAAGGGACGCGGCCCGGATGGGCTGAAACAGGACGTGAACGGGCGGCTCTACGTTGCCGGCGGGCTGAACAAACCGAACCCACCGGCCGAACCCGCAAAGGACGTGAAAGGCGGAATCTATGTCATCGACCCGCAGAGTGGGAAACTGCTGGCGTTTGTCGCGGTGCCGACCGACGAGGTAACTAATTGCGCCTTCGGCGGCGCCGACCGCAAGACGCTTTATATCACCGGCGGCGGCACGCTCTATAGCATCCGCACCACGACGCCGGGCCGCGTGATCTGGCCCAGGAAGTAGCGAGGCGTGTGCGTGGCACTCGTTCAGCGGTCGACTGTGCTTCTCATCGGGCTGGGCGGCACATCGGAGACTTTCAGCCGGTGTTGGCCCTTGTAAGGATTGTAAAGCGGGTCACCGACGAGAACCGTCATCCAACTGCACAGGAGCATCGACTTCGCGTAGCACTCGACCAGTGTGTATTCCCCGGTCGCGAGCAGGCCGAAGAACTCCGCGGGCTTCGGGAAGCCGATGGTGTACGGTTCCGCCACGGGGCCGAGTGTGACGCACACACCCTTCTTCAGTAAGTTCGGGCACCAGACCTTGCTGGTCTTGTTCCGCAACGTGACGGCTTCCGAACTCGCCAGGTGCCACGCCACCGCACCCGTGACGTACTCGCAGCAGTCCACGAAGTTCGCGTGCGAATACCAGCCCGTGTAGAGGGCCACATCCTTCGCCGCACCGGGTTGGAGCACCGCGCCCTTGTCATCGAGTTCTACCGTAAGCCCTGCCTTCTTCAGCAGCGCCGCGGCTTCGCGAAACGATTCGTCATAGCCAGCGTAGCCCGTGCCGCTGGAGTCTTTCTTCGGGTCGTACTTGATGCCGCGGGCATCGATCACGACCTTTCCCTTCAGCCCGTTCTTCTCCGCCGTGATCGCGTCGTCCACCAGTCGCATCGCGATCTCCGCGCTTGGCCCGTCGAGTCTCGATACAAGCAACATGGGCGGGGCAATCTTGCGATACTCGTTGCTCATTCGTAAGTAGAGCGGGTTTCTCACCCATCGTGCCAGTGGGTAGCGGTCCCACCAGAGGAGCATCAGTTCGCTATCGACACTGGCCTGACTCTCCGCGTGAGTGAGAGTTCGCTCGCGAGACTCCAGCCCGCGCACCTGGCGTTGCGTGGTCTCGATTTCCTTCGCGTCGGCTCTCTTTTGCTTCAGTTCCGCGAGTTTCTTCCGCGCGGCTATCAATTCCGGGCGTAGCTTTGCCAGTTGCTTTTTTTCGTCCGCGTTCGGAGTCTCTTGCCCGGCACGAAGCGGTACGCCGTAGGTCGTGACGAGGACCTTCACCTCGTCTTTCTTGTTCTTGATCGCAGCGCGGAGCGGAGCGGCGAGCCTCGTGTTGTAGTCGGCGCGGGAAATATCCTCGGTCTTCGGCAGATCGAGTTCGACGATGTGATCCTTCGGCACTCCGCGTTTCGCGATGTAATGTTCCGCAACCTGCCGGGACTCTGGCACGTTCTTGTTCACGATCAGCCACACGTCCTTCGGTTCGAGCGCGAACGAGGCGGACGCGATGGTGAGGAGCGCGGCGAGCGTGAGGATGTGTCGCATGGGATTTCTCGATCGGAGGCGTCGTGTGGGCGAAGAGCCTGGCGGCTGGATCGCCACCAGCACTTCCGTCGCTGGCGTGCGGCTAACTACACGGAGGTAAAGAACTCCCAGATCATCTCTGTCGCGTTGACGGCGGCCGATGGCGGCCCGGCGGTACGCGGATTCAGTTGCGCCCGGCCGCCGGGCCAGTGATGGCCCAGACCTTCCACGGTTACGGCCTCGAAGCGGACAAGGCCAGGGTAGCGGTCGATTCTCACGGTTCCTTCGCGCTGAAGCACCGGGACTGGCGAGCAACCGATGGCGGTGGCCCAGCGCTCGAGTGTCTGGGTCACCGGCGGCCGACGGACGAGTCGGTTGTGCCAGGGAAGTCGTACCTCGCCCCCGCGGAGGGGAACGAGGAGGTCGCGTGTGCCAATCAGATAAAACGTCGGGACCGGCCGCGCGGGTCGGGGAGTGGGCACCCAGCAGTGTCCTGCGACAGGGGCGACGGCGGCGATTCGCCCGGCGCGCTCGGCTGCGTAGCGGAAGGCCATTCCCGCTCCGTTGGAGAAGCCCGTCAGGAAGACGCCGTTCGGGTCGATACCCAACTGACCAGTCGTGCGTTCAATTATTGCGTCCAGCAGCGCAACATCATCGTTCCGGGCTGAATCTCTCGTGGCGGCCTGCCCGAAGAGAGTGTTGTTCGCGGGAACATCCTGCTCCCACCGAGAGTAATCCTTCCAGCGTGGCGGATTGTGCAGAAAGGATACAGGTTCGGCCGGATCAGGTGGCAACGCTTCAGGTACGGCCAGCGCAAAGCCTTCTTGTTGTGCAAGTTCCGACCATCCGGTTTCGCGGTCGGCCCAGGCGGCTGTTCCGCCAGTGCCCGTGAGAAAGATCACGAGTGGCGCACCGGTCCGGGCCGGCTGGAACAGCCATTCTCGATGAAATTGCCCGATTGTGATTCCGAATCTCTCCACAGAGACGTTTTATGAACTGTTGGCGGCATGCTCCGCGCGGGCCGACTGATCAGGGGACTGGCGAGTCTTGCGAAAACTTTGCGGCCCGATTCCGCGCGCATGGCCGAATTTGGTCGGGTATAATGATTGCAGAGATCCGATTTCGCGCGACCCGTGAACCCTACAGGCCCTATGTGCGTCAAACTCACTGGCGGGCGCCGCGGTCGGAGAACACAAACTAAGTAGTCCATGACCGCTGGTCGGCGTCTGGAACCCGCCGACCGACGGATTTCCCACACCCACACCCGTCGCTGCGGGAAGTACCCGGAGCTGTTGTGCTCTGGCGGTGTTGCTGCGCAGCGTTGATCGACCTACCACGATTTGCCTCCTGGCTGCGGCCCGTGCCAGAGGCGGAGAGGGCGTGAACCGGATGATGCACCCGAACGCCGATGAACGAGATGAAGAACTCCGCCGGGAGGAGCGCGCCGAGCAGGATGAAGAGTTCGACGACGAGGAAGACACGGCGCTCGAAGATGACGAGAGTGACGATGGTGCTGCCACCGAAGAAGAGGAGTATGCCGGCGGGCCAGACGACGCGCTGGGGCTGTATCTCCGCCAGATGGGTTCCATCCCCCTCTTGACACGCGACAAGGAGATCATGCTCGCCAAGCGGCTGGAGCATCACCGCAACCGCTTCCGCTCTGCCGCCCTGCTCTGCCCGCGCGTACTGACCCGCGTACTGGAGAAGTTCGAGCAGATCGCCGCCGGCCAGACGCCCATCGATCCGAACGTGGATGTCTATTCCTCCGCGGAACTGCGACTCAGCCGCGCGCAGATCCTCGCACGGTTGAGTACCGACCTGCCCACACTCCGCATGTTGCTGGAGCAGGACGAGAGTGTGTTCGCATCTGGTGTGCGCGATGAGTTTCGCGGCGACCGGCACACCTGGCTGCGCGATCGGTTCCTCCGGCTGGCCAAGTGTCGCAAGCTGGTCTGGGAACTTTCGCCACGCACGGAACTCCTGGAACGCTGGACCGACGAACTGAACGACCTAGCCGATGAACTGAAACACCTCACCATCGCGCACGAGGCCGCCATCGGCCCGGCCGAGAAGGGGCGTCGTCTGTCGTTGCTCCGCGAGGCCGAGGGGCGCGCCTGCATGTCGTCCGACGAGATTCAGACGCTCGTCCGCGTTCTGCGCAAGCGCCGGCTAGCGTATCAGGAAGTGCGGAAGGAACTGGCCGAGGCGAACTTGCGACTGGTTGTTTCCATCGCCAAGAACTACCGCAACCGCGGGCTGCCGTTCTCCGATCTGATTCAGGAAGGCAACCGCGGCCTCATGCGAGCCGTGGACAAATACGAGTGGCGGCTGGAGTTCAAGTTCGGCACCTACGCGACGTGGTGGATTCGTCAGGCAATCACACGCGCACTGCACGACCACGCCCGCACGGTCCGCGTGCCGTGCCACCAGATCAGCCTGATGGCCCGCATCGAGAAGAAACGCGGCGAGATCGCGGCAGCGACCGGGCGTGATCCGACTTCCGAGGAACTCGCCAAGGCGCTGGACATCAAGGAAGAAGATGCCCGCAGCCTGCGGATCGTCGGGCGACACCCTGTTAGCCTGAACGATCCGATTGGCAGCGGCGACGGCGAGCGTGCGCTGGAAGACTTCCTCAGCGACCACGCCGACCCCAATCCGGGCGAGCATGTGGATGCCGGCCTGCTTCGCGAGCGAATCTGCGAGGTGCTTCGCAGCCTCGCTCCCCGCGAGCGCGAGGTGATCGAACTCCGGTTCGGACTGAAGGACGGCACGCCCAAGACACTCGACGAGGTTGCCCGGCAGTATGGCATCACCCGCGAGCGAATCCGTCAGATTGAAGCGCGCGGCCTGCTGAAACTTCGCCAGCCGACACGCTCCGCGCGGCTCGAAGAGTTCGCCGACGAGAACGAATAGCCTGGAATATACAGTGTGCCTTCCACGTAACAGGCCGTGTGCCGTTGCCTTTCCCAGGCAACAGCACACGGCCTGTTACGTGATTCAGACCCACATCCGGCTAGTGTCGGCCCTGGATGCGAGACACTTCCACCGTGACAGGCGCGTTGGCTGGCGCCTGTGAGTCCTTGCCCAGTTCGGCTTCGAGTTTCGCTGCGCTCTCGCGTGGGTTTTCAAGGTTCACATCATCGGGCTGAATGTACATCGTCGGCGGCGTCGGCTTGACTTCGGGCACGCGGGCCGCCTTGCCGGTGGCTCGCGGCTTGCTGGGTAGCGGCTTGCCCTGCTCCACGATCGGCTGTTGACGGGCCAGTGGCCCTACCGCGTGGAAGCCCTTACAGCCAACGAGAGCGAGCGTTGCCACCGCGAGGAGGAGCATTCTCATGGCTGTACCTCCCGCACAATCTGGGTCGGAGTCACGGAAGCCGTCGCGCCGGAAACAGGAACGGGCGCGGCCGGCGCGACGAGTCGGGCCGCCGCGACCTTGGGATCGACGGGCTTTTCCGGTGCGAGATCGAGCGACGCGGCGAACCCTGCTCCACTATTCGGCAGCGGCGCTCGCAGCGACTTCGACACACCCAGTGCTGCCACACGCTTCTTGTAAACGGCCACGGCCTGACGTTCGATCTCGTCCACTTCCCGCACAAGCGCCTCATCGCCACGGGCCACCGCCGCCTTCCGCAGTTCCACGCAGACATTCAGTCGGCGAAGGTAAGCGGTCTGCTCGGCCTGAAGTGCGGCGCTGATTGCATCGGCGGAAAGCGGTCGGCTCATGGGGGCCTGGCCAGGCGGCGCGACAGTCACGCCGACACGCGGGCCTGGCTCTGCTGGGGTTGCCGGACTGACCGGCTTGGGTGCGAAGAACATCCGCTTGTACCACGGACGAGTATCGGTTGTGGCGCTCGGCGCATCGGCTGCGAATGCGCCTCCTGGCACGCCTGTTCCAACCGCCAGCGCGGCGGCCATCCCCCAGGCCCGGAATCGGCTCATGGCTTCCCCCCATCCTTGCCGGCCGGCGCGACTCCCCTGTCGGCGCTTCGGGCATTACAGAATCTTTGCGGTGAACGGTGGGGCTTATGCCAACGGAAAACGATCGTGTAAAGGCCGGTTTTTCGATGGCACGCCACCGGCGGGTTAAACCGCGCAGACGCCGAGAAAACCTTGTCTTCCACGCGCACGTGCTCTTACACTCAAACTGTTCGCATTCGAGGAGACGCACCCCATGTGGATCGGAGAACAGCCCTCGGCCACGCTTCAGCAGGCGCTGGAGTTGCTCGCACAGGGGAATGTGGGCGAGGCGGAGGGGATTGTGAAGAAGGCGGCGATGGAAGCGAAGGGCCGGCACGGTTCCGGTTCGCATCCTCTGGCATGTGCGTATGCCGACATTGGACGACTGCACCTGCAGATGGGCGAATTCCAGAAAGCCGCGCTGGAGTTTCAGCACGCCAGCAAGGGCGCGATGCCGACCGACGCCCCTTCGCGCCGCGACCGCCTCGGCTTCATGTATGGCTTCGCCGAGGCTCTTGTCAGACTGGGCAAGTACGAGGAGGCCGAGAAGGTGCTGCGGCAATGCGTCACCTTCGTGAAGAGTCTCGATGGTCCAACCAGTGCCGCCGCGATTGCGGCCAACGCGCCTCTTGCCGAAGTGATACTCAGGGCCGGCCGCACTGCCGACGCGCTGAAACTCGCCCAGGAGAGCTACGATGCGCTCTGGTCACTGGGCGACCTGCTCATCACGCGAGTGGTGCCGGTGCGGGCCGAGACGATGAAGGCCGCCGGGCAAGCCGGAAACGCCTTCTTGGAACTGGCCGAACTGCCCGACGATCTGGCAACGCGCGCGGTGGCGGAAACCATCGCCTGGACGCCGCGCGGGGATGCAGCGCGGGTCCGCGCGATGCTCGCCGATCTGCTCGCCTTCGTGGACAAGCGATTCGGCGACGGACTCGCCATCACTTACGACGTCCTTGCGGCAGTCGCATTCCATGAAGAACGCCAGGGCGATTCCGGCGACGTCGCGGTGCGGAGGAATGCGCTGCGGCGGTCGGTGTGGTCGTTTGCGGTACGCCGCATTCCAGGCGGCCTGCTGGCGAACTTGGAAGTCGGCATTGAATCTGGCGGCATGCTGCACCTGGTTCCGCATCTGGCACGCGAGGCGACCGCCACCGAGGCCGCGGAACTCGAAAGCGTTCTCACGCAGGCCGTGGATGAGCTATTCGCCCGCGCCGGGTGAACGACTTCGTGCAACGAACAGGCACGAACACGCAGAGCAACCGCCTGGGCCTTGCCGGACCGCCCTGAGCCACTCCGCTCAATCTGACACCCTGAACGAGTTCTTCGGACCCTTACCATGCGATTCGCACTCACATTCCTGGCCGCGATGGCAACCGCAGCGCCCACGCTCGCGGCCGATCCGCCGCGTCGGCTCCTCGTCGTTCAAATCGCCGAATACGTCTACCTCGCACCGCTCACGCATGCCACCCTCACGGGGCCGGAACGGGCACGCGATTCCGCCGAACGACTCGCGGCTGGCCTCGGTGTTCCCACCTCAAAGGATAACGACCAACTCTTCCTACTCGCCGATACCGCCGGGCCAGACGCACCGCTCCCCACGAAGGAGATTCTCACCGGGGCACTCGACCGCTTCTGCACCACGACGCGCGCCCAGGATCGCATCGTCATTTACCTCGGCGTTCACGCAGTCGAACGCGATGGCAAAGCGTATGTCGTTCCCATCGACGGCGACCCGGCGAAGCTCGATTCGCTGCTCCCTCTCGGCGAGCTTTACGCACGATTGAAGGGACTGAAGGCGGCACAGAAAGTGGTGGTCTGGGATGTGTGCCGTCACAATCCGGAACGCTTCATCACGCGTCGTGCTCCAGGCCCCATGACACCGGCGCTCTTCAAGTCACTCACCGACGCTCCCGAAGGGATGGAAGTGATCGTGAGTTGTTCGTCGGGTGAACGCGCCCTGGAATACTTCACGCCGCGTGGCCCTGCGAGTCTCTATGCGGGCAGCGCGTATCTCGATGCGATTGCGAAGGCCGCTGCCGACCTGCGCCAGGCAAAGAAATCCGCAGCAGGCGATTCCATCGCGGTGAAGGATATTCACACAGCGGCCGCCCGGTTCGTGGCGCTGGCTGCGAAGGCGTTCGGAGCAACGCAAACGCCGGCGTTGGTCGGTTCGCCCCCGGCTTCACCTGCGGAGTACGATCCGAAGGAAGCCCCGGCGAAGCGGTTCAACCTGCCCACGCTTCCAGGTGCGTCGGCCACGGCGAAGGCGATATTCGAGGAACTCGCGTTGCCGCCACTTGTGGGCAATTCGGCAGCGCCCTTCTCACGGCTTCCTTTCCGCTCCGAGTCGTTGAAGGGCTACGAGGCCGACGCCACGACCGACGAAATCTTCAAGGAACCGGAGAAGTATCCGCTGCGGGTTGCCACACTCCGCGCCCTGACGGCCATTCGCAATGGCTGGCCGCTGAACAAGCGCGACAGGTTGTTCGCGAACCTGACGGCGCCTGTCACAGATGCGGCGAAGCGCGCCGCCAACCGTGAGCAGGAGGGTATTGCACTCGCGCTGACCCGGCTGGAAGTCGAACTGGAGAACCTGACGCAGGTGGCAGGCATGCGCGAGAAGGAAACGAAGCGCTGGCAAGCGAACTACGACTTCACATACGCTCAGCTACGGTTGCGGCTGGTGATGCTGGAGGAGTACAACCGCGCGATGGCCAACGTGAAGACGGAATCGCTCCCGGACTTGCCTGGCGGAGCCACTGGCTGGCGTTTCGTCTCGTCGACGAAGGCCCGGGGCGGACGCTCCGTGCGGCGGATGCTCGCGGACGCCCAGCAGTCCTTCACCAAACTCGCCGCCGACCACAAGGGAACACCGTGGGAGGCTCTGGCGTTCCGGTCGCTCGCGACTCTTCCCTCCGCGACGTGGGAAGCGGTCGTTCCGCCGAAAAGCGATAAGTGAAAATGGAAGCGTGTCACGCTTCGTGGATCGCACCGCTGCGGATATGCGTGCCGACCGCGTTCGCGCCTCACGCGAATTCCTTGACACACTCCTGTGGCCGAATTTCGCAGGGCCATTTCCGAGTTGAGGTTGGCGAGAGTTGGGGGAATGGGTAGAGGGCTGCCACCGAGAAGGTGAAGCCATACCCGTCGCTTTGACTGAGATGTTTTTCAACGCGTCTTGGTTTGCCGCAAGACCAAGGGGCGCAGCCACGATCTGGTCCCGATTCTCTCTCTGCCATCTACGCTGTACGGTCCACCCTCCCAGGCATCGCTCAGGACGCAATCACGGATACACCATCGCCCGCGTCCTCGGATTCCGACGTGGAAATCAGTCCGCGCCGCGACCTACTCTGGCATTGGCAGCGTTACACAACGTGGCAATCTGCTTGCTGCACCAGGGAGTTCCACATCGCCAACGACACTCCTCGCCCGGTTCCATCTACGAGTGGACTGATTCACTCGGCGGCGATCGCCTTCATCTTGGCCAGACCCGTCTTGGCCACAGTGTGTGGGTCGTGCTTCCAGTAGTCGCGGTTGAACAGTTCCAGGGAAACGAAGCCGGCATAGTTCAACTTCCGCAGGGTGGCGAACACGTTCTTCAGCGGTGCGATGCCGTCGCCAGGGAAGACGCGATCTGCGTCGGTGATTCTGCCAGGGCTGATCTTTGGATAATCGTTGACATGGAAGATGCCGATGGCCGAAGCGGATAACATCGGCAACCCCGCGAAGTTGGAGCCACCCTTGTAGAGATGGTAGACATCTGGCAGCACGCAGCCGCGTGAGTCGCCGCATTCGACCGCAACCAGAAGCGCCTCGCCCAGCCGTCGCAGCGTCCGCGAGAAGCCCCATACCTCCACGATGGGCGTGACGCCCATCTTCGCGCCGATTTCCATGAGTGCGTGGTAACGATCGGCCGCCGCGACGAGATCGACGACGGGTTGCGTGAACTTCGGATCGTCGCGCTTGCTCCCGCCGCCAGTCGCGCCCACTGGCGGCGCCGCGATGTGCGCCGAGCCAATCTCTGCGGCCCACTCCATGTCGCGCCGGGCCTGCTCCAGCCCCTTCTTGCGGCGAGCCTTGTCCTCGACGATCCACTCCGAGAAGCCGATCACGTCAGGCACCACCAGTCCGGCGTCATGAATCCGCTTGTGCAACTCCTTGAGTGTGCCGCCCTTGCGGTATGCTTCGAGTTCGGAAGTCCACGGCTCGATTGCCGCATAGCCGGCCTTGGCGGCGATGTCGATGAGTTCGGTGATCGGTCGCGAGTGGCCATCCTTGTCTCGCACCGTGCTCGTGTTCAGGCAGAAATTGAATGTCTTTCGCGCAGCAGCGCGAGCGTGCGATTGGGTCGTGCTCATCGCCAGTCCTCCGGCTGCCCCGGCCAGAATCGCCCGACGTGAGAGGTTGCTCTTCATTGTGTGGTTTCGCTGGAGTAGGTCCGGGTGTGTGGTTCGCTGCAAGCCGCTGTGGAGCC
Source organism: uncultured Frigoriglobus sp. (assembly GCA_964422915.1). Lineage (GTDB taxonomy): Bacteria > Planctomycetota > Planctomycetia > Gemmatales > Gemmataceae > Gemmata. The sequence continues at coordinate 49,418 of CAYRDG010000024.1, read as the reverse complement.
TTTTACACAAAGAGAGCCGCCTCTGCCACCAGTCCAGGACCGAATCCGAGCGCGACACAGGGACGCGGGGCGTTTGCCAGTCGCAGTTTGCGCAAGATGAACAGCACGGTGGGGCTGGACATGTTGCCAAACTCCGCGAACACTTCACGCGATGGAGTCAGTGCCTCGGCCGGCAGCGCGAGCGATTCCTCGACCGCGGAGACGATCTTCGGCCCACCGGGGTGGATCGCCCAGCTTCGCACATCAGCCAGTGACAGCCCACTGTCAGCGAGCCACGATTCGAGCCAGGGCTTCAGGTGTAACGCAATCAAGCTAGGCACGCGGCGCGAGAGGGTCATGGTGAAACCGTGATTGCCGACCGTCCAGGCCATGTCGTCCGCGGAATTGGGGATGAGGCAGGAACCTGACCGGGCCAGCACCCAGCCCGGCGTCGTCTGCGTTTCCGGGCGAGAGTGGTTCATCTTGCCGACCACGGCTGCGGCGCCGTCGGCGAAGATGGCATTGGCGATGAGTTTGTCTGCCGCGCTGCCGTAGTAGTAGTGCAGGCTGCAGAGCTCGACCGCGCAAACCAGAACGCGCGCGGCAGGATCGGTGGTGGCGAAGGCGCTGGCCACGCGCAGCCCGTTCAGTGCGCCATGGCATCCCATGAAGCCAACATGTGTACGAGCCACTGTCGGACGCAGCCCGAGCTTCGCCGCCAGTACATAATCCATTCCTGGGGCGACAAAGCCCGTACATGAAACCGTGATGAGGTGCGTGATGGAGTCTGACGCGAAGTCGGCCTCGCGCAACGCTTCGGCAGCAGCGTGCAGCGCGAGCGGCCCCATTTCTTCCGCGTAAATTGCCATTCGCTCGGCCGTGGTCGGGCCGACGCCCTCGTTCGCTTTCGTGGGGAGGAACGGTGAGCCGCTGATCGTTGTGCCGGCGAGCATGTCGCGCTTTGCGTCGCCGCCGATAACCTGGAACCGTCGGGCAACGCCGCTGTTGGAGTAGATTGGGCCGAGCCAGGTGGAGGTTCGCACGTCTGGCCCGGCCAGAACGCGCGCGATACCCAGGCCCTCCTCCGAGGTGATGGCATCGACCGGGTGAGCGGTGCCCAGGCCGTGGATCGCGAAACTCATGCAGAGGCACCGGCGATGGAGGGCGGGCGATTGATCGACGCAACCACGGGCCGGGAGAGCAATGGGAACGCGGCCAGTGCGCGAACAGCGAAGGTTGTCAGTGTAGAGGAACGCAGCACGCGGGAAACGACACGGCAGGTCTGCTGCCGAGACGCAATCCGCCGGCGATGGATCGTTTCCCACTCGCGCGTGAGCGAGTCGTCCCACTCTGTCGCGCCGCGGGCCGCGATCGGTGCGAGCGCCGCGGCCGATGCGATGGCCCAGGCCATGCCTTCACCCGTGAATGGCTCGACATAGCCTGCGGCATCGCCCACGGCAAACCAGCGATGGCCTGCGAGTTGCTTCGCGCGTCGCGTCAGCGCCGGGGTGCCCTTCCACGGCAACTCTGCCAGTCCTGGCACTCGCGGCCAGCCAACTTCGCCCAGCACCATCTCGGCTGCGGCGCCAGGGCCGCCGCACAACTTCACGAACTCCACGTCGAACGCCGCGGCAACGTCGAGTCGGCCATCCTCGACTCGCACCAAACCGACATAGCCACCGCGGGCCGTGGCCATGAAGATGGAGCCAGGCGTGAAGAATGGCGGCACCACACCAGCGGCGGTTGTTGCGCCTGCACCGATGCGTGAACCGGCCGCAGGCATCGCATCGGTGCCTGTGAGTCCACTGGCGAGAACAACGACAGAAGGGCACTCGCCAGCGAGTTGCACGCCTCCGTTGTCGAATCGGGCGGTCACGCCGTCGCGAAACTCGGCGCCGGCCGCCGTCGCTTCTTCCACAAGTGCAGCATCGAACGTTTCGCGTGACAGCGATACGCCACCGGGCAGTTTCACGCATGCCGTGTGCCGGGCGGCACCGATGCGCACGTCGCGCAGCGGAACGCCCTTCGCCAGAACGTGCGCAAGGCCGAGCCGACGCAGTGTTGCCACAGCCGCGGCGTTGATGCAGCAGCCGCACACTTTCGGCCGTGGGAAGCGAGCCTTATCGACCAGCAGTACGGATACGCCGCGGCGTGCCAGTTCGCGTGCGGTCACCGCGCCCGCTGGCCCGGCACCGATAATGAGGGCTTCCGCACTCACACACGCCTCCACGACAGCAGGAAGCGGCACGGGAATCGAGGTTGTGCAGTCGCGCCTTCCAATCCGGCGCAGGTGGCGAGCGCGAGTGCTTCGCGCGGTGTGAAGGCGTTTCGGACCGAGGCGGGGCCATCGAACCGCACAACGGGCGAGCGCGACAGAAGGTGCGAGGCCAGCCACACGGCACAGTAATTGAATCGCGACCGCGCCAGGTCATTGATCAGAATCAGATGCCGTGTGGCGCTCTGCATGTTCGCCAGTAGCGCGGCGGCCTCTTCTTCGCTCAGGTGATGGAGAAAGAGCGAGCAGGTCACTGCGTCGAAGCCAGTCGGCAGCGGGGTGTGAAGTACATCGTGGGTAAAGAACTGCACGCTGCTCGATCCGCGCGACGCTTCGGCAATCGCAGTCGGGCTGATGTCGCACGCGGAGACTTCCAGCGCAATGCTGGCTCGGCAGGCCCGCGCCGCGAGCGAGCGTGGCACATCACCGCTGCCGGTGGCCACATCGAGCACGCGCAAGGGGCGATTGAGTTCACGAGCCAGTTTCGCGATTGGCGGCCAGAGTACGCCCACGCTATCGCTGATCGCGTTGAGCCGCCGCAGACCGGCCAGCGCGCGGCGATGCTCGGTCGGATCCAGCAATGGATTATCCATTTGCTCGATGATACGGTCGCGGGTTCGTAGGCTGGCCAACAGCATCGCCTCTCCGCGGTTCGGGCCGGAGTATTGTACGTGGTGGGGGCACGGCTGGCGGATGGGTGGAGCAACGCTCTCGCGGAGGCTTTTCAGCGGTGAACGGGTATGTTACCGTGCCAGAAGTGCAGTCGATGTACATGGTGAACCAGGCCCTGTCATGAATCCTCCCTCCGATCACGCCGCATATCTCGCGCGGCACGATTTCGTCATACCGCTGGGCGACTTCACTGCGAGTGAGGTGCAAACGCTTGAGAAGTATGGCCGGTGGATGGAGGCGCTGGCATCGGGTGCGATCTCGCCCACCACGCCGACACAGGAACACTTTGTCCGTGCGGCTCACGGCGAGGTCGAGCCGTCCACCGAGTTCGAGCGGGTGTGGGCGAAACTCCGGAACGAACATGTGATGCCGGAGGAAGTGTCGCAGACGTTCCAGTCGCTGTGCGGCGCGAAGTCGCAAGCGGCACTGCTGGAGGCAGAGTATCTCGCGGCGCGGCAGCAGGTTCTGGACACGATCCGCGAGCAACTCGATGCCGTGGATCGTGCCTTCGCGGAACAGATTCAGACCGCCACCGATCGTGCGGCTGCCGCGGAGAGCGCGGTTCGCGAACTGGTTCTCACTCTCCGGCGGAGCATTGCAATTGCGGGAGTGAGGGCGTCGTACCACGCCGGTCGTGTATCGTGGGACGATGCGAAACTCTCGGAGTACGCGCAGGTTCACCCGGAACTGTTCGAGTTTCGCAAGGTGGGGAAGCCGTGGGTCGCGCTGCGACTGTCAGACCGGAACCCGACCGCAAACGACGTTGCGACGGAGTGAGGTGGCGCACCTTTTCGGCTGCTTCGCTACGTTCTGGCACACCAGTTGCGTCACCCCGAGATACGCCTCGTCTCAGGATTTCTCCGACGCTCTGACCGCAGATCGGGCATGGCCATGACGACCCCCCTCGCATCGACAAGCACTACCTGGCAAGTGGAAAGCTCGCTCCGTCGCGACGAGCCGCTCACGCACGACGTTCGGTGTGATGTATGCGTTGTCGGCGGCGGCATCGCAGGGCTAACCACTGCGTACTTGCTGGCGACCGAGGGGAAGTCCGTCGTCGTTCTCGACGGCAAGAACAAACTCGCCGCAGGCGAGACGTTCTTCACCACGGCGCATCTCTCCTGGGTGATCGACGATCGTTTCAGCCATGTAGCCTCGATCCGCGGTGATGAGGCGGCGCGACTGGCCGCCGCGAGTCACGGCTCCGCGATTGAACTGATCGACACGATCTGCCAGCGTGAGCGGATCGCCTGCGATTTCCTTCGTGTTGATGGTTATCTCTTCCCTGGCGATACGGGGGGAACCGAGCCGATCCGCAGGGAACTGGCCGCACTGAGGCGGCTGGGGCTGAACTTTGAGCAGGTGGAGGCGGCGCCGTCGCTCGCGCAGGACGCCGGCACAGCGCTGCGATTCCCGGAGAATGCGCAGTTCCACCCGTTGAAGTACCTCACCGGGCTGATGGGAGCGATTCGCAATCGCGGCGGGATCATTCACACCGAGACACAGGTTGGCGATATTGCCAGCGGTTCGCCATGCGAGGTTCACACGAAGTCGGGCCGCACCGTCACGGCCGGCGCGGTGGTCGTAGCGACGGGTTCTCCCTTCGACAGCGGCGTGACGATGTACATGAAGACACATCCGTACAATACTTACGTCATCGCGCTGGCAATGCCCGCCGGATCGGTACATCGTGCGCTCTACTGGGACACCGATCACCCGTATCACTATGTCCGCACGCAAGTGCAGGAGAACGGAACCGAGTTGCTCCTGGTGGGCGGTGAGGATCACCGCACCGGGCAGGCGGAAGACCAACAGGCACGCTGGCAGCGACTGGAGGCGTGGAGCCGCGTCCATTTCCCACAGGCCGGGCCCGTGGTTCACCACTGGTCGGGCGAAGTGTTCGAGACACCCGACGGCCTCGGGCTGATCGGTCACGCTCCAGGCTGGCGGGAGAACGTCTACGTCATCACGGGCGACAGCGGCATGGGGATGACGCATGGCACGCTTGGCGCGCGGCTGGTTGCCGATTGCATTCTGGAACGACCCAACCCGTACGTCGGGCTGTACTTGCCGTCGCGATGGATACCCGTCGCGCTGCGGACGCTCCTGAGCGACAATCTGAATATGGCGGGTCAGTATGCCGACTGGGTGACCGGCGGAGAGGTGGCCTCGGCCGACGACATTCCGTCAGGGGAGGGGGCGGTTGTCCGCTGTGGGGTGTCGAAACTGGCGGTGTACAAGGACGATGAGGGATGCGCGTTCGCGCTGAGCGCCGTCTGTCCGCACATGGGCGGGATCGTTCACTGGAATCCGGGCGAGAAGACGTGGGACTGTCCGTGTCACGGCTCACGTTTCAAGGGAACCGGTGAGGTTCACCACGGCCCCGCGACGGCAGGACTGGCCGCGACGACGGAACTGGAAGTCCGCGGCGCCACGGCCCGTGTGACGTGAAGGGCGCGCAGTTTGGGCTTACCTTCGGCCAGTTGTGGGAGGCTGCCGGGACAGTACCTCCTGGGCACGACGCTGGAACTTCGACATCTGTTCGCGCAGACCGGCATCACCGCGCTGGAGGATTTCCAGTTCGTGCTGAATCTCGGCCGAGAGTCGCTTCAACTCGGTCTCTTGCCGCGCGAGCAGTGCCCGTTCGCGGGCCATCGACACTTCCATCTGCCGCATCTGGTTTTCCAGCGCCTCTTCATCATCGCGGAGTTGCCGGCGATCCTCGTCGAGTTTCTTTCTCTCCTGGGTAATCTTGGCGCTTTCTTTTTCCAGTTCGTCGCCCCATTCCTCCAGTTCGGTCCGCGTCTTGGGGGCTGGTGGTGGTTCAATGAGCTTGCCGGTCGCAATCTGTTCCTCGATCCCGGCGAGGTGGTTGTTCAACTCGTCGATCTGTGAATCTTTCTCGGACAGCGCGGTCTCGAACTCCTTTTTCTTCGCCACCAGTTGTTGTTCGGACTCGCTGGCCTCCTGAAGGAGATGCTTCATCTCTTCAAGGAGGGTGCGGAGTTCGTGATTCTCATTGCGAAGTCGCTGAATCTCGCCATGAGAATTATCGGCAGCAGCGTTGCCGAGAGTAAGTGTGGCAAGCTGGCTCAGCGCGCCGGCGATGGCGCTGGTAGAATCGGGATACGAATGAGTGGGCGGCGGTGGGAGCGGTCCGGAAGGCAGCGGGCCAGGCGTACGGCGGTTAACCGCAATGCGGGTCGCCAGTGGGTCGGGCAGCGGCGGCAGTGGTGCTGCCGGGGTTGGGCGTGATGACGCCACAGGGATCGGGCCGGACTTGCCAGGCATCCGAAGGCGGGAGAGAAGGTTCTGTGTTCCGCTGTCGTTTTCTCCTGCCCAGCCGGCTCCAGGAGCCTCGTCGGTGGCGGCGAGTTCCTCGAGCGGCCCGGCAGTTGTTGAAGCTGCGATGGGCGGCGGGGTGGAGGCCAGCAGACGGCGGCGAAGTTCCGCGGCCGAGATCGACGGGGGGGACTGGTCCGTCGGTGAGTTCGGGTTGGCCATATCCGGTTGGCTCGGTGGATTGATCGGAGATTCGCCTAGCGGGTCGGGCCGCTTCGGGTCGCGAGGGCGACGGGGCCAACGGCCGAGGGGGGTTGGGAAAAATAATCCTTCGGTCCGGCCTGAAACGACTGCCCATCGGGAAGGTAGGCCGCGAAACGGGTAAGTCAAATCAAAATCCCCTGACCGGCCGTGCCGATTTCGCGGGAATTTCGGCCCGGAACCGCCTGGCGAGACTCTGGAAGTTGGGAAGTCGCCAACGCCTGCCTGACCACAGCGTTACACCGGGTAGACTTGACGCCAACAGGTAGTCGAGTCCCCGTCTATTTCGGGTGGCGGTGGTGCCACGTCTCGATGTAACATCGGGGTTAGGTTCGCACTTGTCTGGGCCGTCCGACCCGTTCGGCGGACGCCCCCCACGTAGGAGCGACTGGGCAATGATCTTCCAGAGACGGCTGCGATACATACCGGCACTGTTGGGGGTGACGGCGACCCTCGCGGCAGTCGGTACCCAACTTTTCGGCGACATGCGCCCCGGAACAGCGCCACCGGCAGCGTCGTCTGCCCCGGCCGAAGGCAAACCCGATGGCGGCCAACTGGCCGATGAACTTGCGGCCAACAAGTTCAGCAAGACCCCCGTGCTGACCTACCAGCCGCGTGATGGCGAACTCCTCTTCGCCTGGCAGATTCAGCCTTCCGTTGTGTCACCGACGCCGCGGCCACGGGATCTGCTCGTGCTGGTCGACACCACCGCCAGCCAGGCCGGCAGCCCACTGGCACAGGCCCGGCAGATCGTCGCGACACTGCCTGATGCACTGCGGCCAGAAGACCGTGTGAGCGTCTGGACGCTCAGCACGCCGGACGCCACCCGCACGCTGACGAAGGACTTCCAGCCGGCCGATTCGCTCATGGTGAAGGCTGCGGCCACGGCGCTGTCCGAAGTCGAATACGGCTCTGGCGCGGCCGACCTCAAGGGCGGCATCGAAAAGGCTCTGGCCACGATGCCTCGTAACCTCGGCCGTCATCAGGTTGTGCTTTACCTGGGCGACGGCGAGAGTGCGTTCAAGCCGCTGAACGAAGCCGATCGGCTCGCGCTGGGTAACCGCATGGACCTGGCCGACCAGTACTTCTTCGCCGTGCCGCTCGGTCTGAAACTGGATGCCAATAACCTTCACGGGCTGGCCACGGTCACAGGTGGCGCCGTCGTCCGCCTCCCGCGAGGCGGCATCGCGGTTCCGGCCAAGCGCCAGGAGTTCCTTGCCAGCCTGAAGACCGCGCTGGATACGCCAGTCGTCAAGCCGGCGGAGTGGAAATTCGGTGCCGAGGTGGGGGAATCGTACCCCACCAAGCTGCCGCCGCTGCGAGCCGACCGCTCGACCCTCGTGATGGGCAAAGTTACGCGGCCAGGCGCGGCCGCCGTTAGCGCCACGGTTAAGGGCACCATCAATGGCCGGGCCGTGGAACTGAAACTCAACCAGCCTCTGCCGGCTCCGCGAGTCGATAACTACTTCCTCAACCTCATGCTGGCGCAGTGGCGAAACGCACCGCACAAGGACGCGCCCGCGATGCTCCAGTCCGATCGCGCACTGGCACTGGCCAGCACGCAAGTTCGACTCTATCGCGAGGAGTTCCTCACGCAAGCCGTGTGGGCGATGAGCCTCGACCGCATCGACGATGCCGGCCGACTCTACGATGCGGCCCTCAAGGTGGACCCCACCGACAAGGAAGCTTCGTCCGGGGTTGAACTGGTCAAGCAGATGAAGGCTGGCAAGCTCACGAAGGCCGACCTGGCGCGGCGAATCTCGCAGAAGACCGGCGCGTGGAAGGTTAGCCCCGATGCGATTCGCAAGGTCGTTCAGGATCCAACTCCGGCCCCCGCACCGGCCAAGCCCGGCGCAGGTGCAGCCCAGCCCAATCCCAATGCAGCACAGGACTTGCTGCGAGAAGCGGCAGCGCGTCGCGCGATCGAGGAACAGCGGTACCGAGTACTGGTCGATACCACGATCCGGCGTGCTCGCCAGTTGCTTCGCGCCGATCCTGATGCGGCGTACCAGGACCTGAAGCGCCAGCGCGACGACATCCTCGGCTACGACGCCATCGGTGAGGATGCCCGCCGCCAGATGGTTGCCGAACTGGAAGGCGCGATGCGCGAAGTCTTCATCAAGGGTGCCGAGGTCAAGCGTCAGGCCGACGCGGAGCGTCAGGCTGTGGCTCGAACCCGTCAGCGACTTAACGAGTTCGATCGACTTCAGGACGAGATCGCTCGCGACAAGAACCGGATCGACCAGTTCCGCCAACTGATGCAACAGGCACGCTTCGAGCTGGCCTATCAGGAAGCGCAATTGATGATCCAGGAGAAGCGCGTCAAGGGTCTGTCGATTCCTCCGCAAGCCCTCGCCAGTTACATCATCGGTCAGCAGGCTGTGCAGTTGCGTGAATGGAAGGAACTGACCCGCATCAAGCAGGATCGCTTCCTGCTGGCGATGATGCAGGCCGAAAAGAGCCACATTCCGTACCCCGACGAGCCGCCGGTCCACTTCCCACCCGCCGCGGTGTGGCGTGAACTGACCAGTCTGCGCCGGGAAGCGTATCTGAATTCCAACCTCGGCAACAACCCGACCGAGGCCCAGAAGCAACTCAAGAGCATCATTGAGGATAGCGAAGTGCAGTTGAAAGAGGGGAGCAACATCAACGAAATCCCACTCTTCGAACTGCTCTCCGAACTGTCGAAGAAGCACAACATCACCTTCATCATCATGGAGGAATACTTCAAGGCAGATGGTGTTCCGAGTATCCGTGAAGAGAAGCCCCGGCTCGCGAGCACGCAACTGCGTGGTCTGAAGCTCGGTAACTTCCTCGACATCGTGCTCGCCTCGATGAACGCGACCTACGTCGTTCGCCCTGAGTACGTCGAGATCACGACCTTCGACCGCCGCCTCACGGAGAAGGTGACTCGCGTCTTCCCGGTGGCCGACCTGGCGATTCCCATCCCCAGCGCGGTCAATCAGCAGACGCTGTACCAGAACCTCTTCTTCCAGAACCAGACGCTGGCGATCTTCGGGCAGGCGTCGCTGTTTGGCGGCGGCCTCCAGAACCTCGGTGGCTTCGGCGGAGTCGGCGGCGGTGGCTTCCCTGGTGGCATCAACCAGCAGGGTGGTGGTGGGCAACAGGGTCAGGCTGTGTTTGGTGGGGCCGCCCAGGTGCTCGGTACGCAGTCCAACCAGGGAGCCGGTGGTGGTTTCACCAGCTTCGGTGGCGGTAACCTCGGCCAGTTCGGTAACCTCGGTGGTCAGTTCGGCCTCCAGGGTGGCGACCAGAGCCAACTGCTGATGAAGCTGATCTTCGAGACGGTTGCGAAGGGGGAATGGGCCAACCTGCCCAACAGCCGGCCGCAGCCGGGTATGGGTGAGGAAGATGTACCGCTGATTCCTGTGAATCAGTTGAACTCGCTGGGCTACTACCCACCAGCCCGCGCGTTGATTATCCGCGGCACGAGCCGCTATCACCCAGCCAGTTCGTTGAAGCTCAAGAAGCAGGAAGGGAACGTCCGCGCTCCGGGCAATCCCAATGGCGGTCAGGTTGTCATCGGGCCAGGCGGCGCCAACCCGCCGAAGGTCGCGGTGGTGCCGCCAAAGCCCGAAGGGCTGGTGAACCCGAAGATCGATGCCGCGGCGATGCGCAAGAAGCTCGGCAACGACCCGAAGAAGGTGTGGAACGAGGCGATTGCCCGAACGGTCACCGATCCGGGGCTGATCGTCGCCAGTGCCGAGTTCCTCATGGAAATGGAGTACTTCTCGGACGCGGCTGAAGTCCTCAAGGCCAACCTCCGCAAGGGGCTGGCAACCGACTCGTGGGCGCACGAAGCGCTGGCCGTGGCGCTCCAGGCGGCGGGCGGCAATCCGGCCGAGATCGAACGTGCGGCTCTGTCGGGGATCGACCTGGAACCCGACAGCGCGAAGGCGTACCTGAAGGCCGCAAAGGTCGAAGCGAACCTCAAGAAGCACGACCGGGCCTTTGCCTTCTGCAAGCGTGCCTCTGAGTGTAGCCCCAACGACCCGACACCGTATGCCAACGCCCTGGCCTACGCCGAGTTCGCCAGCGACGTGAAGAGTGATGCGGTGATGTGGGCGGCCGATAACCTGCTGAAGCGCGACTGGTCGACCCGCGATGGGATCGACTACCACCGTGAGGTGAAGGAACGCCTGCCGAAACTGGAGGCGAAACTTCGTGGCGCGGGCCAGAACGCCGCGGTACTCGCGAAGGCCATTTCCGACGAGGCCCGCCGCGACCTCGTGATCGAACTGCTGTGGCAGGGTAACGCGGACCTCGACCTGATCATTCAGGAGCCGTCCGGCTCGACCTGCTCGCCTGTCCACAAGCGCACCACCGGCGGTGGCGTGCTGAAAGCCGACGTGCTGGAACAGCGGAACGATCGCTCGGAGATCTACACCGCGTCCAGCGCCTTCGCAGGCACCTATACGGTTTCGGCGAAGCAAGCCTTCGGACGCTCCATCGGCGGCACAGCGACTCTGCGTGTCACCAAGTTCAAGGGGACGCCGCAGGAGCAGATCGACCTGCTCGAAGTGACACCCGGCGGCAAGCCGGTGGAGATCAAGCTCAAGGGTGGCTCGCGGACATCGCTGGCCGATGTGTCGGAAGTAACCGAAACGGTGGACTTCCGCGCGGAGGCGACCGGCGCTCCGCTCACCACAGGCACCTCGGGCCTCGGTGGTGGTGTTGGCACCGCCGGCCGTGCGATGTCGGCACCCACTGCTACCTCCGGCGGGCTGCCGCTACCGATCGTGACTCGGCCAGCCGAGGAACGGTTGCCTGGCATATCGTCGGCCGCTGCCGATCTCCGCGCGACCTACAAGCTCAACCCCGACCGCAAGACGTTCAGCGTCACGGTCAACCCGGTGTTCGCTGGCAAGGGCGAGATTGCCTTGCCGAAGGTTCCGTTGCTGCCTGGTGGCGAGGGGAAGTGATGCCCACACGCTCCACGGCTCACCGTCAACGCTCTGGCATTGACGAGGAAGCGATTGTGTGAACCCACGGCCCGGCCGGGATGTCTAATCCCGGTCGGGCCGTAGTCTTTACAGAGGCCTCACTCCCAAGGGTATGGTCGTCTGGACTTCCAACAGGGCGCCGTCCGCGCCGGAGGAATTGACATCAGCAAGGCATTCGACACCCATCGCGAAGAGTTCTCGGTCGCCCGCGAGAAGGCAGTGCTCGTCAGCGTGTCGCTGCCCGAACGCCCCTGGCCCAACGAGGCCGATCCCTGCGATGAGATCCGCGGCCTCGTGGAATCTGCAGGCGCGTCGATTGTGGGTGAACTGACCCAGAAACGCCACGATATTCAACTCGCCACCTACATCGGTACCGGCAAGCTCGGCGAGTTGCACGAACTGGTCGAGAGCGTGGATGCCGATGTCGCCATCTTCGATAACGATCTCTCTCCGGCGCAGGCACGCAACCTGGAGAAGGCTCTGGGTGTGAAGGTGCTCGACCGCTCCGAGGTGATCCTCGACATCTTCGCGGGCCGCGCACGCACTGCGGAATCGAAGCTGCAAGTGGAACTCGCGCAGCTCGAATACTCGCTGCCGCGGCTCAAACAGATGTGGAGCCACCTGTCGCGACAAAAGGGCGGCGGCATCGGACTGCGCGGGCCAGGGGAAACGCAGCTCGAAAGCGACCGCCGACTTGTCGGTAACCGCATCCGCGACCTCAAACGCAAACTCGAAGAGGTACTCGCGCGCAAGGAACGCGAGGTGAAAAGCCGCAGCGAGGAACACACCGTTTCCCTCGTCGGTTACACCAACGCGGGCAAGTCGCAGTTGATGAACGCGCTCACGCGGGCCGACGTGTTCGTGAAGAACCAACTGTTTTCCACGCTCGACACGCGCACGCGGCAATGGCACATTCGCGACTGGGGCCGCGTGCTCCTTTCGGATACCGTGGGCTTCATTCGTGATCTGCCGCACCATCTGGTTGCCTCGTTCAAGGCAACACTCTCCGAGACGCGGCACGCCAAGCTACTGCTTCACGTTGTGGATGCGAGCAGCCCGCAGGTGGAAGACCACATTCGCGCAGTGAACAACGTGCTGAAGGAGTTGGATTGCGGCGAGAAGCCGATGATCCTGGTACTCAACAAGATCGACAAGCTCGCCGACCGCGCGTTGCTTACAGTGCTGGAAGCTCACCATCCGCGTGCGGTTGCGGTGAGTGGCCTCACAGGTGAGGGGATCGAGCAACTGGAAGATGCCGTGATGGAGGCACTGGCCGCGGAGTTCGCGGAGGCAGAGGTGATTACCGAGGCGGGTAATGGGAAGGTGCTGGCGTTTCTGAACGCACACGCGGAGGTGTATCGACAGGAGTTCCGCGACGATACCAACGAGGTGCTGATCCGCTGCCACCTTCCCAAGCATCTGCTTCACCACATTGCCGGCCCAACGGTGCGCGTACGATTCATCGAACGCGAATCGGGTGAGGGTGGGCAGGCGTTTCAGCGCGAAGTGGGTTAACGTCTGGCGGAGTTTCAGGAGCCGCGCCGTGTGGTTCGGTTCCTGAAACTCCCACGAATGGCTATCGCACCTTTGCCTTGAACTTCACCACTCCGGCCTGGCCTGGCAGGATCGTGCCGGGCAATTCCCAGCGCACCACCGCCGAGCCGACCTCGTTTTCCACAACGGTGAAGTTCGACGCGCGGTCGGAGACGGCCGAACCCGGCACATATTCCAGTCGCGCGCTGAGGCTGTCGCTCACCACCACGTCGCTGATCTCCTTTGCGCCGGTGTTCGCGTAGCGGATCGTGATTGTCACTACTTCACCAGGCTCCTTCGGCCCCGGCGGGTCCACACTCTTCGTCACCGTGAGCGGGCAGAGTGTGGGGTATGCGGTCAACTGCTCAGGCTCGACCAGTGCGGCAGTCACTTTTACGCCATCAATCTGCCCAACGACCTGCGGTCGCCTGCTGCCGAGATAGAAGCCCACGCCGACCTTGCCGACATAAGCGGACGGCCGCACGGCGCCGAGTACGCCCGAGGGGCGCGTGAGGGCGATGTTGAGCATCGCGGTCCGTCGCTCGTGGAGGAAGCCTGGTCCAACGGCGCCGATATTCGCGGCCACAACCTGCGGGCGTTCCACGCCACCAGGCACCATCTCCGCGCGCCGCACCATGAAACGTGGCGAGCAGATGCACACCACATTCGAGGTCGCAACTTTCCGCTTGCCGCCGGTCGTGAACTCCACGCCAACATCCGTCGGGTTCAGACCGCGCAGGCGACCGTCCGACGTGATGCCGAGCGGGTCGCCGTTGTCGCCGCCGTCGGTGAAGCATTCCTCTTTCGGTCCCTTCGGGCCGAGGATCGGGTCCCACATCGGGCAAAGCACCACAGGCAGAGTCGGTGGGGCTTCCGGTGACTTCAGACGCTTCTCACCGGGTAGAAGGATCGTTCCCTTCACCGCCAGCGGGCGAAGTTGCTCTGGCGTCGGTTTCCGGTTGCCGACCCGCACAATGGCCATGAGTCGCCCCCCGGCCAGTGCGGCCTTGATCGCCACACGCTCGCTCGAATCGGGCATCTCCACGGGTGCATCGCGGCCCACTTCGGCCGGCAACGCCTTGTCGGGGTCTTCGAGGTAGATGACTTTTGTGATGACTGCGCCGCGCAGCACACGCTCAATGTCGTCTTCCGAGAACGTGAGTGGGATCGGATAGTTCATGTAGTTCATGCCAACACGCGGGACGAGCGTGCCGCGCAATTCCACCTCCGGATAGATCGACTTTCCGGGGTTGAACGGCAGGTTCGTCAGCGCGAAGCGGTAGGCATAGCCCGGCCGCAACCCCATGACGACGGGAGCATCGTAGATGTGGCTGAACGAGGAGCCAGGATAGGCCGTGACGCGGACGCCCTTCGGAGTGAGGAACTTCGCGGCAACGAGCGGCGCCGGCACCGGCAATCCCATGCCCGGTTGCGGCATCGCGCTCAGCGGCGGCATCGCGGCGCGCGGAGCTGGCGTCAGTTGCATACCTGCGAAGCCTGCGACGCCCGCGCGTGTTCCCTGATTCGGCACGGGCATCGCGCCGGGCTGCGCCGGGGCCATCGACTGACCCACTGCCATCGCGCCAAGCAGGGCAAGCGTCTTCTTCATGGCCAACCCTCAGAGGTCAGTTCCAGATTCCAAGTTGAAAGCCCCGCACCCCGGCAGATGACGGAATGCGGGGCTTTTCTGTCTTCAGTCGAGAACTTACTTGGTCTTCGGCCCACCGGGCAGTTTCTCGGCCGGCGACACGGGCGGAAGCGTATCCGAAGGCCCGAACGAGCGACTCCGCGGGAGTACGTTCGGGGTCGGTTGCGGTCGATGTGCCGCGCCCGGAGGAGGTGCCGTCATCGACGGGCTTACCTTGTTCTCCAGGTCGATGTTACCCATGCGGATGATCGCCAGGATCGAGCCGCGGCGCTGGGCCTCGGCCACCGGGTCGGCCCCTGGTTCCAGCCGCGTCGTCACGATCTCTTCCGCCGCGACCACCGTGCTGAAGTCCTGATTGATCGGGTCTGGCAGGTAGATCACTTTCACCACGAGATTGCCGGCCTTGGCCTGAGCAAAGTCATCGGGCGTGAACGTGACTGGTACCGACGAGTGCGACAGGAAGGTGAGCGTCTTGGGCGACGCCGGGGCCACTTCCAGCGTCGGGTAGAAGTAACGGCCAGGGAAGTCTGGCAGGATACTGCCAAGCCGCAGCCGGTACACCTGCCCTTGCAGGAAGTTGTATTCCTTCGGCGCAGTCAACGCGCCCGCCTCGGCACCGAAGCTGCCATCGGGCAACTGCCAGGTAACCTTCATTCCGGCTGGCCCGGTGAAGTTGATCGAGCTTCGGCCGTTCGCCATGCCTGGCCGCATCATGCCAGGACTCAGCGCGCCGACCGCAGCCACCGCGCCAGGCACTCCCTGAGCCGGCACCGGAAGGATGCCGTATTGCGGCATGTCTGGCATCTGCGGGTGCGCCCGGTTGCCGACAGGGCCACCCATGCCAGGGCCACCCATGCCAGGGCCACCCATGCCAGGGCCATAACCGACCGGACCGTGCATCATCTGCCCGCCAACGCCTGGCACCGAGCAGTTGTTGCAGCCGGCCGAACCGTAGCCCGATGCCGGTCGGACCATCCCGACGTTACCCATCGTGATGTCGAATGCGCTGGCCTGCCGGACGCGGCTCGTGCCCGGAGCCGTGCCCCGCGCCGAGGCCTGTGTTACCATTACGGGTTCGCCAAGTGGCCCTTGCACAGTGTTGATCTGACGACCGTGCGTGACAGTGCCATATCCGCCTGTGCTGGCGGTGGTTCGCTTGGCCTGCGAGCCGGGGCTGACGCACCCTGCGGCCCCAAGCCCGGCCAGTAGCATTAAGGTTGCCGCAGTACGACGCTTCATGTCTCCCCCCGACACGGGACTGCAAATCCTTCGCTTCAGCACAACTTTCGGCATCGGAACAGTCCGAACTTTGCACAAACCCAGAATTGCCCGTACAGCCAGCGCGCGGCGTGGAAAGTCACGGAAGATGCGCAGTTACCGAGGCGTTACACCTCCTCCAATCCGAACCGGTTACAATCGCGTCGGAATGGATGTGGCAGGCCGCTGTGCCTGCTTCTACCCGTCCTGTCCGCCAGGAGGTTCGCACATGGTCCTCACTTCTCGATTCGCCGCACTCACGGCAGCCGTTGTGCTTGCCGCAGGCGTCACGCTCCCACTTCGCGCCGACGAACCCAGGCCGGCAACGCCGGTCAACGCGAAGGCGACCGAGGGCAAACCCATCGATCTGGTCATCTGCCTCGATGTGTCTGGCAGCATGGATGGGTTGATCGCTTCCGCCAAGATTCAGCTCTGGAACGTGGTGAACGAACTGGCTCGAATCAAGCCAACGCCGAACCTCCGCGTCGGCCTCTACAGCTACGGTGCCTCGAATTACGACCCCAAAACGGGATGGGTCAAGAAGGAACTCGACCTGACGGTTGACCTCGACGAGGTTTATCGTGTGCTCAACGGCCTGAAGACCGGTGGCGGCGAGGAGTACGTTGCTCGCGTCACCAAGGCGGCGATCGACGAGCAGAAGTGGAGCACCGAGAAGGGGGCGTTGAAGATCGTCTTCGTCTGCGGCAACGAGGCAGTCAATCAGGACAAGCAGGTCCAACTCGACGAAGTCGCCACGCTGGCCAAGAAAAGCGGCATCGTCGTCAACACGATCTACTGCAAGTACGGCAACGATGGTGAGATTCCAGCCTGGGCCGACTTCGCCAAAAGCTGCAACGGTCGGCACGTCAACATCGACCAGAACCGGGCCGCACAGCAAGTCGTGGTGAAGACCGAGTACGACGACCGCATCGTCAAACTCGGTGAAGAATTGAACAAGACCTACGTAGCCTACGGAGCGGAAGGCGAGAAGAAGGCAAAGAATCAGTCTCTCCAGGACGCCAACGCGAAGGCCCTGAGGCCTGCCGCGCCAGGTGCCGCACCAACTGCGGCACTGGAACGGAGTGTCTCGAAGGCAGGCGCACTCTATCGCAACGCCACCTGGGATCTCGTGGACCGGATGAAGGAGAAAGATTTCGACATCAAGAAATTCAAGGAGGAGGAACTTTGCGAGGAACTGCGGAAGGTCAAGCCGACAGAGCGTCTGGCATTCCTCAAGAAGAAGGCTGCGGAACGGGCGGCGCTCCAGAAAGAGATTGCCGAACTCTCTGCCAAGCGGCAAAAGAAGATCGACGAGGCACGCGCGAAGACGCCCAGAAATACTGCCGAAAAGGCGCTGGACGAAGCATTCAAGGCAGTCATCCGCGATCAGGCGAAGGCCAAGGGCTTTGCGGTTGCACCTGAGAAGAAGTGACGGTGCGCCTCCCTGGCGATTGGGCAACCAGAGATGCCCAGTCGCCAGGAAGATTGTGTCAAACGGAGGTGCCTGGTTCGTCGTCTTAATAGTGGGTGTTAATCGGGCACCGAACACAGGTGAAGCCATGCCGAAGGCCCGCATCGTGGTAGTCGAGGACGAGCCAGCAATCCGGCGAGGTGTGTCCGATGCTCTGCGACTGAGTGGCTATGAAGTGGCCGAGGCCGCTGATGGCGCGGTTGGCTTGCGCGAGGCCGCTTCCGCCGGCGTCGATCTCGTGCTGCTCGATATCATGCTCCCACGAAAGGACGGGCTGGAGGTGCTCAGCGACCTGCGCCGCAGCAACCCAACGCGACCCGTGATTCTACTCACGGCACGCGGCAGTGAGGACGACCGCGTTCGTGGGTTGAAGATGGGCGCCGACGATTACGTTGTGAAGCCGTTCAGCGCAAAGGAACTGATCGCCCGCGTCGAGGCGATCCTGCGTCGCACCATGAAGCCGCTGCCCGACGTTCGGCTCGTCGAGATTGGCAGCGGCATCATCGACCTGCATCGCCGTGAAGTACGCTGGGCCGATGGTTCGCGCGCGGACCTCTCGGAAACCGAAGCAGCACTACTGAAGTATCTGGTGATCAATCGCGAAAGGGCTGTTTCGCGCGAAGAGTTGCTCTCGCGCGTCTGGGGAATCGGAACGGCAGGGCTGGAGACGCGCGCGGTGGATATGCACATCGCGCGGCTGCGGGCAAAGTTGAAGGACCCAGCCGCGATCGGCGAGGAGCAACCCGAGGCCATCGTCACGGTCCGGGCACACGGCTACATGGCCGGTCCTGCGCTGGTTGTGGAAGCCGAGGTCGCGAAGTCTTCGTGAGGGTTGAGAGGAGCGGCGGCGCAACGGGGTTTGTGATTCATTCGCGCACCAGCTCCGCCAACGTGTGACACAGGGTTCCGATGCGCCGCTTGCTCGGCCCCGTCGGTGGGCCAGTCTCGTTCTTGCTCGTCGCGGCTCTCGCCTTCGGTGGGCTGGCCTGGGTCACTATCGCCTCACTCAAGGTGGAAGAGGCGCAGCGCGAATCCGCGGCGCGGGCCGAACTCAGCAACAGCCTCCGTCTGGCACTCTGGCGGCTCGACGGGCGAATGCTCCCGGCACTGGGTGTCGAAGATAGCCGCCCCTTCTACCATTACGAATCGGCCGACCCCCTTTCTGGCTCAACCGCTGGCCCCACGCCGCTTCTGGCTGCGCCACTACCCGACTGGATGAGGCTGCACGTCCAGTTCGACCCTGCAGTCGGCTGGGAATCGCCTCAGGTGCTCCTGCCGGAATCGCGCGCGCGTGTCGCGGCGGCGTGGCCCGACTTCCCGCTTCGCA
Source organism: uncultured Frigoriglobus sp. (assembly GCA_964422915.1). GTDB lineage: Bacteria > Planctomycetota > Planctomycetia > Gemmatales > Gemmataceae > Gemmata. Next base: position 30,749 of record CAYRDG010000024.1, on the reverse strand, counting down.
ATGCGACCGCCGACCGCGCCGCGGTCCTCGACAAACTGCGTGGGAAGTATGCCGTGCGCCCCACCGCAGACCTGCTGGCCATGCGCGAGCGAGCAACGCCAGCCGATGGCCGCCCCTTCGCCACATCGCTCGTCGATCCGCTTCCGCGACAGGCCGACTCGGTCGCTTCGGCAGTCCTGCCTGGTAGTTCCGGCCCCAAGCCGCCGCCGCCGCCAGAGATGGGGCCAGTCGTCCTTCCTGGCGAACGCGACTCCGAACCCTTTCGCCACGATGAACAGGCCGGTAACCTCGGCCAGGATGATCGGAGATTGAACGATCTGCTGGCGCGGGTGATGGAGCCGAAGACTCCGAAACCGCCCGCGTTTCCACCACGCGTGCCGCCACCTGGCGGAGCGGTTGGCCGGCAGACCTACAACCTGACCCCGGATCAACTCCGGCAGTTGAATGAGTTTCGCAATCGTGCCCAGACACTTCAAAAAGCCACTGTTGATGCGAAGAACGCCCGTCAAGAATATCCGCAGTACGGTCGGGGATACACACCCAACATCCTCAACCCGAACTCCAACTCCGCGAGCGGCAATACAGTTGCGCCTGGCTTCAACAAGCTCGAAATGGGTGGCAGGGAACGCTCGCCATCGGACGAGTGGAAGGCCGGATCGCGGAAGAAAACCGAAGCGGCGGAACGCCCATCGCTCACCGAACAACTCGCGGAATTGAGCCAGCACGCCACGCAAGAGGAATACGATCGGCTTTACGGCAACAGGGGGAAACTGCTCTCGCCCGAAGAGCAGCGATACGCCTTCGCGCTGAGAGTCGCGTGGGTCGCCGCACGCGGAGCCGCCGGACTGCCTCCACTTCGACTGGTGCCGCCTGCCGTGGAACACTCGCTCAGTGACGCGAATAACGCGGTTCCGTTTCAGAATCCTTCGCTCCTCACCAATGCACTTCAACCCGTGACGCGAACGGTGAATATCCACCTCGGCTCCATGCGGCCGCAGTGGATCGCAGCTGCCGACGGCACCGAGATGCTCGTCCTCGTTCGTGCCGCGCACCTCGACGGCAAGACCGTCTATCAGGGTGTGGTACTCGACTGGCCGCGACTGCAAGAGGTACTCAAGGAAGAAGTGAAGGATCTGTTCCCGGTGGCGAAGTTGGTGCCCGTGCGCGACGCAGTGAACGCTGCGCCCGACCGCACGATGACCGCACTGCCCGTGCAACTCGATCCGGGGGCGGAACTTTCTCCGAAGCCCGCTGGCTGGACGACGCTCCGCCTCGGCCTGGTTCTGGCGTGGATCGCGGCGCTCGTTGCGTTCGCGGCCGTGGGTCTGAGTAGCCTGTCACTCATTGATCTCGCCGAGCGGCGCATCCGTTTCGTCTCGGCGGTGACACACGAGTTGCGCACGCCGCTCACGTCGCTGCGGATTTACCTCGATCTCCTGATGAGCGGCATGATTCAGGATGAAGCGAAACGCCAGGAGTACCTCAACACGCTGGCGACGGAATCCGACCGCCTCCATCGACTGATCGATAATGTGCTCGACTTCGCCAGGCTCGAGAAGCGTGCGAAGAACGGAGGCATGAAGCCGGTCAAGGTTAACGAACTGGTCGAACTCCTGCGGAACACCTGGATCGATCGCATCGCGGCCGAGGGGAAGCAACTCGTGGTGATCGCGACGCTCGCAGAAACAGAAATCGTGACCGACGCCGCGATGGTGCAACAGATTGTGGGAAACCTGATCGACAACGCTCGCAAGTACACGCGCGATGCAACCGACCGACGTATCTGGCTCTGGGTGAAGCCGGGGGTGGGTGGTCGGGTGGTATTCGAGGTGGAAGATCGCGGCGTGGGCGTTCCGCCAGGCGAGAGCAAGAGTATCTTCAAGCCGTTCCGGCGCGGTACGAACGCCGATACGACTGCCGGCGGCGCCGGGCTAGGGCTGGCGCTGGCGAAGCAGTGGGCGGAAGTGCTGGGGGGCACGCTGGCCTATCGCCCTGTTGAGGGTGCATCGGGCGCGTGCTTCCGTCTGGAGCTGCCAGGGAAATGACACACGGACGGATCCGATCCTGCGTCGTGTCACTTCACGAACTTGCTCACTGTCATCAGGAACTCGGCGTTCGATTTGCTCTTGGTCAGTTGCTTCACCAGCCCTTCCATCGCTTCGATTGGTTTGAGCGACATCAGACTGCGTCGCACGAGGTTGATCTGCTCGAGCATCTCCGGCGGCAGTAGTCGTTCCTCCTTGCGAGTGCCCGAGGCGCCGAGGTCGATCGCGGGGTAGATGCGGCGTTCCGCGAGTTGTCGGTTGAGCACCAGTTCCATGTTGCCTGTGCCCTTGAACTCCTGAAAGATCACCTCATCCATCCGGCTGCCGGTTTCGATCAGCGCCGTCCCCAGGATGGTGAGTGTGCCGCCTTCTTCGAAGGCGCGGGCCGCGCCGAAGAGTCGCTTCGGCACATCGAGTGCCTTGCTATCGACGCCGCCAGACATGGTGCGTCCGCTGCCGGCCGTCTTGTTGTAGGCGCGTGCCAGTCGTGTGAGGCTATCGAGGAGGACGAACACGTCGCGGCCCATCTCGGTGAGCCGTTTGGCGCGTTCAACCATCAGTTCCGCGATGCGGATGTGGTTCGCGGTGTCGCGGTCGGCGCTCGACGCCACGACCTCGACTGACTGCAAGGGCGAAGCGCCAGGGGGTTCACCCTCGGCTGGTTTTCTCCCCTTGAGGCCGCGCTTCATCTCGGTCACTTCCTCGGGCCGCTCATCCACGAGCAACACAATGAGGTGCATGTCCGGATAATTGCTGATGACCGCCTGCGCGATGTGTTGGAGCAGGACCGTCTTGCCCGATCGTGGCGGAGCCACGATGAGGCCACGTTGACCCGCGCCGATGGGCGTGAACATGTCCATCACGCGCGTAGTGAGTGGTTCCGCGCCGGTTTCGAGGCGGATCCACTTCGTCGGATCGACTGCGGTCAATTCGTCCCACGCGCGACGGCGGTAGTCTTTGGGGTCGCCGCCCTCGATCATGTCCACGGTGGCCAGGCGTGGCCCTTGTCCCTGTCCGCGGCGCGGCGGTTCCAGTGGTCCACCGAGCAGCACACCTTCGGCAAGACGGAACTTGCTGATGAGCTGTACGGAGACGTAAGCGTCCTGGGGAGTGGGGGCGTAGTGTTTCGCGGGGTTGCGGAGGAAACCGTACCCTTTGGGGTGCATTTCCAGCACGCCGTGCGCGCCGTTGCGGGGTTCTGCCATTCGCAAACTCTGCTCTCGTGCATGTCAGCCCGGATCGAGCGGCGATCACGGGCACGAACCAGTTCGGAAAGGGACGGAGGGCGGTCGTCTGGCCTGGAGCGGCCGTGAAGCAGCGTAAGCTGCGACAGGTCGCGATTCCACCTGGAGCGGCCGTGAAGCAGCGTAAGCTGCGACAGGTCGCGATTCCACCTGGAG
>CAYRDG010000024.1:0-27204 GCA_964422915.1 uncultured Frigoriglobus sp. | reverse complement strand
CGGCCGTAACAGGCCGCAGGTCTAGCGGAAGCGAGACGGGTGCGAGCGTCGGCCATTCCGTCAGCGAGTGAGGCTGATTCTACCCACTGCAGGCCAGCGAAGCGAGAGGGAATCTCACGAGCACACGCACTTCACACCGAGCGATGACGCTCGGGTGCGACACTGGCAGCGTAGAGGTTGAGTAGGCGCGCAGCCAGTGGATTCCGGCACGGCTCACCCTGTGGGTGGGAGCGTCGCAGGGATCGTCGGTGGTGCCGGCGGATCGACGTGCGGTAACTCCGCCTCGGGTGGAAGTACGACCGATGGTAGGTCCGGGTGGAATGGCGGCAGCGTCGAGACATAGTCCGGCTGTCGCGGAGCGGGCGGGGCTGCCGGCACGAATGTCAACGTGGGGGGAGGGACCAACGTGAGTTCCGGTGTGGTGTCTGGCATCGGTGGAAGCGTCACAGACGAGCGCTTCGCGACAGGCGGCTCGTGTGTCAGGTTCAGAATCCGTGGCGGGCCGAGGTTCACCACTGTCGTGCGGTTCGTGAGGCGACCAGGGAAGAGGTCTGCCAGCATGGAGCGGAAGAGTCGCGGCCCCAGTTTCGATTGCAAGGGCTGCATGGCAGGCACGGAGGCCGGCGGCAACGGGCCGCGGATCGGCGTTGGTCGCAGCGACACCGACACTGGCGGCGGCGGTGCAGGAATCACGGCCAGTGCCGGGCGTGGCCGGGCAGGGCCGGCGATCGGCGGTTCCTCGGTTTGTGTCGCCACCCCATCGGCGCCCTTCGTGCTGCGATAACCCTTGAGGTGATACTCCCAGAGTGTTCGCTTCGCTGCGAGCCGTACCAGCACTGAGCGGTCGCTCGACGATGCCATCTCCAGCGCCTGACCGGCCACCGGGAAGACCTGCCCCAACTGACCCAGCGATTCCGCCGCTTCCGCACGCACGGAAGCCGACGGATCCTTTCGCAGAGTCGCGATCAGCGCAGTAGCCACTTCCGGATGCAGCCGCGAGTCGGCGCCGCCCAGTTCGTCGGCCGCCGCCTTCCGGGTCCTCTCGTCTGGAGCGCTTCGCAGTGTTGCGATGAGTATTTCGGCACGAGCTGTGTCGACTTTCTTCTTGAACAGACCCGGACCGGCCCACGCTGACGCAGTGAGCGTGGTCAGGAGAATGACGAGGAGGTATCGGGTGCGTAACACGGCGCGACTCCACAGCACGGCCGTTCGCCTGTCGTGCGAGGGCCGTATCTGTGAATCGTCGCTTGGGGCGTTTCGTTGCGGCTGTTTCGGCAGAATGGGCGGGCGAATCCGTTTGCCAGATCGTTACGCGCGCAATGGTGACCATAATCGCCGCATCCGCACGTCTGCGGAACTGGCGCAGTTTCGCTAACCCACGTTGTCGTCAGAATCCGCCTGGTCCGCTGCCGCGCAGTCCGGGTGTGGCCCCGCCGCCCAGTCCGGCCTTGTTCATCAGCGTATCCTGTTGCTTGGGTGGCGGCGGCGGTTGCCACTCTGCGGTGGGTGGTTCGTTGTAGCGCTTCTGGTCGGGGGGGAGGATGTAATCCTCACGTTTCGGGGCGGCCATGCCATACTTGTCGTGATAGCAGCCGATGGTCGCAATCGCGACGATCAGGCCGGCGAGAGCGATAATCGCCCGCATGGGTCGTAACCTCCGGCGTGGTTTTGCCGCACCTATAGCGGTTGTGGCATCTGACACAAGCCGAAGCCCGGCCCGTGGGTGCTCCTGAGTCGTAGGGACGCCGGGTCGCGGAACCCTATTGCCACGCCTTCCTGAATAGTGTACTTGAGTTTATTATACGCGGAGCTTGTCGTCTGGCTTTTTTCGACTGTCTGGCATATCTCCGTAGCCTGCGGTAAGATAGATCGCGTTCCCATTTCCCGTTGTCCTTCGTCGGGTTCAGGTGTGCCGCGGGGGTTGCGAATGTCCGTCTCTTATACTTGCCCGAACCCCGATTGCGGGGTCACCCTGAAAACGCCCAGCCGCGTGCAGGTCGGCAAGTCGGTGAAATGTCCGAAGTGCAGCAAGGTGTTCGTGCCGGAATCGGGTGAGAAGGAACCGGAGGGCGGCACCCTCAAACTCGCGGACGAGCCGAAGAAGGGCGGTGCGAAGGCACCCCAGCAGCAACCTCCTCCCCCCAGCAAGCCATTCGTGGACGATGACGACGAGGATGCTGAGTCGATCAAGCGCGGGTACGGCGTTACGGCCGAGACGGATGCGGAGAAAGAGCAGGCCGAGAAGAACAAACCCAAGTTTGGCGAACTCCAGGACAAGTTCAAGAAGAGTGCCCGCGGCCCGGCGATGTCGATGCTGGTCATGCCAGCCAATCTGCAGACACTCGCGGGATTGCTCACATGCGTGGGAGGGCTGGCGGCGTTCGTGATCGGCATGTGGCCGCTCGTCTTCAACGATGCCCCACCTGGCGAGGAGGAACTCGACGAGGCCATCGTCACGATGGTGCTGGGGCTTGTCATCTTCTGCTGGGGCTTGATGGTCTGTTTCGGCGCGAGCCAGATGCAGGAACTGGCTTCCTATCCCTGGGCGATGGTCGGGTCGATCATGGGCATCGCGCCCTTCCTCGTGGGCATCTTCGGCGTCATCATGCTTCAGAACCCGAAGGTGAAGGCCGGCTTCGCCGAGGGTGCTTTCCTGGATGAAGAAGAAGAAGAGAAGGAGAAAGACGACGAGGACGATGAAGACGATGAGGACGATGAGGACGACGAGGACGACAAGAAGAAGCGGAAAGGAAAGAAACTCGCCCGGAAGAGCGAGCGAGACGAGGACGACGAATGACGCTGCCAACCATCGCGACTGATGCGCAGTTGCTCGCACGTTTTCGTGCGGGCGAGGCAACGGCGCTGGAACCGCTGCTGGCCCGCTACGAGGGGGAAGTATTCCGCTTCCTCTTTGGCGTGCTCCGCAATCATCATGCTGCCGAGGATGCGCTCCAGGAGACGTTCGTGCAGGCGCTACGCAAGGCCGATACCGTCGCGCCGGAGTCCTTCCGCGGCTGGCTCTTCACGGTCGCCTACCAGCAGGCGATGCTGTTGAAACGCAAGGCGAAACGACTGCCGGCGCAGGCCGACGAGTTCGCCCTTCTGGACCTGATTGGTGGTGAATCGGCCGACGTCCGCGCCGGGGCGGCCGACGAGGCCCGCGAAGTTCGTGAGTTGCTCGGCCTATTGCCAGAACCGCAACGCGCGGTGATTGCCGCGCGGGTCTTCGACGGCAAGACATTCCGCGAGGTGGCCGCCGCGTTGGGCTGCCCGCTCAACACCGCGCTGGCCCGGATGCACGACGGGCTGAAAAAGCTCCGCCAACTGTGGGAAGCCCGACATGCCTGATTCGGACTTACAAGCGATCGCACTGCGATACGCCGCCGGCGATCTGACTCCGCACGAGGCGTCCGCGTTCGAGGCACTTCTGGCGGAAGAGCAGGGCGCCCGCGATGCGCTCGCGGAAGCCGTGCGGCTCTCCGCCCAGGCCATCGGGCAGAGCGTACCGGCGCCGCACCCGTCGTTCCGTGCGCTTCTCCGTGCGCGGCTGAGCCTGTGTGCCCATCGCGGCAGCCCGCTGTCGTGGGCTGGCACGGGCGGTGCCATCGTCGCCGCCTGCACGGTGCTGGCTCTGGTTCTGGCTGGCGGCGAGCCGCGCCCAGCTCCGGCCGCGCCGGCGGGAGTCCTGGCCCCGACGGTACTCACCGAGCATGTAGCCGCGCCCGCCGTCGAGCACACCGCCGAGGAGTTCGCGGTTGCGGTAGTTCGCGAGGAGCATCCCGCCAGTGTCGCGGAAATCTGGGCCGACCTGAGCGACCATCAGGGCGTGGAGAAGGCACGCAACGACGAGCACCGGTGGCGGAACCACGTCCGCGATCTCAGCCATCCTCACGTTTCCGGCACCGCGAAGCTGTCCGCCGGGGATGCCCTCAGCCCCTGACCATGGAAGCCGGACGGGTGTGCGCGCTGCCCTTCGCACGGAATCGATTCGACTCGCTCCCTTTCTCCAGACTGCCTGCCGCACTGGCTCTGCCGAGGGGCCGCTTTCATGTTCAAGCTGGTCGTTGCACTCCTCGCCGCTCTCACGGTGGCACTGGCTTTCAATCGCGCTGTTCTCGGTGAACCGCTACCGCGCTTCACCGAGGAACGCGAGGTCGCCGCGCTCCATTTCGTTCGCAAACACTGCCCGGAGTTGTTGCCGCTTCTGGAAGAATTGAAGAAGAGTAGCCGCCCTGCATATGAACTTCAGGTCCGTGAGACTTTCCGCGTTACGGAGTTGCTCGCCGACCTCCGCGACGACGACCCCAAACGCTACGAACTGGAACTGAAGATCTGGATCGCCGAGAATAAGTCGCTCGTACTCGTGGCCCGCCATGCGACCAGCAAGCCCAGTGAACAGAAACAGGTGGAGGAACAACTCCGCAAACTGGCGAAGGAACTGGTGGAACTGGACGTGCTGAGCGCGGAACACCGCGTCGAGGTGTTGCGGGCGGAATTCAACGCTGCAAAGGACGACCTCTCCAGGTCCCGCGACGGTTTCGATCGCAACGTCAAGCAGCGTTACGAGGCTCTCATCGAGAAGACACGCAAGAAGAAGCCGTAGAATGGGAACTTCACGGCCATGTAGTGGAGTAACCCATGAAGCACATCACGGAACTGTTCGCCACCGTGGCGCATCGCGTCCGGCCGCCAGTGCTGATCGCGCTTGGCCCGCCGTGGCCGGTTGCCAATCTCGTCAAGACGCTCGGTCTTTCCGAAGCCGAGATTACCTGCGCGCAGTTCGACCTGCACCAGACCGATCGCGTGCGCGAGTGCCTCACGGAGATTGGCGCAGCCGCAGAGGTTGTCGCAGTGCCCGACATCTGGGACCTTCCGCCGAAGTTCAACACGGTCATCTTTCCGGCCAGCGCACAGTCCGACCGCGAGGTGAAACTCGACGTGGTGGAGCAGGGCTATCACGCGCTCGCCCCTGGCGGGTTATTCCTCACGCTCTCCGAGTACGAGAAGGATAGTGCCTTCGCCAGGGTTCAAAAGAAGATGTTCGGCAAGTGCGGCGAAACACCTTCGAGCGAACAGGGCATGGCGTTCTTCAGTACGAAGACCGGCGACAGCAACAAGCGGCGACGACACGAGGTGAAATATCACGCGAGCATCGGTGAGGGGCGGTCGATGGAGTTCGTGTCGCGGCCCGGGACGTTCAGCTACGGCCGCTTCGACAACGGCTCGCGGGCGATGCTCGAAGTGGCAGAAATCCGCGAGCGCGATGGTATTCTTGATCTGGGTTGCGGCAACGGCGCGGTGGGGTGCCTCGCCGGGGCGATGGCTGGACCACAGGGACGTGTCACGTTCATTGATAGCAGCCTGCGGGCGATGGCGCTTGCCGAACAAAACGCGAAGGCCAACGGCATCACCAACGCGCGATTCGTGACTGCGACGCGGTTGCAGGGACTGGAAGAGAATGCCTTCGACGTGATTCTGGCGAACCCGCCGTACTATGCGAAGTCGGAGATCACGCGACTGTTCATCGAAGGCGCGCGGAACTTGCTGAAGCCCGGTGGGCGATACTACCTCGTCACCAAGATGCCGACCGCCGTCATGCCGCTGATCTTCGACACCTTCGGTGATTGCTCGGTGATCGAGAACCGCGGCTATTCGGTGGTGATTTCCGGTGTCTGATCGGCGCCCATCACGCGATCGCCGCGCGCAGTTCCTTCACTAACTGGCACGCATCCGCGAGTGATGCGGTACGGTTCGTGGCGGCTGCCTCGAACTTCTTGACGACTGCGCTTCCCACAATGATGCCGTCGGCGATGTCCTTCAGGTCGCGGACGTGTTGCGGTTTGCTCACGCCGAAGCCAACGCACAGCGGCAAGTCGGTCATGGTGCGAAGCCGAGCCAGTTGCTCGCGGAGTTGCACGGGCAGCGCCTCGCGTGCTCCTGTGATACCCACGACACTGACGACGTAGACGAAGCCGCTGCACGCCTTCACCACCTTCTCGGCACGCTGTGGCGAGGTCGTTGGTGTGACGAGCAGGATCGGGTGGAAGTCGCGGCCCTTCGCGAGTTTCGAGAACTCTTCAGCCTCTTCAACGGGCAGGTCGGGCATCACGGCGCCGCTCAAGCCGGCCGCTTTTGCCGCCTCGATGAACGCCTCCGGTCCCATGCGATACACCAGCGAGTACGACGCCATCGCCACCCGTGGTGGCTTCCGCTCCCGGCTCTGGAGAGCCTCACTCGCGTCGCGTAACGCAGCGAACACGTCCGCGAGTTTCAGATTCCTTTCGAGTGCGCGGGTATACGACGCTTGAATGACTGGCCCATCCGCGATGGGGTCGGAGAACGGGAATCCGATCTCGAAGAGGTCCGCGCCGGCATCGGCCGCCGCTGGCAGGAACGCGCGTGTGAACGCCAGGTCGGGGTCGCCTGCGGTAACGAACGGCATGAATGCCGCGCGCTTTTCGGCACGCAATCGCTGAAAGAGAGAGTCGATGGGGTTCATCACGTCACAGATACTTGATGCAGAGCACGCCGGCCAGCACGAGCAGGGCGCCCACGACACGAGCGGGAGTGATCGGTTGCTGTTGCAGGCCCAGAAGTGCGAAATGATCGAGCAATAGCGAGCAGATGAGTTGACCCGCGACGATCAGCGCAATGAGTAACGCGGCGCCGAGTTCGCGCGTCAGGGCTGCGCCTGCGAGCACGATGAGCGCGCCAAGCGGTCCGCCGATCCAGTTCCACCACCGTGTCTCGCCGAGGACCGCGGACGTGGGAATGGGCGGGCGCATCACGCTCAGGACGACGGCTGCTGTGAGCACTGTGCCGCCGATCGAGAAAAGCGAGGCCGTTAGCGCGTGATCACCGAGTCGTTTGGTGAAGTTGCCATTGGCGGCGGCCTGGATCGCGATGCACGCTCCGGCTCCCACGGCCAGTAACGCGAAGATGGTCGTGTGCATAGTGAGCGTTGTATGGGGTGTGACTGTGCGGCGTGCGTTCACACGTTCTGCGTCGTGAGCCGCGCCACCTCGGCGCAGTCCTTGTCGCCACGGCCCGAGAAGCACACGACCACCACGTCGTCCTTCGACCGCGTTGCGGCGATCTTCATCGCTTCCACGATGGCGTGCGATGTCTCCAGTGCCGGGAGAATTCCCTCCAGACGGCCGCAGAGATGGAAGGCGTCGAGCGCCGCGTGATCCTCCACGTTGCAGTAACGAACGCGGTTCGTGTCGTGCCAGTAGCTGTGTTCGGGGCCGACGCCCGGATAGTCGAGGCCGGCCGAAACGCTATGCACGGGTGCCGTCTGCCCGTCGTCGTCTTGCAGAACGTAGCTGAAACTGCCGTGGAGTACGCCCGGCTTGCCGTTACTGAGCGTTGCGGCATGTTCACCCGGCTTCGGGCCGCGACCGCCGGCCTCCACGCCCACCAGTTCCACAACCGCGTCGTCCGCGAACGGGTAGAACATCCCGGCGGCGTTACTCCCACCGCCCACACACGCCACCACGACTTCGGGTAGCTTCCCGATCTGGTTCCGACACTGCTCCTTGGTTTCGATTCCGATGCAACTCTGGAAGTCGCGAACCATCATTGGGAATGGGTGTGGTCCGACAACGCTACCGATGATGTAGTGCGTGTGTTCCACACTGCTCATCCATTCGCGCATGGCCTCGTTGGTCGCGTCCTTGAGCGTGCGGCTGCCGCTCTCAACCGGGAAGACCTCTGCGCCCATCGCCCGCATCCGGAAGACGTTCAGTTCCTGCCGGCGCACGTCCTCGCTACCCATGTAGACGCGGCAGGTGAGGCCGAAGAGCGCCGCGGCAGTTGCTGTGGCCACGCCGTGCATCCCGGCGCCAGTTTCGGCGATCACACGCTGCTTGCCCATTCGTTTCGTGATAAGCGCTTGGCCGAGAGCATTGTTGATCTTGTGTGCGCCAGTATGATTGAGGTCCTCGCGTTTGAGATAAATTCGCGCCCCGCCGGCTTCCTCTGTGAGCCGTTCGGCGAAATACAACCGCGACGGCCGGCCGACATACTCGGCCAGCAACCGCTGGAACTCCGCGTTGAATGCAGGATCGGTTCTTGCCTCGCGGTAGGCGGTGGCAAGCTGTTCGAGTGCGAACATGAGTGTTTCAGGTACGAACCGGCCCCCATATGGGCCGAATCGCCCGCGGCTGTCCGGGACCGCGGAGAGTGGGGATTGCGGCGAGTCGCTCATTCTTTCCTCGGGCTGCAGGGCCTTGTCTGTTGTCGCGGATCGACTCGGGGTGTTCAAGAGTGCGGCCGTTCTGGTACAACTGCATTATTCTGCAATTTGCTCTCCGCGTTCCTCGATCTGTGATGCCCGAACTGCCCGAAGTGGAAACCGTTGTCCGCGACCTGCGCCCACTCCTGAGCGGGCGTGTCGTCACTGTCATACGGCAGAGCGATAAGAAACTGCGCCGGGCGTGGATGCGGGAGTGGAACGCCAGGGTGATCGGTGCGCGCATTGCAGCCGTCCGGCGAAGGGGGAAGTGGATTCTCATCGATCTGGCGGCGGATTCCGACGCGAAGGAATCTCTCGTCCGCATCCACCTCGGTATGACCGGGCAACTCACGGTCGCGCCCGCGACTGTGCCAGAGCCAGACCATCTGCACGTTGTGTTCTCGCTCAACGACGGCACTGAACTGCGCCTGCGCGATTCGCGCCGGTTCGGCTCCGCCGAGTACTTCCCCAATCGCGGAGCGATCGAAGCCAAGATGGACGCAGACCTCGGCCCGGAGCCGTTCGGCATCAACCCGGATTACTTCCGGCAGTCGCTCCGCGGCACGACACGCAACCTCAAGGCGATCCTTCTGGACCAGAAGGTTGTTGCAGGTGTCGGGAACATCTACGCGGATGAGGCACTCTTCCGCGCGAAACTCTTTCCCAGGCGAGCCGGGCAGAGCCTCTCGCCGGAAGAATGCGACCGACTCCGCGAGGCGATCGAAGCTGTGTTGATGAAGGCCATCACGCATCGCGGGAGTACCATCCGCGACTATGTGGGCGGTTCTGGCCTTCGTGGTGGGTTCCAGAACGAGTTCGCGGTATACGGTCGCACGGGTGATCCGTGTCCGGACTGTGGCACGCCGATCCAGTGCGCCCGCATCGCCGGCCGCTCGTCGCACTTTTGTCCCCAGTGCCAGCCAACAGAGTTGAACGTCCGAAAGTCCAGGCTCAGCCGAACGAAGCGGTGAGCCTGCGGACGTTCGACAGGTGAAATCTCATGTCCTACAAGGCGTTCAAGCGGTTACTGGGTGAAACAAGCCTCGAGCGGAAGTGCCGATGGCTGCTCGGTGCCGGAGTGCTGGTGCTGATGACCGGTAGCTTCTGGGTTTACTCCAAGCAGACGGAAGACCTTGCCTACGAACAGCTCGAGACAACCGGACGGGCGTTGCTCTCGCCCATCGTCGCGCAGTTGCACGTTCAGGGCGAGCAGTTGAAGGCCGTCAAGGAGTTTCAGGAACTGGTGGAACAGAACTGGCCCGCGACACTCAAGGAGTACAACTACAAGCTCATCAAACCCAATGCGAAGGACCCGCGCAGCCAGCCAACCAGCGACGACCTGGAAGCGATGCACCGCATCCTGAACGACCCCGGACACAACGAGGAGACGCGAAAGGCACCCAAGGAGAACGCCTACTACTACTACGGCGTCATCCGCGCTCGCCCAACGTGCATCAAGTGCCACATCGACCCGGAACAGGTCGGTGACGAGCACGCTAACCCGGACCTGAAACCAGATGACGTGATGGCCGTTGTACGCATCCGGCTTCCCACGCAGCCCATCGAGGAAGGCTTTCACACCAACCGGGCCGTGCTCATTTCGTTTGCCATCGGCACCTCGTTGCTCATCATTGCCGGTAGCTATCTCATTATCAGGTACGTTATCGTCAAACCAGTCAAACACTTAAAAGAAGTATCGGAGGCTATTGCAACGGGTGAATTGAACATTCGCAGTGAGATTCAAACGGGTGACGAGTTCGAGGACCTCTCACACGCCTTCAACCGGATGCTCCGAAATCTCACCAATATCCAGGAGCGAAACCGAAAGCTCATCGCCGATCTCGACCGCAAGGTTGACGAACTGGCTCGTGTCAACATGGCACTCTTCGAGAGTAACCGGCTCAAGAGTGAGTTCCTCTCGACCATGAGCCACGAACTGCGTGACCCGCTCAACAGCATCATCGGCTTTTCCGAGGTGCTTTTGGCCGCGGAGAATCTCACCGAGAAACAGCACCGCCAGGCCGGCAACATCATGGGCAGCGGCCAACGACTCATGGCCCTCATCAACGACATTCTCGAACTGGCGAAGCTCGAAGCTGGCAAAATGCGGCTCCACCTGGAGCCAGTGAACCCGGCCCAGGCGTGTGAACACGCGGTCGCGCAACTCCGGCAGCAGGCCGAAAAGAAGAACATCGACTTTCGCATTACCGCCGACCCCAACATGCCGACCGCCCGGCAGGACGCCGGCAAGATTCACCAGATTCTGACGAATCTTCTCTCCAACGCGGTGAAATTCACGCCGGAAGGCGGCTGGGTCACGGTCAAGGCCGCGGCCGACGGCAACGATCTCGTCTTCACCGTTTCCGATACAGGCGTGGGCATCGCGCCGGAAGAGCAAGACCTGATTTTCGAGAAGTTCCGGCAAGCCGCCAACCCAATGACACGCGAGCAGGGCGGCACCGGGCTGGGCCTTTCCATAGTCCGCGAGTTGGCGAAACTTCTCGGCGGCGACGTGACGGTGCAGAGCGAACTTGGCCGCGGCAGTACGTTCAGTGTGCGTATCGCGTCGCGCATGAATGAGGAGCCGTTGCTGGGATTCGAGTTGAATGAAGAACCGGCCGCACTGCGCGAGAAAGCCGAATCGCAGGGGTGAGAAGAAGAGTAGTCGCACGAGGAACGCCGGGACAGACACGATCGGAAAAGCAGATAGATTGAAGAGGACTCTGCCTTCGATCCGAGTCGGATTTCGCGTTTCGTGAGGGGTATCCATGTCCGCGCCGGTCGAGTCGCTTCAGATCCTCGTCATCGACGACGACAAGCACCTGGCGGAAACCATCGCTGAAAGCCTGGAGCGGCGCGGCCATGCCTGCACCGTGGCCACAAGCGGCATGGCGGGCGTCGCCCGGCTGGAGCAGGGCGCATTCGACGTGGTCCTCACCGACCTGAAGATGGCCGATCTTAACGGGCTGGAGGTGGTGGAACGCTGTCGGCAACTGCAACCTGATGCCGAGGCGTTCGTCATCACGGGCTTCGCTGACGTGAAGACCGCGGTGGAAGCCATGAAACGCGGCGCGTCGCACTATCTCCAGAAACCACTCGACCTCGCGGAACTGCGCGCAGTGGTGGACAAGTCGGCGGAACGGGTGAAAACGGTCCGCGACCTCCGCCGGCAGATCGACGAGAAGTTCGGCTTTGAGGGCGTGGTGGGTAACAGCCCGAAGATGCTTCGCGTGCTGCAACTGTTGAAGGCATACGCTCCTTCCCCCGCATCGGTACTGATCCTCGGCGAGAACGGCACCGGCAAGGAACTCGCCGCCCGCGCGTTGCACTACAACAGTCCGCGCCGCAACCGTCCCTTCGTGGCGATGAACTGCGCAGCACTGAATGAAAACCTGCTCGATGATGAGATGTTCGGCCACGTCGATGGCGCGTACACCGGCTCGAAAGGGCCGCGGAAGGGGCGCTTCGAGTATGCCGATGGAGGAACACTCTTTCTGGACGAAGTGGGTGACATGCCGCTGTCACTGCAAGCAAAACTCCTGCGCGTGATCGAGAACGGCGAGGTGATTCGTATCGGGGCCAACGATTCGATCAAGGTGGATGTGCGGATCATTGCCGCCACGAACAAGGATCTGCAGAAGGAAGTGGAGGCGGGGCGATTCCGGCAAGACCTTTACTTCCGGCTGAAAGTGGGCACCGTAAAGTTGCCGCCGCTCCGTGAACACAAAGAAGACATTCCGCAACTGGTGGCACACTTCTTCAAGGAACTCGCGAAGCGTTACGACAAACCGGCGCCGCGCGTCTCGGCCGCGGTCTGGAAGTCGCTCGAATCGCACGACTGGCCCGGCAACGTACGCGAGTTGCGCAATTTGCTCGACAGTATGACGGTACTCGACCAGGACGGCGACCTGACGCCGGAAGACTTCCCCGAAGATTCCGGGATGAAGACGGTCGGCGCGGGTGTCGGTTCGACAGTCATCAGTGGCCCGGACCACCTCGTTGGCCGCCCGCTGGAGGAAATTGAACGCTACTACATGGAGAAGTCGCTGGAACTGGCCGGCGGGAACCGCGAAGAGGCCGCAAGGATGCTCGCCATCAGCGAGCGCACGATGTATCGCAAGCTCCAGGAATGGAAGAAAGAGGTAGAGAAGAACGGGGAGTGACGAAAGCCGTTGAGTATGTCCAATTCATGACGCCTGTGATCCTCAGTCGCGATGTGCTGTGGATACACCTGTAAACTGGCGAGGCAGGGCGAGCACGGCATGATTTCCCACCGACCGCATCGCAACCGGCATCCCGTCGGACACCGCCGGGCCTTATAATGATCGGATGGAACGAGACACTCCCCAAGACGAACTGCGCAACCTCGTCCGGAGCGGGCATACGTACTCGCGTCGTGGTGAACATGTGAAGGCGGTCGAGGCCTTTAGTGGTGCGATCGACCTCGATCCATCGGACGCGGAACTCTACTATTTTCGCGGTAACGCATTCGCGGCCACAGGCCGCAGCGCCGACGCCATCGCTGACTTCTCTCACGCCATCGAACTTCGCCCGGACTACGCAGAAGCGTTCCACAATCGCGCCACGGCACATGTTGATCGCGGCGATCTCGAGTCCGCCCTCACCGACTACACGCGGGCGGTCGAACTCGACCCGGACGATCCCGATCCGATCAACGGCCGTGCCGCGATCCACAGCCGACAGAAGAACTTTGACGCCGCCTTCGCCGACTACGACACTGCGGCGAAACTCGCACCGAACACCTTCCGCGTCCACTTCAACCGTGGCAATGCGCATTCCGCGCTGGAACGACACGAAGAAGCGATTGCCGACTACTCAGCGGCGTTGAGCATTAATCCGCGGCATGCCCGTGCCTACCTGTATCGTGCCCTGTCGCTGGCAGAAGTGGACCGCACCGACGATGCGCTCACCGATCTCGGCACCGCACTGCGGCTGAATCCGATGAGCGCGGATGCCTTCTGGCATCGTGCCCGTATCTGGGCCAGCCGCGATGATCACCGAAAAGCAATCTCGGATTTCACCTGGCTGCTGAAACTCGACCCGGACCACGGCGATGCTCTGAATCTTCGCGGCGTCGCGTATGCAAGCCTGAAAGAGCATACGAGCGCCATTGCGGACTTCACCCGGGCTATCACGCTTGATCCGAACGACCCCGCGCCGCGCTTCAATCGCGGATTGTCGCACGTGCGCACGCGCAAGCAGAAGGAGGCGGTCGAGGACTTCACCGAGTCCATCCGACTTGCGCCGGACGACGCGGTAAGCTACATTCAGCGTGGCTACGCATTGCACGATCTGAAGGAGGAAGATCGCGCGATTGCCGACTTCACGAAGGCGATTGAGTTACAGCCAGAGAGCGGTCGGTCGTACTACGGTCGGGCACTGGCCTGGAAGCGGAAGGGCGATCTCGTTGCGGCACTGAACGACGCCAGCGCCGGGATCGAGCGGAACCCAACCTCCGATCCGGCGTACAACCTGCGCGGATCGATCCGTTATCAGATGGGTGATTTCGCCGCAGCGCTGGCCGATCACCTTGCGGCGCTGGAGATCGACCCGGACGACGCAGCCACTCTCAATCATATCGCCTGGGTTCGTGCCACATGCCCCCAGAACGACCTTCGCGACGGGTCGGCGGCACTGCGAGACGCGCTGCGAGCGTGTGAACTGACCAACCACGAGGCTCCGGGGTATGTCGATACGCTCGCGGCCGCGTATGCGGAACTCGGCCGCTTCGAGGACGCGGTGAAGTGGCAGCAGAAGGCGGTTGAACTGGCGCCGGTCTCGGCCCAGGCGGATTACGAGTCGCGGCTGGCACTCTATCGCGAGGAGAAACCGTTCCGCGAGACCCTGGAGCCAGCGCCATCGGATTTGAGACTCGATGGGGAATCGCCAGCGAATTGAGCGGCAGCGTGTTTCGGACGCCGCGCTGTTACTCCGTGCGTGGTTGCTCTGGGGTGCGCCGGTAACAGTCGGGTATACTGCCCTTTTCCACCGCCGTCCTGCGAACGGAGCACAACCGTGCAACCGCCCGCCAATCCGAATTACCTCGACGATCCGGCCCTCTATCTCAACCGTGATCTGAGTTGGCTGGAGTTCAACCGCCGTGTCCTCGAAGAGGCTCAGGATGCGTCGGTTCCCATGCTGGAACGACTGAAGTTTCTGGCGATCTTCAGCTCGAATCTCGACGAATTCTACATGGTCCGCGTCGGGAATCTTCAGCAGAAGGTGCAGGCGAACATTCCGGTTGGTTCCGGGGCCGACCAGATGCCGCCGCGCCTGCAACTCGAACAGGTCCGCAAGACGACATGCGAACTGGTCGAGGAACAGTATCGCGTGCTGGGCGATGACATACTTCCGGCACTTGCGGGCCGCGGGATCGTGATTCTCAAGCCGGACCAGCTCACTGACACACAACGCGAGTATGTCCGCGGCGTATTCACTCGCGAAATCTTTCCGGTACTCACACCGCTTTCGACCGACCCGGCGCACCCATTCCCGCACCTGTCGAACAAGTCGCTCAACCTCGCTGTCACGCTGCGCAAGACCAAGGACCCCGATCCGGTTTACGCCATCGTGCAGGTGCCTGGTGTGTTGCCGCGATTCCTCGCGCTGCCGGGGCCGCGCGAGCACCAGGGTTCTGGTGTCGTCCGGCGGCCTGATGCGAATACTGAGAGTTCCACGCGAACAGCATCGACCAATGGTGACGTCGCGACACACGTTGCGCCCACGAGCGTCCCACAGCACGCTTACCTGCCACTGGAAGATGCGATTCGATTGCATCTCAAAGACCTATTCCCTGGGTTGCAGGTGGAGGCTGCGATTGCCTTCCGCGTCATCCGCGACAGTGAGTATGAGCTCGACGATGAGGTCGACGACCTACTGGAGGAGATCGAGGCACACGTTCGCGCTCGTCGACGCGGGCACCCGGTGCGAATGGAGTTCGAGTCTGCTGCGCCGCCGGATTCGGTGCATTTCCTCACCGATGGCCTCAACCTCAATGTTGCCGATGCCTGTCCGATTCCGGGCCTGCTCGACCTCACGGGGCTATTCCAGGTCGCCGGCATGCCCGGCTTCGCCGACCTGCGCGATGCGCCGTTCACCCCGGCCGCAGTGTCTGCCTTCGCCCAGACCAGTAATCCGTGGTCTGTGATCCGCGGGCGCGATGTGCTCGTCTTCCACCCGTACGAGTCCTTTGCTCCGGTCGTCGATTTCATCGCGGCCGCCGCCGCCGATGATCGCGTCCTGGCCATCAAGCAAACGCTTTATCGCACGAGCAGTGATTCGCCCATTGTGCGTGCCTTGCAGCGAGCCGCCGACCGCGGCAAGCAGGTGACGGCAGTGGTGGAGTTGAAGGCCCGGATGGATGAAGAACGGAACATTCTCTGGGCGAAGGAACTGGAGAAGGCGGGAGTCCATGTCGTGTTCGGCTTCGTCGGACTCAAGACACACTGCAAGGTGGCGCTGGTCGTGCGACGCGATGAAGATCACACCATCCGGCGCTACGTTCATCTCGGTTCTGGTAACTACAACCCGCAAACCGCGCGCGTCTATACGGATCTCGGTCTCTTCACGACCAACGCCGACATTGCCGACGATGTGACGCTCCTGTTCAACCACCTGACCGCGAGTACGACCCTGCCACCGATGCGGAAACTCCTGGTCGCGCCGTCGCGGCTGCAAACGCAGATGATCGAGAAGATCGACCGCGAGGCCGCCAACCAGAAAGCCGGCAAGCCGGCCCGCATGCAGGTAAAGGTCAACGGTATTCTGGAACCAGCGGTCGTGAAGGCGCTCTATCGTGCGAGCCAGGCTGGGGTGAAGATCGACATCGCCTGCCGCGGCATCTGCTCGTTGCGGCCCGGCATCCCAGGCGTGAGTGAGAACATCCGTGTGATTTCCGTGGTGGATCGCTTCCTCGAACACAGCCGTATTTTCTACTTCGAGAACGCCGGCAACCCGGAGGTTTACGTTGGCAGTGCCGACTGGATGGACCGCAACCTCAGCCGGCGGGTGGAGGTGGTGTTCCCGATTGAACAAGCCGATCTGAAACAGCGCGTGATTGACATTCTGCGTACGACACTCGCCGACAATGTGAAGGCTCGCAAACTACTGCCCGACGGTACGTATCAGCGTGTGGTGCCGCTGGAGGGTCAGGCCCAGGTACGCAGCCAGTTTCGCTTCCTGGAGCAGGCCAGCGAACCGCCGGCGCCGCCGGTGGAAGTCACGCCCAAGCCCGTCCGCCGCGGCCGGAGCCGCCGGTAGAACGGAGAGTTGCGAAGTCGCGCGATTCCCGCACAACCTCTCTTCGGAGAGGTTGACGCTCGGCAGGGTGCCCGCTAACTTACCAACACAACGAGGGGGTGTAGCTCAGTTGGTAGAGCGCTTGAATGGCATTCAAGAGGTCAGGAGTTCAACTCTCCTCACCTCCACCTCGACAACCCCGGCCAGGTCCGGGGTTGTTTCATTTCCAGCCTGCATCTTCCACGAGGCGTGAATCTCTGCTTCAATGGCGCGGGACAGGAGGAAACCCATGCGCGTGTCACGCCGTTCTTCCGCCGTGCTGTTGCTCGCCGGCACACTGACACTCGGTTGCGGGGCGAAGAACGATCCGCCACCGGTTGAATCCACGCCCACCGAGGTGCAGAAGGAGCCACCGAAGCTGGCGGAACCGCCACGCGTCACGGAAGAGGACAGGAAACGCATCGTGGCAGCCGTGAACAGCGGTGCGGCAGTCTACGAGGGATCCCGCGGCGGCTCCGAAGTCCACATCGCGCGCAACGCCGATGCGGGGGCGATCCTCGCGGCACTGACGGGAACGAAGTGCGTGGTCGCGCTGAGCATCGAGGGAAACTCGCTCACGGATGCGGCATTCGCACCAGTTGGCGGTTTCGAGCAACTCGAACGGCTCACCCTTCACGATTGCGCGAAACTCACCGGGAGCGGCTTCGCTGTGCTCGCGAAGTTACCCCGGCTCATGGCCGTGGCCATTTCCGGCTGCCCGCTCACAGATGTGGCGTGTCAGTCGCTCGGCCACATCACGAGCCTGGAGGAAGTGCGGCTCATTCATACGAAGGTGACAGATGCGGGGCTGCGCGAACTGGCGGCGTTGCCTCGTCTTGAAGCACTGGGACTGGAGGGGACGCCTGTGCGCGGTACGGGCTTCGCCGCACCTGGTTGGCGGATGCTGCATGATCTCGATGCGGCTCGATCCGGTTTCGCCGACACGGGCATGAAACTGGTCGGGAAATTGCCCGCGCTGCGAAGCCTGCGACTCGATGCGTGCGCGATCACGGATGCGGGATTGAGTTCGTTAGTCCATGCGACGAATCTGACGGAGATTTCGTTGAATGATACGAAGGTGACAGACAGGGGATTGATGTCGCTCGCTGGTGTGGAATCGCTTTGTGAACTGAACGTAGCGAATACCGCGATCACCGGCGCGGGCTTTGCGAAGTTCCCCACACGACCTCACCTCCGCAAACTCGATGCGAGTGGCACGAAGTTTAGCGATGCCGGGGCGATAAACCTTGCGAAGTTCCCTGGCCTTGAGTCGCTCTCGCTCGCAGGTTGCCCGATCTCGGACGCGGGGCTGGTGGCTCTCAAACAGATGAAGAGTCTGGCGAAGTGCGACCTGTCTGGCACGAACGCTGGCGACGAAACCGCAACGAGGGTCGGCACTCTGCCAGTGGAGGATGTGAACTTCGCACGGACGAAGCTCACGGATGTGGGGCTGAAAGCACTGGCTGCCGGCGCGAAGGTCCGCTTCATCGACGCGCGCGGCACGAAGGCAACAAAGGAGGCAGCCGAGCGCGCGAGAATGGGACGCACCCGGCTGGAAATCCGCGTGGGGTGAGGATGCCCGCGGATTCATAATGCAGTCGCGAGCACGGCCATGCGAACCGCCAGGCCGTTGGTCACTTGATCCAGGATCGCAGAGCGCGGGCCATCGGCGACCTCCGGTGTCACCTCCACGCCACGGTTGATCGGGCCAGGAGCCAAAAGCAGAGTGCCGGGCTTTGCCTTCCGCATCCGGTCGCCGTCCACGCCGAAGAGAAGCCGATACTCGCGGATCGACGGAAACAGTCCGCTTCGCTGTCGCTCGAATTGCACACGGAGCAGGTTCAGCACGTCGCAGCGCGGGATCACTTCGTCCAGGTTGTGCGCCACCTCGACACCCTCGCCCAGTTCCGCCACCTCGGACGGCACGAGGGTTGTTGGCCCGCAGACGATCACCTTCGCACCCAGTGCCGTCAGCCCGTGGATGTTGCTTCGGGCTACGCGACTGTGGGCGATGTCGCCGATCAGCCCGACGGTTAACCCGGCGACACGTCCGAGCCTCTGCCGGATGGTGAAAATGTCCAGCAGTGCCTGCGTGGGATGCTCGTGCGCGCCGTCGCCCGCATTCACAATGCGGACGTGTGGCTTGAGGTGCTTCGCCAGCACTTGTGGCGCGCCGGGAGAGGAGTGCCGCACCACCACGATGTCGATGCCCATGGCCTCGATGTTCTTGGCGGTGTCGATAAACGTCTCGCCTTTCGCGGTGCTGCTGCCACTCGGCGAAAAATCGAGCACATCGGCGCCGAGTCGGCGCGCGGCCAGGCCGAAGCTCGTTCGCGTGCGCGTGGACGGTTCGTAGAAGAGATTGACGACCACTTTCCCCTTCAGGTCGTCGCGCTTTGGCGAGTCCACACCAACGCCTGCGAACATCACCGCGGCGTCTAGCAGGCGGGTGATCTCCACCGCCGACATTCCTTCCAGTCCCAGCAGGTGTTTCATGTGCATCTCCGGTTGTTCGGCTAACTCCGTTGCAATCCTCGTCCTGGTCGGGCAGCAGTGCGGACGCCTTTGAGCAGCACAGGCGTGCCGTTCACGAAAACAGTGTCCACACCTGTTGCTAGCGCCGTTCCGTTCTCGTAGGTCGAACGGTCCACAATCGTTGCCGCGTCGAACACCACCACATCCGCCGCCATTCCCTCGCGCAGGAGGCCGCGATCCTTCAGCCCGAATCGCCGCGCCACTGCATAGGAACACTTCATCACAGCTTCTTCCAGCGACCAGTCGCCGCCACGGACGTGGTAGCCGAGGTAGCGTGCGAAGCAACCTGTGCCGCGCGGATGCGGCTTCCCCCCGACATAGATGCCGTCGCTGCCGGCCATCATCAGTGGATGCTTCAGGAGCGCTACGATGTCCATCTCTTGCCGCTCCGCGAAGTGGCGGACCACACACCCGGCGGCGAGGTCGGTCGCGATGAGGAGATCGCACACGAAGTCGAGGATCGGTTGATTGCAGAGGGCCGCGGCTTCCGGCAGCGTTTTCCCTTCCAGATGCCGGTACGCATCGTGTGGCAGGCTCGCCAGTCGCATTGTGTGGATCGGGAAACGCGGCGCGGCGAACGCCGGTTCGAGCTTCTTCCGTGTGGCCGGCAACTTCAGACGTTCGACAGTCGCCTCGATCCCACCCTCCAGAAACTCCGGCGGCAGCGTGATCATGGCCACGATGGTGCTGCCATAGAGATAGCAGTAGAGATCGAATGTCACGTCGATCCCTTCGGCGCGAGCCGCATCGAGCATCGGGATCGTCTGACCCGCGAGGCAGTTGAAGTGTGAGACGTGGACGCCGCAACCGGCACGCCGGCCGATGCTGAATACTTCTTGCAGCGCCGCAGGGGCCTTCTCGCGATTGTAGCCTCGCATGTGCGTGACATAGATGCCACCATACGGGGCGATCTCGGCGCAGAGTTCGGCTAACTCGTCCTCATCGGCGTACAGGCTCGGCACATAGTCGAGGCCGCTGGAAAGGCCGACCGCACCTTGCTCCATTCCTTCGCGAACCAGCGACTTCATCTTCGCCAGTTCGCCGGGGTTGGGCTTGCGCGGATCGAGGCCCATCACCTCCATTCGCACGTTGCCATTTGGAATGAGCGTGCAAGCGTTGATTGAACACTGATCATTGAACTGCGAGAGGAACTTGGTGACAGTGTGCCAGCTTCGGTTGGGTGTGGGGAAGTTACCGTTGAAGCCGGCCGTGTAGCGTCGCATGTACGCCATCGTCTCGGGCGATGCTGGCGCGAATGCCACGCCATCCTGCCCAATAACGTGCGTGGTCACACCCTGCCGCACTCCCTGCTCGTGCAACGGATCGGCCAGAAGTGGGAGATCGCCGTGGACGTGCGCATCGACGAAACCCGGGCAGACCACTTTTCCGGCCGCGTCGAGAATCTGCTGGGCCGAAGCTGTGCCCAGCGCGCCGACGGCCGCAATACGGTCGCCTGTGATGCCCACGTCGGCCTGAAACCACGGCAGACCGGAGCCGTCCACGACCCGGCCGTTGCGGATAATGAAGTCGAACATGAGTGTGCGCAGGGAGGAAACAGTGGGTTCTAGACAGGATTACAGGATGAACGAGATTGGTAAATCCTGTAATCCTGTCTTTGCACATTTGCCCCAAGCGCCAGGAGGGTGCCATGTCTGCTGCGCACACGGTCCCACATACGCGGATTCTGCTCGGACTTGTACTCGGAGCCGTTCTCGGCTGCGGAGCCAACGCGCTTGTGCAAGAACAGATTGTGAGTGGTCCGCTTGTTGCAGCGATGGTGAAGTATATCACCAAACCCGTTGGCGACATCTTCCTCAATCTGCTGTTCATGGCGATTATCCCGCTCGTGTTCGCGTCGATTGCCGTGGGTGTGACGCGGCTCGGCGGTGGTCAGGGTGTCGGTCGCGTGGGGCTGAAGACGGTCGCATACTTCATCGTGACCACCAGTTTCGCTTCTGTCATTGGCCTGACGCTTGTGAACGTGATCCGGCCGGGCAATCAGATTCCGCCTGAGAAGAAGCACGAATTGCTGTCGCAGTACGAGAAGGAGGCCGGCGCGAAGCTGGAGAAGACCGAGGCGTTTGGCATCAACACCTTCGTGAACATTGTCCCGCGTTACCCACTGAAGGCGCTGGTCAACAACGAGATGCTCTCGGTCATCTTCACAGCAATAATCGTTGGGATTGCGTTGACGCGAATGATGCCCGGACGTGCGCATCACTTCATCGAGTTGCTCGAAGGGGTGAACTTCATTGCCGATTTCATCCTGCGCATGGCCATGTCGATCGCCCCTTACGCGGTCTTTTGCCTGATATTCTCTACCACCGCGGCACTCGGTTACCAGGTGCTTGTCGCGCTCGGTGCCTTCATCGCCACCGTGCTCGGTGGGCTGGCGATTCACCTTTGTATCGTGCTGCCCCTACTGGTGAAGTTCCTCGGTGGGATGTCGCCGCTGGAGTTCTTCCGGCGTGCGCGTGGCACAATGGTGACGGCATTCAGTACGAGTTCGTCGAGCGCGACACTGCCAACCGCGATGAAGTGCGCCGAGGAGGAACTGGGTGTGCCGCCCACCGTCGCTCGCTTCGTTCTCCCGCTTTCCGCGAGCATGAATCACAACGGCACCGCGCTCTTCGAGTCGGTCACGGTACTCTTTCTCGCGCAGGCGTTCGGCGTTCACCTTGATCTGGGGCATCAACTCATCGTGCTGGTGCTGTGCATCCTCACGGCGACGGGCATGGCGGGCGTGCCAGGCGGGTCACTCCCGCTGATCGGCCTCATTCTCGTGCAGGTGAATGTGCCGGCCGGCGCCATCGCTCTGGTACTCGGCGTGGATCGCATCCTCGACATGTGCCGGACGATGGTGAACGTCACCGCCGACCTGACCACTGCGGTGTTCGTGGCGAGAAGCGAACCTTCGGCCGAACTCAAAGAGATGGACGCACAGGCCAACGAAGCGCCGCTCTGACATGCAGTTCGCGCCTGCGGCTATTCCGTTGCGGCTTCCCACAACGCGCGGAAGATCTTCGCCAGGTCGTGCCTCTGATAGTGTGCGTTTAACCCACTGGGACTGGGCAAGAGCCAGACGCGTGTCTTACCCAGCAGCTCGGGCTGAAGACCAACCTGTGCTTTGGGTCGATCAAACGCGACGCGATAAGCTCCGATGCCGAGTATCGCCAGGAATCGCGGCGCGAAGCTTAGCACCTTCGCGCGCAGAACTTCGCCACCAGCAACGATCTCCTCGGCGCTTACCTCGTCGGCTGCAGCCGTCGCGCGTTCAACCACGTTCGTGATACCGTAGCCGAGCGGCAGGAGTTCGTGTTCCTCGCTGGGATCGAACAACCGTGGGGTGAATCCGCCCGCATGAAGCGCGGGCCAGAAACGGTTGCCGGGACGGCCGAAGTGGTGGCCAATGGCTGCGGTATAGAGGCCAGGATTGATGCCGCAGAAGAGTACGGTTAATCCCGGCGCAATGAGATCCGGAAGGCTCTTGTTCTTCGCGGCCTTGATCTCAGCGGGAGTCGGTCGTCGCGCTGTCACTTGCGGTTCAGCCTGGTGATGGAGTTATCGCGGAGTTGTGGCGCATCGGGCGGCGCCTTCAGGCTCCCGAGGAAGGCGATGAGCGCCGCCTGATCGTGCGGGGTAAGGGTTTTATACTTCTCCCGCACGCTCCTGGCGTCACCGCCGTGGGCAAGAATCGCGGCGGGGAGTGTCGCGGCCGATCCATCGTGCATGTAAGGTGCCGAGTCCGCAACGCCCCAGAGTGCTGGGGTCTTCCACTCGTTCGGCTTCGGCTCGTCGTCGGGGCGCTGCGGCAGGCTGAGCAGTGGCGAAGGGGCACTTCCGTATCCGCCGCTTGAGCCAGGCGGCGGCGGGTCTTCGATCGCGTAGAGGAGGAAGTCGCTGTAGATACCCTTCACGCTACCCATGTTGGGTGTGTGGCAGATTGCGCAACCGGTACTCGTGAACACTTCTTTGCCGCGTGCGGCTTCCGCACTCGCAGGCAACTCCACAGGCTTCGGCAGCGTTTTCACGAACGCCACCAGCGAGCGGAATTGCTTCTTGTCGAGGTCCGGCGCGGATGGCGACACGGTACCGGTCATCGGTTTCGCCTGTTCGCTGTATGGCGTGCCCAGACCCAGTTCGTTGGCGCACGCCGCGGCGACAAACTCATCGAGCGTGGCGAACTGCGCCTTCCAGCCGAACTTGCCGACACCACCCCGGACATACCGCACGCGCCCCGCCGGGATGTTCTCGAACTCCAGGCTTAGCTCCTTCGCCGCGTTGCGAAGGCCGCGATTGCGGGCGTTGCGAATGATCGCGCGATCGGAGATGAGATCGACCCAGCCGGTGCCAAAGAGCGCGGTCGTCTGCACCGATTGCGTCGTCACTGGGTCGAAGTCCGGGATAACCGTTGGCCCAGCGCAGTTCGATGACGGCGGAATCGTTCGCCCTTTCACGATGGGGAACAACTGGCGGACTTTCTTCTCGCTCTCCCGGAACGCGAGATCGGTGCTGAAGTTATGGATGCCGCCGGTGTGGAAATTGTCATCGCCTGGGCGAGAGTGAATCTCGAAGCTCACCGCGTTGTGTTCGCGCAGGCCGCCGCCACCCAGTCCGCCCTGGAAGTGGCAAGTCGCGCACGACTTCGCATTGAAGACGGGGCCGAGGCCATCACCCTTGGCGAGTGGGTCGTTCGGTGCCCACTGGTGCTCGAAGAGTTCTTGCCCTTCGGCAATCTCCGCGGCACTGGCCGAAGGCCCCCAGATGATCGGCAGGCCATCCGAGAAGAAGTTCCAGTACGCGACAATTGAAACGACGCCGAGGAAGCCAAATCCCGCGACGCGGCGCTGAGCAGTTGGCGAAAGGCGGAGCATGACGCGACTTCCTGAAGGACGACGAACGGGCGACCACACCAACGACGACAGAGCACGCGAACGATTTCACCGATTCGCCGAGGTATGGTTACTCCGCATCGTGTGGCCAGAGCTATGATCTCCGAGTGTACCCGTATGCCCAAGCGATGAACACACCCTGAAACGGAAGCCGTGCCCAGAGCAGCGCGGGTGGGAACCGCGAGTAATCTGTCGCATGCAGTGCCATGTGAAGGTTCGCAGGGAACACCGCGACCAGCAGCGCGATCAGCCCCCACGCCGCTGCAACCTGGAAGCGCGGAATGAGCAGGCCGACGCCGCCAAGCGCTTCAAAGATACCGCTCAGGAGCACCAGTTCGCGGTGCCACGGCAGATACGGCGGCATGATGCGAAGGTAGAAGTCGGGCCGAACGAAGTGATTCACCCCCGCCGCGACGAAGAGAAGGCCCAGCAGCCACCGCAGCGCGAGTTTCCACATGAGCGCTGTTCCGGGTCACAACGTCGCTTCGTAGCGGGGCAACTCCATGCCGCTGGCGCGGATGTCGCGCGCCACGTCGATGGCGCGGCGGAAGGGGAACTCTGCCAGCAGACTCGCGAAGCGATCCATTGTGCGGCCGATTCCAACATAGGTGCGCCAGCGGGCCAGCCCCTTCAGTGGCAAACGCGGCTGGCTGGGATCGAACTCCCACGGGTGGAAGTACAGCATCCCCACCTGCGGCGATTCGCCGCGCTCAATCTGACGCAGCCCGGCACGCATCATGAATAACGGGAAGAGGCGGAAGTAGCCGCCGCCAGCCACGGGCAGATTCAGCCCCGCGACGCGGTAAGTCAGCGGTGGTAGCTCGAGGATTTCACGCCGCCGGCCAACGGCGATGAACGGGCCGCGTGGCGCGTCTGGGATGCCATAGCGGTCGTGTCGTACCGGGAAGATGGAACTGTCGTACTCGAAGCCGCAATCGGCCAGTACATCGACAGCCCAGCCAGTCTCTTTGACGATGCTGAACGTCGGAGCGCGGAAGCCGAAGACACGCGCGCCAGTGGCCTGTTCGAGCGCGTCCTTGCTGGTGCGCAGATCTTCGCGGAACGCTTCGGGTGTGAAATGGTGAACGCGGCGGTGATCCCAACTGTGGGAACCAACCTCATGCCCGGCGTCGTGGATGTCGCGAATGAGCTTCGGGTGCGTCCGCGCGATCTGCCCGACCACGTAGAACGTGGCCAGCGCGTTGACCTCGGCGAGCTGGTCGAGCAGTCGGCGTGTGGACGACTCCACGCGCGCGGAATACTCCGCCTGCAACTCAGGCGTGATCTCCACCCCGACGGCTGCCTCGATGCGGTGGTGTTCCTCGACATCGAAACTGGCGACGTTCGCCACATCCACGCTAGCTCTCCGCCGGGCGGGCGCGACCGAAGGAAGTGTAGGATGTGAAAGAGTTAACGGCACGGGATGCCTCTTCTGCCAGGTTCGGAGAATCGCGGAACACTCACGATTCGTGACCCCACGCCCGGCCCGAACTGCGACACTTCGTCAGGCGATCCGTCGAGGATCGCGGCTCGGCAGGGTCACATTTTGTACAACTCTTTCGCTGCAGCGGTCAACCCGAACTGACTACCAACATGGCAGGGTGCAATTCGCGGTGCTACCGTAATGAATGGAGGTGGGGTTTGTCCAGAATCAGCAATCCACTCGCGCACACTATTACCAGTGTGTATTCGTTAAGCATACATCAGACATCCGCACTTACTTCACTAACCTGATTCCGTGAGGATCGCCCATGCCACCAACATTGTCTGATTGGTTTTTTGATGGTCTACTGAATGCTCTGGCTGCACGGTTCGTGATCGGAGTATGCATTTTAGCCCTCGCGGCAGTATTTGGTTTCATACCCAAGTTCGAGAAGAAATCAGATCGCGATGGGAAACCCCATGACGACACTTGATCGCTACCGCGGCGCGCTGCTGGGGCTTGCGGCTGGCGACGCACTCGGCACCACGCTGGAGTTCAAGCAACCCGGCACGTTCGAGCCACTCACCGACATGATCGGCGGTGGCCCGTTCAACATGAAGCCAGGCGAGTGGACCGACGATACCTCCATGGCTCTGTGCCTCGCGGAGAGCCTCGTTACGAAGAATGGCTTCGATCCGATTCACCAGCTCGAAACCTACGTCCGGTGGTGGCGCGAGGGGCATCTGAGCGTGAAGGGGCGTTGCTTCGACATTGGAATGACCACTGCGGCAGCGCTGCGCCGCTTCGAGGAGAAACGGCAGCCGCATCCTGGTTCCACGAGCAATAGTGCGGCTGGCAATGGCTCGCTCATGCGGCTTGCACCTGCGCCACTCGCCTTCGCCAGCGACCCGCAAAAGGCGATCCACGTCGCGGGCGAAAGCTCGCGCACCACACATGGTGCGTCGGAGTGCGTTGAGGCGTGCCGCTACTTCGCGGGGCTGTTGCTGGCAGCGACCAGCGGGCTGGGGAAGAAGGAGATTCTCGGCAACAGCCACGAACCCTCAACGGCATTCTCCGTGCGAACGCCACTCACCGGGAAAGTGGCCGAGATCGCGAACGGTTCATTCGCAGTGAAAGAACCGCCGCAGATTCGCGGGAGCGGATATGTGATTCACACGCTCGAAGCGGCACTGTGGGCGTTCCACAAAACCGAGAACTTCCGCGATGGCGCAGTGTTGGTCGTGAACCTGGGCGAGGACGCCGACACAACCGGCGCGGTCTACGGACAGATCGCCGGCGCGTATTACGGCGCCGACGGCATCCCGGCGGAGTGGCGCGCGAAGGTCGCGATGCGCGAACTCATCGAGCAACGCGCCACCGAGTTGCACGCGATGGCGGAACAGTAAGCGATGCCCGGTCACTTCACGGTGGGTGGGTGGACGAAGGCAGCGGCCATCGCGTTACACTGCTCCACCGTCATCTCACCTTCTTGCACCCAGACGCGGTACTTCAGCTTGAGCGGCTTGGCCGGAGTGAGGTCGTACACAAAGTAATCACCGAAGCGACCGTAGTCACGTTCGCTGCCGCGTGTCTCCTTTGGGTTGGAGGGGTGGTTGATCCGGAGCACCGTGTAGCGCTTGCCGCCGGTCACGAAACTGCACGCGTTCCACGGCAGATTCACTGTCTTGGGGTTCTTCCCTTTCGCATCCCAGTTGCGAGTCTCGCCCAGTGACCCCTTGCCGTCAGGTCGCAGGTAATATGTGTTTTTCTGACACTTTAGCAGCAGGAGTGCGTGGGTTGTGGTTCATCGCGAGGCAGCG
>CAYRDG010000023.1:0-84259 GCA_964422915.1 uncultured Frigoriglobus sp. | reverse complement strand
GGGAGGCCTACTGGAACCTGGCTGCCTGACCCCAAGAGATTCTGGTTACACCCACGCGCGGTCACGCGGTCAACCGGCGTTGACTTGCCCTGTGTGACCGGGCATAAGCTCGATTCCGCTGCTACTGCCAGTGGTGTGAGGTACGACCATGCGAAGCCAGAGTATGCAACGACTCGGCCTCTTCGGAGTGCTGGTGTGCACCGCAGGATCAGGGTGCGCTTCCATGAATGGGACGGAGCGCGGAGCGGTCGGCGGGGCCGCACTCGGCACTGGAGCCGGAGCGGTGATCGGTGCGGCCGCGGCGCACAACCCGCTGGCAGGCGCCGCCATCGGCGCAGTTACTGGCACCGCGATCGGCGCGCTGGCCGGTAATCAGGCGGACAAGGAAGACAACCGCCGACGCGAAGTACTCCAGGCTCAGGCGCTGGCCGATGCCCAGTATCAACAGCAGCGAATGGGTATCTCGGATGTGATCGGCATGACGAAGGACGGGCACGACCCGCAAATCATCATCAATCAGATTCGCAAGACACGAAGCACCTTCGACCTGACGGTGAGCGACCTGAACATGCTGAAGGCGAACGGCGTTCAGGACAGCGTGATCGCGGAGATGCAGGCCGCCCAGGCCGTGGCCCCGACGCGCGTGGTGGTCCGGCAACCACGGACCGTGATCTATGAGTCTGGTCCGGTGTACATGCCGCGGCCGTTCTACGCGCCGCGGCCACGGCCGGTCTATGTCGTCGGCGGGTACTACCGCTTCCGCTGAATGACGTTGCGATCCGCACAACGAACCGCCCGGCATGCGCCGGGCGGTTCGCGTTGGCACGGGGGGTTGCGAGCCAACAGCACTCTTCTAAAAATGATGCTAACTTCCCGCCCTCTCACATTCTGCCCGGAGACGCTTCCCCATGAGCCTTCGAGTCCCCGCACTCGCACTGTCTTTCCTCGCGATGACGACCGCGACCGCCGCGGACTGGCCCGCCTTCCGTGGTCCTGACCGCGACGGCCGCTGTACCGAAACCGGCCTGCTCAAGAAGTGGCCGAAGGATGGGCCAAAGCAACTCTGGACGGCCAAGGATCTCGGGCTGGGTTGGGGCACACCCTCCGTGGCCAACGGTTGCATCTACGGCATCGGCAACCGCGAGGGTAAGGATGGTGTGTGGGCGCTGAAGGAATCCGATGGCTCGCACCTCTGGTTCACGCCCTTCGCCGATTCCGCCAAGGGGCTTGGTTCGCAAACAAACGGCCCGGCCAGCACGCCCACCATCCACGATGGCAAGCTCTTCGCTGTCAGCGCCAACGGTACGCTCACTTGCTTTGACGCCAAGAGCGGCAAGTCGCTCTGGACAAAGAGCTACCCGAAGGATTTCGGATCACGGCAACCGAGGTGGGGCTTCACGGAATCCGTCTATGTCGATGGCGACACGGTCATCTGCGCGCCCGGAGCGCGAGACGCCGCCGTGGCCGCGCTGAAGGCTAACTCCGGCGAGGTGATCTGGAAGACCAACGCGGGCGACGTGGGTGGTGGCAACGGTTATTCCTCACCGTTGAAGGCAACCATCGGCGGCGTGCCGATGTATGTCGTGCTACTTGGTCAGAAGAGCGGCGTCGTCGGTGTTCGCGCCACAGACGGCAAGCTCATGTGGCAATACAAGGGAACGCCAGCGGCAGGCGGTGTGGCTCAGATTCCAATGCCGATCGTGAAGGATGACTACGTCTGGGTTTCGACGAGCTACGGTGGCGGAGCGGCACTTTTGCAGGTCGTTGCCAAGGGGAAGGAATCGTTCGAGGTGAAGGTTATCAAGACCTACAAGAAGCTGGAACTGAACAACCATCACGGCGGCATGGTGCTGGTCAACGGTTTCGTCTACTTCGGCCACAACCAGAATCAGGGCAACCCGGTGTGTGTGGATTTCAAGACGGGTGAGATCAAATGGGGGCCGGAGAAGCCACCCGCTGGCGGGCAAGGCTCGGTCGCGGTACTTTATGCCGATGGCAGGCTTTACTTCCGCTACCAGAACGGCGTGCTGGCGCTGGTCGAGCCTTCGCCGGAAGAGTTGAAGGTGGTGTCGTCGTTCCGGCTTCCAGCGCCCAACGTACGGAGCTACCCACAGAGCTGGCCCTATCCGGTCATCGCCAACGGGAAGCTCTACATCCGCGACCAGAACGTGATGTATGCCTATGACGTGAAGGCACGCGGCCAGTAACACGAACGGTCTGAACGCGACTCAGCTTCCGCCAGAACGGGCGAAGCAAGCCTGCACCTGGCATTTCCAGGGTAAATTTCCTGCGTGCAGGCTTGCTTCGCCTTGCGTTTGGGGCCGCGAATCGCTATCACTCGCCGTTCCACGGATCATCCCCGGCACAGGGACGTGCCATATGAGCGACTCCACAAACGCATCGCTGGACCGACTGGCATACGCACGGCGAGTGCTGCGAGCTGAGGCGGCATCACTCGATGTGGTCGCCGGTCGGCTCGACGATGGCTTCACCGCCGTGGCCGACACACTCTTCCGCTGCCGCGGTCGCGTGGCGGTCATCGGCGTGGGGAAGTCAGCCGATGTGGGCCAGAAGGCTGTTGGTACGTTCAACTCCACTGGCACACGCGCTTATTCTCTCGATGCGACCCGCGCAGTCCACGGCGACCTCGGAAGCGTCCACCCGGACGACGTGGCACTGCTGCTGTCGCATAGTGGCGAATCGGAAGAACTTCTCCGCCTTATCGGGCCACTCAAGAAGTTCGCCACCGCGCTGCTCGCAATCACCAGCAACCCCGCTTCCTCACTCGCACGCGCCGCCGACGCCGCCATTACCTATGGCCCGGTGGTAGAAGCATGCCCGCTCGCACTTGCGCCGAGTTCCAGCACAACGGTAATGCTCGCACTGGGCGACGCGCTGGCCTTCACACTACTGGAGCAACGTCGATTCACGGCCGATGAGTTCGCGAAGTTCCATCCGGCCGGGTCGCTCGGACGCAAGCTCGCAGTCGTCGCCGAGTACATGCGCACCGGCCACGAACTGCGAATCGCTCCAGAAACAGACAGCGTGCGCGAGGTCTTCGCGCGTGCGAAACACGGCGGGAGACGCAGTGGGGCCATCATGCTCGTGGATGCACGCGGCCGCCTCACGGGACTCTTCACCGACAGTGACCTCGCCCGGCTCATCGAGAACCGCCAGGATGGATTGCTCGATTCACCAATCTCCGCAGTGATGACCCGAACTCCCACGGTCACAACAGCAGATATGCGTGTGACGGTTTCGCTGGATGCAATGAAGACGCGGAAGTTCAGCGAGCTACCGGTGGTAGATGCGGAAGGGTGCCCTGTCGGTATGCTCGACATCACCGATTTGATCGGACTCGATTCGGCAAGCAGTCAGGCAGATTCGCGCCCACCGTTGCGTCTCCTCGACCGCAAGAGCGCGTAAAGTGAATCAACCCGCAGACCTTGCGACGCGCGCCGCGGCCATCGAATTACTCCTGCTGGACGTGGACGGCGTACTCACCGACGGCAGCGTTCTCTACGCCGACGACGGGACGGAGATCAAGCGATTCCACGTCCGGGACGGTTCGGGGTTGAAGTTGTGGCGACTCGCGGGTAAGCGGGCCGCCATCGTTTCCGGACGAAAGTCGGTGGCAGTCGAACGACGCGCAGCGGAACTCGGTGTCGACCCCGTGTTACAGGGGCGCGACGACAAACTCGCTGCATTCGCCGAGGTGCTGACCACGACCGGGCTTCGACCCGATCAGGTGTGTGCCATCGGTGACGACTTGCCCGATGTGCCAGTCTTGCGCCGGTGTGGGCTGTCGGTAGCTGTAGCCGATGCATGCGCGCAAGCGCGTGACACAGCAGCGTTCGTCACCGCGGCAACGGGTGGCCACGGCGCCGTTCGCGAAGTGATCGAGTGGCTCTTGATGTTGCAGGGCCGCTGGGATGAGTTGATGGAGCGCTACCTGGCTTAGCGCAGGAGATACGGACCGGTGTTCACACCGCGGCGAACTCTGCTCTTGCTCGCCGGCTTCGTGCTCTTCGGCGCCGCATACGCCATCTACTCGCGTTTTCTCGGCTGGCTCGATGGCTTGCCTCAACTCCCAGCCAAACTTCTGAATCATCATACCGGCGGCGGCGTTCCGCCCTCGAAGGGCGACGACTCGCCCACTCAGGTGAAGCTCGCCCGCGCGTTCGGGCCGCGCAGTCCCGAGACCGACTACGCCCTCTACGAGACACAACTGGAGTTCCCCACGGGCGAATCATCGGTGGTAGTGGCCGCCGGCCCGGTTCCGGCTAACCCGGAGTCCAACCGCGTCCTGCTCACCCCCTTCAGCCTGGCGGTATTCGGCAGCCCACGCCCCCAGCATCTGCGACAGCCGGGCGAAGTTCCTGAGATCACGACTGTCCACTCCGACAAGGCAATCCTGGAGTTCGACCGCGTTATCCACAACGCCAACGACATGCGCGGTGCCCGACTCGTGCGAATCGAGTTGCACAGCGACTTCGGCAGTGTGGCCGAGGACCCGCGTCGCGGCGTTATCCACATCACGCACAACCAGCGATCCGCAGACCCCAATCGTTACCTTGTCGTCCGCACTGCCGGGCCTGTCTTCTATCGCGATGCGAAAGCCGCTGCCGGAACCCCTTCGGCACACGGCCCGGACTTCTGGACCGATGCTCCGGTGGAGATCGTGGATCGGCAGAATCTTCCGCGCGCGATTGGCACGGCTGCACCTGCGACTGCCCCGGCTCGCGGCGAGGAACTTCGCAACTCGGAAGCTGTGGCGGACATCCTTGGCGGGCGCCGCGCTCCGCCGCCAACGGTCACTGCAGTCGGCCTGCGTGTCTACCTGGAGCCGGCACCGCCACGCGGCAAGCAGAAATCCAGGAAGAGCGGCCCAATGCAGGGCGTGCGACGGTTCGAGTTCCTCGAACAGGTTGTGTTGAACCTCTGGGTGGATGGTGGTCAGTCGCTCACGGGCGGCTCACCACCTCCGCAACCGCGAACGACAGAGCCTGAGCAGAAGAGTAACTCGCTGGTGCTCCTGCCGCCACCTGCGGCTGTCGCGGGACTCACAGGCGGACTCGGCCCGGCCGCGTTCACTGCCAAGCTGATGAGCCGCTCACTCTTGCAGATCGAGACACGCGGCCCCTTCGCGTATGACTCGGAGAAGGCCACCGCACGCTTCGACGTGGTCCCTGTCGCCGATCCGAAGTTACCCAACGATGTTCAGGTCACGAAAGTTTCCACGCGTGAGGGCGCCAGCACGCTGTTCAGTCAGGTACTGGAGATCGAGTTCAATGGCGGCATGACTTCAGGCGCGCGGCGCGGCGACGCACCGCAGGTCAAACGCATCCACGCCTGGACATCCACACCCGGTCGCTTCCTCACAGTGGCCTCAGAGAACGAAGCGTCACAGGCCTACGGTCAAGACCTCGTCCATGAACAAGGCGTCAACCGCACCGTCCTGCGCGGTTCACCCCTCTATGTCGTCCGCGATCGCAACGTGCTGACGGCCGGCACACCTCAACAGCCGGCAACGCTCATCACTGAACCAGGCCCAGCGCCTGCGCACAAGACGCAGATCACGGTTCGCGGACCCGGCCGCGTCGAACTTTTCGACGCTTCCAGCAATGGCACCATCGCCGCAAGCTGGCAAACATCGCTCGTACAGACGAAAGAAGTAATCACCGGGCGAGAACAGGACCTGTTCGTCCTCACCGATGCCGCAAAGTTCGAGGACTTGAAGGCCGACTACTGGTTGAAGGCCAACGTGCTGAAGCTCTGGCTGGAATCGCAAGCAGCAACGCCAGACGCGAAGATTGCGGCGAGCAGTGGGCGGCCAAAACCGTCGCACGTTCAGGCCATCGGCCGCGTGAGCAGCCATTCCGCCGAGTACGATATCGAACAGGCCGAGCAGTTGAACGTCTTCTTCGCCGATGCGCCGACACCCAAGCAGGCAGTTGTCGCCAGGCCAACCTCGCCCGCCGCGCCACAGGCAGCACAGAAGCCGCTGCAAGCAGGCATGCCGCCCCAACTGACACCGCCAGCGGTGGCCAGCGCGTCCAAGCCACCTGCCGCGCCACAGCAGAAGTCGAAGCCACCGATGAAGATTCGCGCCCGCGACATTCAGACGTGGGTGACGCGCGTCACGATCGCAGCACCGGTCGCTGCGCCGAAACCCGACGCGCCCGCAGAGTCGCCGACGACTTCCACAAAGTACCAGCTCAACCGCGCGGTCTGCGAAGACAACGTGACCGTCCACCAGGACCCTGTCGATCCGACCAAGCCGCGCGGCATCGATATTCTCGGCCGCTGGCTCGAAGTCAAAGGCTCCACTGAGGGTAACATCCTCACGGTTCATGGCTGGACGACACGCCCGGGCGAAGTTCACCAGGAAGAGATGTCGCTCATCGGTCCGGCGATCGAACTCGACCAGTTACATAACTCGGCCTCGGTGAAAGGACGCGGGGCACTCACCATGCCCACCAGCAGCGACATCGGCGGCGGTTCGCTGAAGCAACCGGAGGTGGTTGTCATCCACTGGCGCGACCGGATGGAGTTCAACGGCGCCAAACGCTCCGCGGAGTTCGACGGAAAAGTGTTCGCGCAACAGGGTCAGTCGTGGGTGCTCTGCCAGACGATGCACGTCGTCTTCGACCGTCCGATTTACTTCAACCCGGTACAGAAGCGGGCCGCACCGCCACCGAAAGCCGACCCCAAGAACCCCAAGACCAGCGACAAACCAAAGATCGACACCATCTACTGCTATCCTGCGTCAGCCGATGCCACCGATGACCGGCGCGACCTCGCTGTTAGCTTCCAGCAGGTGGAACTTGACCCTGCCGGCAAGGTTGTGAAAGTGCAACGGCTCCGAGCAACGGAACTGAAGGTCGAGGCGCAGGCGCAAGACCCGGCTGGCGGCGCGCCGTTCCAGTGCGTCACGGCACTGGGGCCAGACGGCGAGTTGCGAATCTGGCAGCGCGGCGACAAGGAGATGACCGGCGCGACTAACGAAAGAAAAGAGAAGAAAGAACCGACACACCCTGCCCCGCCCCCCGCGAACGAACAGGAGATGAAACTCACGGTGGTCACGTTCCAGGGGCGAATGAAGGCAGTGGACAAGGGGAAGAAGTTCCAGCAGGCGACGTTCACCGACAACGTCGAGGCCGTCAACTTCCCGTCCGACACCCCTGACGTGCAATTCAAAGGGAGCCTGCTCCCGCCACGCGCGGTGATGCTCAAGTGTCGGCGTGAACTCGTGGTGTGGAGCCACAAGCAGGACAACGCCACACCAACGCAGCGGATGGACGCGTTCGGCAGCGCTTATGTCCGCACCGACGAACACGAGGGATGGGCCGAGTCGATCAGTCAGGACGGCAAGCTCGTCGTGCTCACGGGCAGCGAGGCCATCCCGGCTCGCGTGCGTAACCGCTTCAGCCAGGGCACAGACCAGATTGGCCGGAAGATCAGGTATGACCGCGG
Source organism: uncultured Frigoriglobus sp. (assembly GCA_964422915.1). Taxonomy (GTDB): domain Bacteria; phylum Planctomycetota; class Planctomycetia; order Gemmatales; family Gemmataceae; genus Gemmata. The sequence goes on along the minus strand of CAYRDG010000023.1, from coordinate 76,783 downwards.
CAACGGCCGCTTCCAGGTGATCGAGAGCTTCGGCGGCACACTCGGCACGCCACCGAAGAAGTAACAGCGTGAGTGAGCTTCGCTCGGGTAAACACAACCCACCGGTGGGGCAACCCGTTGTCGAACCACCTGCGTCACCATGCGGGTAATGCGAACGCGATTCCAACCACAAACGAAAAACACACACAAAGGGTGAAAGTAGTAAGCACGCTCCGTGTGCCGGCTCTTCGCACAAGCAACGGCACACGGACTGTGCCTACTACTCTGAAAGCAAGATTACCACATTGCCAACATACCTCACCGCAGACAGTATTGCTCGCTGACCACCTTCCGCGACACGCGACACGCAACCCAGCGACGTACGCCGGCGGTTCGACGATGTACTGCCGGGTTTCCTCCAGTCGCAATCTCGCACCGCACGCGTTCTCCACACCCTTTCCTCCCACGAAGTCGTCTTCCTCGTTGTCGTACGTTACAGCTTCGGGTAGGCTTTCGATTCCGGTTCTCCCACCCCACCTCCTTTCCTGGTGCTGCCATGCGTGTGTTTCTGACTTCTGCTGCGATCCTGATCTCACCCGCGTTGCTACTCGCTGCCGACCCGCCGAAGTCGTCCCGACCCGTGAAGGTTTTCATCCTCTCGGGTCAGTCGAACATGGAGGGGAAAGCCAGAGTGTCACTCGCCGAGTATCAGGCAGGGCAGCCCGGCACGCGCGAACTGCTCAGCCCATGGCGGCAAGACGGCAAGTGGATCAACCGCGATGACGTATGGATCAAGTTCCTCAACCGGAAAGGGAAACTCACCGTAGGCTATGGATCGCCGAACTGCATCGGGCCGGAACTGGGCTTTGGCCAGGTGGTCGGTGACAGATACAGCGAGCCGGTATTACTCATCAAGACCGCCTGGGGCGGACGCAGCCTCTATCGCGACTTCCGCCCACCCTCGGCCGGTTTCCCTTCCGACAAGGTGCTGGAAAAGATGCTCGCCGACCTGAAGAAACGAAAAGGGAACGAGAACGCGACACTGGCGGACGTGAAGAAGTCGTTCGGGGCATCATATCGCGCGATGATTGAGGAAGTGAACGGCACGCTCGCGGACATCAAGAAAGTCTTCCCGGAATACGACGGCCGCGGATACGAACTCGCCGGTCTCGTGTGGTTCCAGGGCTGGAACGACATGATCAATGCCGATGCCACGGCCGAATACGCAACCAACTTCGCTCACTTCATCCGCGATGTGCGGAAAGACTTGAAGGCTCCGAAGTTGCCGATCGTCATCGGGCAGATGGGCGTGGACGGTGAGAAGGCGAGCGGGGGCGTCAAGAAGTTCAAGGACGCGCAGGCCGCCGTGATGCAGATATCGGAGTTCCAGGGAACCGTGAAACTCGTCAAGACCGACGTGTACTGGGACAAGGAGGCCGACGCCGTGTTCCGTAAGGGGTGGCGGAATCACGTTGAGGAGTGGAACAAGGTCGGCAGCGACTTCCCATATCACTACCTCGGTAGCGTCAAGACGATGATCGGGATCGGCCGCGCCTTCGGTAATGCCGTGCTGGAACTGCGTGGCGAGAAGAAATAGAACGCAACGCTCCCCGCGTGCCGAGTCGCCCCAGCCACCAATGGAATCAGAGTTGCTTCTCCAGCATCGGAAAGCGGCCGTGTTCCTTGAAGTAGCGGGAGTAAAAGTTAAGCAAGTGTGGGATATCCGAAGGGCACTGCGCCGCCAGTGCGGTCACGGTGCCCTCGGTCATTTCCTGAGAAGCTTCCGACAGCAGAGCGAGGCCTGCCGTGAGCGACTCACGCGGGTCGGCGACCACGAAGCTGAACATTCCGTTCACGCGTTTCGCGTTATACCCCTCCGTGCCGAACGCACCGAGTCGGAAGCACGGTGCCAGTGGGTCGATCTTCTTCACATCCGCGTAAGTGCCGCTCTCCAGGCCGATGCAGACCGCCTTCGGCGTTTCGTCCGGGGCACGCAGCACCAGGAACGCTTCGGCGGGGAAGTACGGGTTGGCGAAGATGTAGTCCTCAAGGTGTTCCTGCGGCAGGCGAATGATCCCCTTCCCCATCGCAACCAGTGCCGGGATGTCCGCGCGGCGAAGTCGGTCGATCGGGAGCTTGCTCCGATTGACCATCGTCGGTAGGTCCATCGGATCGGCCCAGAAATTGATGACCTCACGGACCTGCGTGAAGCCGTGGTCGGTGAAGAACTGCAGCACGGATTGCCAGTCGCGCCGGTACGCCGCGAAGACCTTCGACAATCCGCGTTCGCGTGCCGATTGAAGCACTGCATCGAACAACGGTTCGGCTACCGACTCGAACCCCTTCTTACACCAGGGATAGCTGACTCGCCCCTGATCGGTCTCCAGCACGCAATAGCCAACAGTCTGGCCATTCTCCTCCGCATAGAACCGTGAGTTCGGATCGAATGCCCGGCCGCGCGTCCGTTTCTTCACGTCGTCGGCAGTAGCCGGCTTGAAGCCCGCGAGTGTGTAGGCGGCAACGTTAAAAAGCGACGCTTGACTGACCTCGTCGCCCGGTTGGAAGGTGCGAATGTTCACGGCGGTGCCTGAGGGGGGCGTGGACTTCAACTGATGGTACCGTCTGCCTGCCATTCGGACAACCGCGCCAGTGTGCGGATTTCGTCCGGTGACTATGTCGCGTTGGGGTTGCTCACTACAGAGGGTGCGTGTTAGCGTCTGCGGCCCGCACTTGAGACCACATAATGAACACGACCGCGGCTCCGACTGAATCGCCCGCAACCAGACGCCTTGTACCGGCCCTCCGGTTGCAAGGGGTGATCCTTGCAGACTCCACACCGCGTCGGGCCGCTCTGCCGCTCGCGGCGATGACTCTCCTGATCCTGCTCGGCGGCGGGCTTCGCGCCACGGCTCTCTTCTCGGATCGCTGCCTCTGGATCGACGAGGCGATGCTGGCGTTAAACCTCGTCGGCCGCTCACCTATTCAACTCCTGGAACCACTCGACTACAACCAGGGCGCACCGCTGGGTTTCCTGATGGGTGCCAAGCTCGGCTTGCTGGGCTTCGGCGAATCGGAGTGGGTGCTGCGGTTGCTTCCGTTCGCCGCATCGCTGGCAGGGTTGCTCGGCTTCGCGTGGCTCGCACACCGGTTTCTTGCTCCTGGCGCGGCACTGCTGGCGCTGGCTCTGTTCTCGCTCTCACCGCACCTGATCACCTATGCGAGTGAGTGCAAGCAGTACGCCAGCGATGCGGCGATCACAGTTGGCTTGCTCGCCGCTTCGGTGGGGCTGCTGGAAGGGAAAAGGGGCCATCACTGGGTGGTGCTGGCGCTGGCCGGCGCGGTCGCGGTGTGGTGTTCACACCCGGCAGCGTTCGTACTCGGCGGCATCGGCGGGGCACTTCTTCTGCATGCGGCCCTCACGCGTGACCAGGGGCGCCTCGCGGCCTCCACGCTGACGGTTGGCTGCTGGCTGGCGAGTTTCGGGATCTGTTACGCCGTGTGTTTGAAGCATCTTGGAAGCAACAAGTACCTCACAGGCTACTGGACGGATCACTTCCTCCCGGCATCGGCGGATGCGATAGCGTGGATCGCGGATCATGTCGTTGCGTTCTTCGAAGTGCCTGGCGGCTTCGGCGGGCCTGCGGTGCCCGTGGGTGGAGTGGCCGCGCTGCTGGCGCTGATCGGGCTACGCGAGTTCGCACGCGAGCGATGGCCGCTGGCGGTCGCGCTCGCCGCGCCGGTCGGGCCCCTCTTGCTGGCTTCGGCGATGCAGAAGTACCCATTCGGCGGGCGACTGTTGCTCTTCTTCGTACCAGTCGCGGTGCTGTTAGTGGCGCGCGGAACCTGGGCCGTATACGAGGCGATCCGCGAGCGGAACCGCTTCGCGGCCGTTTCACTCTTGCTGCTGCTGGTGGGCGCGGAAGCGTGGCAGACACTCGACTCACTCCGCCGACCGCCCCGGTACGAGCAACTCGCCCCGACACTGGAGGAGTTGCGCGCCGCGATCCGGCCAGACGACCGTGTCTACGTCTATTCCGGTGCCGTGCCTGCGTTCAACTTCTACACGCGCTCGCGTCCACTGCCGTGCGCGAGCGTGACCCTCGGCAGCGAATATCGGGGCAAGCCCGGCGCGGTGCGTCAGGAACTGATGCCAGTCCGGGGGCGACTCTGGGTTGTGTTCAGCCATCCACGCGGTGAGGAAGTGTCGCTCCTGCGGGCCACGTTGGAGAGTCGCGGAACGTGCGAACGAGAGATGAAGCAGCCTGGTGCGGCGGTATGGTTGTATCGGTTGGAGTGAATGGTGAAAGATTTCCAGGGGTTTCGACATACTGGCCTTCGGGATGTGCGCTTCAGCGCGAACAGCAAGCCGGGTGAACCGTGCCGAGTGCGGTTGATCCGTCCGCGCGGCGCGGATATGGTAAATTCGTTCACTTCGGCCGCTTCCACGGAGTCCACGATGATCGGTGACGCGAGGCTCGACCGACGGGCGTTCCTGGGAGCCGCTGCCGCTTCCGCGCTGAGCATGACCGGGCCGTCCGCAGCACTGGCTCAGCCAAACGTGCGCGAGAAGAAGATCGAGCCATTGACGCTCGAACTGGACCAGCCAGGCGTCTGGACGCTCCACTTCCGTTACAAGCCGCCACGGATTGTGACCCTCGACGGCTTCACGAAGGATGGCAAGCGTGCCAAACAGGTGGTCTGGTACATGTGGTATCAGGTCTACAACCTGCCGCCTGATCGACTCGACACCGACGCTGGCAACATGGGCGACAGCAAAAGCGTCGGGCAGCCTGTCACGTTCCTACCGGAGTTCGAACTGGTCACGAAAGACCTGCTCACCAACCACCTGGACGAACCGCAACCGTACATCATCTCGCAGTTGAACAAGCTTGAGAACCCGCAGAACCATCCCAGCCTGCGGCTTCTGTCCACCATCGACATCTCCAAGAAGCCGATCCCCGTGAGCAACCCGGACGCCATTCCGCGCGTCGTAACTGGTGTTGCAGTCTGGACCGACATGGCCGAGAAGGCTCCGCGGACTAACAAATTCAGCATCTACATCGTGGGTCTATCAAACGGGCAAGCGACCGAGGAACTGCGAACCGGCGAGAAGATCATCAAGCGCAAGACGCTCCAGATCAACTTCATCCGACCCACCGACGACGTGCAGCAGCAGATCACCGACATCCGCCCGGACGATACCAATGCGCCTGCAGAACAGTGGATCTACCGAACGAGTTCCGTGGTGAAGGGCGTCAACGTTCCCAAACAACCACCGCCGATGTGATCGCGGACTTGCTATTCTGAGCGGGGGGCGAAAGCCCCCTGTGTTCGTTTCCATACCTGGGCGTGAATGCCCTGCTCAGAAGAGAGTTATGCCTCTTTCCGTTGCCGTCACGATCCCGCTTGTCCTGGCGTACCTCATCGGCGCGATCCCGTTCGGCTTCGCAGTGGGTCAGTTGCGCGGCGTGAACCTCTTCACGGCTGGCAGCGGCAACATCGGCGCGACCAACGCCGCGCGTGTCCTTGGTCGCCCCTTCGGTGTGCTCGTCTTCGTGCTCGATTTCCTCAAGGGCGCGCTGCCGACCGCATTCGCGCTACCGCTGGCCGAACGACTCGCTCCAGGCGCGGCGCACCTCCTCGATTCGCCCGATCTCGTTCGCGTAGGGGCTGCCGCGCTGGCATTCCTGGGCCACCTCTTCCCGATCTATCTCGGCTTCCGAGGTGGGAAAGGGGTTGCCACAGGGTGCGGAACAATCTTCGTACTGGTGCCTGGACCAGCGGCGCTGGCGGTGCTGATGTGGGTCGCGACCCTCCTCGCGTCGCGAATCGTGTCGCTGTCATCGCTGACTGCCGCGACAACTCTGGTGCTGGCCCGCCTTGTCAGTTCACCCGCACCGTTCGCCACTGCCCATCTGCCGATAACGCTCTATCTTGTCATCGGGACGAGCTTCGTGATCCTGAAGCATCGTGCCAACGTCGGGCGGCTCCTCGCTGGAAACGAAAGCCGCATCGGAGACTTCACCATGCGCGATACGATCCTCCGTGGGCTGCACGTCCTGGCACTGGGCCTCTGGTTCGGCGGCGCGGCGTTCTTCAACTTCGGCGCGGCCACCGCGATATTCCCTTCTTTCAAGGATGTGGTGAACGCCGGGCCATCCGACCGCACCGCGGGCGAGACAATCATCCCCACAGACGCTTCCGCGGAGCGGAAGGCCGCACTGGCAAGCGCGCTGGCCGGTTCCGCGGTGGGTCCGGTATTCCCTCGTTACTTCGCGATGCAGTCTGTTTGCGGCCTGATCGCGCTGGTAACGGCGTTGAGTTGGTGGAAACTCGGCGGCGTTCACAAGTGGCGTGTCATCGTCGTCGCGGTGGCCGCGGCAACGGTCACGGCCAGTTGGCCGATTTCAGATGAAGTCAGCCGGTTGAGGCTGGAGCGGTTCAGCCAGAACACCGCCATCGCCGACGCAGCAAAAGCCGCTTTCACTTCGTGGCACCTCGTCAGCCTGTTTCTGAGCTTCGTGACCGTGTGCCTGGCTGGAGTCGCACTCGCGATGGCGGCACGATTGCCGAACTCAAAGTAGTCGAAGCCGCAGCGTAGCACCGGTTCGCGGTGCCCGACGCTGCCTCCTGGAATCACACAAACCTCGTCACCCCCGGCACAGAGACGGGTGGATGGATGAGCTTCGTCTTCCAGTCGTATTCCGGCATCGGATCGCGATTCGTGACACCCAGCGCAGCCTTGAGCAGGTCTTCCTTCGATTCCATCGCCATCTTCCAGGTGATCTCCTGCCCGGTATAGGCCGCCATGCGGGCCATGATTGCCAGGAGCGTGCTGTACGACATGTACTCGCCGTTGTTGACCGGCTTGTTGTTGCGGATCGACGCGAAGAGTTCGTCGTGTTCTGACTGGTACATCTGGTTGAACGGTCCTTTGAATACCCAGTCGATCTTGTCGGACTTGATGGTCAGCCCATTGGTGCGTTCCGAGATGAGCGAATTCCCCTTGGTCCCGATCGCGCGGGCGCTCATGTCGCCCTTCGTTCGTGGGTGCTGCCGCGTATTGCTGACCAGTCGTGCCCCGTTGGCGTATTCGTAGACGACGGAGAAATGGTCGTAGATGTTGCCGTACTCCGGGCCTTTCAGCACGGCGCGCCCACCCATGCCGATGACCTTCGTGGGATAGGTATTCCCCATCACCCACGCGCACACATCAAGGAAGTGAACGTGCTGCTCGACGTTGAAATCACCCGAGAGCCAGGTGAAGTTGTACCAGTTCCGCATGTGGTAAGTCATGTCGGACCAGTCGGGCTGACGCCGTTTCTCCCAGCGACCGCCGCGATAGTCGTTGGCGAAGAGCGTGACGATCTCGCCGATCGCACCATCGTGAATGCGGCTGACGGTCTGTTTGAAGCCGTCGTCGTAGCGGAGACACAGCCCAGATACAACGGAAAGGCCCTTCTTCTTCGCCTGGGCGCACGACTCCAGCACGGAGCGCACGCCCGGCGAATCCACCGCCACAGGCTTCTCGGCGAAGACATGCTTGCCCGCATCCACGGCCGCTTTCAGGTGCAATGGGCGGAACTGCGGCGGGGTGCAGAGCAGTACCACATCGCAACGTTCGATGACATGCTTGTAGCCATCGAAGCCCACGAACTTCGCGTCAGGCTTCACGTCGACCTTCGCCGCGACGCTCTTCTTCTTCAACAGGCTGGTGAGGCTGTCTTTGAGCCGGTCTTCAAAGGCATCGGCCATCGCAACGAGTTTCACATTCTTGTCGGCCTGGAGAGCCTGACCCGCAGCGCCAGTGCCGCGTCCCCCGCAGCCGATGAGTCCAACCTTGAGCACATCATTGCCGGCTGCGAACAGCGATGGGGCCGCCGTTGCGACGGCGGATGCAGCCAGGAACGTGCGGCGGGAAGCAGACATGGCGGAACCTCCGGCGGGATCAGAGAAGGGGTGCGAGTGAACGTGATGTTACCCGACGCCAGGCCGTGGGTGAATCAAGAACCGCGACACATTCACCACGGGGTCAATCTCTCCCTCGTCGCAGAGGTGCGCCGCGAGTTGGTTCGCGAAGAACGGGGCGAGTAGAGATCCCTTTGCGCCGAGGCCATTGAAGTACGCCAGTCGTGGATTCGTCGGATGGCGGCCCAGTACCGGGGAACCGGCGTCGATCACGGGGCGGACGGCGGCCCGATGGTCGATCACCTCGAACGGGAGTTTCAGAAACGCGAGGAGTTTCGCCTCGATCTCCGCACGCCCTTCTGTTGTTGGAATCGCATCGAGCGGCACCCAGGTGTGAGTCGCGCCGACGTGGAAGAGTTCGCGACCAGCCGGCACGAGCCAGATGCCGCGATGCACGATGCGATCCTCCGCAAGACCCGCGATCCGCACCGTGAGGATTTCGCCCTTCGCGGCGTTGAAGCGAATCGCTCCGAACCACGGCTCGGATTCAGCCCCGTAGCCGCGACAGAGAACGACCGTGCCAGCGTCAACCGATTCGGGCGCGACCACTTCCACGGTACGAAATACGCCGCGTGCGCGGAACACAGCGCGTGAAGCATCAAGGTAGCGCGACACATCGAGTCGGGCAGCATCGGGCATCTCGAAACCGCCCAGCGGTGCGGCGAACCACTCCGGATTCACCATCGGCGCCGATCGGACCAGTCCGCGGAGAATCGTTTGCGAGCGGCGATGCAATTCGTCGCGTTCGGCTTCATCCGCGAAGAGACGCAGTGAAGGGCGCCGGTAGAAGAAGTTCACGCCGGTTTCGGTTTCTACCTCGCGATAGAACGTGCCGGCGGCCGAAGAGAGTTCGTCCCAGCGCCAGCTTTTCGCCAGTCGCTTGCCGGTCACGGGCGTAATCAACCCCGCAGCCACGCGCGACGCTGAACCGCTGCGGTCGCTGTCGAGGACAAGCACACTTCGTCCGCGTCGCATCAGGTGCCACGCCAGCGTTGTGCCGGCCAGTCCCTGTCCGACAATCGCGATCTCAGGACGCAGGGGCATCGGGCTTTGACGTGGTGAGTGCCGCTTCCAGATCGGCGCGGCGTGGGAGTGTTGCATCGCGCGAGCCGCGTGCCAGTTCATAGACGCCCGGCGTCTCCAGCGCCTCGCCAGGCGCAAGGCGACACGTGGCACGTTTCGTTATCGCGTGCGTGAACAGTACTCGCAAGCACGCCGGGCACGCCAGCGCGTAAGTCTTCAACTCGGCGGTGGCGCCGTCGCTCCACCGGGCCGCGACCTTGTACGCCGCCAGAGTGAGACATCCCGCGGCCGTACACATCACGGGATACGCAGACATCGGCATCCAATGGACCTCGACCAACCGTAAGATACACACGACAGTTGTACGGACGAATGTCTGCGCGCGATGAACTTTGCGAATGTGATATCAGGAGGCAAACGGGATCGGGTCACCAGCGAGTTCGGCCAGGGCGTTCATGGCAGCCCTCAACTCAGCTTCCTTCTTGGTGCGCCCCCAGGCGGGTGGGAAGCGTTCGTGCCCAACCTGCGCGGCCACCTTGAACGACTTGCCGTGATCGGGGCCTTGCTCATCCAGAAGGAAGTATCGCGGCGCATCGCCGAACTGACGCTGCGTGATGGTCTGGAGTTGCGACTTCGCGTTGGCGGCAATGGCGTCCTGTGCCACGCGTTCGATCTCAGGTTCGATGAAATCGAGAACGAACTCCCTGGCCACCTCCCAGCCGCCATCGATGAAGATTGCCGCGACGAGCGACTCGAAAACATCCGCCAGCATGTTCGAGGGAATCTCGCCGTAAGTGTGAACACCCTTGCCCAGAAAGAGGAAATCGCCCAGGCCCAGTTCTTCACTGAAGCGGGCGCAAGTCTTGCGACTCACGACAACCGACTTCACTTTCGTGAGATCGCCTTCCTGATATTCGGGGAAACGCTGGAAGAGTCGCTCGCAGGTGACCAACCCCAGCACGCTATCGCCGAGAAATTCGAGCCGTTCGTTAGATGCTGCGCGCGTGTTAGCACCGGAAGTGTGCGTCAGTGCGGCGCGCAGGAGTTCGGGTTTGAGGAAGCGATACTCGATGGCGTCCTGGCACTCTTCGAGGATCGCGCGTTCACGGTTTCCGGGCCGTGTGTCCGGGGGGGGAGTCATAACGGGTTGGGTTAGATGACGGGCGGACAGCGAGTACTTATGAGGAAAAACTTACCATCCGCCAACCCTCAAGTCAACGCCGCGAAGCGATTTGGTCGGAAGCTCTGGCGAGAATGCACTATCTGTCAGGAATGATCATACATTCTGACACTGGATCATGGAAATTCAGCCCCCAACGAATGGCGGGCGCGATCGGTTCACGTCACAATCACAACGAATGCCACCAGATTCCCAGACCCTTACCCGATCTTCACGCTGCGGAGGCTCTCGGCAGGTGCGGGATTGTCCGGCAGAGGGCACAACGCCGTGACTGCCTCGGTGAGTTGCGAAACCGTGAACGGCTTGGGAAGGAAGCGTTCGGCACCTGCGGCGAAGGCATAATCGAGTTGTGGCTGCGACGCAGCCCCCGACATGAGTACGATTCTTACCGCATTGCCATAGTTGGCCTTCAGGTCTGCGGTAACCTGGAAGCCACTCTGACCCGGAATGAGCAGGTCCACGAGAGCCACATCCACCGGGTGTTGACCCGCCAGTTGCACGGCGCGAAGGCCATCGCCCGTGGAAACGACGTGGTACCCCCTGCGAAGCAGGAGCAGTTCGATGGTGTCGCGCAGGTCCGGGTCGTCCTCAACCACGAGCACGGTTCGCGTGCGAGACATGCCATGCCTCCGGTGCGGAATCCCTGGGCCGGGGTCGTCCATGTTTGGGCGTTGATATACTCGAAGTGCCGCGGAGCCGCAACAATGTCTCTGTGGATTTGGCGACCGGATGAGGCACAGCCTCAACCGTGGTCGCTGGCTCAGACTCAGCCTCAATCTTTCCATCTGTGACGATAGTATGCACGACACTGCATCGAACACCAGCACTCTCGCGGTCAACCTTCGGATGCCGGCCGAGTGGGAACCGCACGCCTCGACGTGGCTGGCATGGCCGCACAACGAGAGCGACTGGCCCGGGAAGTTCGCCCCAATCGCGTGGGTGTATGCGGAGATTGTTCGCGCCCTGGCCCGACACGAAGTCGTGAACCTCATCGTACCTGTTAGCGGTACGGATGAAGTCAGCGACATTCTCACGCGCGCAGGCGCGGAGATGTCGCGCGTGCGACTCTGGCCACGTTCCACGGATCGTTCCTGGGTGCGCGATAGCGGCCCAATCTTTGTGAAGGACTCCGACAGTCAGAGAATCGCGCTCGACTGGCGATTCAATGCCTGGGCGAAGTACGACAACTGGCAGGAGGACGACGCGTTACCAGAGTTCGTGGCGAAATTGCTCGGCGTGGAGTGCATGCAACCGATCCACCGCGACCACCGCATCGTGCTGGAGGGAGGCAGCATCGACGTGAACGGAGCCGGCCTTCTGCTTACCACCGAAGAGTGCCTGCTCAGCAAGATACAGGAACGAAATCCGCCGATGGTACAGGCCGACTATGAGGCGGCTTTCGCGCATTACCTCGGCATCTCGAAGGTGCTGTGGCTCGGCGAGGGGATTGTCGGCGACGACACACACGGCCATGTCGACGACCTGGCTCGCTTCGTGAATGAACGCACGGTCGCACTCGTGACAGAATCGAATGAGACTGACAACAATTACAGCCGGCTCCGCGTGAACCGCGAGCGACTGGAAGCCATGACTGACACACAGGGGCACAGGCTTGAAGTGGTGCCATTGCCGATGCCGCGGCCACTGGTCTTCGACGGCGTCCGCCTGCCGGCCAGCTATGCGAACTTCTATGTCGGCAACGGAACAGTCATTGTTCCAACCTTCAACGACCCGGCCGACCGCGTCGCCCTCGGCACACTGGCGGAACTCTTCCCGGACCGGGAGGTGGTCGGCATCCACTGTGGCGATCTGGTGTGGGGCCTGGGCACGCTGCATTGCATGACACAGCAGGAACCGGCGTGAGTCGCCGACTGGCCAACTCAGTCGGTTTCGACCACCACGGATTTGTGACGCAACATCTCGTTGATGACGACCATCCGGCGGTTCGCATTGGTGATATTGGGCATCTCGATCTCGCGGCCGTTGGGCATCCGAATCACAAGGTCGCCAGTGCCCAGGCCGAGTAGCCAGTGCCGGAACACATCGTTGCGGCGTTTCTCCACAACCACGCCATCGGCCGCCATCACCGTTTCACTATCACCCACCTGCAATACATAGCGAATCTGCCCCTCGTCGAAGGCGATGTAGTGCATCCGGTCCTGGATGAGGAAGACGAACGCCCAGATCGAGAACAACGGCACGGCCAGGAAGAGGTAACCGGCAGCGTTCATCCGGATGTCCAGCCCGCCGAAGAACGTGAAGATTTGATCCCACAATCCCAGAAGCGCCAGCGTCACGACAATGGCGATCATTGCCAGTAACACGATGACAGACAGCAACCCACGCAGCAGAAGTGTGCTGACGATGGCAACCACGATCAGCGTGAGTGCGAAGATCACGCCCAGGCTGTTGTTGCTAGCAATGGTCATGCTGGGGCTGACGGGCTGACGGTACTGGACTGCGGTTGGGTCGGCACCAGGTGGGGTTTTGCCGGAGTTAACGGGCGCCAGAGGGAAGTGCTGTCCCTTCGGGGCAACGAGTACGTCGCGTGTTCCAGGAAACTCCTCGCCTGGAGCCTGAACAGTGGCGTTGACCACAGCGACGGTGCCGTCTGGCACAACGGCCATCTGGTGCCCGCCGACGTAGGAGATGGCGGCCAGGATGAAGCAGACGAGCCAGACCGGCCACCAGTACATCAGGTTGGCATGGCTATAGATCGTGATCTGGGCAACACGTCTGGGTTCTTCGGGATTCACGAACGAATCAGTCGAAACGTATTCGGGCATGATCGCCTCGGCGCGGAAAGAGAAACGCCGTGCCGCTCAGGGAGTGGAACGGCGGCACGTCACGCACTCAATCACTCAGTAGGCAAGCGGCGTGCCAGTTCTTTCGATAACTGTTTCCGATTACCCGCACACTCGCTACACTGTTCACGACTGAACGTCCCGCCGACAGGCGGTTGGGACACAGTGTGTTTCAGGAGGAAGCAGCATGACTCGGTTCTTGTTCGCGGTTCCGGTCCTGGCCCTGACGGCCGCCATCAGCTTCGCCGACACCCCGGCCAGCAGTGGCACCACGACCGCCCCGACCACGGTCACGACGGTTGCCTCGACCTACAGTTACTCCACGACTCGGCCGGCGCGCCGCGGGCTGTTCAGCCGGCTTCGCAACCGCAACACCACGACCTACTCCAGCGCTCCGTTGATGGTGTCGCCCGCGACCCCGCCGCAGACCCCGGCCCCCACACCGGCCCCACTGCCTGCCGTCAAGCCGGTCAGTGGCAAGATGATGCCGATGAGCGGCCAGGTGGTTCAGGCAACGGGCAACCTGCCCCCTGGCACCTACACCACGACTGACGGCATGGTGGTGCAGGTGGGCGGCAAGCAGACGATGCAGCCGCAATCGCAATCGCAAACCACGCGCCGCGGGCTGTTCAGCCGGCTCCGCAACCGCTAAGCTCGCAGACAGTCACGCGACGCCGGGAGCCGCACGGTCGTGGCACCCGGCGTTTCTTTGCGCCCAGCCCCGAGGCATCCACCAGAAACCGTGGAATCCCGATAGCCGAACAGTCGCCGGGAAACACCAGCCGTGTCTGCCGTCTACCTTCTGGCTCGTAGGGTCTTCCTGGCAAGCCCGCTTACTCTTTCGCGATACTATCATGCCGATTCCGATCCAGCTCTGTAACGGCCGCGTCATTGACCCCAGCCGTGACTTCGATGAGGTAACCGACCTCTGGCTGGCCGACGGCAAGGTGGCCGGCACCGGCCCTCGTCCGGCCTGGGTCACCAGCGATGTGAAGACGCTCGACTGTGCGGGACTGATTGTCGCGCCAGGCCTGATCGACATGCACGTCCACCTGCGCGAGCCAGGGCGCGAGGAAGACGAGACCATCGCGACTGGCACCGCGGCGGCCGTCGCTGGCGGCGTCACATCGGTCGCGTGTATGCCGAACACCGAGCCGGCGCTCGATACGCGCATGGCGGCCGAGTTCGTGATTCAGCAGGCCGAACGCGCCGGCTTCTGCAACGTGTTCCCCATTGGCGCTGTCACGAAGAATCGCGATGGAAAGGAACTGGCTGAACTCGGCGGGTTGGTGGAAGGCGGCGCGGTCGCATTCACCGACGATGGCGCGCCAGTCTACTCGGCAGAGCTGATGCGCCGGGCGTTCGAATACTGCAAGATGTTCGGCAAGGCGGTGCTGGTTCACGCCGAGATTCTCGAACTCACGCAGGGCGGCGTCATGAACGAGGGCTTCGTGAGCATGCAACTCGGCCTGCGCGGAATGCCCGGCGTCGCGGAAGACATCATGATCTACCGTGACACGGTTCTCGCCGAACTGACGGGCGGAAAATGCCACATTCTGCACGTCTCCACAGCAGGCGGCGTGGACCTGATCCGCCAGGGACGCAAGCGCGCCGCGGCACTGACAGCGGCCGGGAAGCCGTCGTTCTGGATCAGTGGCGAAGCATGCCCCCACCACTTCATCCTGACCGACGAGTGCCTGCGGAACTTCGACAGCAACTTCAAGATGTCCCCGCCGCTGCGCACTGAGGCCGACCGTCTGGCGATCCTTGAGGGACTGAAGGATGACACACTCACGGTACTGGCAACCGATCACGCCCCACATGCGCCCGAGAAAAAGGAACGCGAACTCGATCAGGCACCCAACGGCATCCTCGGCCTGGAGACCTTCCTGCCGCTATGCGTAACGCACCTGATCGAACCTGGCCACCAGAGCTGGCCCCGCATGTTGGCGAAGATGACGTGCAATCCCGCGGCCGTACTGGGCATCGATCGCGGCACGCTCCAGAATGGGCGACCGGCAGACGTGACCGTGATTGACCCGAAGGCGAAGTGGAGCATCGACAAGCACGAGTCGAAGTCCAAGAGCCGCAACACGCCCTTCCACGGCACGCAGGTCACGGGTCGTGCTGTGGCAACGATTGTTGGCGGCGAAGTGAAGATGACCCGCCTGGGGTGACGCCGCGACCGAAGGAGAATGGCCACCCTGCGCCGTCTCACCCGCTAAGATGCAACAGGGTTTCTTCAGTTCGGAAGCGATGGACGCCACATGACCGAGCGGCCAGTTGATAACGCCCCGTATTTCTCACACACTCACGGCGAACTGACCATCGAGGGATGGTCACGCGCCGCAGTGCAGAGTTACTGGCGTGTACCCGAGCTGAAAGTCGGCTTCGACCTCGGCGCGCAGCCGTGGGATTTCATGGGCACGCCGACATGGCTCATCTCTCACGCACACCTCGACCACATCGCGGCTCTCCCGGTATACGTCGCTCGCCGACGCATGATGAAGATGGAACCGCCCACGGTGTATGTTCCAGCCGAGGTGGCGGAAGATGTGAAACGATTCCTGGCTGTCATGCACCGACTCGACCGCGGCCGGCAACTCGCGGACGTTCGCGGCGTCGCCGGCGGCGATGAGATCGAACTGAGCCGCGAACATGTCGTCTCGGTGTTCAACACCGTGCATACGGTGCCGAGCCGCGGCTTCGTGGTGTGGGAGCGGCGCAACAAACTCAAGGCCGAGTTCGTCGGTCTCCCTGGCGACAAGATTCGCGATCTGAAGCTTTCCGGGGTGACGATCACGCGCGAGGTCCGCATCCCGCTCGTGGCCTACACTGGCGACACGGCCCCGGCCGGTCTGGATGCTTGCCCCGCATGCTTCGACGCGAAAGTCCTCATCACCGAGATGAGTTTCATCCGCGCCGCGCACCGCCGCGACAAGATTCACAAGTATGGGCACATGCACCTGGACGACTTTGTCGAGCGAACTGAACGCTTCAGAAACGAACTGATCGTCGCAGGGCATTTCAGCACACGCTACCACCCCAACGAGGTACGCAAACTGCTGGACGCGAGGCTCCCGCCTGAACTGAAGGCAAAGTTGAAGTCGTGGATTTGATGACGTCACACCAACGGATGATGCCATCAACCGCGCCGGGTTACTTCACCTCCACCGCAGGGGCGCCGAACTCCGCAAGCCGCAGCGTCACACCCAGCCCTGCCGCAGTGGAAGCTGCCATGCGGCCATCCTTGCGATGCGGCGCGCCGTCTGCGATCGAGCGCGTGACGTAGCTATTGAAGTCCGTGGACGTGAAGAGGAACTCCGTTGGGGTACTCTGCGCCAGGTGGGAAATCGCCGCAGTCACGATATCGCCGCCCCAGCTATCTTCGAGTGTCATCCCGATCCCCATCGAAACGCACATGTCGCGGAGTTGTCGCGTTCGGGTCAGGCCGCCGAGTTTACTGATCTTCAGGTTCACCACGTCCATCGCGCTATCGGCGTGCGCGCGAAGCAGCATGTCGATGCCGTCGATGTTCTCATCGAGTACGAAGGGCTGATCAATCTGCCGGCGGACGGCGCGACACTCCTCGTAAGTGAGACACGGTTGCTCGATGTAAACATCGAGATCGCGCACAGCGCGGGCAACGCGAATCGCTTCATGCTGAAGCCAGCCCGTATTTGCGTCGGCCACGAGGCGATCACCTGGCCGAAGCACTGCCGCAACAGCTCGAATACGCTGGATGTCTGTATCCGGATCGCCGCCAACCTTCAGTTGAAAGCGGTGGTAGCCCTCGGCGCGATACCCGGCGACCTTCGCGGCCATCTCGTCGGGCGACTCCTGCGATATCGCGCGATACAGGTGGAAATCCTCGCCGTAACGCCCGCCCAGTAGCGAACAGACCGGCAGGCCGCTGACTTTCCCCAGAATATCCCAGCAAGCCACATCGACCGCCGACTTCACATACGGATGGCCCTTCAGAGCCGCGTCCATCGTGCGGTTGAGTCTGGTGAGTTGCGTCGGGTCTTCACCGATGAGCTTCGGCGCAATCTCCCTCAACCCCGCGCGGACTCCAGCGGCATACGCAGGCAGGTACGCTGGCCCCAGCGGGCAGACTTCACCATACCCAGTCACACCCGCATCAGTTTCCACAGCAACAACGGTGCTATCGAAGACAGCGACGGATTTCCCCCCCGACCATTTGTAGCTCCCCTCGTGGAGTGGCAGGTCAATTTGCCAGGCAGCGATTCGTGTGATGCGCATGAATACCCCGGAGGAAGTCGTGTTAAACTCCTGAACACACAATACCCAATACTGACGAAACACAAGAGAGCGAAGACTCCACGCAACATGTTTGGCGCTGCGTATTCCGCGGAAGCAAAGGATCACGCGATCAGGCGATCAAGTCGTGGATGACGTGGCCGTGAACGTCGGTCAGTCGGCGGTCAATGCCGTTGTGCCGCACGGTCAGTTTCGTGTGGTCGATGCCAAGCAGATGCAGGATCGTGGCATGGATGTCGTACACTTCCGTGGGGTGCTTCCTGTCGGCCGGCTTGTAGCCAAAGTCGTCGCTGGGGCCATGGCTGAAGCCACCCTTCACGCCGCCGCCCGCGAGCCAGTTGGTGAAGCAGTATGGGTTGTGGTCGCGTCCCTTACCGCCCTGCGAACTTGGCATCCGACCGAACTCTGTCGTCCACAGGATGATGGTGTCGTCGAGCAGCCCGAGTCGTTTGAGATCCGTGATGAGCGCAGCGGCACCGTGCGCCATGCCATACGCCAGCGGCCCGTGATCGCGTTTCACGTCCTCGTGGGAATCCCAGTTCCGGCGGGGGAAGCCGTTATCGTTGCCACTCCAGATTTGCACAAAGCGAACGCCGCGCTCCAGAAGTCGCCGCGCAATGAGGCACTTGCGTCCGAAGTAGTCCGTTTCTTCAACCGGATTGATTTCCTTGTCGAAGCGCGTTCTCCCGTGATCCAACCCGTAGAGTTTGAGTGTCTGCTTCGTCTCCTTCGAGATGTCGAGCGCCTCCGGGGCCGCGAGTTGCATCTTCGCGGCCAGTTCGTAACTCTTGATCCGCGCCTCCAGTCGCTCGTCGCCTCCGCGGGTCGTGGCATGCTCGCGATTCAGACGCGAGAGCAGGTCGATACCTGCCTTGTCGGACTCGCGTGTGACAAACTTCGCACGCTCATCAGGGAACAGGTCCTCAATGGGCGTCTTCGCGCCAGGATAAATCGCGGCTCCCTGGTGTTGCGCTGGCAGAAACGCACTGTCCCAGTTCTTCGTTCCGTTGGACGCCAACCCACGATGGTCCGGCAGAACCACGAACGTGGGCAGATTCTCGTTCATGCTGCCGAGGCCGTAGCTCACCCAGCAACCCATGCCCGGAAAGCCTGGCCGGTTGAAGCCCGTCGACTGGAGAAGCGTTCCCTGCGAGTGAACCCCCGTCTTGCCGACCATGTTGTGAACGAACGCCATCTCGTCTACCACCGCGCCGAGTGGCGCGACGATCTTGCCGAGTTGTTTGCCACACTTGCCGTGATGCTCGAACTCCCACATCGGCTTAAGCCACGGGCCGAGGCCGTTCTGGAACGCCTCGACGTGCTCGCCGAAGTTCGACGGTCGCCCGTGTCGCTTCACCAGTTCCTGCTTGAAATCGAACAGGTCGATGTGCGACGCGCCACCGGCCATGAAGAGTTGCACCACGCGCTTCGCTCGGGGCTTGTGGTGCAGTCCGCCGTCGGGGCGTTTCGTGGGAGATTCGGAAGCAAGCAGGTCGCGCCCGAGCATCGCCGCGAGTGCCAGCCCGCCGAACCCGTTCCCTGCGGTGTGGAGAAAGTCTCGCCGGTTCATGGTTCAACTCGAGGGAGGAGGCGAATCAGTTCTTCTTACCCTTGCTGATCTCGGCCACCTTCGAATTGTTGAGTGCGGCTTTGAGCGTTTCAACAGCCACAAGGCAATCCGCTTTCCGGATGAAGCCCTGCACACCCACGGCGAGCGTCTTCCCCTCTGGCCCAACGACGCGGAAACGCCACCCATCCTTGGCATGATAGACCTCGACCTTCGCCGCGCTCTTTTTGTCGCTCGTCTTCTCGTTCTGCAGGAGGGGCATCGATGGAACCGCAGCAACTGTGGCAGCAACCGCTGCGAGGAGTGCAAACGAACAGAACAGCTTTCGCATGGAACACGTCCTTCGAGGTGGCAGGTGTTTCGGACGCAGGGAATCTGACACCACGCAGGTGAATTCTCGCGCGGTGGAGCGTTTGTCCACGCCAGTCGGACGCCGCTGAGACTTCGAGTGTGGGCGTGGCACGATCGCGTAACGCTTCACCGCATTCTACACGCTCGCACGGCGAGTGTGCCAGTCGGTGATGGACTCGTACATCCGTGCGACGCGGAGTAACTGTTCCTCTGCGAAGGGCGCGCCGAGGAGTTGCAGCCCAATCGGTAACCCGGCATTCGTCAGACCGCAGGGGATGTTCAGCCCCGGAATGCCGGCGAGATTACACGACACGGTGTACACGTCGGAAAGGTACAGTGCCAGTGGGTCGTCGCCCTTCTCACCAGACTGGAAGGCGGCGGTCGGGGTCGTTGGCCCCATGATCACGTCGCACTTCTCGAATGCCTCATCGAAGTCCCGCTTCACCAACCGACGGACCTTCAACGCCTTGACGTAATAGGCATCCTTGTAACCGCTCGAAAGGACGTAAGTGCCGAGGATAATGCGGCGTTGCACTTCCTTGCCGAAGCCCTCGGCGCGTGACTTCGCGTAAGTCGCGATCAGGTCGCCATCGACTGCGGTCCGGTGACCGTAGTGCATTCCGTCGTAGCGTGCGAGATTGCTCGACGCCTCTGCCGGGGCAACGATGTAGTATGCCGCCAGCGCGAAAGGGGTGTGTGGCAACGACACGTCGATGAGCTTCGCGCCGAGTGTCTCGTATTCCTTCAGCGCCGCACGCACAGCGGATTCCACCTCCAAATCTAGCCCCTGACCGAAGAACTCCCTCGGTACGCCGATCCGGAGGCCCTTGACTGGCTGGTCGAGTGTTCTGGTGTAGTCCGGCACTGGGACGGCAACGCTCGTACTGTCGCGCGCGTCGTGCCCGGCAACAGCCTCCAGCACCAGTGCGCAGTCGCGAACGTCGTGGGCGAACGGACCGACCTGATCGAGAGAACTCGCGAACGCGATGAGACCGTATCGCGAAACGCGGCCGTAGGTCGGCTTCATTCCCACAAGGCCGCAGAATGCCGCGGGCTGGCGGATCGAACCGCCGGTGTCGGTTCCCAGCGAGACCGGCGACTGACACCCGGCGACACAGGCGGCGCTTCCGCCCGACGAACCACCTGGCACACACGCCGTGTCCCACGGATTGCGGCTGGTCTTGTATGCGCTATTCTCCGTGGACGATCCCATCGCGAACTCGTCCATGTTCGTCTTACCGAAGGGAATTGCGTCCTCGGCAACGAGCCGTTCGACAACGTGTGCGTCGTAAGGCGGGACGAAGTGTTCGAGCATTCGACTCGAACATGTGGTGCGGGTTCCCTTCGTGCAAAGCACATCCTTGATCGCGACTGGTACGCCCGCGAGCTTGCCGAGTTTCTCGCCGCGGGCGCGCTTCGCATCGATCGCCGCGGCGCGCCTGCGCGTCGTATCCGGATCGGGTAGGAGCATGAACGAACGAAACATCGGCTCGCGCGCCGCGACCGCTGCGAGGAACGCATCCGCGATCTCCACCGCGCTCGCTTTTCCCTCAGTCTGCAATGCGACAAGTTCCGATGCGGTCCGTTCAATCATGGACATGCGGATTCTCCCAAGCGATCGCCCCACGCCCAGGCACTCAGTGGCTCACCGACTCATCGCTAAAAACAGCAGGGACTGCGAAGTAGTTGCCCTTGCGCGCGGGAGCATTCTGGAGGGCCTCATCGACTGGCAAAGACGGAATGGGTTCGTCGGGGCGGAAGACGTTCTGCACCGGCAACGGGTGCGCCAGCGGTTCGACGTTGGAGGTGTCGAGTTGGTTGAGTTGCTCGATGTACTCGAGTATCACGGAGAGTTGCTGCTGCATCTGAGCGAGGTCTGGTTCGGAAAGTTCGAGCCGCGCCAGCCGCGCCACCTTCCGGACCTCTTCGAGTGAAAGTGCCATGCGGATTACCCCGGATCGTGTTCCCAGGGTTTGAGCCTGAGAGAAACTACGACGGCCCCTCCCGGACGAAGAACAAGAGTCTGTCTTCGCCTGGGAGGGGCCGACTGGAGTCACCCAGTGCAGAGAGACTGGGTGAGAAGCGGTCAGACGTTTACTTTCTCGAACGGCTTCACCTTGACTGGCTTGACGACCAGACCGCTGCGAATGGCGGAGGCCGAAACCCAGACGCGTTTCACCTCGCCGTCGATGACGCACTTGACCTTCTGGAGGTTCGGCTTGAACTTCCGCCGGCTGGTGCCGAGGATCTTCTTGCCGACGCCGCCGAGGTACTTCGCCTTGCCGCGATACTTCTTGCGGTTACCGTAAACCGCCTTCTTGCCTGTGAATGCGCACGTCTTGGCCATGACCGTGATCTCGTGGTTGCCACCCAGTAGTCCGGGGCCGACCGTAATATCGGAAATCTTACTATAGCCCGGTGCCGCACGGTGGCAAGGACCGTGGCGCGGCGATATACAGGCGGGGAGACTCCCGGAGCCGCCATGCCCGCTGTTGTATCCACCGTCGAATCGCCACAACTGGTACGCGAACGCATCGCGTCGCTGATGACCGCTTGCGTCGTTCTCGTTGCGTTGCCCACACTTGCGCTTCTGGTCGTCGACTCCGGGCCGTTCACCGAGCGTGCTCTTCGGGGTAGCTGGTTCGCCGGATGCGCGATCGGCGCCGCAGGACTGGCACTGCTGTACTGGGGGCCGAACCGCGCGCCGGGGCTGATCCCTTACGCCGCGGTGACATGGGTGGCCGCAGCCGCTCACGGAGTCTACTGGCACCAGTGGCCCGGATGGGCGCACGGGCTACCCGTGGGGCTGGTGATTGGCTCACTGGCGCGCGGGCGGCGCGGGCGACAACCAGGGTGGGAACTGAGTGTCGATCTCGGCGCCGTGGTGATCGGAGTAGGGATTGCGTGGATGATCCGCGAACGCGGCTGGCCCTACCCGGCGGCCGAGTGGCTTGTACTGACCGTGTCCATCCTGCTCACGGTCTGGTCGGTGGTGAAACTGTTCCGGCCGTTCTTCGAGATTTCGCTGGAACCCTTGATGTGGCTGATGTACCGCATTCGATGGGCCGGTCCGGGTTTCCAGTCGTTTCCGTCAACCGGTTCGTGTCTGGTGATTGCGAATCATGCTTGCTGGCTCGATCCGATCTTCCTGGCGAAAGTTCTGCCGCGCCCGATCACGCCGATGATGACCTCAAAGTTCTACGATCTTCCCGTGCTGCGTCGGCTCATGGTGTCTTTCGGCATCATCCGCGTGCCCGACCAACTGCTGAAGAAGGACGCCCCGGAGATTCAGGAAGCAATCGCGGCGCTCGATCGTGGCGAATGCGTGGTCATCTTCCCGGAAGGCTATCTTCGCCGCACCGATACCCGGCCGCTGCGCCGGTTCGGTCAGGGTGTGTGGCAGATCCTCCAGGCGAGACCCGACACGCCAGTCTTCGCGACATGGATCGAGGGCGGATGGGGGAGTTACACGTCTTACGCGAACGGTCCACCGACAAAGAACAAGAAGCCGGACCTCCGCCGACCGATCGGCGTTGGGATGGCAGCCGCAGTAGTTGTGCCACGCGAACTACTCGTCGAGCATCTCGCGGCGCGTATTTACCTGATGAATCTGGTGAGTCAGGCCCGAACGCACATCGGGCTGGACCCGCTGCCGCCTTTCACACTGCCGGAAAAGACCGAAGAAGAATCGGAACTCGATCACCGCGCCGAACCCACTCCCTGACCCGTCCGCGCTCCGCGCCGGCAATCTCTTTCGGCTCGCATACGCCCAATGTATGATGACGTGCGATGAGACCCGACCGACCACTTCCGGAGGTACATCATGCGCGCGATTCTGTTGACCGCAGCAGTGGCTCTGGCTAGCCCCGCGCTTGCCGACGAGCCGCGGCCGACTCAGCGACCCGAACGACCGCGGATCGCACAGCCACGCGGCGAACGGCCCGATCCGCCGCGTCTGGTGGCACGACTGCCCGAGCTTGCAGAAGCAGTCGAGTTGCTCGAAGCACAGTGCGACATCCGAAAGGCGCACGTCAGGGCGGCACAGATCAGCGCCAAGAAAGCGGGACTCAACCGGCAGATGACGGAGATTCGCATCAAACGAAATGAAGCCATGGAACTCGAACTTGCCATGGCGAAACTCAACGAACTGGCTGCCCAAACACAGGTGGAAATGCGCCAGGGTGAGTTGCGGGAAACCGAGGTGAAGCTGAAGTATGCCCGGCTGCGGTTGGAGAACGCGAAGTCGGTCCGTGTGCGTCCTGATCAGGTGCGGCCAGCGAATCCGCTACGGAACCGGGAACCTGCAGAACTGAAATCCCGGCTAGAGGAACTGAGCGCGAATGCCGCACGATGCACGGAATTGGCCGAGCGAGCTTCACTCGCTGTGAGCGTGGCCAAGGACAACCTGGAGAACCTCCGCGCGGCTGCGAAGGCCGGCCGGGTGCGCGCCGGCACAGTGGAGAGCGCAGAGGCTGTGCTCGCAGACGCACAGAAAAAACTCGAAGCGTTGCTGGCTGAACGAAAGGCTCGACTGGCTGAGATCGAATCGCTGCGGGGTAAGTTGGAGAACCAGCGGAAGTAACGAACGGGCGAGCCGGGGCCGCATGCGTGCGCGACACTGCCGAACACACATGCGGCCATACAACAATTCGATGAACGCTTACTTCTTCCTCGCCATCGCCTTCTGGACAGCGCTACCGAGATCGGCCGGTGTTGGCGCCACCTCGATCAGAGCCTCTGTCAGTGCCTTGATTTTGTCTGCGGCGCTGCCGCTACCGCCGGAGATGATCGCTCCGGCATGGCCCATCCGTCGGCCTGGCGGCGCAGTCTGACCCGCAATGAACGCTGCCACCGGCTTCTTAACGTTCTTCGCCACGAAGCGAGCCGCTTCCTCCTCCGCCGTGCCACCAATCTCGCCGATCATCAGGATCGCACTCGTTTGCTGATCCTTCTCGAACATCTCCAGCAGTTCAATCTGGTTGGTGCCGATCACGGGATCACCCCCAATGCCGACGCACGTCGATTGCGGTAACCCGAGCGCGGTAAGCTGGAACACCGCTTCATAGGTGAGCGTCCCGGAGCGGCTGATAACCCCAATCCCCCGCTCACCTGCAGCACAGGGCTTGTGGATGTGCCCTGGCATGATGCCGATCTTGCACTGACCCGGCGTGATGACGCCAGGGCAGTTCGGCCCGACCAGCCGCGCGCCGGGCCTCGTCTTCAAGTATCGTTTGGCCTTCGCCATATCCAGCACCGGAATCCCCTCGGTGATGGCGACGATGAGTGCGATGCCCGCATCGGCAGCCTCCATGATGGCGTCGGCCGCGCCCACGGGAGGCACGAAGATCATGCTGGCCGTCGCGCCGGTGGCTTTCACGGCTTCGGCAACGGTATTGAACACCGGCAGCGACTGCCCCGACTTGTCGCCCTTCCAGGTCGTTCCGCCCTTCTTGGGTGTCACGCCGCCCACGAACTGCGAGCCGTAGAGCAGGCACTGGTCGGTGTGGAAGCTCCCGGCCGAGCCAGTGATCCCCTGGCAGATAACACGGGTGGACTTGTCAACGAGGATACTCATGGCAGGTTCCGGGAGTCAGGAATCGTAGGTCTGTGTGTGCGGGTTCGATCATCATGGGTCGGCACGACGGAGATACTCCATCGCGCCGTATGGCTCATCCCTTCTGCTCGGTCGCCTCAGCAACGAGCCACTCGTACGGGCCGCTGCCCTTCACGAGCTTCACGGTGTACGACTTCTTGCCAGCGGGCTTGGTGAAGACCACCGTGAAGACCGGATCGGCTCCGACGCGGGTCACTGTCAGCGATGAGGTGCCGCCGCCGATCGCGGTCGCCCTCCGGTTGATCGTCGCCGGGTTATAGTCGTAGCCCTGGGGCTTGTCCTGGTTGAAGGGTGGCGCCCAGGCGGCGCGCACTGGAGGCGCGACCGCAGCAGCAACCAGTGGCGCGCGCGATTCGTGAGGCATACCGTGCAGGTCGGCGACCGTCTCGGCGAAGGCCACCGCCGCGAAGTCCTGCGCCGCGACCTCCGCTGTGGCCGGGGGCGAGGGAATGGCCGTCACTTCCACGGACGTGAGCGTGAGCCAGTCGACCTTCCACGCTCCGCCTTGTTTCACCAGACGCAGCGAATAGCCGCCAGTATCCTTGCCAAGCCGCGTGCCGCTCAGAGTGCCGCGAATCAACACCACGTCGCCGGCCTGATGTTGCTGCGTCGGAAGTCCGATGGTCACTCCCTCGCCTACCTTCCGTAACCAGTCGGTGGCCATATCGGGGCTGTATCCCTTCGCCTTGTCGCTGGGAAGTTCCACTGGCTTGCCGACGGCCTTCGCGAACGTGGTCGATAGCATCTCGGCCGTTGCCTTCCCCTGCGCCAGCGCTGTGAGGAATGCAGTCGCGGCCTTCTCCGCATCCGGGGCCAGCGGCGCGAGTGTACTCTGGGGCGGCTTCGAGTCGGTCGTTTGACTCGGATCGGTGTTCGATCCTGATCCGGGCTTCGGATCTGGCTTGTCATCCTTCTTCTTGTCGGACTTCGTGGGCGCAGAGCCTACGCAACCGGGCAGCGCCAGGCCAAGCCACGCCACGACCAGCGCCGCCGGTAACGAGCGGAATATCCAGAGCCGGACCATGTCGGGTTCCTTTCCGTGAAGGAGCAGGATTCGCGTTTACTTGCTCAGATCAACCACCATCTTGGCGGCGTTGGTCAGATCAGGTGCCGTGTGGAGCGTGGGAAGATCGGCCGCGGCCTTCGCCAGAATCTCGCGGGCCTTCTCCACCTCGTTCCCTTCCAGCCGCACCACCACTGGCACCTGGAAGCCCACTTCCTTGCCCGCCTTCACCAGCGCCTGGGCAATGGTGGCACAACTCGCGATACCACCGAACACGTTGACGAGAATCCCCTTCACCTTCGCATCGGAGAGGATGATGCGGAACGCCTCGATCGCGCCCTCGGCCGTCACGCTGCCACCCACGTCGAGGAAGTTCGCCGGGCCAACGCCCTTCGCCTTGCCGTGATAATTGATGATGTCCATCGTCGCCATCGCCAGCCCGGCGCCGTTGACGAGGCAGCCGATGGTGCCATCAAGCTGGATGAAATTCAGGTTCGCCCTGGCCGCCCGCACCTCGGCCGGATTCTCTTCGGCCTCGTCACGCAGTGCCGCGATGTCCTTGTGCCGGAACAAGGCGTTGTCGTCAAAGTCGAACTTCGCGTCGATCACCACCACGTCGCCTGCTTTCGTAATCGCCAGCGGGTTCACTTCGGCCAGCGTCGCGTCTTTCTCCAGATACACCTTCGAGAGCGCCAGCATGATCCTCTCGGCCTTCGGCGCCTGATCGCCCGTGAAGCCGAGTTCATATGCCAGCCGCCGTGCCTGGAACGGCAAGAGGCCCGTTTCCGGCGCGAATGGCACACGGATGATTTTCTCCGGAGTGTCGTGCGCCACCTTCTCGATGTCCATGCCACCAGAGGCGGACGCCATCAGTACGGGCAGCCCCAGCGAGCGGTCAAACACCACCGCGACATAGAACTCCTTGTCTGGCTCGGCGTCGGACTGAACGATCAGCGTGCGGATGGGCTGCCCCTGCGGGCCAGTCTGGAGCGTCTTGAGTGGGAACTTCAGCATCGTTTCGGCAACCGACTTCGCCTTCTCGCGCGTTGGGCAGAACTTTACCCCGCCGAGGCCGCCTTTCTCGCTGCCGGCCGGCAGCCCGCTGCCGAGAAGCTGCCCCTGCCCACGCCCACCGGCGTGAACTTGGGCCTTCACCATGACTCCGCCGCCGTTGCTGAGCTGGTCGAATGCAGCAGCGACCTCATCGGGCGACTTGCAGACGATGTGCTTCGGGACGTTGGCGCCCGCGGCAGCGAGCAGTTCCTTCGCCTGATATTCGTGAACCTTCATCGGCGGCTCCTGATCGTGGTTGAGACGTTATAGCAGCGACCACTTCCCGCCGAAAGGGGCAGACGACGCAAAGCATTCGTTACCACTGTTCCACAGAATCCGAAGAACGCTCACTCAAGCGCCACAGAAAGGAAATCGCGCCATATCGAGAGTCGCTCTCGAACCTGTATCATTGCAAGACGTGGCTCTGGATCGAACTCCACTACCCCACAAGCTACAGTAAACGTCATGTTGCCAGTATCAGAGCTACTCGCCGCGCTCGTTCGTCTCCCTTCGGTCAACCCGATGGGACGCACGGACATCTCGCCAGAGCTTACTCACGAATCCCGAGTCACGGCTTTTCTTGAAGAGCAGTTGCGCGCGTTGGGGGTCGAATATCACCGTCAGGAAGTCCTGCCAGGGCGAGACAACATCTACGCCACTTACACACCACCATCGCCTGCACCGTTCAGCGTGCTCTTCGAGGTACACCAGGACACCGTGCCCGTGGACGCCATGACCGTCGAACCGTTTGGCGCGAAGGTGGAAGGCGGCAGGCTTTACGGCCGCGGCGCCTGCGACGTGAAAGCTGGCGCCGCCGTGATGCTCGCGGCGTTCGCACGCCTCGTGAATGAGAAGCCGCACGGAAGCGCGAAGCTCACGGTCGCTTTCACCGTGGACGAGGAGCACGGCGGCCGTGGCGTGTCGGCGTTCATGCGCACCGGCTTCCATTCGGACTATGCCATCATCGCCGAGCCGACGCTTCTCAACATCGTCAACGCGCACAAGGGCGTGGTGCGACTGCGGCTCGAGACCGCCGGCCGCGCCTGTCACAGTTCGCGCCCCGACCAGGGCGTGAATGCGGCGTACCGTATGGCGCGGCTCATCGCTGGCGTGGAACAGTATGCGGCACAGGTCCAGGCGATGCCGCCCGATCCAGTACTCGGCCCCCGAACGGCCTCGCT
This sequence comes from uncultured Frigoriglobus sp., assembly GCA_964422915.1. Classification (GTDB taxonomy): domain Bacteria; phylum Planctomycetota; class Planctomycetia; order Gemmatales; family Gemmataceae; genus Gemmata. The sequence goes on along the minus strand of CAYRDG010000023.1, from coordinate 48,779 downwards.
CGGCGTGGTCGGCGGTGGCACATCGGCCAACACTGTGCCCGACTCGTGTTTCGCACTCATCGACAGGCGCCTCTTGCCAGGCGAGACGTTCGACACCATCACGGAGGAACTCGGCGCGTTCCTCCGTGCGCAACCGGGCGTCGATTTCCCCTTCACCCTCACGCAGGCATCACCTGGCTGTGCCCCGCTCGACCCGACGCAATCGGTGGAGTTGGTGAAGAAACTCGGCGCGGTGATCGACTCGGTGGCTGGCAAGCACACCGTTCATCCTGTGCCATTCGGGACAGACGCCTCACGCGTGGCCGAGGGCGGCATTCCAGCGGTGGTGTTCGGGCCAGGCGACATTGCCCAGGCCCATACGAAGGATGAATGGATTGATCTTTCGCAACTGGAGCCGGCGACGGAGATACTCTTTCGCTTTGTAACGGCAGGCGGATAGCCGCCGCCGTGGCGTGCCGCTGGCAATTCCGCGCGCGTGAGTTACACTAATTCACGCGGTCACATTCACAACGCGGAGACAACGATGAGCATTGTTCGGATGGGTATGTCGGAAGACGACAAGTTCGGCGCGGGCTACGATGCGATCTTCGGTACGAAGCCAGCAAAGGGAAAGAAAGCGGCGAAGGGTTCCACGACCAAGACTCCAGCGAAGGGCGAGAAGAAGGACGCCAAGAAGGGGAAGAAGAAGTAGTTCCGGATCGATGCCGCAAGCCGCGACCGCCGTTCGGTTGCGGCTCGTTTTCATCTGTGTTACTCCGGCTTCACCTCTTCGAGCAGGCTCTTGAGTCGACTCTGCAGGTCCGTCGGATCCACGCCGGCATCCGGCATCCGCAACCCGGCGAGATCGCCGAACGTGGCCATCTTCACCACCAGATCCGCAGGCTTGACCGCCGCAAGACCCCGCAACCCGGCGACAGGTGACGCGAACGTCACATCGCCGAATCGCTTGGTGGCTTCCAGCGGTTCGCCCACGTTGTCGATCCACTTACTGCGACCCCACTGTTTCGGTATCCCGTCCTCGGTACCAGGCTTGACGATCGCCATGTCCATTTGCGGGTCGAAGTTGGCGTAGCGATTCCCATTCGGCACGCGCCAGTCGAGCACGGAACGCCAGTCGGTCGGGTCCACGCCGTCGATGTCTACCAGTGGCTTACCGGCGAAGGGAACTGCAGCGAACAGACAGGCGTCGGTGGATACCTCGATCTTCACCAGTCCGCCGGGGCGCATCGCATCGCTTGTCTTGCTGCCGTGCATCTCCACCAACGGCCCGCCGGCCAGTGCCGTCACGCGCGTGAGTTGCGCCTTGCTGGAACCCGTGCCCACGTTGGTGCCGCCCGCTTCGGAGAGAATCAGCGGGCCGTCGATGGCCGTGAGTGTGTCGCTGATTTCGAGGTTTACCGGCCGGCTCACTTCCGCCCAGACCCCTCGCCCCTTGCCGCGAATCAGACAGTTCCTGAAGACGATGCTCGGCGTCTGGCGCGCCGCGGGTGTCATGGCCATTTCCTTGCCGATATTCGGCAAGTGAACTGCGGCCACTCGCGAATCATCTTCCTCACCGAGCGTGAAGAGGCAATTCAGGAACTTGCAACTCCGGCCGCCCATGAGGGCAACGGCGGCCACCGTTTGCCCGGCGTCGGGCCGTTGCGAACGAAGGCGGAAGTGGATGCCTTCGAAGGCCACCTCTCCGGCCATGAGCTTGAACAGCGTCTTGTTGAGCCGGGAGTTCGCATCGACCGTTAGCACGGGCTTGCAGCCACTGTCGGGGCGGAAGGCGATCCGGAACTCGCCAGCAGCGGGCTTCGTTCGCGGCTTCAGTTCAACCGTGTCGCGCGGCAACTCACCGTTATGGTGGATGAAGATTTCATCACCTGGGCGCACGTCGTCGAGTAGCGCAACAAGATTGCGATAGACGCCGGGCGTGGTGAGATCATCGGCTGTCGCTTCGGGCCACCACACCTTCCGCACTTCGACTGGCGTTCTCGGTGGAGAAAGGCCGCCCCACGTCAGATCTGGGTAAGCGAGGCGGAGCTGCTCCTTAGGATTGTCGAACGCAACCCCGATCGGCACCCACCGGTTTCCGTTGCCAAGATTCTCCTTCGTGAAGGCGGCCTCGTCGGCACCTTCTCCCTTCACCTTCAGCGTGAATCCTCTCCACGGCCGCAGCGTGACGAAGGCGTCAAGCGGCTGGCTCGCCGCCCACGGGAGTTGCTTGAACGTCCGGCGGTTCTCCTTCTTCGCGTCGATGCCTGTCGCCTCGCCCTTGAATGACTCGAAGGGAAGCGTGGTCAGCGGCGTACCGACAGGATCGGTCTCAAAGAAGGAATTGGTGCCTCCGGCTGGCACCTTGAATGCCAGCCCCTCCGGCGACTCCGCATCGGTGCGAATCACAACACCACGATGAGCAGAAGCGGACGATGCGAGGTCCGGTCGGAATGGCGACCCTTCCACAGGAGCGAAGACACAATCTGACGCGCTGACGTGGAGTTTCCCCCACTTCCCGGCCTGGATCGCCGCGCCGCCCGCCGGATTGAGCATGAACGTGGAACGTACGAAGCGCACATCGGACTCGCGTGTCATGCCGGCAGTGCCATCGGCGACGAGGAGCGCAGCGGCATGCGGGGCGAAGCCGCTATCGGTCACGGTTGCGATTGAGCCAGCAGGAATTGCCACACCCACGAAGCTCGGCGCGAAGAGGCACCGCAGCAACTTCAGGGTGCAGTCGCCCGCACGGTCGATCACGACCGAACGCGGCTTGTGGCTCTCCCACTGCAGATCGCCCATTGGCGTGGCGAAGACACAGTCAGAGAGTTCCACACTCGCCGCGCCGTCGATTTGCAGGCCGACCGGACTTGTGATGCCGTGTTCCTCGACACCGCCTGCCGCTAGCTTCGGATCGAGCTTCAGGTCGAACCAGAGGTTCCGGATGTCGAGCCTGGTCGCGCGAAGCGTGAGCGTGCCCGGCGCGGCGCGGCTATCGCTGACGGCAACAGTGACGCGCGTGGAGCCAGCCGTCGAGCCAGGCGCGGCGGTCAGTTCCAGCGACCGGCCGCGGAACGTGATCGGCCGGGGGCGGTCGAGCTTCGTCAGATCGTAATCGCCTGGCTCCAGGACAACCCGCGTTGTGGTCGGATCTTCGAGTCGCTCCGCCAGTTGCTCCGCAGTCTTGATCGGAGTGTCGGTGGTCGTGCGCGGTGCGATCGTGTCTGGATCCTTACCGACCACCGCCGGTTCCAGCGACGGCCCAATGTCGGGCAGGATGGGTGCCCCTGGCGCAGGTCCGGGACTACTCGTTGCCACCACGAATGTGGCCACCGCCACGGCCACGGCGGCCACGGCCAGCACCCACACAGGTTTCACCCGTGGTGTCTGCGGGAGCAACCGCGTGTCGGCTGGCACGGACTTCACGGCGCTATCGTGTTCGACCAGATCGGTGTTTAACCCCAACTTCGCAGCTAACCCCTTGAGGTGCGCAATCAGTTCCAGTGGCGACTGGTAACGGTCGGCGGGGTCCTTCGCCATCATCCGGGCCAGCACGGCGGCGAGTTCGTCCGGGATGGCGTGATTCAGTTCGCGCGGGTCGAGCGGTTCATCATTCTGGTGGGCGCGGAGCTTGCGAGCCGCCGTCCCCTCTGGCACCGGTGGGCGGCCAGTCAGAGCGTGGTAGAACGTGCAGCCCAGCGAATAGATGTCGCTCCGCACATCGGCGCGGCGTGGGTCGAGGGCCTGTTCTGGTGAGATGTAGTCGAACGTACCGAGTGTGACGCCCGACTGCGTGACACCGCCGTTGACGGCCTCCGAACCGAGGTGTCGCGCCAGACCCATGTCCACGATCTTGGCGCGGCGGTCGGGCGTGATCAGGATGTTCGACGGCTTGATGTCGCGGTGAACAACGCCACGCTCGGCGGCGTGATTCAACCCGGCGGCCACCTGCATCATGTAACGAACGCACTCAGCAGGCGGCAGCACGCCGCGGCGATCGATCATCTGCCGCAGATTGATCCCTTCAACTAACTCAAAGGCGATGAAGTGCAGCCCCTGATCCTCGCCGCAGAAGTAGACACGGGCGATGTTCTCGTGGTCGAGCGCGGCCGCGGCGCGGGCCTCCTGCTTGAAGCGATTGATGCTCTCCGGGTCGCGAGCAGCCTCGGGCGGCAGAATCTTCAGCGCGACCACGCGACCCAACTCCGTGTCGCGAGCCTTGAGCACCGCGGCCATCCCGCCAGCACCAACAGCCTCGATCAGTTCGAAATGGCCAAGTCTTCGCCCCGCGATGGACGGCGTCTCTGCCGTGATTACTACCGGCAGGGCGACTTGCTGAGATGCGTGATTGCCGTGCGTGATAACCGTGGGCGAGTCGTCGGAATTATCGGCCACCGGGTGCGCGAGGAACTGCGCGATGTCGGATTCGTGCGAGGTCCGCCGCCGATCGGAACTTCCCGTCAGGATGAAGTCGGAGTTGGCGCCCACGGGATTGTGGGAGCCAGTGGAACCCGATCGCGGCGGCAACGGCTTGACACCTGGCGACTCCGCGCCGCCGGCATCCGAAAGCGGTCCTGGCACGGCGAAGTTCGCCGAGGAGGAGCGGCCGTTCGGATCGGGCGCAGTTGGCATCTCGCCTCGCAATCGCGGGCACCCGCGACGGTCACTGTCGGGCCGCACATGAGCCAGACGTTAATCTTCACGCAACCCGCTGGGCGATAGAGGGTCAATCCCGACCCAATTGACACAGGACAATCCATGTCCGCGCGGTTACAAGACTCGCAGCGCGAACTGATTTGATGTATTTACTATAGCTCACCGCGAGGGCGTATGTCAATTCGCACAAGCCACGGGAGCGGGGAAAGTTGCCGGCAGCATCCATGCCACTGGCACCTTAATTGTATGGCTTTCTCCACGATTCCGACGATGCTCACCCTGGTACGGATCGTGAGAAATCGCTCATGGACTTCGCTTACCGATAACGGCAGTCTGAATCACATGGTTCGCGAGAGTTGCTCGCGGGAATCTTCGCGTTCGCACCGCGTCCGAAGGGAGGCCAATTCCCTATACCGTACCCTTCCGGCCGTTCGCTTACTTTGGGTCGTACTTGTGAGGTTTCGGCTCTTCTGTGGTAACCTGTTCCGGTCAGTGTGGTAGAATGGGGGTTGCCCTTCCGACCGGTTGCGCCAACGGCGCGAAGCGGTTGGCGTTCGTCTGGTGGTGTGGTGAAATAGCGCCATGAAGCTCCTCACGTCGGTCTTCCCTCGGAACGGGCGCGTGCTGCCGGCGGGTTGCTGGTTCACGTTGGGCGTCTGCGTGTTCGTCGCGGTCCTGGAAGTTGCGGGCCGTAAGGCCACCAGCGACGTTCACGACGCACTGGCTGCCTTCCTGCTCGTTGCTGCTGGCTTCGCGGTCGTGGCCAGGCACCGGCGCGAGCCGCTCGCCTGGGTTTCACGTCTGGCCGGATTCGCTCGCCGCCTCGCCGATTCCGCCTCCTGGCTCCGCTACGATCACGGCATCGATCTTCGCGGCACGCCGCCCTTACCCCGCCGCACACCGCCAGTCATTTTCCTGTTCGTGGCCCTACTCTTCGTCTGGGCCGGACTGGCTGCCACGGCGTGGATCGCCCTCCCAACTGGCTGGCGTATCGTCTCGTACTACTCGTCGTACACGCTTTACCTGCTCTTCATGCTGGCGCTGTGGGGCGCGCTCCTCACGGTCACTGTGGTCGGCATCTTCGTACCCGTCGCGGTGCTCGACAAACAGTTGAAGAACTGGGTGGGCGAAACCGACCGGCGCGGCGCGGAACTGGCTGCGGTTGTGGGTTACGCGGTGCTGATGTCGGCGGTGGCCTATGTGGTGCCACCGGTCGTGGTTCTGGCACTCTGCCTGGCGGTCGCACTGATCGCATGGGCGATTTACTTGCCTCCTGGGGCCGACGGCGCCGCGCTCCTGTGGCGCTCCGCACCCGATCGGCCGGTGTTTGCCGTACCCCTGCGGCGAGTCCTTTCGGCCATCCTGGGATTGATCGCACTCGTTGCCTTCGACGTACTCCTGACCGCGTGCGGCGGCCGACTCTTCGACACCGCGCCGCGCATCCATGAGGCGATGCCGCTGACGACGCTCCTGGGCATGGTGGCCGCATGGATGATGCCGGGATTGCTCGTCGTGGTGCTGGTGAAACTTGGCTCGGCGCGACACGGCGACCCGGCGCGCCGAACACCGCCCACCTTGCACATCAGCGGCACAGATGCGGCAGACGTGCGGAAGGCGGCACAGACCACGAGGGTCTGGGGGTGGCTCGTCCGCCGCGCGCCGGCGGCGCGTGAATCCGGACAGGTCGGCATCGAGGTCGTCTGCCCGGAACGCTCGGAGGCGACAGAGTTCGACCCACGCTGGCCACTGAAGGTGAGCATCGCGGACCTGGAAGCGGGCGCGGTCAAGCAACGACTCGACCGCCGCGATGAGATCAAGGTCCGCCGACAGTTCTTCCGCGGCCTTCAGAAACTCTTCAAACGTGCCAGCGTGTTCAAGGGGCCTGCTGGCGGCGGCTTCTGGCTCGCGCCGCACTGGTGGTTCATCGAAGGAATCGGCCGCGAGGACGCCGACGCTTCAGGCGACGACGCGCCGCCACTGGTTGGCCCGGCGTACAGTCGCGTACTCCCGGCCCGCGCGCGACAACACGCGCACGCGGTCTTGCGTGCCACGCAGGTCGACATGATCTTCGTTGAAGATGGTGTGACATACCGCAACCTGGAACGCGCCCTCCGCGTCCTGACTGAACTTTACGACGTACACGGCGGTCAGCGGAAGGCGGAGGAACTTCACTTCCGCGGCGTGCCGAAAGTGAAGGCCATGATCCACGAATACGAGCCGGGTAACCCGTTCCGCTCGGAACTCTACCCGGAACCGAAGTTCGACGACCTCTCACGCGTGCGCGTGCTGCACATCTTCCGCGACCGCGGCGGCCACGAGGAACTCATCGAGCCACCGTTCGACTTCTCCTACACGCCTGCCCCCGCCGGCTTGCTGGATTGACACACAGAACCCTGCGGCGCGCACTGCGTGTCGCACATGCGTGAAAAAACCGGCCTTCGCCGGTGAGTCCCCTTCCACTACCTCCGATTGCGACGACGTCAGTTCACGCGATTGTCGAAATCGGGGATTTGCGTGAAGGCGATGCGAGTCGGGGCAGCATCGCGCATCCCAAACATCGCGCCCAGATACACCACACTCGCCCCGAACTGGCCATTCACCGCGTCCAGCGCTCGCGAGATGTCTTCGCCCTGCCGGTCCTCATCGAACAGCGACGGTGTCGCGCTCCGCGCAGGAACGAGATCACTCAAAACCATGCCAATCTTGAACGGACGGCCGTTGCGGATACGCAACTCCCACAGTTTCATTGCGGCCGTCAGAATCGCCGGCGTGTCGTGACAGCGCGGCACACGCACACTCTTCTCCCACCACACCGAATCGCCTGGCTCACTTCCCATGAAACTCGCGCCGACTGACACCGCCCCGCACCAGTAATCGATCTTCCGTAGCCGCGCCGCGGCCTTGTGGATCAGTCGCATCAGGACGCCGAATGCCCCTTCGTCCGTGCGCAATTCTGGCGGAAGCACATGCGAATGGCCGACAGTCTGCCGACGGGTCGGCACATCGGCTACGTCCTCGCCATGCAGGAGTCGAAACCAGCGCTCGCCGAGGAGCTTGCTACCCCACACGGTCGCCAGCGTCTTCGCCGGAGCATGGCAGAGTTGCTCGACGGTGAAGATGCCGTTTAGCTTCAATCGGCGTTCCATGCGCGGCCCAACGCCAGGAAAGTCGGTCAGTTTCAGCCGGTAGAGCGCCCGCGGCATCTCCACGTCGGAGAGTATCGTCAACCCGTTAGGCTTCTGCATGTCGGAGGCAACCTTCGCAAGCATCACGCTCGGCCCAACGCCAACGGAGCAGTGCATGTAGTCGCCAGCAAGCTCGTGGATGGAATGTTTGATCCTGTGAGAGATGCCGATAACCGTTTCAGGATTTCGCTCGTCGCCCAGCAACCGACATGACATTTCGTCGATGGACATGACATTCTCAATGGGCACGACGCGCCCAACCGCTGCAACAACGCGATTGTGCATGACGACGTATCGCCTGTGATCGGCGACGACGAAGCGAATGCCAGGACAAAGCTGACGGGCCTCCCACACCGGCGTGCCTGTCTTGACGCCGCAAGCCTTGGCTTCGTAACTGGCCGCAATGCACGCGGTTCTCTCGGCGGTTGTGGGAATAACAGCAACGGGCCGGTAGCGCAACCGCGGATCGTCCTGTTGTTCGCAGGAAGCAAAGAAGGAATTCATGTCGATGAATAGGTGTCGGAGCGGCACGACGAGCCTCCGCGAGGCCACCCGATTTTTGAACGGGCGTATACTAATCTTATGAGTGATTCCGGTACGAAAAGCAACCACAATTCCGGGAATTACGAAAGAAATGCCGAAATAATCTGAACTTTTGACCACCTGGAACGTTGATGGCGATTCTCTCAGGCGTTTCCTGCTCGGGGTAGCGCGATTCGGAACGTGGTGCCCTTACCAAACGTACTGTCCATACGCACCTGGCCACGCATCGCCTGGACCAGATGTTTCACGATCGACAGGCCCAGGCCGGTGCTTCCCTGAGCGCGATCGCGAGCCTTGTCGACGCGGTAGAATCGCTCGAAGACGCGGTTCACATCGGCCGCGGGAATGCCGATGCCCGTATCCTCCACCTCAAAATCCACCGTATCGCGTGTCGCACTCCAGCGCACCGTGATGCGCCCACCATTGGGCGTGTATTTGATTGCGTTATCCACGAGGTTATCGAGAATCTGACGGAGCGCATCGGGATCGGCCCACACGGGTACGTCGGCGGGCATGTCGGTCGGCGGTTTCTCCACCATCGTTAACGTCTTGGCATCGGCGCGCGGGTGGTGCCGCTCCATGCAATCGGTGATCGCCTTGCCCAGCGCCACCGCACACAGTTCCAGCCGCAGCGCCCCGCTCTCGATGCGCGAGAGCATCAGCATGTCCTTGATCAGTTCCGCGAGGCGGTCGGCTTCGTTGAGAATCTGTTCCAGGAATGTGGTGCGAACCTCCGGGTCTTCGGCGGCGCCGTCGATGAGCGTTTCCACGCTCGACCGGATCACTGCCAGAGGCGTCTTCAGTTCGTGCGAGGCGTTGGCGACGAAGTCCTGACGCATCCGCTCGGCGAGTCGCACATCGGTGATGTCGTCGAGCACGACCACCGCGCCGGGCATCCCGTGTCCTGCGAAACGCGAGACATACGCGACGAGGTGCCGCGGCACCGCGCCGCCCAGTTCGAACTCTTCGCGGTGCGTACCCGCGCCGCCAGTCAGCGATTTTTCCACCACCGCGTGGAATGCCGCCAGGCGGGTCACATCGGCCAGGGGTTGACTCACCGCCTTCGCCGGGTCGAACTCCAGCAGTTGCCCGGCACGGTCGTTGACGAAGACGACACGATGGTACTCGTCAATGGCGATGACGCCTTCGGCCATGCCTGAGAGAATCGCCCGGAGTTGTTCGCGATCGTGCTGGAGCAACCGGAAAGTTGTGGCGAGTTGACCACTCATCGCGTTGAAGGTTTCCGCCAGTTCAACATGCTCGGGGGCACCGCCCGCGCGGACCTTGTGCCCGAGGTCGCCATCAGTGAGTTTGCGTGCGCCCTCGCGCAATTCCACCAGTGGCCGTGTGAACCGCCGTGCCAGGAGGTACGCCGCGGCGACTGCCGCAACGAGGATAAGACCAACCGCCGCGGCCACACCATGTGCCAGCGCGTGAAACACATCCTCGGATCGCTGGAAGATGAGCATCCCGACCGACGCGACCGTCGCGACGACAAGCAGCAAATACGTCAGGAAGAGGCGCCAGAACATGCGGGATGCACGAATACGATGTTGATTCGGAGTTCCGCGCAGATGCTCGTTCGCGAAACGCCAGAACAAAGCCTTCAAAAACAGATGGACGGGATCACAGGTCAGGCGAAGGGAGTTCCCTCACGCCTGTTCCTGTTATCCCGTCCTGATGCCGATTCGCCTACCCCTTCGCTCAATGTCGGAAGAGGAACTCGCGAGTATTAATCAGTGCCCAGACCACGTCTTCCCACGCCTTGCGTTTGTCCGGACGCTTGGCAATGTGTTCCAGGGCAATGTGCTTTTCGTCGTCGAAGGGTGCTCGCCCCAGCGCCGCGAAGTAAAGTTCGCCGAGGATGTCCGCATCCTTCATCTTCGCGGCCATCAACTTCGCGAGTCGATTGTTCGCGTTGCGGACTTTCTCATTCACTGTGGGGCCATTGATAAGTTGCAAAGCCTGTGCGAGGTTGCCGTCGCTCTCGCGTTCGCACTCGCAGGCCAGTTCGCGGGCCGGTTGACCGAATGCCTTGAGGAACGGATGATTCACCTCACCATCGGGCAACTGAATCGCTCGCGTGCCTGCGGGCAGTCCGGCGAACTTTTCGGGCACCGCAGTGAAGTCGCAGATCGCATCGAGCAACTGTTCCGCGGTGAGCAACTTCGTGACGGCGTGCGAGAAATACTTGCTGTCGTCCTTGTTAAAGTCATTGGGCTGTGCCGAAAGCTGATACGTTCGCGACTTCATGATCGTCTTGACGAGTCGCTTGAGGTTGAACTCGTTCTTGGCGAAATCCTTCGCCAGCGCATCGAGCAGTTCGTCGTTGCACGAGGGGTTGGAATCGCGGAAATCGTCCACCGGATCGACAATCCCCTTGCCCATCAAGTGGAACCAGACGCGGTTGGCGACCGACTTGGCGAAGAACTGGTTATCGGGCGATGTGAGCCACGCGGCGAGCAGTTCGCGGCGATCCTCGCTCGGCTTCACACTGACCTCGCTGACGCCATTGAAACCGCCGAGATAGCGAGGCTTCATCTGTTGGCCCGTGCGTGGCTGTGTCACTTCACCAGCACGCGCGACATACACCACCTCGGCGTGCGGGCCATTGCCCGGCGCTTTGCCAACCACCGGAGCCGGTTTGGTCTTCACGCGGGCGAACCACGCAGCCATGCCGTAGTAATCGTCCTGGCTCCAGCGCTCGAAGGGGTGGTTGTGGCACTTGGCACACTGCATCCGGACACCGAGGAAGAGTTGCGCGGTCGTCTCGGCCAGTGCGGTCGGGTCTTTCGCGATGCGGTAGTAGTTCGCCGGTGGGTTGGCATAGGTATCACCATTGGATGTGATGATCTCACGAACGATCTCGTCCATCGGCGTGTTTGCCAGGAAGTGGCCACGCAGCCACGCCTGCATCCCGTAGCTTCCCTTTGTCTGAATCGTCTTGCGATTGCTGCGAAGCACGTCAGCCCACTTCAGCGCCCAGAAGTCTGCGAACTCGGGCATCTCTGCAAGCCTGTCGATGAGTTTGTCACGCTTTTTCGTGTCCTTGTCGGCAAGGAAGGCTTTCGCCTCGGTCGCTGTCGGCATCCGGCCGATGCAGTCGAGATACGCGCGCCGGACAAACTCGTAGTCCTCGCACAGACCACTCGGAGCGATGCTCATCTGCTTGAGTTTGGCGAAGACGTGCTTGTCAACGAAGTTCGTCTCCGGCGGATTGGACCAGACGAAGCCTTCGCGCGGCTCCAGGTAAGTGATGCGCACCGCGACCAGTTCTTCCAGGTAGCGGCAAAGCACCGCAACCTCGCCGGCACGCTTGAACTCAACCAGTCCGTTCGGCGACACGTCGGCGATGGAAGGATCGCTACTACTGAAGACCGTGAGCCGCGTCACATCGCGAGAGAGGCCGTCGGCGAATGTCGCGTTCACGGCGAGTTGCTGCCACTTCGCCGGAGCCTTCAGAAGGCGGCTATCCGGCGTTACCTCGATCTTCTTCACCGCTGGCAGTGTGGTCGGATCATCCTTCAGCCCCTCAGTGAGCCACGCCAGCATCATCTCGCCTGGCACGCTGGTCGCACCGAATCGCTGACCGCCCTCGTGTGGCACGCGGCCGACCGCCTTGAGGAACACGAGGCTGGCTTCGGGGTTGTGCTTGTCGGTGCGCCGACCGAACTGCTCGCGCGTGAGTTGAAGGTAATCCGCAGCCGGATCGAATCCGCGCAGCGAGAGCTTGAAGCCGTTCTTACCGCTGGGCGTGCCGTGGCAGGCACCTGCGTTGCAACCGCCCACGTTCATCGCAGCAATCACGTTGCGCCGGAAGCTAACCGGCGAGGGTGTGCCCATCCCACTGACCGTGACGGGCACGCGAAATTGGTTACCGTTGGCGTTAATAATGACAGTCGCGGTGCCATTCCTGGTCGGCCGCAGGTAAAGCCCTTCCTGCACGTCCACGATGCCGACCGGCTCGGCTTTTACCTCGACCACGGCCGAGAGATCGCGGGCGGAGCCATCAGCGTACTTGCCAGTGGCCACGAGTTGCCGCGCGTCGCGTATGCCTGAGAGTGTCACTGCCGCCGGCGACACCGTGACCGTTGCGGGCTGGCCGATGATGGCCTTCCGTTCGCCGATGTCCAGTGGCGGCGCGGCAACTGCAGGTGTGGCGGCGAAAAGCGCGAAGGTTAACCCGATCCCCCGCACGCAGGCGAACGGGGAGCGGGGAGCGCGTGTCGTGGCGAATTGCATCGTTACCCTCGCGGTTACGGCGAGCCGGGCTGCGAGCGCCCGTCGGGGGGGTAGGTTGGTTTGGGCGCAGTCGGCGGGAACAGCACTAGCTTAAACCAGCATCAGACGCAGGGCGAGAGGAAAATCGGGCAGCGCGACCGCAAACTGTGCCCACACGGCCTCGCCTTCGCCCATCCGCCTGGTAGCGGGTGCCGTGGAATGTGTGACGTTCGGGCCACATCTGGGCAAATTCCTCCCAGAAGAGAGGAATGTTCAGAAGTTCCGCTGGCGACACAGCCCGCATACCCGTTGCCGTGGCGCCGTTTGTCTTTGAGTGCCGGTATACAATCCCCAGACTTCAGGAGAGTTTCCGATGCTGGAAGTCGCCGACGCGCTGGACGAAGTCCTCCGATACGCAAAGCCACTGCCACCCGAAGAGGTCACGCTTGCTCCCGCTATGCTGGGGCGAGTGCTCGCCATCGACGTTCTGGCCGATCGCGACTCACCGCCATTCGACAAGTCGCTCCGGGATGGCTTCGCCGTGCGCGTTGCCGATTGCGAGTCGCCTGGTGCCGAACTGCGCGTCATCGGTGAGGTGCCTGCCGGAGTGGTGCCAACGCGATCCGTTGGCCCTGGCGAAGCCGTCCGCATCTTCACCGGCGCGCCCATGCCCGATGGAGCCGATGCCGTTGTGATGCAGGAAGACACGCAGCGTGCTGGCGATCGCGTGCGTATCACGGATTCGGCCGTGCGCCCGCGACAGTGGGTCTACGGCCGCGGCACCGAGATGCAGGCCGGCGGCACCGTTCTGAATGCCGGCACGATACTCAATCCGCTGACGTTTGGCGTGCTGGCCAGTGTCGGGAAGACAACGGTGCCCGTGTTCCCTGCTCCGCGTGTCGGCGTGGTGGCGACCGGGAGCGAGCTGGTCGAACCGGATCAAACGCCAGGGCAAGGGCAGATTCGGAACTCGAACGGCCCAATGCTCGCGGCTCTGGCTCTCCGGGGCGGCGGGACGCCGTTCTCCTTCGGGATCGCGCGCGACGATCTCGATATCACACGCGCACTCATCGGCCAGGCGATTGAAGACGCGGACGTGGTACTCATCGCTGGCGGCGTCTCGGTGGGCGATCACGACCATGTTCCGCGCGTGTTGAACGACCTCGGCGTGACGACACACTTCCGACAGGTTCGCATGAAGCCGGGCAAGCCGCTCCTGTTCGGCACCACGGCAAAGGGCACTCTCGTCTTCGGTCTGCCTGGCAACCCGGTGAGCGTGTTTGTCTGCTTCGAGCTGTTCGTCCGGCCCGCACTGCGAATCCTGGGTGGACACGCGGAGCCAGGTCCGCGCACAATCAGGCTACCTGTGGCCGATGCCATTGCCGAATCGAACGACCGGCCGACGTACCGCCCAGCAACGCTGGCGTTCTCTGAAACTGGCTGGGACGTTCGCCCGCTGGAGTGGTCCGGTTCGCCAGACCTGCGCGGCGCGCAACCTGCGGACGCGCTCCTGGTGTTGCCCGCAGGTGATACCCGCGTCGATCCTGGCGCGTTGATGGATGTGGTGTTGCTGTAGGTGAACGGGCGCTCGCGGGCGCCGTTCGCCATCCCTGGAAGGACTCCGCGTGAAGCCTCGCGTGTTTCTGCCCGCAGTCGCATCGGGTGTACTCCTGTGGGCGGCGTTCTTCCCGCTCGACCTCGGGCCGGTGGCGTTCGTCTCGCTGGTGCCGTGGCTGACGCTTGTGCGCGCCCCGGTGTCGAATCGCCGACGGTACTTCGCGGCTTATGTCGGCGGCCTCGTCTTCTTCACACTGGCAACGAACTGGATCCGTGTCGCGCACCCAATGATGTATCTGTCGTGGCTCGGGCTCTCGCTGGTGATGCCGCTCTTCTGGCTCGCGTCGCTGACGATCATCCGGCGACTCGATCGTCTGGGCGTGCCGCTGTCGCTGGCGGTGCCGGTGGGGTGGGTGGCACTCGAATACGCTCGGATGCACTTTCCTACGGGCTTTCCGTTCCTCAAGCACGTCGGCGCCTATCAGATGATCGGCTTCGGCTGGTACTTCCTCGGCTACACACAGCACACCTTCACACAACTCATCCAGATTGCGGACCTGGGCGGTGTGTATGCGGTGTCATTCGTCGTGGCCAGCATCAACGGCCTCCTGGCCGATCTGCTCATGCAGTTGTGCGCGAGTCGGTGTCAGCCGCAACCTGTGCCAGTTCCCACGCCATGCTGCCGGCGAGGCATGATCCTCGGTGGCACGGTTGCGGCCATTCTCCTCATCGCCAGTACGGGCTATGGCGTCTATCGCCTCCGCCACGCCGCGTTCACGGAAGGGCCACTGGTCGCGGCCCTCCAGGGGAACGTGCCGCAGGACGAGAAGATGAGTCGCGGTGGGTTACTCCAGCAGCAGTACAGTAAAGCATTCACGCTGGCATTCCGGCAGAAGCCGGACCTGATCGTCTGGCCGGAGACGTGCTACTGGGAAGACTGGTTCCAGGTGGCGCCAGGCGTCCGCCGCGACAGCGTGCCGGAGAACGTCCAGCAGGAACTGGTACGCTCGGAGCGCGAGTTTGATGCGTACTGGGGAACGAACATTCTCTTCGGTCTCACGGGCTTTGAGTGGGACGGTTCGCAACTATGGCGGTACAACTCCGCGCTTCTGACCGACCCGAAGGGACGGAACTTCACGCGTTACGACAAGATGCATCTCGTACCATTCGGCGAGTACGTTCCACTGGGTGATGTTCTCCCTTTCATGCAGTGGTTCACGCCTTACGAGAAGGGATACGAGTGCCGACCGGGCGAGCACTGGACGCGCTTCCCGCTGAAGACAAAGGACGGGCGCGATTACACCTTCGGCTGCCTCATTTGCTATGAGGATTCCGATCCGTACCTCGCACGACAATACGTTGCGCTCGACCCTGTTAACTTCCTGGTGAACATCTCCAACGACGGCTGGTTCAATGGCACCGAGGAGCATGAGGAGCATCTCGCCATCTGTCGCTTCCGCGCCGTCGAATCGCGGCGATCGGTTGTGCGCGCCGTGAACATGGGCATTTCCGCTGTCATTGATCCCGACGGCCGCGTGATCGCGCTGCCAAACCCCAACTGGGGGCAGTCGAAGAAGGTAGAAGCAGTCGTGACAGCGAAGGTGCCGATCGACGGACGCGAATCGCTCTACGCGAAGGCCGGCGATTGGCTTCCGGGCACGTGCTGGCTCGTGGCCGTCGTGGGGATTGCGCTGGGATTTGTGAAACGGACGCGATGAGCCATCACCCGGCAAGGAGGCCGGCCATTCGAGTCGCAACGCTCTTACCGCTGCGCATCACCTTCTCTGAGGCATACCTCGCCCCGGTTCTGATCGCAGGGTGGTGCGCGTTCCTGTTCCTCCACGGCATCGACACCGGGCCGCTCTACCGCACGGAATCGCTCCGCGCGATCATCGGACGCGAGTGCCTGAGCGGACACTGGCTCTACCCTGTCCTCTACGGCGAACCGTTCCTCACGAAACCGCCTGGCCACTACGCGGCCATCGGGCTGTGTAGCCTCCCTTTCGGCGAAGTCAGCGCCGCGAGCGCGCGTCTGCCATCGGTCCTGGCTGCAATGCTCGCGGTCATGCTCATGCACGGTCTCTTCCGCCGCGCGCTCGACGGCCCTACACCGCAGAACCGAGCAACTCCAACACGTATACGCCACGACGACGCTGCGCTGCTCATCGCGATACTGTTGCCGTGTTCGGTTCTGTGGCTGGACAAGGTGCCCAGCGCCGAGATTGACATGTCGCTGGTGGGGTGGGTGACGGCGGCTCTCGTGCTGCTACATCGCGCGATCGAATCGGATGCTCGCGCCCGCGGCACCGGGATCGGCTTCTGGATCGCATCGCTTCTCTGTGTGGCCGCCGGCACGCTGACGAAGTGGACCGCGCCGGCGTTCTTCTATCTCACGGCGATACCGCTACTGGCATGGCGAAAACGCCTCGGTCTGTTCCTCGGCCGCGGGCACCTGCTGGCAGTGAGCATCGCGGCCCTGGTGTGTGCAGGATGGACACTCGCAGTCGTGCAGCAGGTCGGCTGGGAATCACTCTCCGAAACGATTCGCAAGGAGGCCGCATACCGCTTCGCGCCGAAGCCCAGCAAGGGCTACCCGTGGGGCGACGTGGTGCTATTCCCCCTCGCTGTCTTCGCCGCGCACCTGCCGGTATCGGCATTCGCGCTCGCCACCTTCCGCCGAAGTTTCTGGAACAAGTGGGACGACCGCGGCCGGTTGCTTCTCCAGTTGCTCCACTGCTGGACGTGGCCCAATCTGGTCTTCTGGACGCTCGTTCCCAACCACAACATCCGCTACGCGCTTCCCATGAGTGCCGGGCTGATGGGTCTAGGCGTGATGGGGATACTGGGGCTGTTGCGCTCTCAGACAGAGGCTCGCGCTTCCCACGAGAACGCGGGAGAAGGCAGGACGCACTCCCTCTGGCTCTCTCCGCCAAAGGGAAACCGATGCGGGTTGAATGCGTTCCTTCTCGGCTTCCTCCTGTGCTGGATTGCGGCGAAAATCGCATTCGTGCAATTCGTCATCCCGAATCGCACAGCAGGGCGGAACGCCGAGGTCACGGCGGCGGTGCTGCGCGAACATATCCCGGCGGGCGAACCGCTGTACATCCTCAAGCTGAAGGACGAGGGCGTGACGTTCTACTATGCCCGTCCCGTTGTGAAATTGAAGAAGCCTGCAGCACTCCCGCCGGGCGGATGTGGGCTGCTCATCCAGCAGGAGTGGCAAGCTCGCGCTGCGTTCGGCTCACTCAACTTGTTATGCTGCATGAATGATCAGCAGGGCGACCCGATCTATCTCGTCCGAAGAATGGATCGCCGTCGGACGAGCAACCCCATCCGAGGCGACTGACGCCGCAAGAACGGGTGGCCAATTCCCATGAGCGCAACACCCAAGACCGCCGTGCAACCGCTCACTGTGTCGCAACTGACTGCGCAGGTGCGGGGAACCGTCGAATCGAAGTTCCCCCAGGTGTGGGTTGCCGGCGAGGTGTCGAACTTCACCCGCGCCTCCAGCGGGCACTGGTACTTCACACTCAAGGACCCCGGTTCCCAGGTCAAGGCCGCGATGTTTCGTGGCTTCAACTTGCGGATGAAGTTCGACCCGCGCGACGGGCAGGAGGTACTCGTTCGCGGTCGGCTCACGGTCTATGAACCGCGTGGCGAGTATCAGCTTATTGCCGAGGAGATTCAGCCGAAGGGCGTGGGAGCTGCAGAGTTGGCATTGCGACAACTCAAGGAACGACTGCTGGCAAAGGGGTACTTCGATCCGCACCGCAAGCGAGCACTCCCCCGCACACCGAAGCGAGTCGCGCTGATTGCCAGTGCCACCGGCGCGGCGATCCGCGACATGATCGAAGTCTTCGCCCAGCGCTGGCCCTTCACGGAACTGGTGGTGAAGGCGTCGCGCGTGCAGGGCGAGGGGGCCGCAGGCGAAATCGCATCGGCCATCCGACTCCTGAACGGGCTACACGCGACGGGTCGCCTGCCGCTCTGTGCGATTGTGCTGGGCCGGGGCGGTGGCAGCGCCGAAGACTTGTGGGCCTTCAACGAGGAGCAGATCGCCGACGCAATCTTTGCCTCAGAGGTCCCCATCATCTCGGCCGTCGGGCATGAAACCGACGTGACTGTGGCCGACCTTGTGGCCGATCATCGTTCCGAAACGCCAACGGCCGCAGTCGTGGCGCTCACGCCGGACCTCCGAGACGTACTCCGGACGCTTGGCGGCCTGCGTGAGCGGATGGCCGAGGCAGTCGACCGCCGGTTGAATCAGAGCCGGCAACGACTCGACCAACTCGCAACGCGGCCCGCGCTCCGACGGCCACTTCAGCGCATTCAGGAGTTGGAACAGCGCCTGGACGACACCGGGGGGCGTCTTGCGCGGGCGGCACGAGTGAGGTTGACTCAGGCCAGGCAGAAACTGGCCGAAGTTTCTGCACGCCTGGAAACACTCAGCCCCTTGCAAGTGTTGGCCCGCGGCTATAGCCTGACGCACACGGCCAACGGGCAACTTGTCCGCGACCCAACGGGGTTGCGCCCAGGCGATCTGCTCCTGACCCGGGTCGCCGGCGGAGCGATTCGCTCGCTCGTCACCGAAGCCAGAAGCACGGATTCCGAAGCCGACGAACGGGCCACCGAGTGACTTTCTCTTTGAGCGACGTGCTTCGGACTTCGCCGGTCATGTGCCACGGACGGTCCTTCGCCCGCACGGGATGCGAGCCAATGCCCGACCTATCCGATCAACCGCCGCGATTCGAGCAGGCCCTGGCCGAGCTGGAGTCGATCCTGCGCGAACTCGAAGACGGCACCACGACACTGGAAGACGCGCTGACCCGCTACGAACGCGGCGTGGCGTTGCTCCGGGCCTGCTACGGCCAACTCCGCGACGCCGAGCAGCGCGTGAGACTTCTGGCAGGCGCCACCGAGGACGGGATACCCGACCTGCGCCCCTTCGATCACGTTGCCACGATCGAAACCGCGAAGGCCGCGGTGCGAAAGTCGCCCAAACCGTCTGCAAATTCAGGAATACCTGAATGACTCCGGGATCAACAACCGACGACGCCCCGCCTGGGGTGGCTTTGCATTACAAAGCCAGTAACATGGGTTGCTCCGGAACCTCCGAGCGAACCACGACGACGCCGTCCGATTCGTTCCTGTCGTTGCTCAAGCCACGGCAAGAATTGATCGACGAGGCCATGCGAACGTGGCTGGACCGCATAACGACCAGCGGCCCCAACGCTGTGCGTGAAGCGATGTCCTACAGCCTGCTGTCGCCAGGCAAGCGGCTTCGCCCCCTGCTGGTGATGCTGGCCTGCGAGGCGGCCGGCGGCAGCGCGGAAGTGGCGTTGCCTTCCGCGTGCGCAGTGGAGATGATCCACACCTATTCGCTGATCCACGACGACCTGCCGGCAATGGACGACGACGACCTCCGTCGCGGGCAACCGACGTGCCACAAGAAGTATGGCGAGGCACTCGCGATCCTGGCAGGCGACGCGCTGCTGACGGGGGCATTCGAGGTGATCGCCGCCGGTTATGCCCCGCGCACGGCTGCGGTTAGCTGTCTGGAATTGGCGAAGGGCGCCGGGGCGGTCGGAATGGTCGGCGGACAGGTAATCGACCTCCAGGCGGAAGGACGGATTCCCCCGAGTGGGTGCCAGAAATCGCCTGCGTCCGAGGCCACACCCGAGGCAACGATTGCGCGTCTGGGGCTGGCGGCGCTCGAAGACCTCCATGCTCGCAAGACGGGCGCATTGTTCCGCTCCTCGCTGCGTCTGGGTGTCTTCGCGGCACAGTCGGAACGGTCGGCTGGCGCGGACCCTGCGGCGCTGGCAACAGTGGATGAATACGCCGGGGCTTTCGGGCTACTGTTCCAGGTAACCGACGACCTGCTGGATGTCGAAAGCACAGCGGAAGCGGCAGGCAAGCGTGTGGGCAAAGACGCCGCTCGCGGCAAGCTGACGTACCCGGCGTTGCTGGGGGTCACGGAGAGCCGGCGCAAGGCGACCGAGCTCGGCCGACACGCAGTCGAGGCTGCCGAGCGACTCGGCAGCCCACTGCTGGCTTCACTCGCTCGGTATGTCGTGAACAGGGACCGTTAGGCGGAAGCCCGCCCAACAGGATGGGAGAGGTTCCGAGCCACACCCCCGGACTCACGTTCGGGGTCGCCCAAGAGGGATACCAATGGCCAAGCTACTGCCCCAGATCAAGTCTCCGGCGGACCTGCAAGCTCTCACGGAGGAGCAGTTGCAGGAACTGACGCACGAGATTCGCGACGAACTGATCCGCGTACTCACGACCCGGCCGGCGCACTTCGCGAGCAACCTCGGCGTCGTCGAACTGTGTCTGGCGCTTCACCTCACCTTCGATTTCGCGAAGGACAAAGACCGGCTCATCTGGGACACAGGCCACCAGATTTACCCCCAGAAGCTCATCACCGGGCGGTACGAAAAGTTCCACACGATCCGCACGAAGGGCGGCCTCATGGGCTTCCCGCATCCGGGCGAGAGCGAGTACGACCTGTTCATGACTGGTCACGCCGGATGCAGCGTCAGCACCGTTTCTGGTCTGAAGTCCGGCGACGATCTCTCGGGCCGTTCGGAAAATCACGCGGTCGCGGTCATCGGCGATGGCGCGTTCCCCTCCGGCATCGTCTGGGAGGCACTCAACAACATCGGTGGCATGCGGCAGAACGTGCTGGTCATCCTCAACGATAACAAGATGTCGATTTGTCCGCGCACTGGCGGGCTGGCGAACTACCTCGATCAGTGCCGGATGACGGGTATCTATCAGGGTGGCAAACGCATCACCAACAAGATACTCGATCACATTCCGCTGATTGGTGAGGCCGCCCGTTGCTCACTGGAAGCGATGCGCGACGGCGTGAAGGCGTGGCTGAAGGATGGGATGCTCTTTGAGGAACTCGGCTTCCGCTACTTCGGCCCGGTAGACGGCCACGACCTGCCCAATCTCCGGAAGATTCTCAAGGACCTGAAGGGACAGCAAGGGCCAATCCTCCTGCACGTCTTCACGAACAAGGGGCACGGCGTTCCGCAGGCGGCCGAAGACCCGGTGACGTTCCACACGCCACCCGTGTTCGAGCAGGTCGGCCCGGACCGCGCCATTGTCTCGCTCAAGAAGGGCGGCGCGAAGGCGTACACCGATGCGGTCAGTTTCGGCATCCATCAGGCGATGCAGGATGATCCAAAGGTGACCGTCCTTACGGCCGCCATGTGCCAGGGGAACAAACTGGAGAAAGTCCGCGAGGACTTCCCCGACCGCTTCTTCGATGTGGGAATCTGCGAGAGCCACGCCGTCGCGTTCGCTGCCGGGCAGGCCAAGGCCGGGCTGACGCCCGTGGTGGACATCTACAGCACGTTCCTCCAACGGAGCTTCGATCAGGTATTCCAGGAAGTATGCCTCCAGAACCTGCACGTTGTCTTCTGCATGGACCGATCAGGGCTAACTGGCCCGGAAGGACCAACGCACCACGGTGTCTTCGACATCCCGTACATGCGGATGTTCCCGAACATGGTCAGCATGGCCCCTGGCGATGAGGCCGACGTTCAGCCGATGCTGAAGTTCGCGCTCAAGCACAACGGGCCGATCTCGATGCGCTACCCGAAGACGAATCTGGAGAAGATCGATCGCACGGAATCGACTCCTCCTATTGAGATGGGAAAGGCGGAAGTGATCGAGTGGGGCGAGGACGGTTGCTTCGTCGCCTTCGGTACGCTTCTCTCCAACTGCATGGCTGCGGCAAAGCGTCTGAAGTCGCAAGGGATTCACATGGGCGTCATCAATGCCCGCTTCGTGAAGCCACTCGACAAGGAAACGATCCTGCGTGCAGTCGAGACGCTGCCACTGGTCGTCACGGTGGAAGAAGGCACGATTGAGGGCGGCTTTGGCTCTGCGGTTCTGGAAGCGGCAAGCACAGCGGGTCTGGATACGCGAAACATTGTTCGTCGCGGCATTCCGGACAAGTTCATCGAGCACGGCGACCGCAACGAACTGCTTGCCGATTGCGGCCTGAGCATCGAATCGCTCGTGGAAGTAGTCCGAAGCAACCGCACGAGCGAAGTTGCGAAGTGCGGCTGAGCAACTGGCGAATTTGCTCATTTTGCACATGACACAGCAGGTGTGGAGGTGCGCGATGGGCCGTGTTGTCGCCTCTCCGAGGCGACAACACGGCCCATCGCGCACCTCCCTGGCACGTTCAATCGGCATCCTTGCGTTTCCGCTCCTCGCGTTCGCGCGACACGTCGTCCATGTTGGTTCGGTCAACCATTCGACTATCCCAGAGCGAACCCTGAGCCATGATCCCCATGGTCAACCGGCGCTTAATGAGATCGTTCTCACGCCGGATAATGCCGAGATCAACCGCGACACAGTGACCTTGCTGGGCATGGTCGCGGGCAGTCACGATCGTGTCGCAGTAGTGAACATTCTCCCGGCACGTCTCGCAGTGACGCACAGTTGTGTCGCCGGTCGGCGTCAGGTCGTCCCATTCCAGGGGGCAGACGAACGAAAACTGCGCGGAGAGCATCTCGAGTACCGGCAACTCTACTTGCCGCTCCATGCGCTTCGCGCCGCAGAGGTCGATCGGCAACCGGCTCACGATCTCCAGCCAGTCCGTAGAGAGTCTCGCGGCAAGTGGTTGCATCTCGTCGCGGATCGCAGTGCGCCACTCCGTTCCAGGGCGGCGCTCGTTGAGTTGAACGGTCAACCGCAGGAACTGTGACTTCAAGCCTTCCTCATCGCTCGCGCGTTCGTCGAGCCAGTCGGCGTAGACCAGGCGTGCCGTGTCGTCGGCCGGGTTCTCCAGAATCTTGCGCAAGAAACCGTCATCGTCGTGCATAGGCGCTCCGGGTTGGCAGGTTGGGTGAAGCCGTGTTGCCACGGACACGCCAGTTCTGTTGGTGGTTCGCACGCGGGAAAGGACCGAATCCGTGCAGGACTGATGCCACTCTAACGGTTGAGATTTCGGCCCGGTTGGCCAGAACACTACAATTGGAGATGGCCGCTTGCGCGGCATTCCTTCACTTGAATACTACCACCATGCCCCGCGACCCCTACGAAGTTCTCGGTGTTTCTCGCTCCGCAACCGCGGAGGAGATCAACAAGTCGTACCGGAAACTCTCGAAGAAGTACCACCCCGACCGCAACCCCGGCGACAAGGAAGCCGACACGAAGTACAAGGAAGTGCAGGCTGCACACGACATCCTTGGCGACGACAAGAAGAAATCGCAGTACGATCACTTCGGCTTCGCCGGTCCGCAACAGGGTTTCCCTGGTGGAGCGGGCGAGGGTGGCTTCCCTGGCGGCTTCGGTGGTCAGGGTGCGACCATCGACCCCGAAACGGCGCAGCAACTCTTCGAGATGTTCGGCGGCGGGATGCGTGACGGTCCTGGCGGCATGAACCTCGGTGATCTCCTTGGTGGTGGCGCGCGCCGGCGCGGTCGTACGCGTACCCACCGACCCGAACCGATCCAGGGAGAGGTGACGGTCCCTTTCGAGACAGCAGCCAGCGGAGGCAACGTCTCGATCGCTGTCGGCGGGCGCGAGATCGACGTGAAGGTTCCTGCAGGGATCGAGGACGGGAAAAAGCTCCGCGTACCAGCCGAGGCCACCGGCGGTGCCGAGGTGATCCTCACGGTGAAAGTCCAGCCGCATGCCCACTTCCGCCGCGAGGGAAATGACCTCTTCCTCGATGTGCCCGTGAGCGTTTCGGAGGCAATCCTGGGAGCAAAGGTGGATGTACCAACTCTCGACGGCACAAAGCTGACGGTCACGGTGCCGCCGGGCACATCCACTGGCAAGAAACTCCGTCTTCGCGGCAAGGGAATCGCCGGGGGCGACCAGTACCTCGTTTTCAAAGTCGAGGTACCTGGCGGGATGGTGGACGATGAAAGCCGCGCGTTGATTGAGGAATTCGCGAAGCGGAACCCACAACGGCCGCGTGCGAACTCACCGTGGGTGTGACGTGTCGATGCGAGAACACAGCCCCGCAGGTGGGCTACCACCTGTTGGTGGCGTGATTGCGTGACAAGGTTTCAGCGAGGTCCGGTGGTGACTGCGTTCACCTTCCCACAAACGCATCGCATGAAGACTCCGGCGGAGTTCGAGCGGTGCTACGCGCGGAAGCGATCGGCTTCCGATGGCGTACTCGTTGTCTATGCGTGCGAGAACGGATTGCTGTACCCACGGCTCGGTTGCTCCGTGTCTCGGAAGGTCGGCAACGCCGTGGTGCGCAATCGCTACAAGCGTCTCTTCCGCGAGGCGTTCCGACTGTTGCAACACGACCTGCCGCCGGGCGTGGACCTGATCCTGATTCCGCGTCCGGGTGCCACGCCGACACTTGATGCGGTCAAATCGTCGCTATTGACTCTGTCGCAACAGGCGGCGCGGAAACTGGGTGGCAAGCCCATACCGCCGCAGCCTCTATTCAAGGAAGGGGAGGCTGCAAAGTTGCCATCCGCTTCTCTGACTACTCCAGAGACGGAAACTGGTAGCGTGAGTTCTTCGAGCGAGACCCGGACGTGAACCATCTCCGCTGGTTGTGGCGCGGTCCGGTACTGGTCGTTGGCGCGGCGATGATTCTCTGCGTCCGCGGCTATCAGAAGCTCATTCGCCCTGTGTTACCGCCGATGTGCCGATTCGAGCCGGGATGCAGTGAATACTTCGTCCTCGCCGTGAAGAAGTACGGCCCGATCCACGGCTGTGCGAAGGGCGCGTGGCGGATCTGCCGCTGCAACCCCTTCGGCGGCAGCGGCTATGATCCGCCATGACGCTCACTTCTTCTTTCCCTTCGGGTCCCAGTTCGCGCGGATCTCATCTTCACTGACCGATGACTTCACGCCATCGGCCGGCACATCGAGTTTGCACAGCCAGACGAGCGCGTTGAGGACAACCTTGCGGAAATCGTCGTTCTTCCAGTTGCGATGATAGTGACCGCCGCAGAAGCCGCACCCACGCCCGCCGTCGGCCCGTTCCAGCACCCACATCATCGTCTCGGTTCGCCCCTTCGCCGCCTGGATGTGCTTGTATGGCCCCTTGGGATAGACGTAGGGGCCGTCGCGCACGGCATCGGATGGGGGCGCCGACAGGATCGGCGTGACGCCCTTCTTATCGTCGCGGAATCGCATGTTGAAGTACCACTCATCCTTGATCGTAAACGGCTTGACACCGCGGCTCACGGGGTGTTTCGGAAACTCCTTGAACTCCGGCGACCACATCGGGTTACACGAGAATTGATGCTCGTAGTAACCGCCGATCCAGTTCTTGAACTCCGGGCCGCCGAGGTCCTTCGGCACCTCCACGCCATAATGCGCGCACATCAGCCCCACGCCCTTCGCCATCAGCTTGCCGATGCGTTCCAGGTTCTTGCCACGAACGAGCGGATGGTTGTTGCCGCCATCGGCATAGCAGAGGATCGCGTCGGCGGTGTCGAGTGCGGCATCGTCCTTCGGATAACCATTCAGGAAGACGACCGTTTCGAGACCTGGAAAGCCCTGCAGACACTTGTCGAGCAGCCGCGCGCCGGCATTGAATTCGTGTGCGCCAGGCCCGTGGCTTGGTGTGCCTGCGATCATGATGAGCCGCTTCTTCTTGCTATCAGCCGACTTAACGAGTGAGGGTCGTATACCCCCAGTGATCGCCACAGCGGCGCCAGCGGTCAAAAGATTCCGACGAGAAAGGTTCATGCGAACTCCTTGTGTGGGAACGGGGGGATTGTAGCCGAATAAGGAGGAGTTGTGCGGGCAAGAGGAACAACGCCGGGGTTATGAGAGAGGGAGTTTGGGAGACTTTGAAGGGTTCTTTTGCGTGTACGGATCGGTATCTTTCTCGTAGGCACGGCGCAAGCAATGAAGGCTGCGCGGTTTAATGTTATGGGAGCCATTGTCACAGTGAGCGATCCCGGGTTGACACCCGTGATGGGCGATAATGAGCGCGAAGCCGCGCGCGAGCTGAGCTTGCGCGGTGCGCGCCCACCTGCGAAGGTTCCCGGCTACGAGCAGGAGCAGTTCCTGGGCCACGGGGCCTACGGCGAGGTCTGGACAGCGGTAAACCGCAACAGCGGCCGGCGGGTTGCGATCAAGTTCTTCACGCGGCGTGGCGGTGTGGACTGGGCCGCGCTGGCCCGCGAGGTCGAGAAACTCCGCTACCTCTTCAACGACCGCCATGTTGTGCAACTCTTCGAGGTCGGATGGGAATCCGAGCCGCCGTACTATGTCATGGAGTACATGGAGAACGGGTCACTGGAAGACCTACTCCGCGCGCAGCGTCCGACCGTGCCTGAAGCCATCGCCGTCTTCCGTGAAGTGGCCGTCGCGCTGGTTCACTCACACGACAAGGGTATCCTTCACTGCGATCTGAAGCCGGCGAACATCCTGCTCGATCACGACCGCCGCCCCCGCCTGGCAGACTTCGGACAATCGCGACTGACAAATGAACTCTCCCCTGCACTCGGCACGCTCTTCTACATGGCCCCGGAGCAGGCCGACCTGAATGCCGCGCCGGATGCACGCTGGGACGTGTACTCGCTGGGCGCGGTGATGTATCGGATGCTGACGGGCGAGGCTCCACACCGCACCGAAGCCGGCGCGACTGCGGTCACGTCTGGCACGCTCGAAGAGCAACTCGCGGCGTATCGCAAGCTCATTCACCACTCGCCGAAGCCAGCCGCTCACCGCACGATCCCTGGCGTGGATGCCGGACTGGCCGCGATCATCGACAAGTGCCTGGAACCCAACCCCGGCAAGCGCCTGCCCAACCCACAGGAAGTGCTGGTCGCGCTCGACGCCTGGAGCCTCCGCCGTGCGCGGCGACCACTATTGTGGATGACCGCGACCACGTTCGGCGTGCTATTCACGCTCATGGCGCTCTTTGGCCAGTACCTCTTCCGTACCACCGTGAGTACCGCCGAGCGTGGCGTACTCGACGGCGCGCGCGAGGCGAATCGCTTTGCGGCCGAGACAAAGGCCCGCCAGGCCGCCGCGCAGATTCAACTGCGGTGGCTCCAACTCGAAGCCGCCGCGCGCGATCCGCGTGTCAAGGAGTTGCTCCGCAAGGGCGATGCGTTCCGCACCAATCCGGCCCTGGGTGCCGAGTTCGATAAGTTGCTGGGCATCCGTAAGGAACGCGGCGACCGCCAGTACGCCCTGACCGATCGGGCATCGGCCTGGTTCGCGGATGATGCCGCCGGCTACCAGCGTGCCAGCGCTCCTCCATACCCACAGCACCGCAACCACTATCGCGGCTTCCGCGAGTACTTCACCGGGCTGGGCCGTGCCCTGTCGCAGGACAGCCCGCCCCCGCCGCTGGCAATGATCCAACACCCGCACCGCTCGATCCCGTTCCGGCGCAAGATCAACACCAGCGATCAGGTGTGGACGGTCGCTTACAGTGTCCCCGTTGCCAACGATGGCCCGGACACGCGCAATCTCGGCATCGTTGGAATGGTCGTGGATGTGGGTGAAGCACCACCTGATAATCCTGACCGCTTCGCCGTGCTGATCGACACGCGCCCGGATGCCAAGAACGGCCGGCGCGGGCTGATTCTGCGTCACCCATACTGGGCGGACGAACGGAACGACGACGACCCACCACTGTTCTACGCGGACGCCGTGGTGAAATGGGCCGCAGCCGCTGCCGACGACGATGGGCACCCGTTCGAGGACGGCGACACGTACGTCGATCCGGTATCGGAGACGGGCAGCAACGGAACCGGCATTACCGAATTCGGTGGGACCTGGCTGGCGTCCGTACGTCGCGTCCGTGTGGGGCCGAAGCAGTTGGATACGGGCTGGGTGGTGATGGTGCAGGAACGTCGCGCGGCGGTCCTCAAGCCTGTGCGTGAACTGGAATGGCGGCTGGGATATGTCGCTTTCGCCTCGGCGATGCTCGTTCTGGCACTGGGTGTGCTAATGTGGTCCGGGATGACTGTGGTAATGGACCCGGCACCCCGCTCGCCAGTGACCCGGATGCTCCGCCGGTGGGCGGGCTTGCCGACGAGCGGTACTACTACCAGCGGCACAGCAGGCAGCGACAGTTCGCCCCCCGCTCCACCGACAACCCACGGGCATGCCGCTGGCACACCCCACCAGGAGAACGGGAAGTCAGGAGACAGCGAACAGAGTTCAGATAAGAAATAACTGCTGGCCTCTGTCCTCCGCCCCTTCCCGCTTCGACCCTATGTTCCTCCTCGCGCAAGGCCCCGAGCCGTTCGATACCTGGCGGAAGCCACTCTCCGCCAGTGTGACCGTCATCATCGGGCGCGAATCGAGTGCCTGGACGGTGCCGTGGGAAACTTATCTGGCTCGCCGACATGTAGAAGTGACCGTCCGCGGATCCAAGCTGAAGGTCCGCAGGCTTCCGGGCACCGCCAACCCAGTCTTTCACACGGGCAGCCCCGCCGACGCCTTCGATCTGCTTCCGGGCGGTTCATTCGTCATCGGCCGCACCACCTTCACGTTCTCCGCCGCGCTATCATCACCGGCATCTCCTAGCGACGACCGGCCGCTACTCGAAGAACGCACCATTGGTCATCACGCACTCGACGGGCTGGCGTTTCGCGATGCGCCCCACCGACTCGACGTTCTCAACCGACTGCCCGACGTGATCTCCAGCGCCACCGACGACGCCGATCTCTTTGGCCGACTCACTGACATGCTGCTTGCTGGCATCCGCCGCGCCGATGCGGTCGCGATGGTTGCCATGCCGCCCACCGAGCAGCGGATGGACGTACTTCACTGGGATCGCCGGCTCAGTGGCGAAGGCGACTTCACACCAAGCCGGCGGCTCGTAGCGGCCTCTCTGGCGGAGCAGAATCAGACGGTGCTGCACGTCTGGGGAACGCAACCACCAGAGATTGCGAACGACGATCCGTACACGCTCATGGGGAAGTTCGATTGGGCGTTCTGTACGCCGATCCATTGCGAGGTCTGCCAGGGCTGGGGGCTGTACGTCGCGGGGCGGTTCCTCGGCGCCGAGCCGTCCACGCTTCTGGCACCGTGGGAGCAAAACGAACTGCGCGACGACGTGAAGTTCACGGAACTGGTCGCAGACATCCTCGGCTCGCTGCGGCAAGTACAAGTGCTGCGCGAACGGCAGGGGTTGTTCCGCCGCTTTTTCTCACCAGGCGTGATGAGCGTACTCTCCAGTGGCGACGCCGCCCGATCACTTGAGCCGCGCGAGGCCGACGTGACGGTTGTCTTCTGCGACCTGCGCGGTTTTTCGCGCCGCATGGAGGAAGCCGGCGACCGACTTCTGGAAGAACTGAACCGCGTGAGCGCGGCGCTGGGAGTCATGACGCGGAATATCCTCGACCATCGTGGAGCAATCGCGGATTTCCTGGGCGACGCGGCAATGGGTTTCTGGGGGTGGCCGCTGTTACAGCCAGGCAAGGTGGAATATGCGTGCCGCGCTGCGCTGGGCATCCGCGCCGCATTCGAGGAAGTCGGCCGCGACCCTACACATTCCCTCTCGGGCTTTCGGGTCGGCGTCGGGATCGCCACCGGGCGTGCTGTCGCTGGTGGCATCGGCACCACCGAGCAAGCGAAGGTGACCGTCTTCGGGCCAGTGGTCAATCTTGCCTCGCGATTGCAGGACATGACAAAACTGCTTCGTGTACCAATCCTGATTGACGAAGCGACGGCCGACGAGATTCGCGAACACCTCCCTTCCGACGTGGGGCGAGTCCGACGTCTCCTGAAGGTACTTCCCTACGGGCTGGAGACGCCACTGGTTGTGTCGGAACTCATCCCGCCCGCGCCGCCAACAGATGCGGAACCGACCGAGGGCGTGTTGACTGACGCAGACCTCGAAGCCTACGACCAGGCCTTCGACGCCTTCCTGGCCGGCGACTGGGACGCGGCGTATCGGCACCTTCATCGTGTCCCACCAGACGACCGCGGCAAGGATGTCCTCACGGAGTTCATCCTCAAGCACAATCGCACTCCGCCTCCAGGCTGGGACGGCGTCATTCCACTGGGTGCGAAAGGATAAGCGCGAAGCTCACCCAAACTGTGCTGGTCCCTCCAAACGATCCTTCTACGCTGTTCTCAGCACAACTCGGGTGTGTGCAGTTGCGCGATGCGGCATGGTCACGCCGCGCCCTATTGTGGTCAGCGATTGCCCATTCCCGCCAGCGAGCGACGCGCGTACTCTGCCGGTAACCGCATGTCGCGTTCTCATCATCGTGGGCACGGCGGTTGCATCTCCCCATCGCTTCTGATTCCACTAACCGAGGGTTCCGCATGTTCGCGATCACCCGCCGCAACTGGCTGAAGGTCGCCACCATTTCGCCCGTCGCACTGACGGCGTTTGGAGGCTTCCGGTCCCCACACGCCACCGGCGCACCAACTGCCGATCAGGTGAAGGCCGTTGTCGATAAGGCGCTGGGTTACCTGAAGTCGGCTCAGCGCGATGAAGGTAACTTCTCCGCCAACCCGCGTGCCGGCGAACCGGGCCTCACGGCGCTCATCGCCGCGGCGTTGATCCGCAATGGAGTGGCGCCAGACAACCCTGTGGTGGCCAAGGCACTGAAATACCTGGAATCGAAACTCCGCAAGGACGGCAGCATCGAGAGCCGCGGCCTGTCGAACTACATGACATGCCTGGCGATCATGGCCTTCAAGGAAGCCAATGCTGGCGGCAAGTACGACAAGACCATCGCGGCCGCGGCAAAGTATGTGAAATCGCTCCAGTACAACGACGGCCTGAAGGAGACCGACCCGCACTTCGGCGGCGCCGGCTACGACAAACCAGGGGCGCGTGGTCGCCCGGATATGTCGAACACGGCCTTCATGGTCGAGGCTCTTCTGGCCGCCGGTGTGAGCAAGGACGACCCATCCATCAAGCGCGCGTTAAAGTACGTGAGCCGCAGTCAGAACTTCGCCAGCGAGTTCAACACACTCGACTACGCGAAGAAGGCCAGCGCCGACGACAAGGGCGGGTTCGTCTACAACCTCGACGACGCAGGCAATCCCAACAGCCCCAAGCGTGCCGAGGACGGCGGACTGCGCAGCGAAGGCGGCATGACCTATGCCGGCCTCAAGAGCTTCCTCTATGCGGGTGTTGGCAAGGACGATAAGCGTGTGAAGGCCGCAGTGGAATGGATTCGCAAGCACTACACCGTTACCGAAAACCCCGGGCAGAAAGATTCGGGGCTGTACTACTACTATCACACGTTCGCCAAGGCGATGGACGCACTGGGCGAGGAGTCGTTCGCCGACGCGAAGGGAACCAAGCACGACTGGCGGCAGGAACTCTTCGATGAGTTGAAGAAACGGCAGAAGGATAACGGAAGCTGGGTCAACAGCAACGGCGCATTCCTGGAGAGTTTCCCACCACTGGCCACAGCGTTCGCGATTCTTTCACTGAGTTACTGCAAGAAGAAGTAGGGCGTACGTTCCGCGACGGACTGTCGTCGTCACTTTCCATCGAGCCACACGGAACGGCCAGAGGCGGGCTGTTCCGTGTGCGATCACTTCTCATGTCGGTCGTGGCGCGGCTTCTCATGCGGCTTCTCATGCCGGGTCGGCCGCTCCTTCTGTTGATGCGAATGCAATCGGGCCTTTGGTGATTGCGGCGTAGGAGCCGTCACGACCGGGCGCGGCCGGATCTGCATCTGCGGTTGATGCACCACCTTCGGAACAGGTGTCGCGGCGAGTGGGAATCGCGTTGACGGCACGACCGCCACGGGCGGCTTCGTACGCTCCTTCGGTGCGTTTCCCTTGTGCAGATCGCCCTTGGGCACTGGTCGGCCGCCAGGGTGTGTATCGGGGTTCGATTGTGCCTGAGGCGTGGGGCGCGGATCGAATTTCGGTACGCGCTTCGTCGCAGGGCCGGTGTGGTGAGGTACCGGCGGCGGGACGCGCTTCTCGTCGCGGATTTGCGCCCGGGCCACCGCCGCTTTCGGCATCTCGAGCCTGATGCTTCGGGACTGCGTAGGCAGAGCAGCGTTCGCCTCCAATCGTGTGCGCTGCACCGCGACATTGTGGAACTGTCGGGCGGTGGCCGCCTCGCTCCGCCGCGTGTCGGCGTTCACGTTACGGAACCGTGTCTGTTGCAGGTCCGGTGCGACCTTCAGCGGCGCGACCATCGCCACATTCGCCACATTCCGGTTATTCACCATCGGCGCGCCATTGACCACGCGAATGGTGTTCGTCACGTTTGTGACGTTCAAATTGGTGATGCGGTTGATGGTTGTATTCTGCTGAACGAGTGTCGTGGGTGGGCGCACCAGGTCGCCGCGATAACGGCCGTGATACAGTTGCCCAACACCACGCTGCCAAGCCGGCGTACCGCGAAACGCCACCGAGTAGTAGCTCCAGAGCGGATCGTAGCCCCACGAGCGGCCGACGCCAAATCCGATGTTGAAGCCGTTGCGGTTGAAGGCACCGCACCAGGCGTTGTAGCCGCGTGTGACGTAGCGTCTGTCGAAGTAGTCGCCGAAGTAGTAGCCGCCGGATCCGCGCCTCACGAAGAGTGCGCCGATCATGCACGGTTCGCTGACGACGAAGGTCGGGGTGAAAACAAACGCCGGGCGGGCGTAGATCGGTCGTGTGAATGCCACGGGTGCGAACAGCACGCCACGGCGTGCCAGCGGATAGTCCCAGTATCCGGCACAGGAAACGTAGCCGGCCGGGGTCCAGTAGAACCGCGCGGGCACCCAGATCCAACCCGGACGATACGCGACCCACACACCAGGTCGCCACAGATACCGACCACGCCACACCCACGACCCAGGTGCGTAGAAGTAGCTCGCGCCTGGAGCTGGCACCACTGGGCCACTCTCGAGGCTTGCAGGTGGCTCCGGGAGGTACTGAATCTCCGGCTGAACCTGCGCGAGATTCGGATTCGCCTGCGGTAACGGATTGACTGGCTGCCAGAAGCCGCCAATCCACTGCCAGCCGTTGTTCACCTGCCGCCACGCCCCTGGCACCCACACACGGCCCGGCGGTGGCTGACGCCAGAAGCCGCTCACCCAGATATAGCGCGAGGCGTCGTCGTCCCACTGCCAGTATCCCGGAATCCATTGCACGTTCTCGCCCTCCGGTTTCTGGTCGGGCGGCAGTTCCTCAACCGGATCGGGTGGTTGCTTGGCGATGATGGGCGAAGGCACGGGCGGCTCCGCTGTGGCCGCGAACGCCTCGTGGACCGGCCCTTTCGCCAGGACTTCGATATCCTCCCCTGGCTTCTGCCCTGGTGTGGGCAGGGGCTGAGGTTGCAGGTCGGGATCGTTCAGCCGCGGTGCGTTCTGGGGGGGAAGCAGCGGAATCGGTTCCTGGGCAGCGCCGCGCGGTACAACCAGAGCAGTCACCAGTGAACCAAACACGCCGAGGGGCAGCAGCTTCCGTAACCAGCCGGTCATGGGAGTTACCTCGAGCGGAACAGCCTGGATGCCAGGTAACCAGAAACGCGGCAATGGACGAGAGTTGCGCGATCGAGGCAAAGCAACTCAAGTGGCTGCGGGGTCGCGGAAGTTGCGGAAGCTACGCGGAGGTCGTAACGTATGGCCTGTGTCGTGGCTGTGTTGGTTGAGTAAGAAATGGTGCAGCAAACCGAGGTCGAGTCCCGTCCTTCCGCTCTGCGCGCGTGGCTTGTGCTCGTGGTGCAGAGCTTCCAGCGTCACTGGCGCGTGCGTCAACTGGGGTGGATATCGCTGGGGTTGCTGGCACTGATCGTGGCAGTCGTCGTCCTCTTCACGGAACGCGGCCGGTGGGACCTGTCGAACCACCGGGCACGCCGGTCGGTTCTCACATATGCTCAGGAAGCGGAGGCGTTGAACCCGCGGCATCGATACCTCACGCTCGGCTGGATGGTGGACACGAACGTCTTTGAGCCTGGCAAGCCAAATCCCCGCGCGCTCCGTCAACTCCACGGCTACGACATCCCGACGCCACTCGACCCCACACAGGACGCGCTGCGTTCGCTCTTGCTCTCCGTGCCACAAGCCGTGCTGGCATCGAGCGACTTCCGCCACGGCTGGGGCTTCATGACATTCTCACGATGGGTTGTCCACATCATCTTTCTGGGCTTCGTGCTACCACTCTTCACGCTCTCTTACGCCAGTAGCGCGTTTGGCACCGATCGCGAGAGTCGATCGCTGGTATGGCTCATGACGCGGCCGATCCCGCGAGGCGGTATTTACCTGGCCAAGTTTCTCGGCACGCTCCCGTGGTGCATGCTCTTTGGGATGGGTGGCTTTGTCGCACTGTGTCTGGCGGGCGGCGACTACGGCCGTGAGGCGTTCGCACGCTACTGGCCTGCAGCTGCGATGGCAACACTCACCTTCGCCGCGCTCTTCCACCTCATTGGGGCACTCTTCCGCCGCCCTGTTGTGGTGGGTCTGGTGTACGTCTTCTTCTTCGAAGCAATTGTCGCTGCGCTGCCCGGGAGTCTGAAGTTACTCAGCCTGACCTTCTACGTTCGCAGTCTGATGTATAATGAAGCAGCCGCCGTGGGTTATCCGCTGGACCTGCTCCCCTCGATGACCCAACCTATCTCCAGCCATACCGCATGGGTTGTGCTGGCTGCCGCGACGGTCGGACTCACGCTGCTGGGCATGTGGTTGTTCGCACGATCGGAATATCGCGATGACATTTGAGTCATGAAGATGCCGACATCAGAACCGACCGACGCTCCCGTTCACGGATTTCGTGGCGAAATGGACGCCACGCAACTGACTCGCCCGCGGGGGCTGACCGTTGCCGTCAGCCGCCAGGCCGGCGCACGCGGCACAACCATCGCGCGAAAGGTTGCCGAGATTCTCGACTGGCAACTCTTCGACCACGACACACTCGACTACCTCGCTCAGAACGAAACGGCCCGGGCGCAGCTTCTGGCCGAGGTGCCCGCCGACGCGCAGAACTGGGCGGAGACCCAGCTTGCGTACCTCCAGCACGACCGCGGCCTCAACGTCGAGGGCGAATCGCTGGAACTGGTGCGTATCCTCCTTTCGGTCGCGGCCCGAGGCAACGCGATCATTGTCGGCCGCGCGGCTGGATTCATGCTACCGCCTGAAACAACGATTCATGTCCGCATTATCGCCACGTTTGAGGCTCGCGTGGCGTATCTCGCGCAGGAATTGCGTCTCACGCGACCCGAAGCAGTCGAAGAGGTCCGCGCGCGCGACGAACGCCGCGCGCGGTTCCTCGATCAGGCACTCGCGTGCGACCCCGCGGAACTCAGTGCCTACGACGTGGTGGTGAACTCGGACCGACTCGGCGTCGAGGCCGCGGCGCAGTTCATCGGCTGGGCGGTGCGCACCAAGCAAATGTTCGCGGAGTTCGACTCAACAGATAACCAGCTACCCTCCACGTTCGACGTCCAGTGATGGATGGGTTCGCCACCTTTGCTCGGATCACGGCCGCGTTGTCTCCACGAACAGCGGTCGTGCTTGGCTCCGGGCTAAGCAATGCAACTGCGTCCTTCACGGAGCATGCTTCCGTTGCATTCGGCGACATTCCTGGTCTGGTGCCGCCCACGGTCCACGGTCACGGCGGGCGGCTCGTGGTCGGCGAATGGTCCGGCGTCCCCGCCCTGCTCTTCCTCGGTCGACTGCACTTCTACGAA
Source organism: uncultured Frigoriglobus sp. (assembly GCA_964422915.1). GTDB lineage: Bacteria > Planctomycetota > Planctomycetia > Gemmatales > Gemmataceae > Gemmata. The sequence continues at coordinate 13,068 of CAYRDG010000023.1, read as the reverse complement.
GGGCATCCCTGGAACATCGTGACCGGCACCGTTCGCGCTGCGGCCGAACTCGGCGCGACGCGGCTCATACTGACCAACGCCGCAGGCGGGATTCACCCCGCGCTTGTGCCCGGTTGCCTGATGGCCATTCGCGGACACTTCGCGCTAGTAGATGCTGACGCGTGGCGTCTTTTCACGACCCCTCAATCGCTTCCCTCGCCGTATTCCGCGCGATTGCTAAACGCGATGCAAACACAGGAATTTGAAGCCGGGCGCGAACTGCTCGCAGGCGTGTACGCGGCACTGACCGGGCCGTGCTACGAGACACCTGCGGAGATCCGCGCGCTGGCAGCGTGCGGCGCCGATGCCGTTGGCATGTCTACCGCGATGGAGGCGGAAGAAGCCGCTCGACTGGGGTTGGAAGTGGCCGCAATCTCATGCATTACCAACAAGGCCGCCGGCCTGGGGGCTGGTACGCTTGACCACGCCGAGGTACTGACGAACGCGAAACTCGCCGTGGAGCGGATGGGGGAAGTGCTGGGGCGGCTTGTGGCAACGTAATGCTTCCCCGGGCGACGAATGGCATAGTTATGACCCTGGCTTCTTTGTTTCGCGGGGGAAGACTCGCTTCACCTTATCCTCGAGACGCCGCAGCCTCTGCAACTCGTCCGCTTCCGCCTGGATGAAGATTGTCGCCTTCACCACGACGACCCACACCTTGTCTTTCGGAGCGTAGGCGAGCTTGAAGATCGCGGTGCCGCCATCGACGACCTCCGCGGACCCGATCGCGCCCGTGTCTTCTGTGATGGGCGATTGCACGACGATCTTCTGCCCCCCGATTTCACCCAGGTTGCGTTTCCTGATACCAGTGACGGCAGTTGATTGTTCGGTCAACTTGAAGCGAATGAACCGCCGATCCACAGATACAACCGGTAACGCAGTGAGTGTAAACCCGTCCTTCACGAACAGCGGCTTCTCTGTTGCCTTCCAGGCCGGTGAACCGTTGCCGGTGAATCGCAGGATCGAGCGTCGCGAAGAGATGGTCGCATCGACACCGTTGGGAAGCCGCGCGGTGGAAGTCTGCACAAGCCTCCCGGTTTTCAACACCTTGTTGACCTCGGCGAGGCTCTTGTCAAGTGCCGGAGCGTCATCACCTTCGTGTTCCTCACCAGTCGCGAGCAGGATCGGCGACTTTGTCTTCCCCTTTGGTAGCACCTTTACGAACTTCTCGTAAGCCGCTGCGTCGAACGCGAACACTTCGGCCTTCACATCAATCGCGACATCCTGTAGCCGTTCCAGCGCATCGAGCAGGTCACCAATCTCTCGTTGCGAATCCGCGCTGGCGTGGATTTCGAGTTTATCGCCGTCGCGTTCAATCACTTGCGGAACTTCCTTTGGCTTCCCAAAGTCGATGGTCTGGAAGATCAGTTTCGAGATGGCATCTGTATCGGCGTAGCCACTTGCCTTGCCGCGTTCACCGATTAGGTGTTTGACGTTGTAGACCCTGGTCACGAGGTTCTTCTCGTCCACTTTCTTCGCATCGGGCTGCGCCCAGGCAACGCCCACGCACACCGCAACCGCGGACAGGACGAAGCAGTACTTCGTGCACATGGCCGAACTCCGAAAAAGGACAGAACTGCCATCCTAACGACCACACGGCCGAAGCGTTGGCGGCCCTTTCTTGACGGCGCAACCGGTAGTCGTAGTATCTCTGGGAGCGTTGCCGACCGCCTCGACCGCCGTCGAGGTTGTTTTTTGGTCGCCCTTGTGAAAAGATTCACAAAGGGGCCGCGTCGCCTATATTCACACAAGGGGCTGAAGGATGCCTGTCACCCCCGTTCTGACGCCTGCGGGGCTGGAACCGGCGTTCGACCTGGCTGCGTACTACCCGATTCTCATCTACGCGGTCGTCGTTCTCTTGTTCGCTCTCGGTGCCGTGGGCGGAACGCACCTATTCCCCTTCAAGCCACGCAAACCGACACGCGTCAAGCAGATGCCCTACGAGTCGGGGATGGACCCGGTGGGCAGCGCGCGGATGCAATTCGACATCAAGTTCTACCTGATCGCGATTCTGTTTCTCGTATTCGACGTGGAACTGCTGTTCCTCTATCCCTGGGCGGTGGTTGCTTACGGTGACGGTGGCGACGCGACCTGGAAAGTGATCTTCGGCACGACGGTTTTCCTCGAAATTCTCGTCTTTCTCGCCACATTCGTCATCGCCTACGTCTACGCGTGGAGGAAGGGAGTGTTCAAGTGGCGCTAACAAACCTGCTGCCAGACTTCCTGATCGCCCCACTCGACTACCTCGCGAGCATGGCACGGAAGAACAGCCTCTGGCCGATGCCCTTCGCGACCGCTTGCTGCGGTATTGAACTGATGGCCACTGCATCAAGTCGCTACGACATTGCCCGATTCGGCGCGGAAGCGATGCGATTTTCGCCACGGCAATGCGACGTGATGATCGTCGCGGGGCGCGTGGCGATGAAGATGGTCCCCGTGATGCAGCGCATCTGGCTGCAGATGCCCGAACCGAAGTGGTGCATCAGTATGGGGGCCTGTGCCAGTTCCGGGGGCGTGTTCGACACCTACTGCACCGTGCAAGGAATCGACCGATTCGTACCGGTCGATGTGTATGTGCCTGGCTGCCCGCCGCGCCCGGAACAGTTGCTCCGCGCGGTTATTGACTTGCAGGAAAAGGTGCAGCGAACCGGCACCATCGACGCCCGCGAGTTCGCCAGCCGCACCGCCTATGAAGGCCCCACGGCGCTTGCTCGTGAGTTGAGCGCAGAGGAAACCATCATCGCGCCGGGCGACTATCGCACGGCGACGCGATTGCGGAAACCGCTGCTCTAGAGTCGCTCCAGAAGTTCAACGCGCTTTGCGAGATACGCTGCCGCATCCCAGGGGAAAAACACCGGCACTCAGCGTGTGCCTATTACCTTGAGAAACAGATGCCCTACCTCGAAACGCTCAACGCAAAGTTCCCAGGGGCGTTCACCACCTCCGAGTTCCGTGACAACAAGCGGGTGCTTGTGAACGCGGAACAGGCTCCCCAGGTGCTATTCGCGCTGCTGGAGTGTCTGAAGAATGAATGCGGTTTCGACATGCTCTCGGATGTGGCCGGCATCGACTACCTGAACTACCCGGACGCAACCGATCGTTACTGCGTCGTCTATAACCTGCTGAACACGACCACCAACGAGCGATTGTTCGTGAAGGCGTTCGCCAACGACCCCGACCCGGAATTGCCGTCGGTGTATGAACTGTGGCACGGCGCCGACTGGATGGAGCGTGAAGTGTACGACATGTTCGGGGTCCGCTTCCCAGGCCACCCGGACCTGCGTCGCATCCTGATGCCGGCGGAGTTCACCGCCCACCCCCTCCGCAAAGATTACCCACTGCGAGGTTATGGCGAACGCCACAACTTCCCGACCGTGACGCGTGCGGATAGCTAGACGGACCGCCGGCGCCAGCCGGTTGCGTATTTCTCATCCCAAGAGACTCAACCGTCTAACGCCAGCGGTTCGACACGAGGTGTGCAATGCCAGTTGAAGCCGCCAGTCCCGTTCTCGAAGACGTTGCCGGTGCGAACCAGGAGTTCCTCTACACGTTGAACTTCGGGCCGCAACACCCGGCGACACACACCACGCTGCGCCTCATCCTCACGCTCGACGGCGAGACCATCGTCAAGGCCGTGCCGGACATCGGCTACCTTCACAGCGGCTTCGAGAAACTCGGCGAAGACCTCGACTTCAATCAGTACATCACGGTCGTTGACCGGATGAATTACATCAGCCCCTTCGCCAATGAGTGTGCGTGGCTGGAGGCGGTCGAGAAGTTGCTCAGCATCGAATTGACGCCGCGGTGCAAGTACATCCGCACCATATTCGCCGAACTCGCCCGTATCAGCGACCACCTGCTTTGCGTGGGCGCCGCGGCGCTCGACCTCGGCGCCCTGACCGCGTTCCTCTATGCGTTCAACGCTCGCGAGGCGATCTACAACATCAACGAGGCCGCCGCCGGGCAGCGATTCCACCTGAGCTACGCCCGCGTCGGCGGCCTCTCCAACGATGTTTCCGATGCGGTGGTCGCGCTCATCCGCGACTTCGTGAAGGGCTTCCCGAAAGTCCATGCCGACATCGTTCGGCTGCTCAACCGCAATCGCATCTTCATCGACCGTACAAAGGGGATCGGCGTTCTCACAAGAGAAGACGCGATCAACTGGAGTTGCACAGGACCAGTGGCACGCGCCAGCGGCGTTGTCCGCGACCTGCGCAAGGACGCCCCTTACCTCGCGTACCCGGAACTTCAGGGCGCGTTCAAGGTGGTATGCGGTAAGGGCGGCGACTGCTACAACCGGTATCTGGTTCGCATGGGCGAGATGCTGGAGTCGTGGAAGATCATCCAGGCCGCGGTGGAGAACCTCCCAGCGGGACCAGTGAATGTGAGCGTCGAGGAGAAGGTAACGATCCCCGACAAGTCCGCGACCTACCGCAGCATCGAGGGGCTGATTCAGCACTTCGAACTGTTCATGTGGAACCGTCGATGGAAGACGCCGACCGAAGAGGTGTACGGCGCAAACGAGACCGCGAACGGTGAACTCGGTTACTACGTCGTGACTGACGGCGACGGAACGGCGTTCCGCGCCCGGACACGCCCACCGTCGTTCATCCACTTCGCCACCTTCCCACTGTTGATGGAGGGCCACCAGATCAGCGATGTGCCCGCGGTACTGGGGAGCCTGAATATCATCGCGGCGGAGCTGGATAGGTGATGCCTGGTGGCGACCCGTGTGGGCCAGTCGCTCAACGCATGGAACTGAAGAATGGCAGCGATTCCTGAAGAACTGAAGAACCGCATCCGTGAGCTGTTGCCGAAGTACCCGCGCAAGCAGGCGGTGACGCTCCCGGCGCTGCACCTCGTTCACGACGAGCTGCGCACAGTGAGCAATGAAGCGATCGTCGAGATCGCGGAGATTCTGGAGCTTCATCCGTCGGAAGTCTCCGACACGATGACCTTCTACCAGTTCTTCAAGGGAGAAGGCGAGAAGCTCGGCAAAACGCGACTATGGGTCTGCCGCGGGTTGGCATGTATGCTTCGCGGCGCGTACGAACTGATCGAGCACTGTGAGGGAAAGCTCGGCGTTCCCTGCGGCCACACGACCGAGGACGGCAAGGTCACACTGGAATTCGCCGAGTGCATCGGCGCTTGCGACGGCGCGCCGGCCTGCCTGGTCAACGACGTTCACGCCATGAACGTGACGCCGGAGAAGGCGGATACACTGATTCAGGAATTGAAACTTCGGTAGCTCTCAGCCGCCAACCAAAAGTGTGGTTGGGGAGTTCGCAAGGTTGCTGGTGGTTCCTGATAGCGGAAAGCTGACAGCTTACTATGCCATACGAACCTGTACTTCTGGCGCGAATCAACAAACCCGACAGCAACCGGCTGGAGGGCTACCGCGCCGATGGCGGCTACGAGACGCTCGCACGCGTGCTCAAGGAGAAGCAACCGGCCGACGTGGTCGCCCAGGTGAAGGATAGCGGGCTACGCGGTCGCGGCGGCGCCGGCTTCCCCACCGGACTGAAGTGGACGTTCCTGCCAAAGGAACACCCTGGCCCGATTTACCTCTGCGTCAACGCGGATGAGTCTGAGCCATGCACCTACAACAACCGTATCCTGATGGAGAAAGACCCCCATCAGGTGCTTGAAGGGATCATGCTGGCGTGCTACGCCTTCAAGTCCCAGAAGGCGTTCTTCTACGTTCGCTACGAGTATGGCGATGCCTATCGCTCACTCGAATCAGCCGTCAATGAGATGTACGCGGCCAACCTGCTGGGCCAGAACATCCTCGGCAGTGGCTTCAATCTCGACATCGTGCTCCACCGCGGCGCCGGCGCCTACATCTGCGGCGAAGAGACCGGGCTGATCGAATCGCTGGAGGGAAAGCGCGCGTGGCCACGGATCAAGCCCCCCTTCCCGGCGATTGAGGGTGCGTTCCGCAAGCCGACCATCGTGAACAATGTCGAGACGCTGGCGTGTGTCACGCAGATCCTGCGTCGCGGCAACGAATGGTTCAAGTCGCTTGGTGTGCCACCCGATCCGAAGAACCCACGCGACGCTGGTAGCTTCGGTCCGAAGCTCTATACGCTCGCCGGGCACGTCAACAACCCGGTGTGCATCGAGGCACCGATGGGGATCACCATACGCGAACTCGTCGAGACACACGGCGGCGGCGTCTGGAAGGGACGGAAGGCGAAGGCGATCAACCCTGGCGGCCTGAGCATGGGTTTCGTTCGCTGCGATACGCCACTCAAGGGTGAGGAAGGAAAAACCGAATACGACATCCCGCTCGATTTCAATGGGCCAGGGAAGGTCGGCTGTCTGGGGTTGGGTACCGCCGCAATCACAGTGATTGACGATCAGACCAGCATGATGGACGTTTTACATAACGTCTGCCAGTTTTTCGCCCACGAGAGTTGCGGGCAATGCACACCCTGCCGCGAAGGGACCGGCTGGATGCTCAAGATCACCGATCGGATGCGCCGCGGGTTGGGCCGTCGCGAAGACCTCGACATCCTCATTGATGTGGGCGACCGCATCGGCATTATGCCAGGAACAACAATATGCGGGCTGGCCGACGGTGCCGGCTGGCCAGTGAAGACCGCAATCCGCAAGTTCCGCGATGAGTTCGAGGCCGCGATCAGGAGTGGTGTGAAGAGCAAGTACGCGAAGTCGCTGGCGATGGCCGGAGGGCACTGATTCCGGGAGGGTTCGGCCGTGCGATTGCGAATCCGGGTCGTCACCCTGTGCGTTCTGACCGCTGGTTGCGGCCCGGAGCAGAAGCCACCACTACCTGGCTTGCCAGGTCCTGCCACCGCGAGAGCCATCCTTCCTGGCAGCGGTCCGGGCGGAATCGAGGCACTCCGTGTGGCTTACCTTGGCTTCCAGCAAGCGAAAGGTCGCCCTCCGGCATCGTTCCACGAACTCGCCTCGTACTCGCTGGATGCGAGCCGACCGTTGCCGCCCGATGTGGCGATGCTCACTGTGGCCTGGGGCGCACCGATCGGGCCGCTGTGCATGGATGAGAAGCTTCGCGAACGAGTGGTAACCCACAGACCGAACGTAGACGGTTCCATACAGGTGATGACCGCCGATGGGCAGACAGGTACGATGACCGCGGAGGAGTTTCGAGCCGCACGAAAGGCGACACCAGGAAAGTAGAACCGATTCACACGCGAGGGTTCCAACATGGTCGCGCGAATCTTGACCGCCGGCCTGTGTCTTCTGCTCGGAGTGGGATGCGCCAAATCCACCGCCAAGAAGCCGCCACCGGATGTGAGCGCGAGTGCGACACCCGCACCGGCAGAAACGCACGACGGGAGTAAGAGGAAGAACGCGAAGGAAGACTCGCCGAACTGGTTGAACGACCCACGCTTCAAGAAGTCGTCGGACGGCTCTACTGGAGTGGGAGAATCGGGCAGCAAGAAGCCGTGGGGCCTCTCGCCGCCAAAGGGTGGCTGGCAGGGAGCGACACCCGGCCAGAGCGGACAGCCGCAACCAGCCGCGCCGCCAGGAACGGGTGTACTTCAACCGCAGCCAGGGAACCAACCTGCGACAACGCCCGAGATGAAGTTTTCGCCCGTTACGCGGCAGGATATGTTCGACCTGCAGGTGTTCATTCACGATGCCTCGCTGGCCGCCGGGAAGATGCCCGCACCTGTACTGATCTATCAGGCACTGGTGGCAGCGGGATCACCGACAGCGAAACTGGTGAAGGACGGCTCGATCATCCTCACTGGTGCAACTCAGCGTGATGCGATCTGGGCTTTCGAGACACGGGCGATCCTGCACGGCGGCTTCGCAGTGAGTCAGAACGGCGTCGAGACACTCACTGCGGCGCAGTTGAAGACACGGCTGGGGAAGTAGCAGCACAGATGTATTTCACCACGAAGAAGCCGAGTAGTCACGAAACGGCACCAACAGGAACGATCGTCGTTCCTGCTGTGTGGTCCGTAGTGTGATCCTGACGACCCTGTAGCGAGTGTTTTTCGGAAAGACTCATGCCGACCGTTTACGTCAACGACAAGCCAGTCGAGATTGGCACCAGCCGACTCAACTGCGTGCAGGCCGCGGAACTCGCAGGCGTCTTCGTGCCGCATTACTGCTGGCACGAGGCACTCACCGTCGTCGCCAGTTGTCGCATGTGCCTCGTCGAGGTGGGCGACCTGAAAGACGGCAAGGTGATGATGCAGCCAAAGGTGGTCCCTGGCTGCCAGACCCCCGTGAAAGACGGCACGGTGATCGTGACCGGAGAGTATGATCGACGCGACCCGGCACTGCCTGCGCTTCCTTACGACCCGAACTACACCAAGTCGGCCTCGCTGGGCGATCGCGCCAAGAAAGCGCAGGCCGACACGCTCGAAGGATTGCTCATCAATCACCCACTCGATTGCCCTGTCTGCGACAAGGCCGGCGAGTGCAAGCTGCAAGACTTCAGCTTTCGCTATGGCCGCTCCGAGACTCGATTGATCGACGCGAAGAACACGCCGCCGAACAAGCCGCAACTCTCCAGCACCATCACTCTCTTCACCGATCGCTGCATCATGTGTACACGCTGCGTGCGATTCACGCGCGAGATCAGCGGCACAGCAGAACTGATGGTGAAGAGCCGCGGGCACCACGAAGAGATCGACGTATTCCCCGAACGGCCGCTGGAGAACAAACTCGCCGGCAACGTCGTCGATCTCTGCCCGGTCGGCGCCCTCGGTTCAAAGGACTTCCTCTACAAGCAGCGCGTCTGGTATCTGAAAACGACCGACGGTGTTTGCAACCGCTGCTCGACCGGCTGCAGCACCTACGTTGACACGAACAAGGACATCGTCTACCGGCTCCGCGCACGCTACAACCCGAAGGCACAGGGGCACTTCATGTGCGACGACGGGCGATACGGCTACCACCACGCCAACGCCGCCGAACGCTTCGTTCGTCCGGCGATGAAGACCGACGGCCGATTCAAGCCCGTCGCGTGGAATGTCCTGTTACCGCAGCTCAAGCAGGAGTTCGCCGAGGCCGCTCGCGCAAATGCGAAGGGGACCGTCGCGGTGCTCTCGCCATTCCTGACAGTGGAAGAAGCGTTTCTGCTGGGCACCTACTTCAAGTCACTCGCGCCCGATGTGCGGCTGATCCTCGGTCCGGTACCAGTGCTCGGTCAGGACGACACGTACCCCAAGAACGCAAAGGGCGAAAGCATCGAGCCAGTAAAGTTCACCATCCGCGCGGAAAAGGCACCGAACCGCATCGGGGTCGAGGAAGTGCTGAAGTCGCTCCAGGGTGAAGTGATTCCGTTCGGGAATGTCGCCGAGACTCTCGCGGCGATGTGGTTCGCGGGTGGCTACCCCGATCCGACACACCTCGACTCGCTCATTCCGGCCAACTGGAAAGCTCCCGCGTTACTGGTCGCTCAGGACATCCTCCCCACAGTGATGACCGCAAGCGCGAAGTACATCCTCCCGGCAACGACAGGCTTCGAGAAGGATGGTACCTTCGTGAATCATGCTGGCTACGCCCAGAGCTTCGCGCGGGCGGCCCGACCGCCAGTCGAGGTGCGCGTCGAGTTGCAGTTGGCCCACGATCTGCTCGGCCGCAAGGGACTGGTGCAGGCCAGGAGTGTGCGGAAGGAACTGGCGGCGAGGATCGCATACTTCGCCGAACTGCACGTCGAACCGGAGTCGACGCCGACACCCGCTCGCGTGTAGCTCAGGAATCGGATACCTTCGCCCATCGCCCGCCTGGATGCCAGAAGACGCGAACAAGAGATAAACGAACTCATGCCCCCATTCGATCTGCCCTACACTGCCATCGTCATCGTCGGTCTGATTGCCGGCGTGATGGGTGTGTGTGCGTACCTGACTCTCGGAGAGCGAAAGATCTCCGCCTGGATGCAGGACCGCATCGGCCCGAACCGGGTGGGTCCGGGAGGGTTGCTGCAACCGCTGGCCGATGGCGGCAAGTTCTTCCTCAAGGAAGAGGTCATCCCGGGCCACGTTGACAGGGTCTTCTACCTGCTCGCGCCTGCGGTGGCCGTGGGAACCGCGCTCATGGCGCTGGCGGTCGTTCCCTTCGGCGCAACCACACCCACGCCCGATCCCGTACCTGTGGTGCAGATGCAAGCGGGATCGTCGGCGGTTGCGGCATTCGAGCAGCAACAGGCGGAGTATCAGACCCATTTCAACTTCGTACTCGCACCCGGTCTCGACATCGGCGTACTCTACATCTTCGCTCTCGGCTCGCTCGCGGTATACGGCGTGATCCTCGCGGGCTGGAGCGCCAACAACAAGTATTCGCTTCTGGGCGCGCTGCGCAGTTCGGCGCAGATCGTCAGTTACGAAATCCCGCTGGGGATGTCGGTGCTTGGCATCTTCCTCATCGTCGGTTCGCTGAACCCTGAGAAGATCATCGCCTGGCAGACCACGGATAGTTCACACGGATGGTGGCTCATCGCCTTCCAACCGCTTGCCCTGTTGCTCTTCCTCACAAGCAACTACGCGGAGAGCAGTCGGCTCCCCTTCGATCTGCCCGAAGCGGAACAGGAACTCGTCGGCGGCTACCACACCGAGTACAGCTCGCTGAAGCTTGGGCTGATGCTCCTGACCGAATATATCCACCTCGTTACCGGGAGTTTCCTGCTCTCGGTGCTGTTCCTCGGCGGCTGGAGCCTCTTCGGGCTGGAGTCGATGATCGCCAATCCCATCGCCGCGGCGGTGGTGAAACTCCTGATTCTCTGCGGCAAGATGGTGGGGCTGTGCATCTTCGCCCAGTTCGTCCGCTGGACGATTCCGCGCTTCCGTTTCGACCAGTTGATGAACCTCGCGTGGAAAGTGATGATTCCCCTGGCCCTGGCGAACCTTGTCGCCGTGATGGTGGTGAAGCAATTCAACTGGCCGCTCGTCGTGCTCACGATCACGTCGGTGGTGCTGTTCGTGGGAGCGGGTCTGTTCGGCGTGTCGGTACGAGGAAGCGTGACCAACCCGAAACGCCGTGTGGTGAAACTCCCACCAGGGTTGCCACCTGGCGTGACGTATGCGGGGCGATAGCCGCGGCTCAAACGCCATGCCGATGGGCACCTTGCCAGGGTGCGATCTCCAGTGCTGCAGGAGTTTCTGCCTGCACGAATCAGGCGGTGACGCCATCCGGGCGTTACCTTGTGCCAAATACTGCGATGCCGCCAGCGTCGTGACGGGGCGAAACGATCATGCCAATTGCCGAATCCGATGTGTCGTGGGTGGAAGAAGCGAAGCTCGGCCTCTGGGAGCAACTCTACGTCCCGGCGCTGGTGGACGGGTTGAAGACCACGCTCGGCCACATGGTCAGCCGCAAGATCACCGAGCAGTATCCAGAACAGGAACCGAACCTTCCTGGAAATTACCGCGGCGTTCACCGCCTCAACCGCGACGCGGCCGGGCGTGTGCGGTGTGTCGCCTGCTATATGTGCGCGACGGCCTGCCCCGCGCACTGCATCGACATCGTGGCAGCCCCGGCCCCGACTGAATGGCAGAAAGACAGCCGCGAGAAGTATCCGGAAACGTTCGTCATCGACGAACTGCGTTGCATCTACTGCGGCATGTGCGAGGAGGCCTGCCCGGTGGATGCCATCGAACTGACGACGCTCTACGACCTCACCGGGCTTTCGCGCGAACAGATGATCTTCGACAAGGAAAAACTCCTGAGCGTCTTCGACACGACAACGCAGGCCGGCACCGATCCGATCCGGACACAGGGCGGCCGACTCGGCCCGGCGAGCGAGGCTCCGCCGGCCTGAACGAGACATCCACTCGCGCCAGTGGGATAGGCTGCCAGCACGAAAAATACGCCCGCTCTCACAGGCGGGGTTCGACGTTCGCCGCTCGCCCCATATACCATCGACGTTCCGCTTGTGACAAACTTCACGAGCACCGCATGACATTATTCGCACTGACGAAAACGCAGGAAGCCGGGGGCGAAATCGCCCTGGCCGCCATTCTGGCGATAGCCGGCTTCTACCTGCTCCTGCCGCGGCCGCGCGGGCGACTCGTTGCCGGCGGGATCGCGGCACTTGTGGCGTCGCTGGTGGTGCTCACGGCGTGGGTTTACCACACCTTCGGCAACCCCGCCTCCGACATCATCGGTACCGTCCTGTTCTGGCTCTTCTCACTGGCGGCGGTTGTCTTTGGCACAGTACTTGTTGTCCAGAGGAATCCGGCGCGAGGCGCTATCGCCTTCGCGTTCGTCATCCTTAGCACTTGCGGTCTATTCCTGCTCCTGGCTGCTCCGTTCCTGATGGCCGCAACCATCATCATCTACGCCGGAGCCATCATCGTCACGTTCCTCTTCCTCCTCATGCTCTCGCATGTGGAAGGGCCGTCCGACGAGAATGACCGTAGCCGCGAGCCGCTCTATGGGAGTTTCGCAGGCTTTGCCTTCACCGGGCTGGTGCTCTTCACGCTCTTCCTGACCAGTCGCGACCCAGCGGGCGCCGCCACAACGGAGAGCGGGCGCCGCTTACTCGCACAGGTTGTCACGCCCGCGGAACGGGTGAAGCTCGCAGGCGCGTTGCAGAAACTCGCAGAAGCTGAGAAGACCCTCGACGGCAACACGTCTTCACGCAGCGCACGCGCGGAACGGGTCGCGGTGTTCGAGAAGGCAGTAGATCCCATTCAACGCGAGCTTGAGTTGGTCGTCGGCTCGGGGAGCGAAGAAACCGGAAGTCTGACGGGTGGTTCCCTTCGCGAGCGACTGCAACAAACGCCGGCGGCGCACAATGCGAAGGCATCACTGTTCCGGTCCGACCCACAGGCCCGTGACACGCTGGCGCAGGCACGCAAGGTCCGGCAGGCCAGTAGCGCCCTCGTTCGGAATGTTGAAACGAACCTGATGGCCGACAAGCCCGACATGGCGGCGGCGAAAGCCGAGGTCCGCAAACTCCGCGACGAGGTCACGATCCTGCACGGCACCGGTCTGCTACCTGCTCGCAACGTCGCCAATCTTGGCTACTTACTCTACTCGGAACACCTTCTTTCCATCGAACTCGCAGGGACGCTCTTGCTGGTCGCC
>CAYRDG010000022.1:0-86598 GCA_964422915.1 uncultured Frigoriglobus sp. | reverse complement strand
ATTACCCAAATTACCCAATTCACGCCGGCACCACCAGAGAACTTGGCTACACCCCAGTTTCGAGTTCCGCTGGTGGGAAACGGCCAGATTCGCTATTCCCCCCTACGTGTTCGCCTAGCCGGCAGGTAAGGGGTAATCAATGACTGTGCTTCTCACCTGGGTGCTGGTGTTGGTGTGGTCGCTTGTCGGCCTGGCGGTACTCAGAGTTGGCAAGCACCGGTGGTCGATGCCTACGGTCTTGCTTGCACCGACGGTCGGCTTCGCGACCGTCACCGTCATCACTTACATCTTCGTGCGATTCGGCCTGCCGGTGCGGCTCCTGGCCACACCCGTTGTAGGAGTGCTCCTCGCAGCGTCGGTCGTCGCCTTGTGGCGCGGGCGTCCATCTCGTCAGCGTGTCCGTGGTCTGTTGCGTCAAGGCTGGCCGTTCGCGCTGATCCTCGCCACAACCTTCGGACTGACTGGCTGGCCGCTATTCCAGTACGGCTTCGACTGGCTCGCCAACGGCAATGACGACATGGCGAACTACTGTCTGATGGCTGCCGGCTACAGGGATCACGGATATGCGGCTGTACCTAGCCTCGACGATCTTCGCGCGGGGCGCGACCTATCTCGGGCATATTGGTTCTTCTTCATCCTACTCCAGGTCCGGCCAGGGTCGGAGATACTCCTGGCACTGGTATCCACGATAACGGGCATCTCCCCACAACAGGTCTTCATGCCAGTGATTGTGGCGTTGAATCTGGGACTGGTCAGCGCGGCGTGCGGGCTTGCCTGGTCTGTGAGTCGCCGCTGCGCTCTCCTAACCGGACTACTACTGGCGGTCGCGGCGCCCATGACTTATGGGGTAGTCCAGCAACTCATCGCTCAGATCGACGGGATAGCTTTGCTCTGTTCATCTCTGGCCCTGGTGTCCGGTCGGTTCTGGCATCTTCGTACGGATATACTTCTCCGTCGAGCCATTGCCTGTGGGATGGTGTTCGCAGGGTTGGTGGTCTTCTACCTGGAAGTGACGCCGATTTTGGTGGGGGGCTGTATCGTGCTGGGAGTTCGCGACCTGGTGAGGAAGCGACTGGTCCTTCGACATCTGACGCATGCGGCTCTGGCGATCGCGGTGATGATCGCACTTCTGCCAGTTTATCTATATGGTGCCGTATCGTTTCTACTGATTCAGTCCAGAAAAGGCGGAAGTTCCGATGTCATGGCAGAACTCTTCCCGTACTACCTGACACCGCGTGGGCCGGCGATCCTCTGGGGACTGCTGCCTTTCGCAGGCCCCGAGTCATCTGCATACCAGAATCTCAGTATTCTCCTTGGCCTGTTACTTACAACGGCAGTGCTGGTGCCGGCTGCGGCAGGCTTACTACGTGGGCGCAGCCTCGCAGCGGGTTTTGCAGCGATTGTGGTGCTTGGCGGGGTATTGCTGGCCCAGCGTTCCGCGTTCGGATTGTTCAAGCTCGCCATGTTCGTGCAACCGTTTCTGTGGGGCATACTTGGCGCATGGCTGGCAGCACGGCGTGGGAGATGGAGTATGCGCTGTGCGGCGTTGCTGATGATGGGCGTGTTGCTCATGAATGCGCACACTCAGTATTGGTACGTGGACCAGAGCCGGGGCCACGAATACCGGGTCGAACTCCCTGCGACTCCACAGCGTGCCCTCTCCGAGTTTCGTGAGGCTTACAGAAGTCACGTCGCGGCGGGTGACGTAGACCGCATCTTGTTGGCGACCAACAACAGTTCGTTGCTGAAGCTCATCGGGTCTGAGATTCGCGGCATACCGGTGGCCGAAACTGGGTATGCCCCGATCACGGCTTTGGTGGTGAGTGGCTTCCAAATGCTCGATGATTCACCCTGGCTCAAGTTGCATCCTGACTGGAGTGTGCGACTGCAGTCGATGCAAACGGAATACGCAGCGGTGGTCGCGCGAGGACGACTGACCGTGGTGGATCCAGACTCCGGGAAGGCGTTGCACAGGCTCATGCTTCTTCCAGCCGACCCTGTGGAATGCGCACGCGCGCGAGTGCTGGTGGTTGCTGGTGGTGGGAGTCTGTCCGTGTTGAACCGTCGACAATTCCCCGAAGACGGTCGAGCAATTGTCTGCGAACCACTTTCAAAGCTGCAGAACTTCGCGGTCTTCTGTGATGCGACCGGCGCACGGCAAGACTTCTCTGGTTATCTAGAGGAGCCGAAGTCGGTTTCGTTACACCGCCTGGAGATCGATGCGATCTTCCGTAAGCACACGGTCGCGGGTGCAGGTCGCGCAGTGGTCCTCGACGTACTCAACCCTAGCCCACGGGTACGGGTGGTGGTGAATTACACCGCGTCGTACTTGAGAGATGCCCGGGTCCGCACGCTGGCACCGGCGCAGGTGGTCGGCGATCGAAGAGTGTCGCTGGGCGCGATCGGTTCCGGGGCTGCGCGGCTTGTTTCGCCACCGCTGGCTGTCCAGGCTGTTGGTCCGGCACGGTTTCTGGTCGTCGACTTCGGCCCGGTGTCACACCGGAACCCCAACGACCTGACCAGCGTGGACAGACTCTGGGGCGCCGAATTTCCACGCGACCGTCGTTGGCTCACGGGCCACGTTCGCGACATCTCCATCATCTCAGATGAAGAGTACGCGGCATTCCGGCCGCCAGAGGCCCTCGCTTGCTTCCCGGACGATCTCGCGCAACCACAACTGGAATTCTCCGGTTTCTTCGAAGAGGGGTGGGTCGCGTCGGAGGCGAAAGTACGTCTGACGGAAGCTGCCCCCGATGACGATTGCGTGATCCGCGGAATGGTGCCTGGCCTGCCTGGTGCTACCGATTTCGAGACGGAGTTGACCGTCCTGATTGATGAGACAACCGTGACACGTCGGATCCTGAAGCCAGGTGAGTTCGAGGTTCGCATTCCCAGACACGCAGGAGCCGGAGTGCGATGGGTCGGGCTGCGGTTTTCGCGCATACAGACACTTCCAGCGCCAGACGGCCGAACAGTCGCTGCCCACATCCACTTCATCGGCTTCGAGCGACACACGAAGACACCAGCATCGCACCCACCTGAAAAACTCAGCGTATTCCCAACAGACCTGCGTAACCCAGCGCTGGAACAACACGGTATTTGGCCCGACGGTTGGGCCGCGAAGGATGCACGCGCGCGCTTGACGCAGATCAAGCCTGGTGCCGAAGCGGTGGTCCGCGGGCAGGTGCCGGAAGTGGGCGGCAACGCGGCGTTCCGTACCCAGGTGTCGCTGTTGCTCGATGGGCAGGTGGTGGCGCAGCGTGTGGTGGGACCAGGAAGCTTTGAGTTACGCGCACCTGCGGGGAAGATGACTCAAGCCCGGTGGGTTGAATGTCGATTCACCGATACGCAGTCGCTGCCGCTTCCCGATGGACGCAGCGCCGGCGCACACATCCGGTTTCTCGGCTTTGAATCGCCGCAGCCGGAGCAATGACCTGCAAAGCCCCAGGGAAGGAGCAACTTGGATGCGTTCGCCACCGCGACTGAGTCTCATTGTCCCGGCCTTTAATGAGGTCGCGACGATCCAGGGCACGCTGCGGTCGATCTGCGAGTATCTGGAACCGCGCGGCTTCCGGTACGAACTGATTGTCACCGCCGATGGTACCGACGGAACTCGCGAGGCGGCTGCGGCACTAGTGAGTGAGATGCCAGTGGTCGTTCTGGGTGAACCGGCGAGACGCGGCAAGGGGTGTGGAGTTCGTGAGGGAATGCTTGTGGCCACCGGCGAAATCGTCGGCTTCCTCGATGCGGACTACAAGGTTGCTATCAACGAAATCGAGAAGGTTCTCCCCTGGTTCGATGAAGGATGGGATGTGGTAATTGGCTCGCGCGCCGCTGCAGGTGCCGACATCTCCGTGCGCCAGCCGTGGTACCGGCGTGTCGGCTCCAAGGGCTTCGCCCTGCTGATGCGTCCACTGGTCGGGCTGCATGGCATTGCCGACACGCAGTGTGGCTTCAAGTTCTTCCGCGCCGAGGTCGCACGCACACTCTTCTCACGCCAGCGTATCGACGGCTACATGTTCGACGTAGAAATCCTCTCGTTGGCGCTGCGATCCAGTTACAGCGTCAAGGAAGTCGGCGTTACCTGGCGCGACGATGGTGACAGCCGCTTGCAACTCGTCTCTGGCAACTGGAAGAACCTGAAGGACCTGTTCCGGATCCGTTTCGGCCGTCGAGCCGCCGTTTCGCGCCCCGCGCGGGTGTGAACTCACCCCGGAACCCTGGAGGCGCGCGATGACCAGCAAGTGGCCCAAGACTTTCCCACCGCTCACACCCGATCAACAACGGATCAGCGACGACTTCATGAAGCACTGGCACGAAGTATTGCCGAACAAGTTCGGGGTCATCGACCGTTTCAATCATTCCTACCCAGTGCGGACCGCTCCGGCAGGCTTCCACCGTACACTCGAGATTGGCGCCGGGATCGGTGAACACATCCGGTACGAATCGCTAACGTCAGAGCAGGAAGAAGCCTACCACGCGCTGGAACTCCGCGAGAACATGAGCGAAGCGATTCGGGCGCGGTTCCCCAGTATCCAAACAGTCACGGGCGACTGCCAGACACGCCTCCCGCACCCCGACGGCCATTTCGACCGCATCCTGGCGATCCACGTCCTCGAACACCTGCCCAACCTCCCGGCCGCTGCCCGTGAGATGTACCGCCTCTGCGACAAGACTCGCGGAGTGTTCTCCGTTGTGATCCCCTGTGAAGGGAGCCTGGCATACTCAACGGCACGCCGGATCTCGGCGCAACGCATCTTTGAGCAGCGCTATGGGCAACCATACAGGTGGTTCATTGAACGCGAGCATATCAATCGGCCGCACGAGATTCTCGAAGAACTCACGCCGTATTTCACGGTCGAGCACAAGCGTTTCTTCCCGTTCCGGTACGTGCCTGCGACGTGGTGCAACCTCGTCATCGGGTTGACACTGAAGCCACGACTGCGACCTGCTACACCAGCCATCCAATCACTGGACGCAGCGGCCTGAACGACTTGGGCATGGAGGCAAGTGACACGTGAATTACTTCGTTACAGGTGGAGCCGGTTTCATCGGCTCGAACCTCGTGGACCGCCTGCTCGCCGCAGGTCATCACGTCACCGTGTTCGACAACTTCAGCACCGGGCAGCGAGCATTCCTCACAGATGCGTGCCAGCACACGCGTTTCCGATTGGTTGAGGGCGACCTGCTCGACCTGACAACCTTGAAGACTGCCGTTGCGGGGCACGACTTCGTCTTCCATCTCGCAGCCAATGCCGACGTGCGTTTCGGTACGAACCACCCCGACCGCGACCTGCAGCAAAACACCGTCGCCACCTTCAACGTGCTCGAAGCGATGCGTGCCGGGAGCGTGAAACGGATCGGCTTTTCGTCCACTGGTTCGGTCTATGGCGAGGCCGAGATCTTCCCAACGCCGGAAACCGCACCATTCCCGGTCCAGACGAGTCTCTACGCGGCGAGCAAGGTTGCCGGCGAAGCGCTGATCTCGGCTTATGCACACGGCTTTGGCTTCCAGGCGTTCATCTTCCGTTTTGTCTCGATTCTCGGCGAACGCTACACACACGGTCATGTTTTTGACTTCTATGCGAAGTTGCAGGCAAACCCCGGCGCGATTGAGGTTCTCGGCAACGGTAAGCAGCGCAAGAGTTACCTCTACGTTCAGGACTGCATCGATGCGATCTCCACCGTAATGGAGAAGGCAACCGATGCTGTGAACGTCGTGAACCTCGGCGCGGACGGATACTGCGAGGTAAACGACTCGCTCGGCTGGATCTGCAACCGACTCGGGCTGAATCCAACGCGGAACTACACCGGCGGCACGCGTGGCTGGATCGGCGACAGCCCATTCATCTTCCTCGATACCACGAAGCTGAAATCGTTTGGCTGGCGACAAAAACTGAGCATCCGTGAGGCGGTGATTCGCACGCTCGACTACCTGCGACAGAACGAGTGGGTGCTGGAATCTCGTAAGGCTGCCTGATGCGTCCTTCACACTTACCGCGCCCGTTGCGCGAACAAACTTTCTTCATTGCTCATCCAGGCGACTACCTATCCGTGTGATGAGCAGTTCTACCGCGAGGTCAGGCAACCCTATGCGTGTCACCGTCTACGGCCTGTGGCATCTCGGCTGCGTAACGGCCGCGTGCCTTGCAGAGAGCGGTCACGAGGTCGTCGGGCTTGATCCCAACGCGAATACCATCGCAAACCTGCACACGAACCGTCCGGGCGTGGACGAACCCGGTCTTGCCGCACTCATCGCGGAGCAACAATGCCTTGGTCGGTTGCGTTTCACGGGGAATGCTGCAGACGCAATCCCTTCGTCTGAAGTGATCTGGGTCTGCTTCGACACACCCGTCGATGCTGAGGACAACGCCGATGTGCAGTGGGTCCGCGACCGACTTGAAGATATCGCAACGCATATCACACCAGGCACCCTTATCCTGATTTCCTCGCAACTGCCCGTTGGTTTCGGTGGAAAACTCTCAGCAGATTGGGTGGATCTGGGTACGCGAGTCGCATACTCGCCTGAAAATCTGCGACTCGGTCAGGCACTCGACTGTTTCAGGAAGCCGGATCGTATCGTGATTGGTTGCGACTCCGCAGACCGCGATACGCTCTCACGGTTGCTCGCTCCTTTCGGTGGCGAGCGTGTATGGATGTCCGTGGCTTCGGCCGAGATGACGAAGCACGCCGTCAATGCGTTCCTCGCCACTTCGGTCGCGTTCATCAATGAACTCGCCCGCATTTGCGAAGTTGTCGGAGCGGATGCGAAGGAAGTGGAACGCGGTCTGAGAAGCGAACAGCGAATCGGCCCACGAGCGTATCTCTCGCCTGGTGCGGCATTCTCAGGCGGTACGCTTGCACGCGACATCGGCTTCCTCCTTGAACTCGCACGCGAGCACGACTGCCCGGCACACCTTCTCAGTGGCGTTCGCGAGAGCAATGAGTGTCAGAAGAACTGGCTGCGCGACCAACTCTCAACACTCCCCGCTGGATCCACGGTCGCCGTGCTGGGCTTGACATACAAGCCCGGCACAGACACGCTCCGTCGTTCTGGCCCGCTCGAACTCTGTCAGTGGCTACTCACGCGCGGTGTAAAAGTCCGCGCACATGATCCTGCTGTGAAGGAACACACCGGCGAACTGGCCGAGATCGAGTTGGCTGACACTGCGGAAGCCGCTCTCCGGGGAGCGGATGTGGGTGTGCTGGCCACGTCCTGGCCAGAGTACCGAGCAATCACGCCCGCTCAGGTGAGCCGCGTGATGAAGACTCCGTGTATCATCGACCCCACGCATTATCTTGCTGGCAGCCTCGCTGACGCAGCCGACATTGTGTATGTGGCACTGGGACGAGCGGCCTGAACGACTCTCACGACCGTGCGTACCACACCTCCCCTTGCCGCCGCATCCAGAGTCCGGGTATACGCGCCGGTGCCAACCGGTACGCGAGAAGGAGATTGAGCGAATGGAACCGCGCGGCGCGCCGCTGGCCGGCAGGTCGGCAATCATCACCGGAGCGAATCAGGGCCTGGGGCGGGCCATCGCGGAACACTTCGTCCGGGCCGGCGCGAGCGTTCTGCTCACCGCCCGTGGTGAAGAACTCCTCCAGCAGACAGCAACCGAACTCACACGGTTCGCCACGCACACCGGACAAAAGGTGCTCACCCGCGTCGCGGATGTCTCAAAGCCAGGCGATTGCCGCGCAACAGCCGACATGGCTCGCGCGGAGTTGCCCGACCCGTGTGTGCTGGTGAACAACGCGGGCGTATACGGCCCATTCGGGCTGATCGAAGACAACGACTGGAACGAGTGGATGAAGGCAGTTGAGGTTAACCTCTTCGGCACTGTGCTCATGTGTCAGGCACTGCTACCACACATGCGCGCGGCAAAGTACGGAAAGATCGTAAACCTCTCCGGCGGCGGCGCGACTGCGCCCCTGCCACGTATCAGTGCCTATGCCGCCTCGAAGGCGGCGGTCGTACGTTTCACCGAAACTCTCGCGGAAGAGACACGCGGCGCCGGTATTGACGTGAACGCCGTCGCGCCAGGCGCGTTGAATACCCGATTGATGGACGACCTCATCGCCGCCGGACCAGACAAGGTTGGCGCGGCGTTCTACGAGAAGATGACCAGGACGCGCGACTCTGGCGGCACACCACTGGTTAAAGGTGCCGAACTCTGCCTCTTTCTGGCCTCGGCCGACTCCGATGGAATCTCTGGCCGTCTCTTGAGCGCAGTGTGGGACGACTGGGCAAACCTGCCTGCGTGTCGCGAGCAACTCGCGACCGGCGATATCTACACACTTCGTCGCATCACGCCAGAAGATCGCGGAGGGTGGAAGAAATGCGCGTAGGCATCGTGGGTTGCGGTTTGATTGGTGGGAAGCGTGCGAAATCGATCCTCACTCTGGGTCACACCCTCGCGTGTGCCGCGGACGCGGTTCCCGATCGCGCAGCGCAACTCGCGCGGCAATATCCGGGCTGCCAGGTCGCACGCGACTGGCGTGAACTCGTCGAACGTGAGGACGTGGACGCGGTCGTTGTCGCCACTTTCAACGACGCGCTCGCGCCCGTTACACTCGCCGCAGTGAAAGTCGGCAAGCATGTACTCGTCGAGAAACCGGCAGCGCGCTCCGCAGAGGAACTTCGTCCGGTCGCCGAGGTAGCGCGAACCGTTGGCGTGGCAGTTCGCGTCGGGTTCAACCATCGTTTCCACCCTGCCCTACTCAAGGCGCGTGAGTTGGTGGACGCGGACGCGGTCGGACCTCTGATGTACGTTCGCGGGCGGTATGGTCACGGCGGGCGTGTGGGTTACGACCGCGAGTGGCGTGCCGACCCTGCGACGGCAGGCGGCGGCGAATTGCTCGATCAGGGGGTCCACCTCATTGACCTGACGCGCTGGTTCCTCGGCGAGGTCACAAGTACCCACGGACTCGCTGGCACGTTCTTCTGGGAGATGCCTGTTGAGGATAACGGCTTCATCTGCACACATCACGCCGGCGGTGAAGTTGGCTGGCTGCATGCGAGTTGTTCCGAGTGGAAGAATCTGTTCTGCCTCGAAATCTACGGGCGTACAGGAAAACTCCAGATTGATGGCCTCGGCGGCAGCTACGGTATCGAGCGACTCGCGTACTATCGAATGCTGCCGCGCATGGGGCCGCCGGAAACGACGATCTGGGAGTATCCAGGCGACGACACCTCCTGGGTCGCTGAGTTCAGCGCATTCGAGGCCGCCATTGGTGGTGAATCAGGAACCGGTGCAACGATGGAAGATGCTGTTGCGGCTCTCGATGTCGTCGGCGCGGTCTATGCGCAATCGAGTCGTGTGAAGCGGAAGGCCGGATAATACTGGTTAGGTGGAGTGGTCAGGCAATCGCTGAAGGCGAACGGTGCTCCCGGACGATGAATGTAACGGTCGCGTGGATCGGCCACCCGACGAGACATTCGCGACCATGAAGGGGCGCCTGATGATTATCACTCGAAGCCCCTTGCGCATCTCACTGGGTGGCGGTGGCACCGATCTCCCCTCGTACTACACCGAACACACTGGCTTCCTCATCGCCGCGGCCATCGACCGGCACGTTCACATCGTGATCAATCGTTCCATCCTGCCGGAGATGATCCTCAAGTATTCGCAGACAGAACGCGTCTCGGATGTGTCGCAGATTCAGCACCCGCTTGTGCGTGAGGCAATGCGTCAGGTCGGCGTGCCGGCCGAGGGACTGGAAGTCGCAGCGATGGCCGACATCCCAGCAGGCACCGGTCTCGGCTCGTCGGGTAGTTTTTGCACTGCACTCTTGCGCGGCCTCCACGCATTGCACGATGGCAACCCCAGCGCCGCCGAGATCGCCGAGCAGGCGTGTCACATCGAGATCGACCGTTTGCAAGAGCCGGTCGGAAAACAGGACCAGTACATCGCCGCAGTCGGCGGAGTGACGTGCTTCCGCTTTAACCCGGACGGGCACGTCGAATACTGGCCGCTGCGTGCCTCGTCCGACACCCTGCGCCGCCTCGAACAGAACCTGCTCCTGTTCTTCACCGGATACACGCGGAGCGCGTCCGAAGTGCTGCGCGAGCAGGACAGCAAAACGAAGGCTGCCGATTCATCCATGGTCGAGAACCTCCACTTCATCAAGGACATCGGATTCAAGAGCAAGGAGGCGCTGGAAGGAGGCGACCTCCGCGGCTTCGCGGAATTGATGAATGTTCACTGGCAGTGGAAGAAGAAACGCAGCGGTGGAATGTCGAACTCGCGAATCGACGAGTGGCACTACCTGGCGATGAAGCACGGTGCACTGGGCGGGAAGCTCATTGGGGCCGGCGGCGGTGGATTCCTGATGTACTACACCGAGGATCACGAGCGGCTCTGCACGGCGATGGCCAGCGCTGGCCTGCAGAACGTCCCCTTTCGCTTCGACTTCCAGGGTACGCGGCTGGTGTCCGTCGCCACGCGCGCACCGGTGCTCAGGCCGGCCATACGCCGCGCGGCGTGAACGGGCTTCGTAGTGACGCAGTGCCTGACTTACCGTGAGATTGCAAAGATGGAATGGATCCTGGTGTGTCGTCCGGTTTGCGGAACTCTCCTGAAGGCAATCCTGTGACTGACCTCGCTTCGACTCCTGTGCTGATCCTGGCTGGTGGCAAGGCCACGCGCCTGGGTGAAATCACAAAGGCCATCCCAAAAGCGCTCGTGCCAGTCGCGAACCGCCCGTTCATCGACCATCAGCTCGCCGGGCTGCGCGAACAAGGCGTGCGCGAGGTCGTGATGTGTATCGGCCACTTCGCCGACCAGCTCCGCGACCACGTCGGTGATGGGACTCGCTTCGGACTGCGCGTCCGCTACTCGCACGACGGCCCAACACCACTCGGAACGGGCGGAGCCGTACGGCAGGCACTCTCGCTCATCGGTGCGGGCGCCTTCGTCCTCTATGGTGATTCGTTGCTCGATCTGAGTTACCAGGATGTACTCGCCGCGTTCCCTTCGGACATGCTTGGCGTGATGACTGTCTTCCGCAACGAGAACAGCTTCGATACGAGCAACGCCGAGTTCCGCGCTGGTCGGCTGGTCCGCTACGACAAACGTGATCGCACGTCGGAGATGACACACATCGACTACGGGCTGTCGTACCTCCGACGTGAAGCGGTCGAACGCATCCCGATCGACCGACCAACCGACCTCGCCGAGCTCTACGCGGCGCTTGTCGCATCCGGCGAAATGGTTGGCCATGAGGTGACGAAACGGTTCTACGAGATCGGCTCTGTGCAGGGCTTACGCGACGCAGAAGCGTTCGTTCGAAGTCGTGCAGCCTGAACGAACAGAAATCGTCGAGCTAGGAGGCAGAAATGTCCTTTACGCAGCAGTTTCTGAACGAGGCGAGCGAGATTGTCGCGAAGCTCGATATGGATGCCATCGACCAAGTTGTCGAGACGCTCGCAGCAATTCGCGCGAGAGGTGGCCGACTCTTCATTCTGGGCGTCGGCGGCAGTGCGGCCAACGCCGCGCACGCGGTCAACGACTTTCGCAAGATCGCCGGTATGGAAGCATACTCGCCGACTGACAACGTCTCGGAACTGACTGCCCGCACCAACGATGAGGGGTGGGAAACTGTCTTCGCAGAATGGCTTCGCGGCAGTCGCCTCACCGCGGCCGACGGACTGCTCATCTTCTCCGTGGGCGGCGGCGATCTGGAACGGAATGTCAGCCCGAATCTCGTCCGCGCCGTGCAGCACGCCAAACAGGTCGGAGCCGCGGTGTGCGGGATCGTCGGCCGTGACGGTGGCTACACGGCGAAGATGGCCGATGCGTGTGTGATCGTCCCGACAGTCAACGCCGCACACGTCACGCCTCATGCGGAAGCGTTCCAGGCTGTCGTGTGGCACCTGTTCGTGTCGCATCCGATACTGAAGACCGCGGCGACCAAGTGGGAGTCGGCCAGTTCTGGTGAGGCGAAGAAGGTGGCGTAACTGGGCGTCTGCCTCACAGCGTGCGAGTTGTGTCGGAGGACCGATCACTGCCCACCCGCTTCATCCTGAGTGCGACGATGCCGCGACGTGTGGTGTTTCTTGACCGTGACGGTGTGCTGAATCGGGCATTTCCCGAAGGCGGCACGACCCGACCACCGATGAGTGTAAAGGAACTCGAGATTCTGCCTGGTGTGCCGGAGTCGCTGAGGCTACTTCGCAAGGCGGGGTTCGCACTGGTTGTAGTGACAAATCAGCCAGATGTCGCACGGGGCAAGCAGTCTCGCGCGGCTGTTGAGGAGATCAACACGAAACTCTGCGCGGAACTCCCACTGCTCGACGTGTTCTGCTGCTATCACGACAACGCCGACGAGTGTTCTTGCCGTAAGCCGCGACCTGGGATGCTCCTGGCCGCAATCAAGAAATGGGACCTGGAGTTATCCAGTGCCACCCTGATCGGCGACCGGTGGAGCGACATCGCTGCGGCACACACCGCTGGTTGCCGCGGAGTGTTGATTGAGACACCGTTCAGTGGCGCACACCGCTGTGCGCCAGACCACCGCGCCAGCGATATTTCAGGTGCGGTCGCCTGGATACTCGATCCGGATCGCGCGGCGCAGCCTACCGCGTAGAGCAAACACTCAGGGAGACGTGTGATGAAATTGTTCGTGGATACAGCCGATGTGAAGGAACTGGAAACATGCCTGGAACGGGGATTCCCCTCGGGTGTCACAACCAATCCAATGCTCGTGGCCCGGTCCGGCTGCACCGACTTTGGCATCCACATCCGCTCGATGATCGACGTGCTGATCAAGCACGATGCCAGGATTCCGTTATCGGTGGAGGTCAACACCACCGACCCGGAACGGATGGCCGACCAGGCCGAGCAGTTCGTCCGCGAGTTTGGCGACTACCCGTATCTCAACATCAAGATTCCTGTTGGCTGGAACGAACTGAAGGTAATTGCCCAGCTTGCTCGTCGCGGCGTACCCGTGAACTGCACCTGCTGTATGTCGTACAACCAGGCTGTCATGGCCGCCTCGGCAGGTGCGAAATACGTCAGCCTGTTCTGGGGTCGTATCCGTGATGTGGGCTACGACGCCGGTTCGGTGATCCGCGCCACCCGCGAGGCCCTCGATCGTCGCGGCTCTGATAGTGAGATCATCGTCGGCAGTATTCGCCACCTCGTCGATGTTAACGAGGCGATCCAGGCCGGCGCGCACATCATCACCGTACCGCCGAAGTTCTTCCCCCAGATGTGTGCCCACCCCAAGACCGATGAAGCCGTTGGGCAGTTCATGACGGAATTCCGCGCCTGGGAACAGGCAGTCCAGGCTAACCAGGTCAAGCGAGTCGCCTGACGACCGACAAAGTGGCAGTCATGGCGGCGTGGGCTGGGGAAGCACCCGGCTCACGCCGTCCTGCCATTTTCTCCAACTTCCACGCCAGGTGATCCCCGTTGCGGTTGCGTAGACGTTGCGGATTGAGTAAACCTCTGCGGGGGCCAGTGCCGACCTAGTAAGGGCTGCGGAGTAGGCCGGACGGCACATCGCACGATGACATCCAGGGAAGGTGAGGCAATGGACCTTCGGAACAAACGAATCCTCGTGACTGGCGGGGGTGGATTCCTGGGTCGGCACGTTGTGGGCGAACTGCGCGGTGCAGGCTGCACAAGCATATTCGCCCCACGCCGAGCGGAGTACGACCTAACCGACACCGGCGCGGTTCAGCGTGTTCTGGAATGGAGTCGCCCGGACGTCGTGATCCACCTTGCAGCGGTGGTCGGCGGCATCGGTGCCAACCGCAAGCATCCAGGCACGTTCCTGTACGACAACTTGATGATGGGCGTGCAGCTCATTGAGGCGTGTCGTCGCCGTGGGCTGGAAAAGTTCGTTTGCGCCGGAACCATCTGCGCTTACCCGAAGTTCACCCCGGTGCCGTTCAAAGAAGAAGATCTCTGGAATGGCTACCCGGAGGAGACGAACGCCCCTTACGGCCTCGCCAAGAAGATGCTACTGGCGCAAGTTCAGGCATACAGGCAGGAGTTCAACTTCCCTGGCGTTTACCTTCTGCCCGTGAACCTGTATGGTCCGTGGGATAACTTCGACCTCCAGACTTCACACGTCATCCCGGCGTTGATCCGCAAGTGCATCGACGCACAGGACCGCGGCCTTGCAGAAGTGCCCGTATGGGGAACAGGTCGCGCTACGCGCGAGTTCCTCTACGTCGCTGACGCGGCGCGCGGCATCCGCCTGGCCGCCGAACGACTGGAATCGCCCGACCCGGTGAACCTCGGCTCCGGGCACGAAATTGCGATCGCCGACCTCGCGCAGAAGATTGCCGACCACGTTGGCTATCGCGGGCGGCTCGTCTTCGATCCCACTCAACCCGACGGACAGCCGAGGCGTTGCCTCGACACGACACGCGCAAAGGCACTCATCGGTTTCGAAGCGACGACGGATCTCGACAGTGGTCTGGCCGAGACGGTGAACTGGTACCGGATGCAATCCGGCAACCGCGCCGCTGCCTGAGCGCGCCGCCCCAGGAAGGGACGAATGAACACGCTGAATGAGACCGCTGCCGAGGCTGCCCTGCTCCAGGAGATGGAGAATCGGGTGATTGTGCTGGAGGAACAGGCAGCCAACCTGGGTCGGCAGGCGGCGGAACTGCGTGAAACGATTTCTCGGTCGAAGTCGATCCTCGTCCCACGAATGCCGTGGAAAGTCTGGGTTCGCCACCAGATCAAGCTGATGCTCGGGCTGATCCCGCAGCTAGGCGTACTCCAGTTCCCCGATGCGCGACTACTGCGCGTACCTTCGCGGTATCATCGCAAGCCGGCGCTCAAGAATCCGCCCCTCATTTCGATTGTCACGCCATCCTTCAATCAGGGGCAGTACCTCGCCCAAACCATTGAGAGCGTGCTGAGCCAGGACTACCCACGGCTCGAATACATCGTGCAGGATGGTGGGTCGACGGACGATACAGCAGCGGTACTCAATCGTTACCGCCACCGGTTGCATCACTGCGCGATGGAGAAGGATAACGGCCAGTCGCATGCCATCAACCTCGGTTTCGCGCACGCCACCGGCGAGATAATGGCTTATCTGAACTCCGACGACCTGCTCCTGCCAGGCTCGCTCTTCGCGGTTGCGAAGTTCTTCGAAGATCATCCCGATGTGGACGTAGTGTACGGGCACCGCGTTGTGATTGACCAGCGCGGCGACGAGCGCGGACGCTGGGTAATCCCACCACACGATGCGGAAGCGTTACGATGGGCGGACTACGTCCCACAGGAGACGCTGTTCTGGCGGCGACGGCTCTGGGACCAAGTTGGTGGCATCGACGAGAGCTTCCGCTTCGCGATGGACTGGGACTTACTCTTGCGCTTCCAGGAGGCGAATGCGAAGTTCCATCGCCTGGGCCGTTTCCTCGGCGCGTTTCGAGTGCATTCAAGCTCGAAGACAGTCACGGTCGTGAATGCCACTGGCCAGGAGGAAATGGGGCGGTTGCGACGCCGTTGCCACGGCCGCGATGTGACGCCTGCGGAAATTCACGAAGCGAATCGCGGCTACATCTGGCGCCACGTTCTGTGCAATCGGATGTACCGACTCGGTCTCTTCCGCTACTGAAGACGCCAGGAGAAGCGCGCTGGTGCGATCGTTATTCCGCCGACCCACTCCGTGAACGTGTGCGGCGGTTCCATATTCCAGGACACGCAACTCAGACTGCCCCGAGGTGCAGAAACGGCACGTCCGCGCAGAAGAACTGGGAAGCCTCTCTTGACTGCGCCCCCACAACTTCGGTATCTCGCCTTGTCCGCGCCCTACGCTTGAGGACGCGAATAGTCGATTCGGCGCGTGGAATCAGACAGGGTGTAGTGATGATGGCGCGAAAAAAGTGCCAAAACTGCGCGATATCTGTAGTCGCGCAACTTGTTTTTCACAGACCTCGCGTTACGATTCGTTCTTAAAGCGTTCTCACTCCGGCGCGTTTCGTCGGAGGAGTCAACCCGAACTGTCTGCCTCTTCTGGCAACAATCGGGAAGCGCCGACCCCTGGAGGTCCTGCGGCGTATGTTCGAGTCTGACGCCCGACGCGCGCTCGCCCCAACAGCCCGTTCGGTGGCGAATGCGTTCGAGGACGAGGAGCCTCCGAGCCAGCCGCGACGCCACCCGCTCTGGCACGACGTCCCCGACGACCAGTGGGACGACTGGCGGTGGCAGACGCACAACTCGATCCGATCAGTACGGCAACTCCGCAACCTGCTGAGCTTCGCCCCGGAAGAGTTGGAGGCACTGGGCCGCCTGGAGGGCGAGTACAAGCTCGCCGTCCCCCCGTACTATTTCTCCCTGATCGACCCCGAAGACCCCGCGGACCCAATCCGGCTTCAGGCGGTGCCGTCGCCATTGGAAGCCGAGAACCCATCCGGTTACGAACTCGATGACCCTCTGGAAGAGAGCAAGGACTCGCCAGTACCAGGGCTAACGCATCGCTATCCTGATCGCGCGCTGCTCATCACCACGCCCAACTGTTCCATGTATTGCCGCTATTGCACGCGGAAGCGTGCCACACTCACGCGCGGCGGCTGGGAGGGCGTTAGCGCCGATGATGAGCGGATGATCGAATACGTTCGCAATCACACCGAGATTCGGGACGTGATTGTTTCCGGCGGCGACCCACTCACTCTGCCAGTCGGAAAACTCCGCTACTACCTCGAGAGTCTCCGCGCAATCGATCATGTCGATGTTGTGCGCATTGGCACGCGCGTGCCAGTAACGCTCCCACAGCGGCTCTACGATCCGGAACTGATCGACCTACTCGCTTCCGCCGAGAAGGTCTACATCCAGACGCACTTCAATCATCCCCGGGAAGTGACACCCGAAGCGATGCGGGTTTGCAAGTCGTTGCTCCGCGCCGGGATGCCGATCAACAATCACTCCGTCTTGTTGAAGGGCGTGAACGATAACCTCGGCACAATGCGGTCGCTACTCCGCGCGCTACTGCGTGCAAAAGTGCGGCCGTACTATCTGTTCCACTGCGACCCGGTGACGGGAGCCGGGCACTTCCGCACAAGCGTGTGGAAGGGGTTGGAGATCATGGAGGGCCTTCGCGGACACATGAGTGGAATCGGCATCCCCACCTACGTCGTGGACAGTCCACATGGCGGCGGGAAGATTCCCATGATGCCGAACTACCTCGTCTCAATGTCCGACGACGCGGTTGTGCTGCGGAACTTTGAGGGATTGCTCATACGCTACCAGGCGGAGGACAAACCGAACACGGTGCAGCCCACACCCACACGCGGTGTGAGTGGGCTGCTGCAGGGCGACAAGACCGTGCTCATCCCACAGGACAATGAGCGCATGAACCGTCGCAAGCCGCGTGTAGTGCGTGACGGATGCTCGGGCGAGGGGGCAGAACCACCCGACGCGGCCGATGCACCTGAACCAAACACCGATGGCGGTTCTCTGCGGCCGATCATACCACTGCCCATGCTCAATGGAGCAAATGGCAATGGTCATGCGAGTTCCAGCGGCTGACATCCAGTCGCCACACTTCACAACCCCAGGCACTCGCCTGGGGTTGCTCATTCCAGGCACCCCATCAAGGGAACACGATGACCGCCAGCCCAAGCGACTCGAAGAAGGAGTTGACCGGTGCTCTCGTGCGCGCTGTAATCGCCGCGGCACTCACCGTCGCGCTGTTCATCTACTCTGGTCAGGTTGCTCCTGAGAAAACGACCTTCTACCGCATCCTCGCGACGATCAGCGTAATCGTGTTCGTGGTCCACAGTGTCAGGGCCTGGACGCTGTATAACAAGTCGAAGCCTTAGACTGCAACCGTCATGCTCTGCGGCCTGACTCGGCGTTGTCTGGATTGTTGAAGCCACGGCCTGCGCAGGAGGCAGGCCACTACAATCACTTCTACCCGGAGGAACCGGACATGCTCATTGGAATCGCCTGCACGCTCAAGCCCACTGGCCCACTCCCCATCGATGCGCCGGACGACCTCAACGAGGAGTTCGACTCGCCGGTCACAGTCAATGCCATTGCCGAGGTGTTCCGCACACTCGGACACACGGTCGTCGAACTGGGTGATGGCCGCCAGTTCCTGGAAGCGGTTCTGAAGAACCCGCCAGACCTCGTCTTCAACTTCGCCGAGGGTATGGGTGTAAGCCGGTCGCGTGAGTCGCGCGTGCCGGGAGTGTGCGAGATGCTCGGCATCCCTTACTCCGGCTCCGATCCACTGGCACTGGCCGTCGCACTCGACAAGGACATGACACGCCGAGTGGTGGAATCACTTGGCGTGACGATCCCGAAGGGCGTGACTCTCGCTCCGCCGCCAGGGGAGTATGACGGCGATTTCGCCGAGTTCCCACCAATTCTCGAAGAGGCTGGCTTACCCTTGCCGGTGCTCGCCAAGCCCGCGTCCGAAGGGTCGAGCAAGGGTATCCGCAACCGATGCCTCATCAAGACGGCTGAGGACTTCGGCCCCACGGTGGTAGAGTTATGGCGGAACTATCACCAACCGGTACTCGTGGAGGAGTACATTGCTGGAGACGAGGTGACCATAGGTCTGATCGGCAATGATCCCCCGCAGCCCATCGGCATCATGCAGGTGATCCCGAAGAAGGTAGTGAAGGATTTCGTGTATAGCCTGGAGGTGAAGCGAGACTGGCACCATACCGTGGAGTACGTTGCTCCGGCGCGACTCGCACCCAGCGTGACCCATGCGATCGAAGCCGATGCGATGGCGGTATTTACTGGGCTGGGTTGCCGGGACCTCGCTCGCGCGGACTTCCGCATTCGCGACGGTATCCCCTACTTCCTTGAGATCAACCCGCTGCCTGGACTGAATCCCGAATCGAGCGACCTGCTTTACCTCGCCTACCGAATGGGACTGACCTACTCCCAACTCATCGGAATGGTTCTCGATGCAACGCTGACGCGCTATGGGCTGAGATGAGGCGTTCGCGTGTGATCCGTTGAGCGTCCGTGAGTCATTCCCCGAATCGCAGCCGATTGTGCGGCTCGTGCGGTTTTTCGCCTAGAATGCATCAGTCCCCACCTGCGAATTCCCGCAACCCCTGCCGCGCGCGACCTGGCGGCGCCGATAACAACGACATCTCCGGCATCTCGCGCCGGGCTGACCGTACGCGAAGCGCACCATGCCGAAGCCACCTTCCCTACTATTGCTCTACAACGAACCTGTACTCCCGCTCGACCACCCCGACGCCGGGGCCGAGCATGACATTCTCGAAACTGTGGATGACACGTTCCACGTTCTCGCAGACGCCGGCTTCGATGTGAAAAAACTCGGAGTCAACTACGATCCGCAACCACTGCTCGATTATCTGCGCGAGAAGAAACCCGACGCGGTGTTCAACCTCTTCGAGGGAATTGCAACACAAACTGGTACGGAAGTCTCGGCCGCGGCGCTGCTCGAATGGCTGAATGTGTCTTTCACCGGGTGCCCGTCTGCGTGTCTGGCGCTCGGACGCGACAAGGCTCGTGCGAAATATATCCTCTCGGCTGCTGGAATCCCCACGCCCGAATACCTCATCATCGACTCACTCCCAGTCCCGCGGTGGCGCAGAGCCTGGCCGGCAATCGTCAAGCCAGCGTGTCAAGATGCGAGTGTCGGGGTCGATCAGAACAGCGTTGTCACCTCGCAGAAGGAACTCGACACGCGAGTGAAGTTCGTTCTCGCCACATACGGCGGACCCGTGGTCGTGGAACGATTCGTCTTCGGCCGCGAGTTTCACGTCAATATGATCGAGGAGCGCGACCGGCCAGGCCAGCCGCCGCGCGTTCTGCCACTCTGCGAGATCGAGTTCACCCGCAACGAGCCAGGGCACTGGCCAGTCTACACGTTCAATGCCAAGTGGCACGAGGAGAGCGAAGAGTACAAGGCCGCGCCCGTTCGCACACCAATCGAAATTCCCACCGATGATTTCGCCCGACTCGAGAAGATCGCCCAGCGTGCATTCCGCGTACTCCAGTGCCGCGATTATGCCCGCATTGATGTGCGAATGGACGCCGAGGGGCGATTCTATGTGCTGGAGATGAATCCCAACCCATACCTCAATAGCCTGGCGCTTGTGAATGGCCTCATCGCCATCGGCCGCTCACACGAATGGCAACTCGTGGAGATGGCATTGGCGGCACTGGCGCGCGGAAACAAGGAAGTGCCCGATGGCACGATCCGCGTTCCCAGTTACGCCGCGTCGCAGTGACTTCTGGCGATGACTTTCGCTGTGAACGAACCGCCGGAGGTCTTCCTGCATAAGCAACGGCAGACGGAATGCGCCCAGAGTCGACCACGAACTGCCCAACTGTCAATTTGATAGAAATCACTTTGCCAGTTAGGTGACCCTAACACGATCTCTCCTCACATTGCTGTGCCGACTCTGACACGAGACGAATTCGGATGCGCGCTTGACCGCGATGCGGCTGTATGCGAAAGTCAAGGAACCTACCCCGGCCGCGAGCGACTCGCGGCACCTGCGCACACTGCCCTCCCCCCGCGAGCACATCATGTTCCGACTCGACCTCGGCTCCTCCGGCAACTACTGCGACGGAATCAGCCGACGAAGTTTCTTGCAACTGGGCGTGGCGGGAATGGCCAGCGTTGGGTTGCCAGGCGTGCTCCGCGCGAAGGCTGACTCGCAGAAGTCGTTGGCGAAGAAGGACACTTCCGTCATCCTCATCTGGCTCGACGGCGGACCGGGCCACATGGATATGTACGACATGAAGCCCGACGCTCCGGCTGAGTATCGCGGCATCTGGAAGCCCATCCGTACGAAAGTTCCTGGTTTCGACATCACCGAACTGTACCCCAGGCAAGCGCGCGTGACGGACAAGTTCTCCGTCGTGCGTTCTCTCCATCACGGCACCGGCGATCACTTCGCAGGCGGCCACCGGATGCTCACGACAAAGGATATGGGCGTCAGCGGGGCGAACACGCCGCAAAAATTCCCTGGTATCGGTGCGATTGTCAATCGCGAACTCGGACCGCGTGTCAAGGGAATGCCGGGCTACACCGCGACGCCGCACGCGGCCAGCATCGGCCTTGCGCCGGGTTACTTTGGCGGGAACATCCTCGGCGCTCAGCATGATCCGTTTGTGACAGGCGACCCCAGCGGGACAAACTTCCAGGTGCGAAACCTCAATCTCGCCGCCGGTCTTACGGTCGAAAAGCTAGAAAATCGCAAGGGCTTACTCCAGCACTTCGACAAGTCTCGTGCTTCGCTCGAACAGAACCACACCGCGAAGGCGATGGATCGGTTCTCGCAGGAGGCTTACGAGTTCGTGACAGGGCCAACCGCGCGGCAGGCATTCGATATCAGTAAGGAAGGATCGCGACTGCGCGACCGATACGGCCGCGGTTCCTGGGGGCAGTCGGTTCTGCTGGCCCGCAGATTGGTCGAAGCGGGCTCCACATTCGTAACGGTTCACTTTGGCGGCTGGGATCATCACTGGGATTTGAAGGCCGGCTACGACAACTATCTGCCCAAGGTGGATGCCGCGGTTGCGACACTCTTTGAAGACCTTGACGACCGTGGGCTACTCGACACGACGCTCGTGGTGCTCTGCGGTGAATTCAGCCGTACGCCGAAGATGAACGACGGCGGCAACGGCGGTGCTCCGATGAGCAAGGGGACGCCTGGCCGCGATCACTGGGGCAACTCGATGTTCTGCCTGATGGGTGGCGGCGGGGTTCGCGGCGGACAGCTTGTCGGCTCGACTGACAGACTCGGCGCGGTGCCGCACACACGCGCGGTGACACCATCCAACATCCACGCCACCATCTATACGGTTCTGGGTGTCGATCCCAGACTGCAACTGCTCGACCCCAGCGGCCGCCCGGTCAACGTTCTGGACGACCCTGAACCGATCAACGAACTGCTGTAGGATGAATAGCTGAAGAAGATGGGTAACTGGCATCGGCCGCGGGACCACCTATCTGGGTAGTCCTGCGACCGATGCCAGTTACGATTCGTAATGGGAAAGTCTGTGGGGAGAGGCTCAGCAAGTTTAACGTGCAGCACTGGCTGCATCGTGCGAATTGGTGCATACGACGGTAAGAGGCCCACGAGTCCAGAGTCGGGCTGCCAGGAACCCTGAACCAGCGGCAGCAGCACTGACCAGGATCGAGCCGAGAGTACCCCAAACTGCGGCCAGGGTGCCTGCGTCAGCAGCCAGTACGGCCCCGCCAACTGCACCACCGATGGCTCCAATCATCGCACAGATCGGCAGAATACGCTCCGTGGCGGAGTGCCCGAAGTCGTTCGCCGGTGCCCAGTCCATGTGTGTAACCGTCGTTGCCATCCTCCATCCCTCCAACGTTTGATCCGATCAGGATCTCCCTTGTTATGACTGAAAATTGGGGACTCGCTTCGTCGGCAGACGCACTCAGTTGCCCCGATTCGACCTGCACCCAACAGGCACTATAGTCCTATACCACGATTCTACACTTCTGGTTCACAAAATCTACACAGATTTCCAACTTCTCACTGGACACAGACTTCATCGACATAACGCTATGCAGCGTAAGCATTTCAATGCGAGGTGTTCGAGCAGTTCGCACGACAAACGGTACGAATTCTCGCAAAAAGTGTCCAGCAATCCGTTCCGCGGGAAGTCAGCCCTGACTCCATCGCGGGACGAATCTCTTGCTGGCTCAGTGGTGATCGACTGCGCGGATGAGAAGGGTGCAATGAAAAAACGGACTTCACGCAACAGGCTCATGGAAGGATGTGAGTGACTGCGACGGTTCCGCACGGGCTAACGCCAGGAGCATCCGGAAATCCAGGTGCTCCCGGACGGCCACGTTCATCGTCCGGGTACATGTTTTGCGCCTGAGGTTCTCTCATTCGCGCGGCGTCGAGAACCAGTGGTTTGGAGCCAGGTCGTTCGATGAAAACCAGGGCCGAGCCGCGTTCCCACTGGTCCATCCCGCTGCGATGTGGAAGGCGACCTGAGTCAGGTCGGCTGTGACCTCGGCCGGCGGGCCGCACCAGCGCAAGCAACTCACATCGGCCTCGAGTGGAAAACAGGACCGCTGAACCGCTGAGTTGGCTGCGGGAAGATCCATGGGGGTTGGCCCGCCCACGAACAGGCTCGCGGTCGCGAGGTGCCTGCCGAAATGCCATTCCACTTGCCGTGGGTTCCATGGTCCATCCCAGCGAAACCGGTCGCGGTAGACCAACCGCCCCTGCTTCCGCACCTCGAAGTCCTGCACGATGCGGTCGAAGACAAATCGCTCCGATAGCTCTCCGCCGCGGTCGTAACGGCCCGGCAGCCAGATGTCACCCCAGAGCAGTCGCGATGTTGGTGCGAGGTCAACGCGGCCGCGCTGGTAGTAGCGCGATCCGCGATACGGGATTGTGGGCCCAGGGAGCACGACCAGACACGCGCCGTCCTCGACGTTCACGTTCCACTGTTGCGTGGCGAAGCTCGCCAGCGCCGGGTGTACCCGCGTGGCCGATTGCCCAGTGACCACGGCGCGCGTGTCAGGTCGTGCTGTGAGTTCGATCAGTTGCGCATCGCCATCCATCAACCCAGTCGTCAGGGTAATCAGGTACAGTAACGCCGCAGGTTCGGCATCAAAATTGAACGGCGGCATCACGCGTAGCGGGATTTGCTGATAGCACATTCCTAGTCGCGTTTCGCCACCATTGCGGACCAGTTCCAGCCGCGCGCCGCCAACGCGCCCAGCGGGGTCGCCGGCGCGTTCGAGACCACGGAACTCCGGAGGCGTCACGCACTCGGAACGTGCGATGCCAGTTGTTCCTTGACCCACCGAACGATTTCCGCGATCCCGTCCTTCTGACGAAGGCTGACCATCTGAAAGGGATGCTCTCCGCGCATCTTCAGGCTGTCGCGTTTCATCACTTCCAGGTCGGCCCCCACGTGCGGCGCCAGGTCGATCTTGTTGATGACGAGTAAGTCGCTGTTGCAAATGCCTGGCCCCCCTTTACGGGGGATTTTGTCCCCCTCGGCTACGTCGATGATGAAGATGAACTTGTCGGCCAGTTCGCGTGAGAAGACCGCAGTGAGGTTGTCGCCGCCGGACTCCACGATGACCAGTTCCAGCTTGGGAAACTGCCGCTGATAGTTGACCACGGCGCTCATGTTCGCGCTGGCGTCGTCGCGAATAGCTGTGTGGGGACACCCACCGGTTTGCACACCCACGATGCGCTCCAGTGGCAGCACTTGCTTCCGCGAGAGGAACTCCGCATCCTCGTGAGTGTAGATGTCGTTGGTGATGACCGCGAGGTTGACCTCGGGCCACAGTTCGCGACAGAGCATCTCGACCAGCGCTGTCTTCCCGGAGCCGACGGGGCCGCAAATACCAAGCGTGAAGACTTTTCGTTTGCTCCCGGCATACCGCGCGGGACCAGCACTGCCCGTGTAGTCGTGGCTGTGGTCGTGGCCCTTGCCGTCGGGCCGATGGAACGCAACTCCGCGACGTGCCAGCCGGGTGGCAGGCCAGCGGTCAAGATCGGAACATCCGAGCATAAAGGCGTGTTTGTTCATCGCAGAGTACCTCGTAGAAGGGGCAACCAGCTCCAGCCGTTTCAGCCTCGTGATCGTGGAATTCCTTGGCCAGCATCTGGATGTCATCGTGCAAGTAGGCAAGTATCTGCTGGCCGTGGGTGTGACCGATGGGAACAGCACGCACGCCCGCGCCAATCACACCCAGCGCCGCCTGATGCAGATACGCCGCCAGTACCTCTTCCGTTTCGCCACCGGCCAGCGCGCCCAGTAACCCGAATGCAACGCAGTGGTGCCATTCGGACGATTGGGGCAACTGAGCAATCACTGCCTCCAGAGCGTCGCTGCACCAGGCCCACGTGGCGCCCAGCGCCAGGAGTTGCTCGCCCATCTCCCGGCTGGCGTGTCGAGTTGAGGGCGGGACAATCGAAATTTCCGCAATGCGGTTGAGGCAGGGTAGCTCCTGAATGGTCCCTGTCTGCACCGCCCGGCAACCCGATGCGACAAGTACACCCTCGAGCGGCCCGACCGAGTTCCAGAGCCAGTGCCTCGTCCACGCTTCCAGGCTCATGGGGTCACGAACCGTGGCACGAGCAATCCCGGCTTCAAGCCCCCACGAGTGCGTATACCCGCTGATCGGGAGTGCGGAGTCGGAAATCTGGAGCAACCGGAGGTTCACATCCACACTCGTTGTCAGAAGGACCCAACCAGCGTTCCCAGTACGAGCACGGCCGCGAGGGCAATGATCACACTGACAATCACCGTCATGACCATATCGAAGTAACTCTCCCGGTGCGTCAGCCCACTGATCTGCAGTAGTAGAAGTACCGTGCCGTTGTGCGGAAGCGAATCGAGCGTGCCCGCACTGATCGTGGTCACGCGGTGCAGCAGCGCCGGGTCGATTCCCTGCTCGGCCGCCATTCGCATGTACGTTTCTGCGAGAGCATTTAACGCGATTGTCATGCCGCCAGAAGCCGAACCTGTCATCCCGGCGAGCACATTCATGGCAACCGTGAGCGAAACGAGCGGCCCGCCCTCGATCGACAACACGGCATCTCGTACTGCCGCGAATGCGGGCAGCGACGCGACCACGGCACCGAACCCGACGAGGCTGGCGATCGTGAGAATTGGCAGGACTGAGGAATTCGCCCCGGCGTCGAGGCTCTCACGAATCGAGGGCAGGCGCCGGGAGTTGATCAACACCACGGCCAGGCTCCCGGCCGCGAGCGCCAGAACGACCGACCACACACCCGCGACCGCACCAAGTGTGGTTCCACCCCACACCGGCTGAGCGAGGTACGAGAAATCCAGTCGCGGAAGCACGACGAGCGACATCAGGAAGTTCGTGACGATCACGATTCCCAGCGGCAGCGCAGCGAGTGCGAAAGGAGGTTCGCTCGTGCTGCGCTTGCCGTGGTCGAGTTCGGCAGTGTCGAATTCACCCATCGCCGTCTGTTCGCGCAGCATTTCGTCAATCACAGGGGGAGCGTCGGCGTCGCTGTAGCCCTCACCCGCGCGCCGCGCGGCGGCTTCGGCGCGAGCGAGCCACCACAGCCCGAACGCAAGAATGATGAGCGACGCGAGGATGCCCAGCCCCGGTGCTGCAAAGGTCGTCGTGCCAAAGTAGGGCATCGGAATGGCGTTGTTGACCGATGGCGAGCCAGGGAGCACTGACATGGTGAAGGTGAACGCGCCCAGCCCGATCGTGGCCGGCATCAAGCGTCGTGGAATGTTTGCCGCGCGGAACATCTGCCGCGCCATCGGTACGAGCACGAAGAAGGCAACGAAGACGCTGACGCCACCGTAGGTGACGACTGCCGAGGCAATCACAACTGAAAGGATTGTCCGTCGGGTGCCCAGTTTCTCAGTCAGGTACTGAGCGATTGCACGCACCGACCCACTGTCATCCATGAGCTTGCCGAAGACACCGCCAAGCAGGAACAGTGGGAACCACTGCGCCACGAACCGCGCCGCGCCGCCCATGAAGGTCTGCGTCCAGTGCGCCAGGAGTGGCTCGCCCGACATCGCGGCTGCAAGTAGAGCTGTCGCAGGTGCCACCAACAGCGCGCTCCACCCCCGGTAGGCCAGCCACATCAGCAAGCTGAGCGCAAGCAGTATGCCGAAGAGTCCCAAGTTCCGCCTCCGCAACCGCCGACGCTGAGTTCTGCGCCCCCGAATGAACTGATGCGTGTGCCCGGTAGCGGGCACACGCAGTGGGAGAGTTAGAACAGGAAGTATCGCTGAGTCATGGGCAGCGACTTGAGAGGCTCGCTGCTCACCTTCTCGCCGTCCACCGTCACATGATAGGTGTCCGGATCAATCTTGATCTTCGGGGTCGCCTCGTTGCGTCGCATATCCTTCTTGCCGATTTTACGACAGCCGCGCACAGGCACGACCTGTCGTTCCAGCCCGTACTTACATGCGATACCCTTATCGTGCGCTGCCTGCGAGACGAACGTGAGGCACGACTTCTGGAGCGCCCGACCATACGCCGCGAACTGCGGACGCATATAGACCGGTTGCGGGGTCGCGATGCTCGCGTTCGGGTCGCCCATCTGCGCGTTCACAAGAAGGCCGCCCTTGAGCACGAGGAACGGTTTGATACCGAAGTAGGCCGGCTCGTAAATCACTAGGTCGGCGAGCTTGCCCGCTTCGATGCTACCAACGTGGTCGCCGATACCGTGCGCGATTGCCGGGTTGATCGTGTACTTCGCGACGTAACGCTTCACGCGCTCGTTGTCGTTGCGAGCACAGTCCCCCGCGGACGGGCCGAACTGCACCTTCATCTTGTGCGCGGTCTGCCAGGTGCGCACGATGGCTTCACCGATGCGCCCCATCGCCTGAGAGTCGGAACTCATGATGCTGATGATGCCGCGGTCGTGGAACACGTCTTCCGCACCGATCGTCTCGGCCCGGATGCGGCTTTCTGCGAATGCCACGTCTTCAGGAATGGACCGCGACAGGTGGTGACACACCATCAGCATGTCGAGGTGCTCATCAATCGTGTTGACTGTGAACGGGCGCGTTGGGTTGGTACTTGCCGGCAGGACGTTTGGCTCACCGGCGATGGCCATGATGTCCGGGGCGTGACCGCCACCGGCACCTTCGGTGTGGAAGCTGTGGATCACGCGACCATTGATGGCCTTCACGGTGTCGGCGAGGAAGCCGCACTCGTTGAGCGTGTCTGTGTGGATGGCGACCTGGATGTCCATGGCGTCGGCCACGGACAGGCTCGTGTCGATGACCGAGAGCGTCGTTCCCCAGTCCTCGTGCAGCTTCAGCCCGCACGCGCCCGCCTCGACCATATCAACCAGCGGCTTGGCCAGGCTGCTGTTCCCCTTCCCCAGGATGCCGACATTGATCGGCAGACCCTCAAAGGCCTGGAGCATGCGCTCGATATACCATGCGCCTGGCGTACAGGTGGTGGCCCACGTTCCGGTGGACGAACCCGTGCCGCCGCCGATCAGGGTCGTGACGCCGCTGGCGAGCGCGACGTCAATCTGCTGCGGGCAGATGAAGTGAATGTGCGTGTCGATCCCGCCGGCCGTGACAATCTTCCCCTCGCCTGCGATCACGTCGGTCGCTGGCCCGATGACGAGCCGCGGATCGACCCCGCACTGTGTCAGCGGGTTCCCCGATTTCCCGACCGCGACGATGCGGCCGGCCTTGATGCCGATGTCGCCCTTCACGATCCCCCAGTGGTCGACAATGATCGCGTTGGTGATGACGAGATCGAGATGCGTGGGGTTCATCGGCTCTTCGAGCGAGCACTGATCTTGCCCATCGCGGATCGACTTGCCACCGCCGAAAATGGATTCTTCACCGTAATCGCCGTAGTGTTCTTCAATCTCGATGACGAGTTCGGTGTCGGCGAGTCGGATCCGGTCGCCCTTCGTCGGGCCGTATTTCTTCGCGTACGCTTTGCGCGTAAGAGAAACGCTCATGGATTGATGCTCCGGTGTGGTTCCGTTCGTTCTGTAGCCGGCCTCGGTGAGGCCGGTGCTAACCAACTCGTGACGCTCCGGGGTCTGTGACCCCAATGACAGATAGCAAGCGACACGAGCACGACTGACACCGCAGTGTCACTTCTTCTTTTCTTCCGAGGGTTTGTGGCCATAGCCTTGTTCGATCATGCGCTGGATGCTCTGCTCGCGCGTGTACGGATCATCGAGGCGCCCGCTGATGAGCGCATTGAAGCCGTAGACGACGCGACGACCGCCGTAAGCGACCAACTTCACTTCCTTGGTGTCGCCCGGCTCGAAACGGACCGAAGTGCCGCTCGGCAAGTCGAGCCGCATTCCATACGCCTTGACGCGGTCGAACACCAGCGCCTTGTTGGTCTCGAAGAAGTGGTAGTGTGCCCCGATCTGGATGGGTCTGTCGCCAGTGTTGGTGACGCTGATCGTCACCACGGGGCGCCCCGCATTGAGTTCCAGGTCCGGGCCGTCGAGAATGTATTCGCCAGGAACCATACTTTTCTCCCGAATGGGTTGGGGAATGCAGGTCGGTAATCAGCGGATCGGCTCGTGAACAGTGACCAGCTTGCTGCCGTCCGGGAAGGTCGGCTCAACCTGGATCATGCCGATGAGTTCTGCCACGCCCTCCATCACATCGGACTTCTTGAGAATCTCGCGACCGGCGCTCATGATCTCGGCAACAGTTTTGCCGTCGCGGGCCATTTCCATCAACTCGGCAGTGATGAGGGCCTGTGCTTCAGGCAGGTTGAGTTTCAACCCGCGTTTCTTGCGATCGCGGGCCACCTGTGCGGCCACGTAAATCAGGAGTTTGTCGCGTTCCTGAGGTGAGAGATTCATGCGGTTCTCCAGGATGAATACGGATCAATACCGACTTTCGTGGGAACACTCACGCCTGTGGCGTCGCGGGCGGGCGCCCGGTGAGCCACCTCTCTTCGAGCCAGCCAAGTGCCAGCACCAGCCATGTCGCGAGAACAAATGGAGCCGTCAGGGCGGGTAGCCCCAATCGCGGGAGTGACTCTGTGAGCGGCACCGAGAAGAGGATGCCCAGGAGCGGGGCCAGGAACGACTTGCGCCACAGACACAGCGCCACTGCGGCAAGAGTCGCATTGTACCCATACAGACCGAGCTTGACGTTGTCGAACTGGGCACGCTCGATCAGTCGTTCAGGGTCGAGTGACCGCATCGCCGCATCTACGTGATAGCTTGCCACCAGCATTCCGACGATCGAGCCCACCAGCACCCACGCCGCATGATGACGATCCCCAACCGCAATACCGGCGAGGAACAGCAAGCCCGTCCAGAGGCTCGCCTGGAACATGACCTGACCGATACCGTGCGCGGCAGCCTCGATGCTCGGATGAACGGAGAATACCGGTACGAGCAACGCTTCCGGTTCGCTTGGAAGCACCCCGGACGACTTCGCGATCACAAAGATGACCCAGGTGGTGACGATGAACGGGCTGGTATACGTTGGGAATGGAACGTACTGCCGCATGATCCGCGTCAGTACGGTTGCCACGATGCAACCGATGACAAGAAGGCCGATACTCACTACAGTCGGTGCGAAGAAGAAGAACGTGGCGATGCCGACAAGTGTGGAGTTGAAGCCGAAGATGCCGGCCTTCAATTCACTCCTGTCGAACTTCAGGCCCCAGGCGACCAGCGGACCGAGTACTGCGCCCAATACCGCGCCGAACGCCATGATTGGCGAGCTAACGATCAAGCCCACCAGGAAAAGGAACCCGGAGAGCGCGTGCTCCTGGAAGAAGACTTGCCCAATGCCTCGCAGGCCAATGAGAACGGGAATCGGAACGCCTGATGCTTGCGTTGGTGAGGCAACAGTCGGTGGTGTGTTGGTTGTACTCACGATACCCTCGCCGTGAAGACTGAAGAGCCTGTGAGCGCAATCCTCGCGAGTCATCGCTGAGTCGCTGTGTTCCCTGCAGCGACCGGGTCGGCAATTCCAGAGACTTCAAACGGAAACGCGGTCCCTCTCAGAACCCTCAGCCAATGATCTCGACCTTACCGGTCGCCAGATCGTAAACCCCGCCAACGACCTTGAGTTCACCCGACTTGACGAACTTCGCGAGAATCGGAGTCGATACCGAGAGTTTCTTCACGCCGGCCATCACGTTGGCCTTGGTAACGTTCATGAGTTTGTCGCCGGGTTTGCCTGCGACCATCCGCACGGAGGGGCGGATGTAGTCGACGAGTCCCTCAATGGCCCCTGGCAGGCTCTTCTTGTCGTCGATGAACTTGATCGCGGAGTCGCACGCGCCGCAGGCCGTGTGGCCCAACACCATGATGAGCCGCGCGCCCAATACGGCCACGCCGAACTCGATGCTTCCCTTCAAGATTGGCCCGGAACCGACCATGTTGCCGGCGCCACGGACAACGAACAACTCACCCACACCCTGATCGAAGAGAATTTCCGGCGAGACACGCGAGTCCGCGCATCCCAGGATGATCGCCGGCGGCGCCTGCCCTGCGGCGAGTGCCTGGAAGTCTTTCGGCGTTCGCCCGGGGTGTTTCAGCTTTCCTTGAACGAACCGCTTGTTGCCTTCCATCAAGTGCTTGAGGATGTCGTCCGGCTTCGGTCCGCTCTTGGGTTCGTCGGCGCGTGCGAGGAGCGGCGATCCCGCCACCACAGTTGCCGATGCAAGACCGGCCTGGACGAACTCGCGACGCGTGGAATGGTCGTTGGCTTTCATGCTGTGCTCCTCAATGCGGGCGAACAATCATACATGGCTACAGATGTAACAGTCACATTTTCGGCGATGCTTGACGAACAAACAATCGGAACATTATGTTCCCTTTACCTCAGCGATAACCTGTCGGCATCCCAGGTGTTAGAGTCACGATCTCACGAACACATCGAGTCGTTGCAGTCGATAACTGAGGTTCGGGCGTCCCTGCATGAACATAAGAACATGTCACGTATTGCAGGCCACGATCGAAAACAGATGTTTCGGTCGTCTTTTTA
This sequence comes from uncultured Frigoriglobus sp., assembly GCA_964422915.1. GTDB lineage: Bacteria > Planctomycetota > Planctomycetia > Gemmatales > Gemmataceae > Gemmata. Next base: position 55,180 of record CAYRDG010000022.1, on the reverse strand, counting down.
CCCCCGGTGACGATAATGTCAAAGCATTCTCCTTCGGGTTTCCCTGACACTTCGGTTCCGCCTTCCAGGTGAACACCCTCATTGCCCGGGTTGGTATCGTGGCTTTTTGCCAGCACATCGATCACTGGGTCTCACAAACCGTTAAAGCACGTACAATCCCGAGTTTCGGTAAGAACGGAGTAATGCGTGGTCCTGGTGTAACCGATAATGGCCGAGTGACTGATTACCCAGGTACCTGTTGCCCTAATTTGCAAGTAAATGGCGGCAACTATTGCGGGAAGCGCCATGCCACGGAATCGAACCTTTGTCGGAGGCCTATTGGTCCTCCTGACCTCGGCGTATGCTCAGGGTCAGCAGGGCACACCTCTGGCTTCGTCGTTCACCACGGTGATCGCAAACCAGCCTGAGACCGTTGCGGTTCCACAAAATGTGTCGCCCGGGCCGCGACTCGCTCCGGCAACACTCGGACCTACAACCCCCCAACCTGGGCTTGAAACTGAACCGCTGCAACCAGGCGTGATGCCTACACCCGAAGACGCCGGATCGGACAGCGTGCAGGGTCGGCAGTTCGGTCTGGAGCAAGAATCGCAACCCTATCAACAGTTGCTGGACCTTGCGATACCGCGGGTCGCTCCAACATGGGGCCCGACGCCAGTTGATCAGGTTGGGCTGCTGTCGCGCGCGTTGAGGATTAACCAGTTGTTCGGCGATAGTATCCGCACGTTCGGGTGGATGGAGATGGGCTATTCCGGTTCGTCGAGCGGTTCGGGCGCATTATCCGTGCAGCCGAGACTGAACCGATTCGGCAACGAGTTCCTCTTCAACCAACTCGGCTTCGTGATTCAGAAGCCTCTCCAACAGGATCGCCTCGACTGGGGCTTCAATATCCGTTACTTCGCCGGTGCCGACGCTGCCACCGGTCAGCCGAAAGGCGGCATCGACGATCCGCCCGGCAACCCGCGATTCGGCCAGGACTTCCGCGACCTGTACCTCTCGGCCCACTTGCCCATCCTCACCGAGGGCGGGATGAACGTGAAGGTCGGTCGTATGAACACGATCATTGGCTGGAATGGCTTCCTGGCTCCCTGGCGTCCGTTCTACTCCAGCGACTACCAGTTCTTCTACTCCCAGGACGGCGCGTTCACGGGTGCCCTGACACAGTTGATCGTTTCCGACCAACTCGATGTCTGGAACGGCGTGACACTCGGTGCCAACACGTTCTTCGATATGCGCAGCCCCGGGTCGGTCTGCTACATCGGCCAGGTCAACTACTGGCTTACCAAGGAGAAGAAGACCCGCGCAACGGCCTCGGTGTATGCCGGCAAGAACGCGATCTTCGCCGCACCTGGCCTGGGCGGGGACTTCGACACCATCGTTGAATTACGGTTGCAGCACTGGTGGACGCAGCGGTTCTTCCAGGTGGTGCAGTCGAACATGGGCTGGGCTAGCGATACGCCGGTCGGGACGGGTTCGTGGTACGGCCTCTACACGGCATTCATTTACAACCTGACCCACAAGTGGGATCTGATGGCCCGTGCCGAGTGGTTCAACGACACGAAGGGAACACGCACCGGCTTCGGCACGAACTATTCGGAAGTGACCCTGGGTGTGAACTGGCACCCCAATTCATACCTGGAGATCCGCCCGGAGATTCGCGGTGACTTTGCCGGCGAGCGCGCCTTCGGTGGCGGCAGCCGCGGTCCGCGCGAATACAGTCAGCTCACGGGCGGTATCAGCGCGCTGTTCAAGTTCTAAGATGGGTCGATCCGACACGACAAACGGCGGCGTTTGACCGCCGTTTGTCGTTGGCGTTCCTCGCGTGGGGTGTAAGATTCTGTTCTGATCGGACGACTCCAGACCGCTCATCTCTCAATCACTACGAGCTACTCATATGCAACCTGACGCGATCGAGCCGATACACCCCAATTCGGCTTCGCCCACGACCGGGATCTGGGCGCGAACCTTCGCGCCACGTGCGACGCGTGCGGTCCGGGTTGCTCGTGGAAAGGCGTCACGGAAGCAGTGTCCGCGTCGGTCACACGCGGAGTGAGTGCCACCGCACAACCGGCCCGATCCACTTCTCCTGGTTGAACAAGCCAACGCAGGGCGACTTTCTCACTTGATCCCACTGCGACACGTCCGGATGTCCCACTCGCCGTTCACATTTTTTCGGGGAACTGCGCTCAACATGGCCGCGGACCTGGCGAACACACCTGTGACCGGCTCACATGTGCAAGCGTGCGGTGATGCGCCGATCATCAGCGGCTATCTCGGCACCGTGGAAACGTTCGACCACGCCATCGCGACCTTCGCCACCCGTTACGCGGACCAGGTAGAACGCGATTACGAACAGTTCGCCAGGGCCATTCAGTCACGACAACTGGAAGTACACATCGAGGACGAGACGTGATGCCAGCGGTACCAGCCAGTCATCCTCACAACCGCGACGGACGTGATCAGAAATAGAGTTGTGCGCGGAGCCAGAACATGTCGGCGGACTTCTGGAATCGCCCTGGGCGATACTGGACTGCGTCGCCGAACTCCGCGTGGAGCCAGAATGCATAGAATTTCACATACTCGTTCCAGTACCAGTTCATGCCGACCTCCGTGGTGGTCGCGCTGTTCGACCAGAGCGTCGGATCGGCAAACCCAGTCGTGAAAATCTTGTCGCTCAGCCGGAGCTGGCTCACCCGACTGGTCAGCTCCCATGCACCTGGTCCACGGCGCTGATCCTTCTCCACAGGGATGAACGGACGCAGCGGTTTGACCCGCGTACGTCGTTCGATGTGCTCGCCCGTGAGAAAGTAACCGGCGGAAACATAATAGCCCGAATAGGGGATCTGCATGCTCGGGTTACCAGCAGTCGCATAGTTGCCGTAGCCGTACTGCCATTCACCAATGAGCGAAAGACTCTTGTAGAAGTACGCGGCATGTACGGAGCCCACGAGCCTGTCACCCTGTTCCATCACGTTGGGATTGAGGATCAAAAACGGTGTCGTGGCGGCACTCGGGATGTTCGCGTCAGGCGACCCAGCACCGACGCGAAACGTCGCTGGTACAGGCGACTGTCGTTGCCGCCCGAACGCGACCGAGGTTCCGATGTTGAAGAACTTCGCGAACGGTAACCGTTCGGACAACTGGAACGGACGCGCATTCAGATATGCGACGACATCCATATTGTTGCTGAGGTTCTCGAACGAGTTACGTCCGCCGTTGAACGTACCGATTGCATAGTCCAGTCGCTTGTCGAACAGGTAGCCCCACCCCATCAAACCAATCTGACGGTTAGGGCTGAGGTTGGTCACGAACAGCGACCGCTCAGGCGTCAGGAGCCAGTAGTTCGACACCGCGTACTGATCGTACGAGAACGGTGTGAAGAAGCGGCCGAACCGCAGCTCGAACTTGTCACTAACGTGGAAGTTCAGGTATGCGTTGAGAATGTTGATGTTGTTCACACCGCGGTTGATCGACAGTTCGTATTCGATGGGTTTGGTGATATGCCCATCGAAGAAGATTCGCTGACGCGGGAAGAACAGACCACTATTGGCGGGGAGTTGATCGCCCTGTCGCCACATGCGCGCTTCGATCTGCGACTCGTAATGGATGTCGAGTCGGAACCGATCGTCCTCAGTGAAGAACTGAAATCCTGGACCGAACTGCGCCTTGATCGGGAACCGGTACGGACTGATGACGTTTGATCCTGGATAGCCCGGAGCCGGGTCGTACTGCGGCAACCCACCTTCCGTGTAGTCTGGTACAGGCGAGATCTGGTAACTCTGTTCGTTTGTTGCGGCAGGAGCCACCGTCCCAGTCATTGCCCCTTGTTGCGCGTCGAGCCGTTGCGAGAGTTGGTTCAACCGCTCGTGAAGCTGCTTCAATTCGTCGCCCTGTTGTTGCCGGGCCTGTTCCAGTTGTGTGAACAGATTCCGGTTGAGTGCCTCCGCGGCGCGGAGTCGCTCGGTGAGCTGCGCGGCGGTTGGCGGGGCAACGGAGAATGCAGGTAACGCAGTCGGATCAACCGGCGCCGGAGGGACGGGCTGCGCGCGGACCTGCGCACCGAGATCCGCCACACTCAACGCGAGGCCGATCAACAGCACATACACGCGCTGGCTCTGCAGGCGCAATCGCACGCCGTGGCTCTCCCACTCGCAACGAGTCAACATTCACTCTGGAGTTTGTTCCGCGCGGCGGATAGCAGATAGGACCTTCACGAAAAAGCCGAAACCGCGTGGCTACATTCATGCATTCGTTGCATTCATCTTGACTCCGGGTCGCGCCCTGTTATACCCGCCGATTCTCAGCGCATACCGTGCGCGCGAGCGCTACAACTTGCGGATTCTGGGGGGAGTGCCGCATGGACGCGGAGCAGACAATACGCACTGGATCACCTCGGCACACCGCCCCACACCGCAGACGTGCCGTGCGGACGTGTGTGATGTTCCTGCCGCTGGTGTGCTTTCTCGGCATAAGCGTCGTCGCATTCGCCGCGCAGCCGATTGGCACTCTGCCCGGAAAGCGGCAGACACCGTCGACAGTCAACAAGAATCCCATTCTCCCTGCGGGCGGTGCCGGGCTGCGTGATCCCCGCAACCCCGACTGGCCCACAGACCCCAACGATCCGTTCCCGATGCCGCCGGAGATGGCCGGCATCGAGTTGATGAAGCAGACCGCGGCCGTAGCCGAGGGCAAGTCGGCCGGATGCGTCGTCTGTCACAAGGGAAGCGTCGACCCGCACGGGAAGAAAACGCTCCGCATCGGCTGCACCGATTGCCACGGCGGCGACGCGAGCGCGACCGACAAAGATCGTGCCCATGTCCTGCCACGCAACCCAAGGTTCTGGCCGACCAGCGCGAATCCTGTTCGTTCCTATGCGCTCCTGAATAACGAGTCGCCGGCGTTCATCCGATTCGTCAACCCCGGCGACTTCCGTATCGCGCACATCAGTTGCGGCACGGCCGGCTGTCACCCGAAAGAGGTGCAAACCAACCGCAAGCAACTGATGTCGACCGGGTGCATGTTGTGGGGTGCAGCCGCGTACAACAACGGCGCGCTACCAGTGAAGCAGTCGGTGCTTGGCGAGGCGTACAGCATGAATGGCGCGTCGCTACGCATGAAGACGTTTCCCCCGCCGAGTGATGCCGAGATGGCGCGGGGCGTCATCGCGCAGCTTGACCCACTGCCACGCTTCGAGATGAGCCAGCCCGGTAACATCTTCCGGATCTTCGAGACAGGTGGGCGCTTCTTCCCGGAAATCGGTATCCCCGAACGGTTGGAGGAACCCGGCCGCCCCCGTACGCGACTCTCAACGCGCGGGCTGGGTACGATGAACCGGACCGATCCGGTACTCGTGAGCGCCAACAAGACTCGCCTTTTCGACCCCACTCTCAACTTCCTGGGCACCAATGATAACCCTGGCGACTATCGCTCCAGCGGTTGTACCTCTTGCCACGTCGTTTACGCGAACGACCGTTCACGGGTGAACTCTGGCCCTTACGCAAAGTTCGGCAACCGGGGCACGAGCTTCAATGCCGATCCGACGATTCCGCGTAATGAATCAGGTCACCCGATCGCCCACCAGTTCACAAGTTCCATCCCGACCAGCCAGTGCATGGTGTGCCACGTTCACCCCGGTACGACGGTCATGAATAGCTACATCGGCTACATGTGGCACGACGAGGAGAGCGACGCGCAGTTCCTCTATCCGGCACGCCAGAAGAACCCAACAGCAGAAGAGTTGATGCGTTCGATGCTCCGCAATCCAAACGAATCTGCCGCCCGAAGCAACCTTTCAGACCCGGAGTTCACCGCGGACTTGAGCCGCCTCAACCCGATGCTCTCGAAGGTCCACTTCGGCGACTTCCACAGCCACGGCTGGGCGTTTCGCGCAGTCTTCAAGAAGGATCGCAAGGGGAACTGGATCGATCACGACGGCCACTTCGTCGGGCCGCCCACTGCGGAGAAGATGGCCGCCGCTGTCGCCTGGCCGGACCGCGCCCGACGCTTCCATGAAGAACTGCGTTACCCTGATCCGCGGCAAGGCCCCAAGCAGGCCCGCGAGGCAGAAACCTCGCTCAACAACGCCTGCCGCAACAATGTCCCGGTGCATCTGATGGACATTCACATGGAGAAGGGGATGCACTGCATCGACTGCCACTTCTCCCAAGACAACCACGGCAACAATCGCCTCCATACGGAAGTACGGGCCGGGATCGAGATTCAGTGTGTGGATTGCCACGGTACGGCCGCGAAGTATGCGACGCTCAAGACCTCTGGCCCGGCGAGTTACACTTCCGCACCCGACGGCAAGGGGCGGAACCTGCTGGCGCTCAAAACGCCCTTCGGCACACCGCGCTTCGAGGTCCGCGAAGGACCAAACGGCACGCTGCGGTACTTCCAGAACTCCTGCGTCGAGAAGGGACTCCAGTGGGAGTTGGTACAGGTGAAGGACACGATCGACCCGACTCACGCTCGATACAACGCGAAATCCGCGCTGGCAAAGACAGTCCGGTTCGAGGACGGGAAGATGATCTGGGGTGATCTGCCGTCCAGCCCCAAGCAGAAATGCGCCCACACAAATGACAACATGTCGTGTATGGCATGCCACACGTCGTGGAATCCGAGTTGCTTCGGCTGCCACCTGCCTCAGCGGGCGAACCTGAAAGCACCCATGCTCCACGGAAATGGCGACGTGCAGCGCAACTACACGGCTTACAACTGGCAGACGCTCCGCGACTGTACCTACATGATCGCCCGCGATGGCGACGCCACCGGCAACAAGATCAACCCGGCCCGTTCCAGTTGCGCGATCCATGTCAGCAGCGCTAACGGCAACCGTGAAGGGATCTACACCCATCAGCAAACCATGTCGGCCGAGGGGTATGGCGGCATCGCGTTCAGTACGAATGTGCCACACACCGTCCGAGGCCGCGGCGTCCGTGAGACCAAGCAGTGCGCCGACTGCCACATCTCGAAGGACCACGACAACAACGCCTGGATGGCGCAGTTGCTCATGCAAGGCACCGGGTTCATGAACTTCATGGGCAAGTACGCCTGGGTCGCAACCGGGGAAGAGGGACTATTCGGGGTCGTCGTCAGCACGCAGACCGAACCTCAGGTGGTGATTGGCAGCGACTTCCACGCAATCGCGTACCCGGACGACTACAAGAAACACGCCGCGTGCGGGGGTCTACTGGAACAGGCACATGAGCATCCCGGTCGCGATGTGGGCATTGGCCTTCACAAGCCGTTCAAGAAGTCTGAAGTGTTGCAGGTACAGAACCGGGGCGAGTATCTCTATGCGGCATGCGGCGAGGGCGGCGTCCGTGTCTTCGACATCGCGTTCATCGACGACAAGGCGTTCGCCGAGCGTATCACCACCGCACCCGTGTCGCCAGTTGGCCAAAAGTTCTACCTCGACACGAAGTTCGCGGAGTGGGTCGCCGTGCCCACGACAGTGACCGTGGACCCAACCCGCAAGCAGATCCCAACGAACAAGGAACAGCCGATCCATCCGCTGTTCAAGTACCTCTATGTCGCCGATAAGTACGAGGGGCTGATTCTCTCGAACGTCATGACGACACTCAACGGCAACCCAGTGGATAACTTCCTCCGCAAGGACGTGTGTTTTAATCCTGGAGGCATTCTGAAGGGCGCGCGGCACGTTCAGATTGTCGGACACTATGTCTACGTCTGCTGCGATGCGGGACTGGTCGTCGTAGACGTGAACGTGCCGACGGAGCCAAAGATTACCTGCACCATCAACGAGAAGTACCTGCACCACCCGAAGATGGTCGCGGCTCAGTTCCGTTACGCGTACGTCTGTGATGACGATGGAATCAAGATACTCGACATCACCGACCTGGCCAAACCCGTACCCAAGGCAGTCCTGAAACTGCCCGAAGCGCACGCGATCTACCTGGCGCGGACCTATGCCTACGTCGCGGCCGGGTCACGCGGGCTGGTGATTCTCGACATCACTCATGCGGACGAACCCAAGGTCGATCAGGTGTTCAACGCCGGCGGCACCATCCGCGATGCTCGCTCGGTGCAACTGGCGATCACCTACAACAGTCAGTTCGCGTACGTCGCCGATGGCAAGGGCGGCTTGCGGATCGTCCAGTTGTTCTCGCCCCAGACGCCGGGCTACGAGGGGTTCTCCCCACGCCCAACGCCGCGGCTGGTGGCGACGTTCCGCGTCCCGCATGGTGGAAAGGTACTCAACGTGGCACGCGCGCTCGATCGAGACCGCGCTGCGGACGAGACCGGCAACCAGATCGGGGTATTTGGTCGCGTTGGCGCAAGACCACTGAACTTTGCCGAGCAGCGGAAGATGTACCTGCGTGGCGGCAAGCCGTGGTACGTCAGTGATAACCCGCTCGACGCGGCGCTCTACGAGTATCGCCGCCCGAGGAAGCGCCGACGTCTCACGAAGTAGTCGTGCTCTTCGTAGTTGAAGAGTCAGGGCCGCAAGCGAGTGGCGAACGCCCATTCGCTTGCGGCCCTGACTCTTCTACAAATCTGAGAGTAAATCCGAATCACGGTTTCTTGCGCATTCCCCCGGAGACGGCGCGGAAGGACGCGGTGAAGTCATCCGGGTTGAACTTGTTGAAGAGGTCGAGCCGCTGGCGAAGCGTCTGACCGACGGTCATGGGATCACCCGAGTCCGTGGAGTAGGTGAAGCTTCCATCGGCGTCCTTTCGCGGCATTCGCACGCGTGTGGGGACGACCTTCCGTAGCACTTCGAGTTGTCCGTCGGCCATCGCGATCTTGCGCAATTCCTCCGGGCTGGCTGTGGGGTTGGCCCTGTGGCGACGGAGTGTGAGGTACGCCCACGTCAGGTGCATTGCCGCCTCCGGATCGCCGACCCACCGCTTCGACGTGGCGGCCTCGCCCATCATCGTGAGAAGCTTGTCGGCCTCCTTCGAGGTGTAGAGCGGTGACGTTACCGTTTGGTCCTTCTTCAAAAAGGCCTCGCACCAGCCGGCCATCTCTGCCGCGGACTGAGCCAGTTCCTTCGGCTTACCGAACGGCTGCGCGAGCGCGGCTTTCTGGACGGCGTCCCACTTCGCCGTGAAATCCTTGGTCTGCCCGGCCAGCGGTTGGAGTGAAACAGCGTGTTCAACTACGACCGTTGGGAACGCAGCAACCCATGCCTTCAGCGGCGGTCGGCCCGGCGCACCGGCGTATCCGCGCGCCTGTCGCGCGCTGGGAATCTTCAGATCGTGGTGACAGGCGTAGCAGTCGAAGCGGGCGAAGTCGACCGTGCCGCCACCTTCGCCCTTCGCTACGGTCGCGGCATCAGCGGCGATGAGTCGCATCTCCGCGCGCAGCGAGGCGACCGCGCCTGCGGTCATCTGCCGGGCGATGTACACTTCCTCCTTCTCCGGGTGGAACCGGTAGAGGTTCCATCGCCAGTTCTCTGGCACCGTGTCCTTCTTGGTGAATGCCTTGAAGCCCTCGTCCGTGAAGAACTTCAGTTCCGGGTTGATCGGATAGCCCCAGTGCTGCGGCTCGCAATCCATGAACGTGCCCAGTTCAAATGGTGGCAGCGGTGGGTGTCCGGCAGCGTACATGTCGTGCGTGACGACGCGGTTGAGTTCCGGTGAGCCAACGTGACAGCTCGCGCACAGCTCGGCCTTCACTACTGGGTCGCGGAGATTCCGCATCCCGTGCACTGTCTTGTACTCTGGCGTCATTGTCCGCCAGGGGATGGTCCCGCCCTCATCAGCGTAGTGTTCACCCTGCCAGGCCTTGCGCAGCCCGTGGCAGGCATTGCAAGTCACACCTTCGCTCGTGACTTTTCCCTTCGCGTCCTGAGCGATGTTGAATCGCCTGGTCACGTCGGTGTCCTTCGTGATGGGCAACCCTGGATACTTGTCGATGGCGTGGCAGGTAAGGCACTGCGGCGCCTTCGTCACATCGTATTTCAAGATCCGCGACATCTGCTGCCCAAGATCCTGTGTGAGAACCCGGTGCGCGGCCGAGTGTGGGTCCTCGGTGAGCCACGTTCCCCCCTCGCTCAGCAATACAAACTCGTGTGACTTGAACTTCTTGGCGAAGACGTTGGTCTTGGTGTTGATCGGGCGGCTCTGCGCGTGGCAAGCACCACAAGCGGCATAGCCAGTCGCAACGTCATCTACGTTCGTTGGGAAGAGCGGGTCTGACGACTTGGGAAGGGGATCGCTCTTTTGTGCGCCGCGTGCAGGCGGCGGGCCGAGTGTGGCGAGCAAGCAAACGCCCGCAGCGGCGCTGAAGAGCGCCGCTGCCGCCGTGATGCGCACGCGCGTCCGGTGTGCCGTCGTCATCAGTCTCTCCCTCGTGGTGCGGTCGCGCCCCGCAGGGCTTCAAATGTGTCGCGGAGTTGGAACAACTTCTTCTGTGTCAGGCCGGCCGGGCTGTTGAATCGTTCGGGTGGCTTAACGACTCCTGGCGGGAACTTCAGTTCATCGCGGAGGGACCAGAGTTTCTCGCCCCACGCTGGTACTTGCCCGGCAGGATTCTCCGCCCACTTCGCGTGAAGCATCGCCGCGCAGCCGAGGTAGTTCGCAGCCAGCGCGTCCCAATCGTGATCGGCCAGCACGGGCTTACCACCCTTCCCCTTCGCCAGTGCGTTGGAAGCGAGAGCGTGAGCCACTCTCTCAGCGGTACCGGGCGGAAGCGACTTGAAGCCGCGGTCTTGTGCCTGCTGCATCGCGACCAACCAGCGATCGAGTTCCGCGACGGCGGTCGACGCCTGCCCCTTCACCTTGTCCGCAGCAGGGATGCGTTTCGCCTCCATGAGTGCCCGAAGTTTCAACGTCTCCTGCAAGACCGCTGAGCTTAAATCGGAATCTAGGCTTCTGCAAGTGTCCGCCGCAACTCCGGCCGCGGAGTTGTAGAAGACTTCCCAGCCAGGCACACCGGCTGGCCGGGGGTTACTGCCTGCCACACCACGAAGCGCCTCCTCGCCCACCTTTTGATGGCAGGCATAGCAACTGTATCCGGAGAACTCCGGCCAGACGCCTTGGTCCGCGGCCTTCTCGGCACGCGCGCGGAGCAACTCAGTCGCGGCGCGGAGCGTGCCGGCCTGCCCCACGATCCATTCGCGCATCTCGAACTCGGGTTGCGGCATCCGTTCCGTCCAGTGCTTGCGATATCCTGGCTTGTAGTGGAATGCTGCCGCCTCGAACGCAAGCCGCGGATGGCCGGCCGCGATGAGGTCGTGATTCATATCGCGCTCACTGTCGCCGACGTGACACTTGACGCAGGTGAGCGTGCGGGCAACCAGGTTCTTCGTCGGGACGAAGCCGTAATCCTTCCACTTCGCCTCATTGGAGAGTGTCTGCCATTTCGGGAGGTAGTGGAGGTTCACCCACTTCTCGGCGGGCCCATGACAGCCACTGCAACCAACACCCTCAGCCAGCACCTGTTCACGCGTGCTGCCTTCCCCCCCTGGATCGACCGCGTGGCACGCGAGGCAGCGAGCCTCCTTGTGTGGCTCCTTGATGCCAAGCAATTCACCCATTCGGACGGAGACTTCGTTGAACAGAACGCGATAGGCCCGGCTGTGCGGATCGCTTGACGCTTTCGCACCGAGATCTGGTGCCCAGGTCGTATACTCGCCACCGCGTTGTCCGGGCTGCCCGCTCCCATGGCAAGCCGCAGCAGCACAGGAGGTCGCCGCCAGGTTGGCGTAGGAAGACTTGCCAACGCCGTAAGGGACACGGTGTGCGCTGGTCGCAACGTCCGGGAGACGATCAGGGTAGGGCTTCGCCGGGGCTTTCAGCACGGCAAGAGCGCAGCAGCCCAGTACGACCCCGGTGATGGTAACGGAACGCACAATACACTCGTGGCTTGTGCTTCGCATCCTTGCGAGGAATCCTGCGGCATTCACTTCTTGGCCCGAATGGCCCCGAACGCCTGTTCAACACCAGCCCAGTCCTTCTTGCGGAATGCCTCGACGCCGCGCCGATAATCCGCCAGAAGCCCAGCAGTTGGGTGCGTCACGCGGTCCATCGCGGCCAGCCCGAGAAACAACTGCCGCGCGGAGTCCCACTCCGGAACGGCCATTGGCTGCGCAGGGAAGAACGCGCGGACTTGCTGTTCTACCTGCACGCTTCGCATCGCAACGACGGCAAGTCGCTTCGCGTGCAAGGCCTCGGCTGTCTGCCGCGCCACCTGGAGCACCGATGCGGCCGTTGCCGGTCGGGGCTTCTCTATTGCCCCGAGTACCGGCCAGACATCCGATTCTCGCCGCGCAGGCTTCTCAATCCCTGGCGCGTCGGTGAGAGGCCAGATCATCTGCCACGGTGTGGAGCCCGGTGGCCGGCCACCAAGATACGCTGTGCTTCGGCGCCAGTTCGGGTACGGTTCCTTCTCGGCAGAGATCCGTAACTCGTGGTGGCAAGCCGCGCAGTTGAACTCCGCAAACTCCGGCCAGGGCGATTCCTCGAAGCCATATCGCTGCCGCTGTACCGCTGTCATTCCTTCCAACAACTTCTGCTCAGCGATCGCCCGTCCAGCCCGATCCGCGAGAAGGCGGCAGGCCGCCTCGGCGTGTGCCACGCGGCCAACGTACCACTCTTTCACCGGGTTGATGGCCCGCGGCGTGTTCGGTTCGATACCGCGGTCCTTCTCCTGCCAGTGTTTCGGTAACCGTCGGACATACTCGGCGAAGTCAAAGGCGAGTCGCGGGTGGCCGGCGGCAATCATGTCGTGATTCATATCACGAACCGGCAGCCCACGCTGTGGGTCGGCCGGCGCGCCAACGTGACAGCCAGCGCAAGTCGTTGCCCGCACCCCCAGGTCATACAGACGGACCATCCCACCTTCGTCGTACAGTTTTTCGCGCGGCCCGTGCCATGTCGTATGCTCGCTCTGCCAGCGACCCGCATTGCCATGACATCCCTCACAGCCGATACCTTCGTTTCGGAACTGGCGAGCCTTTTGTTGACCCATCAACTCCGGCCGTGCGAGTGCCGGGTTCGTGTGACACGCAACGCAGCGAACATCTTCGGTCGCCTTTCTTCCTGGCGAATGTTTCGCGTAACTCGCCATGATCCTTTGCGCCAGCGGGCCTTCGAGCACCGCGAAGGCGTTGGAATGCGGGTCGGCTGCGACCCAGCAACTCCCGGAACTGCGCCAGGTGTCCGGTCCGATCACGCCTTCCAGTGTGCGCATCGCCGGAGCGCCGTGGCACGCTGCCGCAAGGCAGCCCGACATACCAACCGGTCTGTTCGTCAGTGTCAATTCAGCCAGTGCATCGGGTGGCCGATACGTAGGCACCGCTACCCTGGCTGACGCAGGCCCGCGCAGTGCCAAGGCACCGCCTGCGAGACACGCAATCGCGATCAGTGCGACCAAAACTGTACGAGCCGCCGGTGTCATTGTCAGCCGTGATCGAGTATCGAATACCGGAAACCGGCGCGGATCGTCGCGCCGGTCGTTGCGGTCACCATGTTCGGCGTTTTCCGTCCGGTGTGCAAGCTACCTTAGTCAGTAATTGTCGGCCGTACTTCCCCACGCGCCCAAATCGTTCATCCAATCGGAACGATTCCCACTTTGCCCAATTCGCATAAAGTCTTGCGCCAATTCGTTGACCCGCGCGCAGTGGTGAGTTACTATCCTGAACCGGACTCACTCATCCTGTTCCGACCCTGACGCAACCGGAGCCGCGTGTGCTTGTCGGCAAGGCTAGGTCCGTAAGCGGGCGTATCTGGGCCATTATCTTCGCAACACTCGGCGTGACCCTCGCCGGGTTGCTCCTCACTGCCACTGGTGCGGCTGCCGGCCTCTGGAAGTGGCCTCCTCAGCCTAGCAGCACACTCGGAGTAACCTGCGGCGTGGTTGGCGGCCTCATCGTTGCGTTCGAGATGCTCATACTGCCGCGGAAGTGGTATCGCGGCAGGCGACTGGGCCGCACACGCACCTGGATGGCTTGGCACATCTGGCTGGGGCTGATCTGCCTGCCCGTGATTCTCGTTCACGCTGGGTTCGGTTTCGGTGGCCCACTCACCACAGTCACACTCGTGCTGTTCCTCATCACGACGTTCAGTGGCGTGTGGGGTCTCATCATGCAGCAGTGGCTGCCACAGAAGATTCTGGAAGACATTCCTGGCGAGTCGATTGCCTCGCAGATTGACCGCCTTGGCAACACACTGGCCGATGAAGCCAGCCTGCGCGTGACAGAGCTTGTCACAGTGCGACCTGAAGAGGAATCCGCCGAGCCACTCGTTGGCGGACTTCTGGCGGTGGAGTTAGTTTCGTTCCGTGATGAAGTGTTGATTCCGTACCTCGAGGAAGGAAGCGAGTCGCTATCGCCGCTGGCGCGTGCGGCAGATTCCGAGGCCCGATTCGCCCGCCTCCGTGAAGCCGTACCGCCGCAGGCGCTGCACACGCTCGATCGGCTTCAGGAACTCGCGGACCTCCGCCGCCGGTGGGACGCACAGTCGCGGCTCCACTTCTGGCTACATAACTGGTTACTTGTTCACCTGCCGATTTCGGTTGCGATGGCGTCCTTGATGGTGCTGCACGCAGTGCGCGCGTTGAAGTTCTGGTAGGGTGTGCTCATTCGCAGAGGTAGTGGTTCGCTTCCCGTTGTTGGATTCCTGCTCATTGGGACTTCTTGCCCATGCCGCGTTCACCGAGCCGCGACCTGTCGGACCGCTACACCGGGAAGCGCGGATACTTCCGCACGCCCGATTCGATCCGCCGTGGAAAGTACATCCTGGCAGCAGTCGCGTTGGTAGGCGCGTGCGTATGGGCAGCGGTCGACGTGGCCAAGCCCGCCGGAGCAGCCTACGCCCACACGCACGGGCCACTCACCAACCCACACGCAGCCTTCGACAACAAATGCGAAGCGTGTCATGCGACGCAATCGCCGAGCAGCCTGAGCATCTCGACTGTCTTCAGCCCGCGTGACCGCTGGCACGACTTCACCTGTGAAAAGTGCCATTCGGGACCCGCGCACCATGCCTCCGTCAACGCAGAGGCCAAAGCATTCCACGATCGTTGCTCGAACTGCCACCACGACCACCGCGGGCGACTCAACTCCCTCGTCCGCCTCTCCGACGCCGACTGCACGAAGTGCCACACGGACCTTGGTAAGTGGCACGATGCGGCAAAGTCGCAGACCGTCGCGATCGGTGAGAAGCCGTATCAGAACACGGTTACAAACTTCGTCACGGATCACCCCGAATTCCGTTCGCTGAGCCTGGCGATGAAGCCCCGGACGCTGAAGTTCAGTCATGCCGTTCACATGAACCTCGGCGCGGCTTATACACCCGGCGGCAAGGAAGCGATGACACCAGCTCGCATCCGCGAACTGAACCCGCTCAACCCTGGGGTCGCTGAACTTTACAAGAAGCCGGGGCAGGCGGAGAGTGCCCCTGTTCAGCTCGAATGCGCCTCCTGTCACAAGCTCGACTCCGGCGCCGGGACGCCTGAGTTCGATCAACTCAAGAAGACACTGGAGACGTTCAACGAACCAGTCAGATCGGTGCTTCCACTGCGGCAACCCGGTGCGTATTTCCTCCCCATCAATTTCGAGGCAAGCTGCCGCGCTTGCCATCCACTCCGCGCTCCGGAGGGAACCGTCGCCGCCGGTGAGAAGAAACTCATTATCCCAGGCTTCGATGTGCCACACCGCCGGCAACCGACTCAGTTGCTGGGCGATCTCCAGGCGGGTTACCTCAAGGGGTTGATCGCAGGTAAACACCCGGCGTTGAAGGAATCGCTGGGGCCTGGCGGTAAGCTCGACGCACCCACGCCCGCCGCTGCGCGAACACTGGAAGAGGAATCGGCACGGCTCGCAAATGTGGCACAACGACTGCTATTCTCGGCCGATGCTCACTGCGCGAAGTGCCACACCACGACCGGCACCCTCGGCAGCATAGCGAAGGACGAACTGCGAATTACCCGCGTTCCGCAACGCGAGGTCTGGCTCGAGCATGCGAAGTTCAATCACGCGGCGCACCGCGGAGTTACATGCGCTTCCTGTCATCCTGGCACTGGGGGCCGCGCGATCACGCCTGCGCAAGCCAGCGCACCTGAACCGGTGCAGATTCTCGGTGCGGACTCGTGCCGGGCATGCCATTCGCCTGAGAAGACGAAGGTGAAACTCTCCGATGGCACCGAAACGCTCGGTGGCGGTATCCGGCACGCCTGCACCGACTGCCACAACTACCACCACGGCGACCTGCCACTTCAGGGGCGAGGGTCGCGAACATTCACTCCCCGAGCTCCAAGCGAGTTCAAAGACTGGCTCAAGGGGAAGTAATTCGGTCTCGTTCACAGAGTAAGAGTTACCCTGCGGCGGCTCCACGATTTCCGGCGTTTTCGACTCAGCACTCTTGCGGTTTGACACGAAGGCTTCGCAATGATCGTTCAGCGGCTCCGCGAAATTCAGAATCGGTTCGGCTTCCTCCCCGATGTGGAGTTGAAGAAACTCGCTGCCGATAGCGGCGTGCCGCTCTATCGGATTGAGGAAGTCAGTAGCTTCTTCCCTGCGTTCATCCTAGAACGTACCAATCCGCCAAAGGTCGAGATGCGGGTCTGCCGCGACATGACCTGCCACCTCCGCGGCGCTTCCCGTTTGCTCGACGAGAAACATGGCCTGCCAGTGCTGGCCGAGAAACTCTCGGAGCAGACGGGCGAGAAGGTTTGCGTCGAAGGGGTTTCCTGTCTGGGCCGCTGTGACCGCGCGCCGGCGGTCTGGGTCGAGAAGCGGCCCATGCCCGAAGGCGAGCATGCGTGGGTTTACACGCAGAAGACTCAGGAGGAACTGGAACAGGTCCTGCGGGAACTCGCCGCGGGAGCGGAACCGCCACCCCAGGACACTGATGCGGGTTACGCACCTCACACCAACTCCAACCGTTCCTACTCGGTCCCGGTACTCCTGGAGGGCGAGGAGCCAGGGCTGGCCGCGCCAGGCTGGTCGCTCGACATCTACGGCCGTCAGAGATGGCCACGCGACTATCGCGCCGTCAAACGCTTCACCGATTACCTCAAGAACCTCGGGCGACCATTGCTGCCGCCGCCCATCGATCTCAGTGGCAAGGAGATCGAGACGTACGTTCAGAAGTGGCACCCAATGCTCTGGGAGTTGAGGACCGCAAACCTACTGGGTATGGGCGGCGCCGGCGCGCCAACCTACCAGAAATGGCTCGACGTCTGGCGCGCGTCGCCCGGCGACAGCGGTGTGCGCGCCGAGACGGGTGAGAAGTATGTCGTTTGTAATGGTGATGAGAGCGAACCGGGCACCTTCAAGGACCGTGAACTTCTCCTCCGTATGCCGCACCTCGTGGTCGAAGGAGTCATCCTGGCCGGGCTGATGACCGGCGCGACTGCAGGCTACATCTACATCCGCCACGAGTATCACGAACAGATTCATGCCGTCCGGGAAGAAATTCAGCGCGCCGAGCGACTCGGCGCCTGCGGCGAGAAC
Organism: uncultured Frigoriglobus sp.; assembly: GCA_964422915.1. Lineage (GTDB taxonomy): Bacteria > Planctomycetota > Planctomycetia > Gemmatales > Gemmataceae > Gemmata. The sequence goes on along the minus strand of CAYRDG010000022.1, from coordinate 37,758 downwards.
ATCAACGATACTCACCGGCATTTTACGGTCGAAGTCTTTGAAAGCCCTGGCGGGTATATCTGTGGCGAACAATCCGCACTCATCGAAGCGATGGAGGATCGCCGGGGGCAACCACGCAATCGCCCGCCAGAACTGACGACCAACGGCCTCCGCGACAAGCCCACTGTCGTCAACAACGTCGAAACTCTGGCGTGGGCGCCTGCGATCATGCTATTCGGCGGCGACAAGTATGAGCTTGGCGGCTGGCGACTCTCAAAGACCGAATCCCGGGTGAAGATGGGCGGCCGCCGACTCTTCTCCATCAGTGGCGATGTGAAACGCCCCGGGGTCTACGAAGTGCCCATCGGTATGCCACTGCGCGACCTGCTCGAAGACGGACGGTTCTGCGGTGGCGTCATCAATGGTCCGCTACGTGCCGTGGCCACTTCAGGGCCGTCTGGTGGGCTGCTCCCGGCGCGGATTCCCGTTGATCCGAAGTTCGACGAGAAGAAACGCGCCGACGCTGTGGCCCGAATCGCGGATCGTTCCACGGCCGACGCTGCATACTTCGAATGGTGGCTCAAGACGAACATCCCGCTGGGTGCGACGGAGTTCGACCTCGCCTCGATTCCACTCGACCTGGTCTTCTACCGGCACATGAACTCGGCTCTACGCTTCTCAGTTGAACCAATGCTCGGTGCGGCACTGGTCGTGTATGCCGGGAACGTGGACATGCTGGATCAGGCGGTGAACTTCACGGAGTTTTACCGTAACGAGTCGTGCGGCAAGTGCGTCCCCTGCCGAATCGGTTCGCAGAAACTTGTGCAGATCGGCACCGAACTCCTCACGCGCCGCGACGCAGGCCGTCCACTCGTTGGCGATGAGGCGAAGTCTTTGGAAAAGGATGTGAAGGAGATTTACCGCACGCTTCAGTTAACATCAATCTGTGGGCTGGGCTATGTCGCCCCGATCCCCCTTCAGACCGCGCTGACGTACTTCCTGGATGATCTCAAACGGAAGCCCGGAACGTGACGCTTCGTGGGTCCGCAGCGTAGGAGTCGCGATGCCGGTTCTCCGCGTGCGTTGTTATACGCTGTGCGTCGCAGGCTTCTCATGCACGGCATCCTGCGATCGACACCTGATGCCTTCTGTTCAACAACTTCTGATTGCCAGAGTTTACCATGCCTGATTTCGCTAACCCGGACTTTGAACTCGACGCGGCCGGGCGCGAGGAAGAATCGCTCTTCGCACGCGATGAGAACGACGTCCTCATCCGTCGCGAGAAGGAGACACGCGACCGCTTCGGCCAGTTCGTGGATGTAGTGATCGATGGCTATACGGTTCGCGTGCCGCGTGCTGTTCCCAAGACCGACTCGCAAGGGAACAAACTCCGCAGCGCTGATGGCCAACTCATTCCGCGAACCACCACGATCCACGATGCCGCTGCCCGACTCGTCGCGGAGGGGCTTTGGACTGAAGAAGAACTGAAACGCCGCATCCCTGTGCTCTGCCACCAGCGCCACGTTGCACCAGTCGCCGTGTGCCGGATGTGCTCGGTTCATGTCTCGACCATGAAGCGCGGCAAGCTCACAGCAGGGCGCAAGCTCGTGCCAGCCTGCCAGCATCGCGTCGAGACGAACATGGTCGTCACAACCCGTGCCGGTATGGATGGCTACAACCCGGCGATGAGGGACAAGGCCGACCAGAAGGTGATAGACCGCGCGGCGACGGACGTGAACGACTCAGTACGTCTGCTCGCCGAGTTTCTCGTCGCCGACCACTGCCAGCGACCCGTCGGCAGTGCCAAACGATACGACGATGAATTGACAACCGTGGCACATTCGCTGAACGTGACGCCCGAAGGCGTCCGGCCGAGGCTCCAGCGCGCCGCGACGCTTCCCACACGCAACGACCCATACGACATCAGCCCCAAAACGCGGCGGATTGCTCTCCCGCTCGCCGAAATGGTAGTCGAGAACGAACGCAAATCCGACGCGGATCGAAGCTGGAAAGAGTGGAACAAGGAGGTAGACGCCCACTACCCGTACTCATCGCGCACCGTGGTAGTCGATCACGATCGCTGCATCCTCTGCGATCGTTGCGTGCGTGCCTGCACCGACGTGCGCGAGTTCAAGGTGATTGGCCACACTGGTAAGGGTTATGGCACGCGGATCAGTTTCGATCTCGATGCGATCATGGGCCGATCGAGTTGTGTGCAGTGTGGCGAGTGCATGAACAGTTGCCCCACCGGGGCGCTCTCGCTGCGGCGTCGCGTGCAACCACGAGCCTGGGGCGATTCCCCGGAACAGATTCCGGTCAATCCGAATACGTCGTTCCCGTCCGAGTCTGGCTTCCTCACGGCCGACGAAATTCAGGACATCTGGCTGAGCTACGAAAGCCCCACGCGCGGTAACCGTGTCGTCTTCCCGTTTCGCTCGATCCCGTATTCGTACCTGAAATGGAACGAGGGCGCAGTGCGAAAATGGGAAATTGCTCCGGGCGAGCGTCGTGTCCTCTGCCGCGAAGGTGAATATGGCAACACCGCGTTCCTGCTCCAGGGAACAGGCACCTGTGAAGTCTACGTTCGTCCACGATCGACCGGGAAGGCGAAAGATCGTGGCTTCTTCGCCCGACTACTCGGCCTGGGCGGGAAAACGGACGAGGGACCGGAAGAATTGATCCGCGTCGCCACAGGCGACGAGTTCATGCTCGGCGAGTTGGCCTGCATCACACAGCAACCACGCACCGCGAGCCTCACTGCGGTCGCCGACTATGACAACCCGCAACTCGACCTCGAGTACGACGAGAATGGCTGGCCGAAAGCGGTGCGGAACGCATCGAAACGCGGGCCGATGATCGTCTATGAAGTGACCCGCAACATGCTCGATATGATGCAGCGCTCGGAAGCGGCCCGCGACGCCATCGAAGAAATCTATAGCCAGCGATCGATCCAGACGAGCATCGCGAAGGGGCGCGTCTTCGCGGGATTGAGTCAGGAATCGCGTGAGCGTGCCGCCACGTTCCTCTTGTCGGAACGCACCGACGATGGGAAAGGCGTCGAGTTCCGACGTGTGCAGGCCGGCGAGACCATCGTGGCCGAGGGCGACACAGCCGCAGCGTTCTACATCATCCGTCTCGGCGCCGTGAAGGTGTTCACGGCTTCTGGCGGCGGCGAGCAGGTGTTGCGATTGCTCGGCGCGGGCGATTCCTTCGGAGAGGCTTCGCTCCTGGCCGACAGGCCAGGGACGCGCACGGCCAGCGTCGCGGCACTCGACCCGGTGGAGTTGGTACGTGTCCCAGGGCCGGTCTTCCGCCATCTGGTCGAGCACTTCCCGGAGTTGAAGCAAGGATTCCAGGACACGCCCCGCGCCGTCGTGCCTGGTGTGAAGGGCACTCCACCGCCCGGCCTGCTCCGCGAGTACGTCCGACAGGGACTGTTCCAGGGGCAGAAACTCCTGGTACTCGACCTCAAGACCTGCACTCGCTGCGATGAATGCACACGCGCATGCGCCGACTCACACAAGGACGGCAACGCCCGGTTGCTGCGTGAAGGGCTGCGGTTCGGCGATTTCCTCGTGGCGACCTCGTGCCGATCGTGCCACAAGCCGTATTGCATGGACGGTTGCCCTGTGGACGCCATTCATCGCCACGGCAACCATCTGGAAGTACTGATTGAGAACCATTGCATTGGTTGCGGGCTGTGTGAACGCAACTGCCCTTATGGTTCGATTCACATGGTCCGCCGCGAGGTTCCCAACGCCGCCGCAACTCAGCACCCGGATGGGAATCCCAATCTCACGGCGGCACGCCGGGCCGTGAACTGCGACCTGTGCAACGGCGGGGAGCCTTTCTGCGTGGAAGCGTGCCCCCACGAGGCCGCCCATCGCGTATCGGGTCCAGACCTGATGGATACGCTGCTGGCGAGGCTCAATCACGGCGGATAATGCCGCGCAGCCAGCCCAGTTTCGGCAAGAAATGAGATTTTCGCATGCGGCGAACAGCCAGGCTCGCCGCCACTTCTCGCGGCCGTGTGGTAGGGTTAACAGATACGACCCTGCACACCAGTCACCATGAACGACGAGACGAAGCAATCCACTCCGCCGGTCGATGGGGTGAGCGACCGACTTCCAACCGGGGAAGACACGCTCGCCACTCCACCACCGCCCCAAGAGACTCTGGCACCGGATGTGGGTGCCGTAGCCAGGCCGCCGGCGTTCGCGAGCCAGTTCGCGGTTGTGGTTCCGGGTTACGAGATCATCGGCGAACTTGGTCGCGGCGGGATGGGTATCGTCTACAAGGCACTCCATGTGAAACTCCACCGCGTGGTGGCACTCAAGATGGTGCTCAGCGCGCACCACGCCGACCCGCGTGAATTACGTCGCTTCCTGGCCGAAGCCGAGGCAGTGGCAGCAATCCGCCATCCGCACGTCGTTCAGATTTACGATTCGGGCGAGGCCGACGGGCGGCCATTCATGGCAATGGAGTGTCTAGAAGGTGGTAGCCTCGTCCAGCGATTGCGAGCAGAGGGTCGGATGCCGCCACACGCCGCGGCGGAACTGGTTTTGAAGATCACGCGCGGCGTGCAGGCAGCACACGACCGCGGCATCATTCACCGCGACCTCAAGCCGCACAACGTCCTGCTCGATCCACCGCCCGCGGGCGCGCCGCCTGGTACCTGGGGTGAACCGAAGGTGACTGACTTTGGACTGGCCAAGCGCGGAGGTTCTGATCTGACGCAGACCGGCGCGATCATGGGAACACCGGCATACATGGCGCCAGAACAGGCCATGGGCGACACAAAACGACTCGGCCCGCGGGCCGATGTGTACGCGCTGGGTGTGATCCTTTATGAATGTCTGGCTGGCTCGGTCCCCTTCACGGGGGAAGATGCGTGGTCGGTCATCCGGCGTGTGACGAGCGAGGAACCGGACCCTGTGACGCGCCGCGCAGCAGGCATCCCGCGTGATCTTGACCTCATCTGCCGTAAGTGCCTGGAGAAGAAGCCAGAAGATCGGTACCTTTCCGCCAGCGAATTGGCCGACGACCTGGAGAGATTCATTCACGGCGAGGCGATACGCGGACCGCGCACGGACATCTGGTACTCAGTACAGCGAACTTCCCGGCGATGGTGGCGCCCTGTGGCGGTACTCGTTGCACTGGTCACACTCTTGCTCGGCGTCTGGATTCTCCCTTCACCCTTCCATCGCAACAGCCAGACAAAAGTAGAACCTCCAGCTACCAACACAGGAACGCCACGAGAGGATCCACTGGTCACACTCAGGCGAGAAGAGGTGACACGCCGCGTCGAGGCACTTCTTCAGATGAAGCCACTTCCGGACACCGAGTGCCCGCACCCGCTCACGAAACTCCCGGACCTGCCACCGACAAGCCTCGCCGGTTTCCGGGTACTCAACGATGATCGCGTTGTGGATCTGCGCGCCTGGCGGCCGAACCCGAGCCACGATCCCGGGTTGCGCAGCTTCGTGATCTACCACGACAAGCGAGAACTGGAGAAACTGCGACCGGTCAACGAACTCCGTGTCGAGACCCGAACGTCCGGTTATGACCTGGTAATGCGGGGACTACGACCCAATCCCACATCAGTGAAGGCATTCGCTTCAGAAAAGCCACGAACCGTTGGTTCGCAGATGATGAAACGCCGCCAGTTAGTCTTCGATACGTCCGATGTCCCGGTGGACAGCGAATTCACCGTCCGCTACACGAGCACATACTGCGACTCATTCCAGACCGATACTGACCGCTGGTTCGGCGTGATTGGCTATGAAGGTTCATTCAAGGTTTCGATGCTGTTGCTCTTCCCGCGCGACAGGCCCTACCAGGATTACCAGCTTCGTGTCGCGCCGCAACATCCCAAAGACCCGAAACGCAGCCTGGAACCAGTGCCATACACCGGCCCAGTCATCACCTTTGCGGCCGCCGATCGGAGCTGGCTCTACTGGGAGATTCCCAACCCAGGCTCGAACTCCGTTTACCGCATCGACTGGAAATGGTGAAAGCGATTTGGCTGGACCATCATCCTAAACCGCGAGTTCCTTCGACTGACTCTGCCCGGTTCGCACGCGCCGCCACGCAGCGCCAGCCCAACGTGTGAGTACGCTACCAGGCACAACCTGCGGTGGTTCCGCCGTGCTGAGATTCGGTCGCAGCACCATTAAGAGTAAGATCGGCAAATACCACAACACATATTCGCCACCACGGTCGGCGTGCCAGAACTGGACGCCGATGAGGACGGCTGCCGACAGAGCCAGCAGGTGGGAGAGGTTCTTCGGGCTAGGCCAGAAGGACACTGCCACGATGAAGCCAACAAACAGGACGAAGACCGGCAACCGGTATGCCCAGTGCGCTCCGCTCCAGATGCTCGGTGTCGTGGGCGCCGTCCACGCCTTCCACTCGTTCAGATTCAACGCGGAGATGAGGTTCCCACCTGCGTGCCCGTCGATGAGCAGAACAGTCGCAGTCACACCAACACTCAGAGTGGTAGCGGCGAGGAACCACAGCGAGCACCGGGTCGCACCACGGCGAGCATAGAAGCCGCACCACAATGGGAACAGGAAGGCCGGAAATAGCGACGTACCCGCGGCCAGTCCAAGCAGCCAGCCGGCCATCGCCGCGCGACGGTAACAGAATATTGCCCAGACGACGAACGCCGCAGGCAGAACATGATGATACTGCCCGATGGAATAGGCCGTGTACGGCAATAGGGTGTAGAGTGTCGCGGCCGCGACGCCTGCGGCCAGATCGCCGAAGTGGCGCCAGCCCACCATGACAAGCCCGGCAAGCACAGCAGCATGACAGAGGACCGCCAGTCCGCGCGCGGCCCAGAATCGCACATCTTCTGGCGCGGCCTGACCGCCATTACTCGCCTGCGCCTGCTGCACCACGGCCGTGGCGGTTTGCTGTACCTGTTCCATGGTCGCGGGTCGCTTGCCCACCACTTCCTTTGCGGTCTGGTCGGGCGTGCGGCGCACCGCAACCGCTGAGAGGCACAGCGCCAGTGCCATTCCCAGCCAGATCAGCCCCTGGATATTGAGATTCGCCGTAACCGGCGGGCGTCGCACGAGTGCCAGGTCGACAAGGCAACGCACGAACCAGTAGAGCGACCCGATCAGCAACCAGCCGTATCCCAGCGCACGTTCGCTTGCGGCACGCCCAGTTTCCCCCGCCTGGCGCAGCGAATCCGACTCCTGCAAGAGCAGGAAGCCTGGCACCAGCAGGAAGAGCATCAGAAGGTCGAGATTGCGGACAGCCAGCAAGCGCGTGAACTGGAAGAACAGCGCGATGGTAAGAAAGAGCGCGAAATAGAACCACGTCGCGGCGTTTGGTAGCCGGAAGTCCAGGAATATGGAAGGTTCCACGGCAGTGCCCCCCGGCTGGTGCGGCCCCACAGCCGCGATCACCAACGGGCGTTGCGAGTGAGAGTGGGCAGCGTGAGCTAACGCGATTGGAGATATGCACATCACGGGCAGACGTCAAGCCGGGCCGCCCCTGGCGACTCCATCACACCCTCAACTGGATATAATTCCCCCTGACGCGCCCCTCCTCGTGAGCGAACCCATGCGGATCCTTCTGACGAACGATGACGGCATCTACGCTCCTGGTCTGCGCGCGTTGCGAACGGAGCTTCGCAAACTGGGAGAGGTGGTCGTCGTCGCTCCAGCAACCGAACAGAGCGCCGCAGGTCATTCGGTCACACTGCTGACACCGCTACTGGTCAACGAGGTATTCGAGGATGGGAGTGACTTCATCGGGTGGGCGGTGGAAGGTCGCCCGGCAGATTGTGTGAAACTCGCCCTGTTGGAATTACTCCCTGAGCCACCAGATGTCATCATCAGCGGGCTGAACGCAGGTAGTAACGCAGGCATTAACGTCCTCTATTCGGGCACGGTCGCGGCCGCGATCGAAGGAGCGTTCTACCATCGCACCGCCATCGCGTGTTCGCTGGAGTACGACAAAAAGATCTACGACTTCCCGACGGCCGCGAGGTACGCCCGGCAGGTGATCGAGCAAATCCTCGCGCGATCGCCACAGCCCGGGAGTCTGTTCAATGTGAACATCCCGGTACTGGAGCGCGGTCCCATCCGCGGCGTGAAAGTCTTGCGGCAGAACGTCACGCCTTACCAGGAGAAGTTCGACCGTCGCGTCAACCCGCGCGGTCGCACATACTTCTGGACCAGCCCGGACTTCAACTGCCCCAACCCCTATCCCGATACCGATGTGGCTGCGCTGGCCGAAAGCTACATCACGGTCACGCCACTCCAGTTCGATCTCACGGATCGCGCGAAGTTCGAGACGATGAAAGGCTGGGACTGGAAAGTAGGGTAACCAGACTCGTTCATGGTGGCTGCCGCTCCGCACGGAACCTCGTGAGGTCTTACGATGTCGCTGCGTCTCACGCTCCTCGCAGTTGCGCTTGGCGCCGCGCCGCTAACGGCCGCGCCGCCGAACGTCGTCTTCCTCGTCTCGGACGATCAGCGTGCCGATACGATTCACGCGCTGGGCAACACGCACATCCAGACACCGAACCTCGATGCGATGGTGAAAGAGGGTAGCACCTTCACGCGCGCGTACTGCCAGGGAGCGATGCACGGCGCCGTCTGCATGCCCAGTCGGGCGATGTTCCTCACCGGCCGCGGATTGTTCCATGTGAACGAGCAAATGAAAGACGTACCCACGTGGCCGGAAGTCTTCCACAAGAATGGCTACCTCACCGCCGGAATCGGCAAGTGGCACAACGGTCCCACAAGCTTCGCCAGGAGTTTCGACGCCGGCGGCCCGATCTTCTTCGGCGGCATGAGCGACCAGAACAAGGTGCGGGTCCAACTGTTCGACCCTGCGGGCAAGTATCCCAAAACGCGGCTGAGAACGGGCAACGAGTACAGCGCCACGATGTTCACTGATGCCGCGGTCGACTTCATCACGAAGTACGACGGGAAGAAACCCTTCATGCTCTACGTCGCCTACACTGTCCCGCACGATCCGCGCACGCCACCGAAGGGATGGGAGAAGAAGTACGACCCTGCGAAGATGCCGCTGCCCAGGAACTTCATGCCGAAGCACCCATTCAACAATGGCGAGTTGCTCGTTCGCGACGAGAAACTCCTCGGCTGGCCACGCACCCAGGAACAGGTGCGGAAGGAACTGGCCGACTACTACGCAGTGATCTCGCACCTCGATTCGCAAGTGGGGCGGATCCGCAGCGCGATCCGCGACGCCGGATACGACAAGAACACAATCGTCGTCTTTGCCAGCGACCACGGGCTGGCGATTGGATCACATGGTCTGCTTGGCAAGCAGAGCCTCTACGACCACAGCATGCATGCCCCGCTGATCTTCACCGGTCCTGGTGTGCCAGCAGGCAAGCGATCCGACGCGCTGGTTTATCTCTTCGACATCTTCCCGACCGTTGCCGACCTCTGTGAGGTCAAGTTACCGCCTGCCCTGGACGGCAAGAGCCTCGTACCTGTGATGATCGGCACCAAGACGAAAGTCCGCGACGCGATCTTCGGCGTGTACCGTTCATTCCAGCGCTCGGTTCGCACGGATGAATGGAAACTGATCCGCTATCCACACATCAACCACACACAACTCTTCAACCTCAAGAACGACCCCGACGAACTGCACGACCTCGCGCGCAATCCCAAATACGGCGAGAAGGTGAAAGAGATGATGATGTTGCTGAAGTCGCAACAGAAGCGCTGGAGTGACACGCAACCGCTGACGAGCGCGAAGCCAGCACCAATGGAGATAGCGCTGCCCCCCAAGAAGTGACCACGCCATCTGAGGAAGCGGCGACGCGCCGCGGCCGACAACACGCCGCGCGCTTACTGATCCGTCAGTCGTTTCCGACGCAACATGTGGTGGTAGTGTTGTGCGAAGCGGTGTGCCTCATCACGGACATACTGAATTAACCGTAACGCAGCGGAGTGACGGCTGAGTTTGATGGATTCGGATTCACCAGGGCGGAAGATTTCTTCCTCTTGCTTTGCCAGCGAGATCAGGCACGGCGGATCGATTCCCAGCGCGCGGAAGGCGTCGAGTGCCGCATTGAGTTGCCCTTTCCCGCCGTCGATGAGAAGGATGTCCGGGAACACCTCGTCCTCGTCGCGCAATCGCCGGAAGCGCCTCGTCACGACTTCGCGCATACTGGCGAAGTCGTCCACGCCATCCACGCTCTTGATCTTGAATCGCCGATAGCCCGGCTTGAACGGCAATCCGTCGAGGAACGATACCAGCGACGCGACCGTGTCCTGACCGCTCAGGTGTGCGATGTCCATCCCCTCAATCGTTCGCGGCATCTTCGCCAGCCCGAGTACCTTTTGAAGTCCCTTCAGCCCCTTCTTCGGGTCGATGGGAAAAACCTCTGGCTGCACGTCAGTTGTTGCATCACCGCGGAGATCGAGTTTCTGAAGCGCGGTGATTTCATCACGAATACGGCGCGCCTTCTCGAAGTTCAGTTCCTCGGCCGCAGCGGTCATCTCGCGTTCCATCCGCCGGATGAGTTTTCCCTTCTTTCCTTCAAGGATGAAAATCAGTTTCTTGATCTGCCGGCGGTAGTCGTCGCGCGAGACACGCAGGTTGCACGGCGCAGTGCAACGCCGGATGCTGTGTAGGAGGCACGGGCGGAACCACTTCCAGCGGTCCTCGTTCGATCGGATGTCGAGTGAGCAGGTGCGGAACTGAATGAGTCTCTGGAGCAGATCAACAGCAAGTCGAAGATGCTTGGTACCCGTGAATGGCCCGTACAGACGCACACCCTTGCGGCGTGGCTTCCGAGTGATCTCGACGCGCGGGAATTCCTCTCGTGTGCGGATTTGCAGATACGGAAAGGTTTTGTCGTCCTTCAGGTCTTTGTTGTACTTCGGTCGCAGGTCCTTGATCATCCGCGCCTCGGTGAAGACCGCGGCGATGGCATCGGACGTTTCGATATAGTCCACATCCTTGACCAGCGGCATCCAGTCCCTGATGCGGGCATCGTTGCGTGCCTCCTTGGTGAAATAGGATCCTGCGCGGCTGCGGAGATTCTTCGCCTTGCCGACGTAGATCACATTGCCGCCGCCATCCTTCATCAGATAGACGCCGGAACTCGTGGGGAAGGTGCGAACCTTCGTCGCCGGGTCGCGCGGATCAGGAGTCTGCTCGCTGAGAGTGGGAATGGGGTCTTTCTCCATGATGTGTCCTCACGTTCACTGGTATTGTAGCGTATGGACACAAAGCACGGAAACACCAGGAGTGAACTTCCTCTGTGGCACAGATGCCGCGGCATCAGCGATCCACCTCCGGAGCGCCACTCGTGGCAGGGTCATATACTTGATGCCATTGAATGACCTCAATGCGGTTGCCGTCTGGGTCGGAGATGAAGAAGCGGTCGCAGTGCGGGATCGGGCCAGTTTCCTGGATTTCCACCTCGTGCGTGCGGAAATGCTCCCGTGCGGCCTGCACATCCGTGACACGCAGCGCGAAGTGCCGTGGGCTGCGTGAATCGGGTTGCGGCTTCTGCAGCAGGTGGATCGTTTGCCCGTCGCCGAGTTGGAACCAGAGCGCGACAAAGTCGAACGTACGGGGTTTGGGGATTTCTTTCAGCCCGAGTACACCCGCGTAGAACGCACGAGACTTCGCCACGTCGGTTATGATGACGGAGCAATGATCGAGGTGTGTGAATCGAATAGCACTCATGAAGCGGCTCCAGAGATCCACGCCAGCCGGGATTGTGTGTGTCGGAGGCGTGTGGTCGTATCTTCGCCCCTCACCGTTTCGGAATGGGGCAGTGATGTCTGCGAACGGGGAGAGGTCGAGTTCCAATGAGCATCCTTCGCGTGAAGACGACCGAGGCTCGGGTAGGCGTTGTGGGTCTCTACAATGCTGGCAAGACCGTGTTGCTCACTTCGCTCATCAATCATCTCCAGGATCACGATCCTGATCGCTTCCCGTTCGGCAAACCGGGCACGACGCTCCGCAGGTTCACGGTGCGCGAACCGGATGCCGGCTGGTCCGCGTTCAACTACGCTGGCTTCCGCGACTCGCTGGTAAACTACGGCCGCTGGCCCGAAAAGACGAAGGACCGCGCGCAGTTCGTCTGTCAGTTTGAGCGTTCCGACTGGACCTTCAGTGACTGCCTGTTGAAACTCTACGACTTACCAGGCGAGCGAATCGCCGACGCGGCGATGCTGGGTCACGATTTCACTGGATGGTCGGAGCGGATGCTCTCCCTCTTCGTGAACGACACGGCATACCGTACCTGCTCCGCGCCCTTTCTGGACGCGATTCGTATGCCGGGTGCGACCGAAGCCGAACTGCTCTCAACGTACCGGCTCGCGCTGGCGAACCTCATCCTCAACTACAAGCCGCTGATCTCACCATCCACGTTCCTCCTCGACCTGAAGGGACAACTCGCGAAGCCGGCCTTACCGGAGGAACTGGCCGCGTCGCGGCACTGCGGCATCGACGAGCATTCGCAATTCTGCCCGCTGCCGGCAGAGTTGCGCCGCCCGGGCACCGATCTATTCGACCGATTCTCGTCTCGATATGGAATGTACGTTGAACAGGTTGTGGTGCCGACGGTGGAAGCGTTTCGGTCCTGCACGGCGCTTGTGATACTGGTCGACGTGACGATGCTCCTGGCTGGCGGAGTCGGAATGTATGACGACAACCGACAGATCGTGCGCGATCTCTTCGATGTGCTCTCGCCCGGCGAGAATCCGATACTGGGACCAGTCGCGCGCGGCCTGAGCAAGGTATTCTTACCGCATCACTTGCGGCCAGGATGGATCACGCGGATAGCGTTCTGCGCGCCGAAGATGGACCTCGTTCACCCACTCGACCGCGACCGGATGCAGCTGCTGACACGCCGGATGGTAGAACGTTTCGCAGCCGACCGCGACGGATTGAAGTATGAGTTCTTCAACGTATCGGCGGTCGTGTCCACGAAGGCGCTCGCTGTTGATCCAGGAAGCCCGCGTGTACTCGTGGGCGCACCGTTGCGAGATGCCACCGGGCGCAAGGTACCACCAGGCGAGGAGCAGCGATTCACCGCATCGGAATTACCCGACGACTGGCCAACGGAGTGGCCCACGGGAAAGTATGCGTTCCCGGAAGTCTATCCGCGTATGCCCACTCGCAAGGACTACCCGCCGGATCAGGTGAACCTGAACAAACTCGCCGCGTTCGTGATCGAGTAGTTCACCACGAGTATCTCACCGAATCACGGTCGGTAGACGAATTCGTGCGTGTTAAAGACAACGACGCAGAGATCGGCAAGTGCTCTCACCTGCGCGATGTCCGCGCCGGGAGAAAGTTCTCGCACGTCAATCCCGTTCGGTTCGTGCGCCTTCACACGCGCGCGGATGATCGCGGCTTGCTGCTTCAGGAATGTCGTGGCCAGTTCGCGCTCGGTCGCGCTCGGTAACCGACCGACCGCGCGACGGTAAAGCGAGTTGAGTTGCTTCTGCAAGTCGCTCGATTCCTTCGTCAACGTGATTGCCAGCGACCGCGCCTGCGCGTGAACAAATGGGCTATTCATCAAGATGAGTGATTGCGGGGCAAACGTGCTGACTGGGCGTACCGCGCATGAGTTCAGCGTATCGGGTTGGTCGAATGCCTCGAGCACCGGCAGACGCACATTCCGCTTGTTGAACAGGTAGATCGAGCGTCGCGTGTGCTGCTTCACATCCGGCGTGACGCGCCAGAGACCATCCGGTTCCCCTTCGGTGAAGAGAAGCGCATAGACCTCGGGTTCCAGCGGCACTTTGACCGAAGGGCCGCCGACTGCTCGATTCAGTGTGCCGGCCGCCGCGAGAATCGAATCGCGCACAGATTCCGCTTCCAGTCGTCGTCGCTGCATCTTCCACAGGAACGTGTTGGCAGGATCGATCTTTGCGCCGTGGGCGGCCTCACTCGATTGCTTGTACGTCGCGCTCGTCACAATGAGCCTGTGAATGTGCTTGAGCGACCACGGCTTCGGGCGAGACGTGACGAGTTCACACGCGAGCCAGTCCAACAGAGCAGGATGGGACGGAAGTTCGCCGCGTACGCCGAAATCGTTGGGCGTGGCAACAATCCCACGACCGAAGTGATAGTGCCACAACCGGTTGACGATGACGCGAGCGGTCAGCGGATGTTCCGGTCGGGTGAGCCACGCGGCGAGATCGCGCCTGCTCTTCGGACTCGCCCCCGCCGACACGAGCACGCGCGGGTACGCTGGCTTCGCCTCTACTGTTTTGTTGTGCGGGTTGCCGCGCTTCAATACATACGTCCTCGCGGCCGCAGTGTCGTCTTGAATCGCCCAAGCAGCCGCTGTGGGCGGTGGAATTTGTGCCTCAAGTTCATGGAGTTGCCTGCGGAGCGCAACACGCTTCTTCAGATCGTCCGGCGGCATCGCGGCGAGTACTTCATCCCACGTCACTTTGAGGAGCGTACTCGTCTCGGATACAAGTACCTTCTGCTCTTTCGTTCGTTTGCCTGACGGCGTATCGAGTGCCTCCTTGTACTTCCGTTCGAGCTTCGCGCGCTTGTCTGCTGTCACCTTCGCGCGTACAGGTGCATCGAGTTTCGCAATCTGCTTCTTCAACGGCGACATCTTCGCATTGATACCATCTACGATCTTCGTGCGCGCGTCGCGCTCGGACTGTGTGGCAAAATCGACATCGGCATAACTCACATTGCCGAAGAATGCCTGCATCCGGTAGTAGTCGCCTGCAGAGAGTGCATCGAACTTGTGGTCGTGGCAACGACAGCAGGCGAACGTGAGACCGAGAAACGCCGCGCCCACGCCGTTGACCATTTCGGTCAGCACTTCCTGGCGCTGCACTGCCGGGTCGAGATTCCCGCCGACCATGTGAACTGGACCGCAGCGATGCATCCCGGTTGCGATGAGCAACTCTGCCTTCCCAGCGCCGGGCTTCTCCCCAGCAATTTCATCACCGGCGATCTGCTCACGTACGAACTGATCGTAAGGTTTGTCGTCGTTGAAACTCTTCACGACGTAGTCTCGATACCGCCAGGCGTTCGGGCGTTCGGCGTCGAGTTCGTACCCGTTACTCTCGGAAAATCGCACCACGTCGAGCCAGTGTGTCGCCCAGCGTTCGCCGAAGTGCGGCGATCCGAGCAAGCGATCCACAACCTTCTCGTAAGCGTCTGGCGATTGATCCTTGAAGAACGCATCGACCTCCGCGGGCGTTGGTGGCAGGCCGGTCAGGTCGAGTGTTACACGGCGAATGAGCGTGAGTCGGTCGGCTTCGGGTGATGGTGTGAGTCCTTCTTTCTCCAGTCGCGCGCGGATGAACGCATCAATTGGGTTGGAGACAGCGAATCGAGTTTTCGGACTCTTCTCTCGCCGCGGCAACTGATAGGCCCAGTGTTGCCGATCCTTCGGCTTGAGTTCCGGGTCGGTGTACTTCTCTTGCCCAGGTGCGGGAGTGTTCAGGGCGAAGAGCACGGCAAGGAGTGTGAGCGGCACGGCGCGATAGGTCATTACGAACAACTCCGCGAAGCCAGGAAGAACTCCAGAGTACGCGACGAGTCACATTCCCGGCAACACTTTCTCTGGTTCCGCGAAGATCGCCGGGACGCCGCCGGTATGGATGAACACCACTGACGAACCGCGTGGGTACTCCCCGGCTCGCACATCGGCCATCAGCGCCGCCAGTGCCTTTGCAGTGTAAACGTGGTCGGTGAGGATCGCTTCAGTTTTGGCCAGGAGGTGCATGGCCTCCTGCCCTACGGGTGACGCCAAGCCATAGCCCGGCGCGACGAACGACTCGTCCGCGTCGATGTCTAAAGCTGTGAGCCGATGAGGTAATCCCATCTGTTCGGCTGCGGCGTTTGCATCGTCGGCCATGCGCGTTGGGATATCCCAGGGCCAGTGCATCGGGCAAATCAACTTCGCCTGGCCTGGCAAGCCGAGGAGAGTCTTGCCCAGCGCCACGCCCGCGCCGGTTGCCCCCGCCGACGAGACATAGAACGCCGCGGGCGACAGGTTTCGCGTTGCCAGTTGCTCCGCAAGTTCCGCCATGCACAACACATAGCTAATCGCCGAGAGCGGCACGACACGCGGTGGGTCCCAGAAGTACGGCTTCCGACCGGCGTGTCGGAACTCCTCGGCTTTCGCCGCGAGCAGCGCATTCAGTTCAGGCCCAATCCTCGCATCCGTGAACTCGACATGCGCACCGACGAGGTAATCGATCAGCAGGTTTCCTTGCGGCTGTGTGTGCTGGTGCGCCTTCGACAGATAGAGCCGACACTCAAGCCCAAGTTTGGCACATGCTGCTGCCGTGGTGCGGCAGTTGTTCGACTGAACCAGCGCGCCCCAGATGAACTGGTCGCAACCGCTAGCCAGCGCGTCACCGAAGAGGAATTCGTTGTGCCGTGCCTTGTTCCCACCGAGGACGAAGCCGGTACAGTCGTCCCTTTTGACGAACACTCGGACTCCACCACCGAGTCGCGCGGCAAACCGGGGTAGTTCTTCGAGCGGCGTGGGAAGATGCGCAAGTTGCATCCGTGGAATGTGTTGGGCCGCAGCACGAACTTCTGCCGGTGTGAGCGTCGGTAGCATGATGTTCTCCAGGCGAGTGCCTCGTCATCGTAATGGGTCGTGCGTTGCACGGCGAGCGTCCAGGAGGAGTGGCCGTTTCCGCTATTTGGCGCAGGCGATGAACACGGTACACTGTTGTGAAGTGCCAACGGACCGGCAGACTTGTGCAAGGAATCACGCATGATCTCGACGGCTTCCGACACCCTTACGGGCCGCCGCAACTCCACTCCACGCTCACGACGCCCGAAGTCTGTACTCATCATCGGAGCGGGACCCGGCGGCCTCGCCGCATCACTTTTGCTGGCACGCGCGGGGCTGGATGTTCACATTATCGAGCGTCTCCCACACGTCGGCGGGCGCTGCTCGGCCATTGAGGAACAGGGCTTCCGCTTCGACCTGGGGCCGACGTTCTTCCTCTACCCCACAGTCCTCGAACGCATCTTCCGCCTCGTTGGCCGAGACCTGCACACCGAAGTGCCAATGGTCCGCCTCGACCCTCAGTATCGCATCGCCTTCGGCAGCGGCGGACACCTCGATTGCACACCGGATGTTGCTCGGCTCATGGCTGAGGTGGCCATGATCAGCCCACACGACGCACAGAATGTGCGTCGGTTCATCGACGACAACCGCGTCAAGATGGAGATGTTTCGGCCGTGTCTGGAACGCGCCTTCCTCGGCTGGAAGGATGTGATGCGGTGGCAACTCCTCAAACTCTTCCCGACACTAAGACCGTGGTCATCACTCGATCGCGAACTCGGACGCTACTTCGCCGACGAACGGATCCGGCTCGCGTTTTCGTTCCAGTCGAAGTATCTCGGCATGTCGCCGTTCAACTGCCCGAGCCTCTTTTCGATTCTGTCATTCCTGGAATACGAGTACGGCGTCTGGCATCCGTATGGCGGTTGCGGAGCGGTAAGCGAAGCGATGGCACGCGTGGCGCGCGAGATGGGCGTTCGCATCACTCTTGGCGAGGAAGTGGAGGAGGTACTCTTCGACGGCCGACGCGCGATCGGCGTACGGACAGCCACCGGTGAGCACCGCGCTGATGCGATTGTGATGAACGCAGACTTCGCCCACGCCATGTCGAAGCTCGTACCGAACGCAATTCGACGGAAGTGGACCAACGAGAAGATCGCGAAGAAGAAGTTCTCGTGCTCGACGTTCATGATGTACCTCGGCGTCACAGGGACGTTCGACCATCTGCCACATCACACGATCCATTGCGCGAAGAATTACGCGGAGAACCTCACGGATATCGAGTCTCGCCACATCCTTTCGGAAGACCCATCGTTCTACGTGCAGAATGCGTGCGTCACCGACCCGGGGTTGGCGCCGGCTGGTTGCAGTACGCTCTACGTCCTCGCACCTGTCACGCATCAGCACGAGAACGTCGACTGGTCGCAGGCAACGCCGGCGTTTCGTGCGAAGCTCCTGAAGCAGTTGGAGAAGATCGGGATCGAGGGCGTGGAGAAACGGATTCGCTTCGAGAGAGTAGTGACGCCAGCGGACTGGGAAAGGCAGTACCACGTCTATCGCGGCGCCACATTCAACCTCGCTCATACCTGGGGGCAGATGCTCCACCTCCGACCGCGGAACCGTTTCGACGAACTGGGGGGCGTTTACCTTGTCGGCGGTGGAACGCACCCTGGCAGCGGACTGCCTGTGATCTACGAATCGGCGCGCATCACGAGCCGTCTGTTGCTGGAAGACTTCGCGCAGGATGCCGACTGGCTCGATACGCCAACCGGCACACGGTCAGCAGTGCCAACCGGTGCGGTATGACCGAACTGTTGTTTGAGTTTCATTCCCTATTTCCGCGCCTCGGAGGTTTCGCATATGGCACGCACTGCAGACCGCACGCGCGTGGGTGTAATCGGTGGCGGTCTCGGCGGGTTGGCCGCGGCGTGTGTGCTGGCAGCGCGCGGCTATACGGTCGTACTCTTCGAGAAGTCTGAATGGCTCGGGGGCAAGGCCGCTGTGCTGGAAGCGGGCGGTTTCCGCTTCGACATGGGGCCAACGATCCTCACCGTTCCCTCCGTGTTGCGGCGAATCTTCAACGAAGCCGGCCGCCGGATGGAACATTACCTCGATCTAGTTCGACTCGATCCGCAGTGGCGGTGCTTCTTCACCGACGGTACCTCACTCGATCTCGTGGAGGATGTGGATGCGCTGGCGGAGTCGCTCGACACGTTCGCGCCTGGCAGCGGTTCTGGGCAGGGTTATCGTGCCTTC
This sequence comes from uncultured Frigoriglobus sp., assembly GCA_964422915.1. Classification (GTDB taxonomy): domain Bacteria; phylum Planctomycetota; class Planctomycetia; order Gemmatales; family Gemmataceae; genus Gemmata. The sequence goes on along the minus strand of CAYRDG010000022.1, from coordinate 19,001 downwards.
CACGCGCTCTCTGAGCGACTGCATCAGGTTTCCGACAGGCACTTCTTCTGGAAGTCCATCGGCGGCATCCGCGACATGATCGACTGGCGTGCTGGCTTCTCGGCGCAACTTCTGGGAGACGTACTCAACCTGCGAATGGGGCGCTCGGTGGCAGGAACGGTGCGGAAATTCCTGCCGGATGCGCGCGTCGCGCAGATGCTCGACCACTTCACGCAATACGTTGGCTCGTGCCCGGAGTCGTCGCCGGCGGTGCTCTGTGGTATCGCCCACATGCAGACATCCGAGGGAGTGTGGTATCCGCGTGGTGGCACTCGCGCGGTGCCTGACGCACTCGTACGGTTGGGTGAAGAGTTGGGTGTGGAGTTCCGCACAGGAACTGGCGTTCGTCGCGTACTGACAGACGCAAACAGCACGCGCGTTCGCGGCATTGAGACTGACAGCGGCGAGGTTGTGGAGTTGGCCGCCGTGGTCTCGAACGCCGATAGCGCCCGGACGCATCGCGAGTTGCTTCAGGAAGACGCGCCCCGCGCTTCGATACGATTCGAGCGTCGCCGCAACTACGAACCAGCGTGTTCAGGTGTTGTGCTCTACCTTGGCCTCAAACAGGCATACGACCACCTGCTCCACCACGACTTCATCTTCTCGCGCGACCCACACGAGGAGTTCGACTTCATCTACCGGAAGGGTGAACCGGCGCCAGACCCAACGTGCTACATCGCTTCCACCACGCGAACCGAATCCGAGACAGCCCCACCCGATGGCGACGCGCTCTACGTTCTGGTTCACACACCGTATCTCCGACCGCATCACGACTGGAAGACGATGCTGCCGGAGTATCGCCGTGTGATCCTCGACAAGTTGAAGACTACGGGCAAGATGCCGGACATCGAAAGTCGAATCGTATTCGAATCGGCGCTGACGCCACAGGATATCCATGACCGTTACCATGTGCTCAACGGGGCCATCTATGGCCTGGCGAGCCACGGCAAGTTCAACGGTGCGTTCAAGCCGGCGAACCGCTCGCCCGATGTGACTGGCCTCTACCTTGCGGGCGGCGCCGCCCATCCTGGCCCAGGAATGCCAATGGTCCTAATGTCCGGCTGGATCGCCGCCGATGCGCTCGATGCGGACAGGATCGCACAGAGGCAAACTCCGAAGCCCCAACCCGTCGCCGTGTGAGCATCGTGCTGAGCAGACAGGGAAGCGTGCCACAGCGGTGGCACTGGATGATTCGTGGCTTCCGGAGGTACGCGGGGCGATACGTCCGCCGGCACTTCCACGCAGTGCGGTTGTCGAACTCCGGCGCTTCCTTCCCCGCAAGTGATGAACCGATACTCGTGGTACTCAACCACCCGTCGTGGTGGGATCCGATGATCGGCATTGTGCTGAGCGGACAGATGCCCGGCCGCGACCACTTCGCCGCGATCGACGCAGTCGCCGTGGAAAAGTATCGCTTCTTCAAAAAGCTCGGCTTTGTCGGCGTCGATACGAAATCGCTCCGCGGCGCGGCCCAGTTCCTCCATGACGGAGTGGCAATCCTCTCACAACCTCAACGTGCCTTCTGGGTGACCGCACAGGGGCGGTTCACCGATGTGCGTGAACGGCCATTGAAACTGCAAGCCGGTACTGGCCACCTGGCCGCACGATTGCAGCGCGGCTTCGTGCTGCCTGTGGCGCTTGAATATGCCTTCTGGACCGAGAGCACACCCGAGGCGTTCATCCGTATCGGCACGGCTCTGCCTGTACTGGATCCTCCGGGGCAAAGGGGGAAGGAATGGTCTGCGCGGATTGAGGAAGCACTCAAGCACAACCTCGATACACTCAGCGCAGAGGTGATCCAACGCGACCCGAACGCATTCACGAACCTCCTCTCCGGTCGAACGGGCATCGGCGGTTGCTACGACCAGTGGCGGAGGCTGAAATCCTGGCTCCGTGGAAGGCGATTCGACCCATCGCATGGTAATGCGGAGAATCAGTTGTGACGCTCACCGCGCTCGCATGGGTGTCGCTTGGCTGTGCGACAGTGCCCGCTGTACTTTATCTGTGGAACGCCTTTCTCTTTCGTGAGCCACCCGAAGCGCCAGTCGATCGCCCTTCCATCTCCGTCCTGATTCCTGCGCGGAACGAGGACTACGGCATAGCGGCCTGCGTTCGCGCCGTGCTCGCATCGAAGCATGTTACTCTCGAAGTGATTGTTCTTGACGATGCTTCCACGGACCGCACAGCAGAAGTCGTGCGCGACCTCGCGGCGATTGATGTACGCGTGCGGATCGAATCCGCGCCGCCCTTGCCGCAGGGCTGGTGTGGGAAGCAGCACGCCTGCTACGTGCTCTCGAAACTCGCTCGCTTCGACACACTCACCTTCCTCGATGCCGATGTCCGACTCGAACCTGAGGCACTCCATCGCATGGCCGGATTCCTGAAGGAATCGGGTGCAGACCTTGTCAGTGGCTTCCCACGCCAGGAGACGGGCACGCTGCTCGAACAACTACTGATCCCACTCATTCACTGGCTGTTGCTCTGCTTCCTGCCGTTGTGGGGTATGCGGCAGTTCCGCTGGTCAGCTTTCGGCGCCGGGTGCGGCCAGTGGTTCATGACGACACGAAACGCATACCATCACGCAGGCGGGCACGAGGCGGTCAAATCATCACAACACGATGGAATCACGCTCCCGCGTGCTTACCGCCGCGCGGGCCTCAGGACGGACCTGTGCGATGCCACGAACCTCGCGACCTGCCGCATGTACCGTTCTGCGCGCGGCGTCTGGTTCGGGTTGTCGAAGAATGCGTGTGAGGGAATGGCTTCGACGGGTCAGATTGGATTCTGGACGACAATGCTATTCTGCGGACAGGTGCTGCCGTTCGCGATTCTCTGTGCGAGGTGGTACTTTCCGGAAACAGTGGTAACTGTGCGCAGTGAAGTCAGTTCCCGCGCGATCGTTCCCCTACTCTGCGTGCTCGCGCTCCTGGCGGTTTATGTGCCGCGCATCAGTGTAGGCATCCGGTCTCGTCAATCATGGCGTGGTGTGCTGCTCCATCCCCTCGCCATTTTGCTACTCCTCACGGTGCAGTGGTACGCACTCATTCGCGCCGCGATTGGGCAACCCGTCGGCTGGAAGGGACGAGGAGCGCCACCAACTTCGTAGTCGCACGCCGTGTGCGCGGATTGCCGTGCGGCACACGAGAGCGAGAGTGCGACTTTACACGTCGAGGTCTTCCACGCTTGTCTGCTCCGCACGATCCATGATGAACTTATAGCGGTGCTCCGCATCCTTGCCGAGCAACTCCACGAATGCATTGTCTGCTTCGGTCAGGTTGTCAATCATCGCGCGCAGCAGTGTCCGTGTCTTGCGGTCAAGCGTGGTGCTGGCGAGGTCCTTCGCGTCCATCTCGCCCAGTCCCTTGAAGCGCGTCACTTCGACCTTTGCATTCGCACGCAGTCCGGCGATGATCTCTTCCTTGTGCTTGTCGTCGCGAGCCCAGTGCGTGTCCTTCCCGACGTTCACGCGGTATAGAGGCGGTTGCGCGAGATAGACATGCCCCCTCTTGATAAGTTCCGGCATGAAACGGAAGAGGAAGTCGAGCATGAGTGTGGAGATGTGACAGCCGTCCGCGTCGGCATCCATCATCAGGATGATCTTTCCGTAACGAAGTCCATCGTAGTTGAACTTCTCACCGATGCCGGTACCGATCGCAGTCACGAGATCGGAGATTTCCTGGTTGGTCAGTACCTTCGCCGCTGCCAGTCCTTCGCAGTTGAGAATCTTTCCACGCAGTGGAAGCACCGCCTGCGTGTTGTTATCGCGTCCCTGTTTGGCACTTCCGCCGGCCGAGTCGCCCTCAACGATGAACAGTTCCGTCTTGCCCACATCGGTGGATTTGCAGTCGGCGAGCTTGCCCGGCAAACTGAGTCGCTTGCTACCTGGTGATTTCCGCTTCACTTCTTCCTTCGCGACGCGCGATGCTTCGCGCATCCGCGCGGCGATCACGATGCGTCCCACGATGGCGTCGGCTGCGGTCTTGTTGTTATTGAGCCACGCTTCCAGCGTGGGCCGCACGAAATTATCGACGGAGCTTTCCATCTCCGGGTTTGTCAGTCGGTTCTTCGTCTGCGATTCGAACACCGGATCGCGCAGGAATACCGAGACGACAGCGACGACACCTTCGCGAATGTCGTCGGCCGTGATCTTCAGCCCCTTCACCTTGATGTCGTGCGTGTCGATATAGTTCGTGATTGCTTTGCGGAGCGCGCTCTTGAGACCGTTCTCGTGCGTGCCACCGTTGGGGGTACGGATGCCGTTGGCGTAAGTACGGTAGGTTTCCTCGGTCGACTCCGTCCACTGAAGCGCGATCTCGATCTTGTCGCCAGTTTCGCGCACGGCGGAGAACGCAGCATCAGTGACCGATGGTTTCTGCCCATCGGCAACGAGCTTCATCAGGAATGCAGGCACACCACCGGTGTTGGTGAACTCCAGCGTCTCGCCGGTGATCTCGTTCTTATAAGTGATGTGCAGCCCGCTGTGGACGAATGCCATGTCTTCCAGACGGGTCTTGATCATATCCGGATCGAACTTCGTGACCTTGAAGATCGTTTCGTCTGGCTCAAAGTAAATGCCTGTGCCGTGCCCGCGGAACGGGCCGATCTTCTCGATCTTCGCCAGCGGAATCCCCTTCGCATACTCCTGGCGATACTCGAAGCCGTCGCGCTTCACAGTCGCGATGAGTTTCTTGGAAAGTGCATTCACGACCGACGCACCCACACCGTTCAGGCCGCCCGTGCGCACGTAGCCACTGCCAGCATCGCCGAATTTGCCGCCAGCGTGCAGCACCGTGAGCACCAACTCCAGACCGGTCTTCTTGTGCTTCGGGTGAACATCTACTGGGATGCCGCGACCGTTATCGGTGATCGTGATCGCGTGGCCGCTCTTGTGCAGTGTCAGTGTGATGTGATCGGCGAAGCCGTTGATGTATTCGTCCACCGCGTTGTCGAGGATTTCCCACGCGAGGTGGTGAAGGCCCTTCTTGTCAGGATCGCCGATGTACATCCCCGGCCGTTTGCGCACCGGTTCGAGCCCCTCCAGAATCTGGATGTCTTCGGTACGATACTTTGCCTGTGCAACGGTGAGTGCGCTCATGTCGTCTGTGCCTGAATCGTGGTGAGGCCGTATTCTGTTACTTGTTACGGGATGTCGGTTCGCTGCGAAGCAAGAACATCAATCGCCCCTGTCGTCCTTCGGCTTCTTCCCTTCCACAACATCCCAGTCTGTCAGTTCGATGGGCGGCGACACGACTCGCGCGAAGCGGATGCGCACGCCCTGCTTGTCGCCCTTGCCGCCCCGCGCGCGTGTCTTGATCGCCACGCGACCGAACTCCTGCGTCTTGCCACTCTCGGTTTCGAGCACGAGCTTGTCGAAGCGCCCGCCGACCAGTACCCCACCCAGGCAGTCGTCCTCTGGCTCCAACTTGATACCAATCACTCCCTTGCCCACGCCCGCGAGGATGGTCACCTGCTCCAGCGGGAAGTGCGTGACATAGCCGTTTGCGGTCGCAAGCATTACGCCTTCTTCGTCGGCCGCCAACCGCGCCATCACCACCCTGTCGCCTGCTTCCAGCTTCGCGTATCGCCGCCCGGTCTTCGTTGATTCGACGCGAAATGCTGTTAGCGGTGTACGAAGAACGTAACCATTCTTCGTGCCAACAATGATGTAGGGTCCACCGGGAGTGTTTCGTCTGGTCGGCTGGTCGGGCTGTGTGAATCGCGGATCGGTCGTGGTTGCAGTGACCACGCGAACGCCATCACCGAGTTTGAAGAACTTCGTGATCGGCTCACCGTAGCCCGCGGTTGCTGGCACCTCATTGATGCGCATTGTGTACGCGGTGCCATCGTCTGCGAAGAATGCAACATGATCGAGTGTGCTGCCAGGCACCACTGCCACAACCTCGTCGCCCTCCTGCACGCGCGTCGATTCGACCGCCGAGAGCCGACCGATGCGCTTGATCCAGCCATTACGTGTCAGGACGACGTTGGTATTTTCGCGCGCGATATAGGCTTCCTCGTCGAACTCCAGCACGTCATCCTCAGAAGCCATGCGTGTCTTCCGTCGCTCCGGGAACTTCTCGATCAGGGCTTCGAGTTCTCCCTTGATCACACCCCAGAGTTTCTTTCGCGATGCGAGAATCCCTTCGATCTCCTTCGCCTTCTCCTTCTTCTCCTTGAGTTCATCGAGAATCTTCTGAATCTCCATCTGCGCGATCTTGTAAAGCTGAGAGTCGAGGATCGCGGTTACCTGCTCATCGTCGAGCTTGAACGTGCTCTTGAGTTTCTCTGCCGCGTCTGGCTTTCCGTTGCTATTGCGGATGATTTTGATGGCCTGATCGAGCGCGTTAAAGATGATTGCGAAGCCTTCGAGGATATGGATTCGCTTCCGCAGTTGGCGCAGTTGATACTCGAACCGCCGTTTCACAGTCGTGAAGCGGAAATCGAGGAAGTGGCGAAGCAAGTCCTTGAGGCTCAGGCCATCCTGCGGCACCAGTCGCGTGCCATCGTCGTTGGGCACCAACGCCGTCATGTTGTAGGAGTACGTCTTCTGCAATTCCGTGTGCTTGTAGAGGTATGCCATCACGAGGTTTGGGTCAGTCCCTGGCTTCACCTCCAGCACCAGGCGCAGCCCTTCCTTGTCGTTGGATTCGTTCGATTGCCCAGTGAGTTGCGGAACTTTGCGTGACTCGATGATGCCGCCGATGACGTTTTCTAGCTCGCCCTTGTTGACGCCATAGGGAATCGAAGTGATGACAATTTGTTTGCGGTCGCGGTCGAGTTTCTCTTCCTTCCACTCACCCTGCACCTTGATCGTGCCGCGCCCTTCCTCGTAGATCTTGCGGAGCGTGGTACGGTCAGTCACGATCTTGCCACCGAGGGGGAAGTCTGGCCCCTTCACCCTGTCGAGCAGGGTGGCGACCGTCGAATCCGGTTCCTCGATGAGTAGAATGCACGCCTTCAGTACCTCCGCGAGATTGTGCGGCGGAATCTGTGTCGCCATGCCGACCGCGATGCCTGCCGTGCCGTTGACGAGCAAGTTCGGGAACTGCGCCGGCAGGACGGTCGGTTCCTCGCGCGTACCATCGTAGCTTTTGGTCTTGTCGATGGTCTCGCTGTCGAGTTCGCTGAGGAGCAACTCCGCCGGACGGGTGAGCTTGGCTTCGGTGTAACGGTATGCCGCAGGTGGGTCGCCATCGACGGAGCCGAAATTCCCCTGCCCCAACACCAGCGGGACGCGCAGAATCCAGTTCTGCGTCATGCGCACGAGCGCCTCATAGAGTGCGCCGTCGCCGTGCGGGTGGTAGTTGCCCATCACCTCGCCTACGATCTTGGCGCACTTCAACGACTTGCGATCGACTGTGAGATTCAGATCGTTGTACATGGCGAACAGGATTCGCCGCTGCACGGGCTTCAGGCCATCGCGCACGTCGGGCAGCGCGCGGCCCGTGACCACCGACATGGCGTATGTCAGGAATCGATCGCGGACCTGTTCGGCGATTGAAACCGTCTCGATTGTCTCTGCCATCGTTCTTTCCTAATTCCAGTCGAAGCCAATCGCACGAGTTAGGCGGAACTATTATCCGACCACAGATAACTGAACGCCCGACCAGATAACCATATCAGATCACTGGGTTAGTGGAAGGTCAGTAGCTCTGCTGGAAGCGACAGCAACCCCCGCGAATGCGGGGGTTGCTAGGGGCGGTACGTTTGCCGGCTGCGCAAGGGGTGCGGGCGCAGGTCCCGGACGGGTGACTGCCCTACTTCCTCGGAGCCGGGAAGGCCTTGAGACTCGTGGCGACCTGCGTCTGGAACGCAGGGTTCACGTCGCCAAAGCCTTTCAGTCTCCAGAGGCCCGTCAGAAGTTGACCCTGGGGTGTCGAGACGCCCTTGATGAGCCCGTCGCGTATCCGCTTGGCCGTGACAGCGTCGAAGGCGTCCTTGCGGTAAACGATCACTGCTGAGGGGAACGACACGGACTTGTCGAGTACCTTTAACTGCGCGCCAACGCCGGGCTTGTTCCGTTGATAGCTTGCCAGCGCGGAGAGATCGGCCAGCACCGCTTCGCACTTACCCGTTGCGCAGGCATCGAGTGACTCCTCCACCGAGCCGGTTTCGAGCTTCGCGCCGCAGCAACCTTCAGGCACCTTCTCTTGCAGGCGGTCGTGGTAGAGCCGGCAGTGGGCCTTCGTCGCGGCGGGCACAGCCACGCAGTTGCCCTTCAGGTCCTTCGGTCCTTCCGCCTTGCTATTCACGTTCACCACAAGGCAGGCTTCCAGCTTGTGTGAGGGGATCGTGACCAGCAACGGCACGAGGGAAGCATCCTTGCACACCCAGGCATACTCGAAGCCGTGGAGTACAGCTACATCGAGCGCCTGTGTCCGGAGTTTGCCGGTGATGTCCGCGAAGTTCTTCGCGATGACGATGTCGGCCTTCATGCCAGTCTGTTTCTCGAACATCCGCTGGAAGGGCTTGGCCGCAGGCCCGACGACTGCTGCCGGCAGCCCGTTGAACATGCTTTCCGATAGCCCAAGTTTCAGCGCGGGCGGATCGGCTGCATCCGCACGTGGCGCAGGCGCCAACGCCACCAGCACTGGCAACACAGCCCCTGCCAACAACGCACTCACTCGCCCCACGTGACACCCCATTTCAGAAGTGCAGCGAGCAGCAGGCAATCCGTCCCACGATTGCCCACTGCCAACTGCGCACCACGAACTGCCCACTCCGTTAACGACCCGGGAACTCCGGGCGGATGCCGCCAGCGGTCACTCGCTCCAGCGCGGCCAGCGACAACAGGTATTCGTGGACCGCCTGGAGGTAGTCCGACTGTGCCTTCGCCGCCACCACTTCCGCCTGGAGGAGTTGATCCTTCGCCTTCGTCGTGTCGGCCGCGTCGCGCGCCCTCTGCTGGATGTCCTTGCTCAGCTCGAATCGTCTCATGGCAAGTGTGAGGTTCTCCGACGCCTGTTCGAAGTCGAAGAACGTCGTTTCGGCTTCGAGCAGCACGAGGTTGCGTGCCTTCTCATAGAGTGCCTCGGCGCGCTGGGCGAACGCCATCGCCCGGCAGACACGGTCGTACTTGCTGCCGACCAACTGCGGAGGCATCTCAGGCAAGATGCCTCCAGGCCGGTAATCCGTAGAGGTGCGGATCGACGGCGGAATCTCCTTCGAGTGAATGTCGGCCCCTGAAGCCAGGGTCGGCACCACGCGCCTGAAGGGAATCTTCCCCTGCGCGTAGACCTCGAGCCGGAACGCATCAACACCCGCGGCGGCCAGGACGAGTTCGGGACGGCGTTCGAGAGCCAGTTCCACCACGCGTTCGCGTGTCAGCGCCACGCTCTGTTTCATGACGGGCATCGCGTTGTCACCGATCTGGAAGGGGAAAGATCGGGCATCCACCCCCATCACTTCGCGCAACCCCGCAAGTGCCTTCTGCCGACCAACCACGGCCATCGCGAACAACTTCTTCGCCTGAAGAAGCCCGTCCTCCATCAGCCTCAACTTGAGGGTATTGAACCCCTCCAGGTTCTTCGGGTCCTTCTCGGTTTCCAGCAGGCGACGGCCCACCTGCACCAGCAGGTCCATTCGCAGTACGACAAGTTCGGCGAGTTGCTGTTGCTGTCTGGCATACACGGCCGTGTAGTAGAGCCGCGTTACATCCTGCACGACCTCGTTGTGCAGTTTCTGATACTCGGCGCTGGTGGCCATGAGGCCACGCTGTGCTTGCTGCTTACGGATGCTGAGATCAGGGCTGAGAAGCGTGCCGACAGTGCCAAACTTGTTGAGTGCCGTGAAGCCGGCCTCGGTCGCAGCAGTGCTGGCCTTCACGGCCTTCAGCGCCGGCTGCCGATCAACAGCTATTGCGACACATTCGCCAAGAGTCAACTCCGGACCACTCTCGACATAGCGTTCGCCAATCCCCTTCTCGTCTTCCTTCCCCTTGCCGTTGCCATTCTTTTGCGCGTCCTGCGTGGAGCGCGGCAATGCGGCTGGCACAGGAAGAGGATTGCGCCCCTTCAACAATGCCGGCTGCGGCACGGTTGGCACCGTGGGAATCATGGTCATGTCGGGCTGCTTGCCGGTGGCTGCAGCCGCAACTGCCAATGGAGCGAGGCCGGCCAGCAGTCGGGCGGCGATAACAGATGTTCGGGCTGGCAAGCGCATGAGGCCATCCCCTGACCAATGTCTCGTGAACGAATCCCTTCGTCCCCACATCCATCGTCCCTCACCCAACCCCGGTGATAACTCGAGATTCACCCTTCTCCGCTCTTCTGCCTGGTTGCATGCGGGTCGTTCTGCCTGTAACGGCTGAACGGCTACAATGCGTGAGTATGGGAGGTATTGATGCACCAAACTACCCCGGCAGTGGAACGAGCCGTCGCCGGCGCACGGTTATGGGCCGAACGGCTCCAGTCGGAACCGATCCGGCTCGCTCACTTCGTGCTCGCACTCCTGGATGAAGAGGAAGGTCGCGTCGCGGTCTTGCTGGAACAGCTGGGCATCTCCGTGCCGAAAGTCCGCGAGCAACTCATTTCCACACGAAGTGAGCCTGCCCCACCGGTACACGATCTGTACAGCGCCGCGCGCGTGTGGTCGATCGTCCACCGGCACGACCCGGAATTCCTCACAGATGCATTCCTCATCGCAGTGTTGTGTGCGGATGTCGAATTCCGCAAAACGGCCGAATCACTCGGTTTCCCACCAGAACGACTTGAACAAACATTGACTCAACCCACGGGAACTGCGTCGTCCGATGCGGAACCACCCGACGCGGTCTTCGAGATGCCAGACACTACAGGGGAAGTTGATGCCGCACGCGTACTGGATGCGAACTTCAACCGGGCACGCGAGGCCGCTCGTGTGCTGGAAGACTACTGCCGCTTCGCTCTCGACGACCGATTCCTCACCGAACAGGTGAAGGAACTTCGTCACGGACTGGCCGCAACGGCGCGCAAGTTGCCGCTTCATACACTCCTGAGCGCTCGCGATACGCAAGCAGACGTGGGTGTCGTCGCGACCGCGACAGGCGAATACGACCGCTCTTCGCCGGGCCACGTCGCCATGGTGAACTGGAAGCGTCTGCAAGAATCACTGCGAAGCCTGGAGGAATTCGGGAAGGTGTTCGGGGAGGAGTTTGGCCGCGAGTTTGAGGCGCTCCGCTACCGCTCGTATACGCTCGAACGTGCGGTGGTGTCTGGCACTGCGAACCGCGAACGACTTGAAGCAGCGCAGTTGTATGTGCTGCTGACCCGTTCCCACTGTGTCGCGTCGCTCGACTGGACCATCGCAGAAGCCGCTGCAGGGGGTGCGGATGTGTTCCAACTGCGCGAAAAGGATCTGCCAGACCGCGCGTTACTCGACCTGGCACGCAGTGTTCGCCGCTGGACACGCACGGCGGAGGTCCTGTTCATCGTCAACGATCGCCCAGACATTGCTCGCCTCGCGGAAGCCGACGGCGTTCACCTGGGACAGGACGACATGACGGTGAAGGACGCCCGACGCATCGCAGGACCAGACATGATGATCGGCGTGAGTACGCACTCCATTGAGCAACTCCGCCAGGCGGTGCTCGATGGTGCGGATTACGTCGGGATCGGCCCCGTGTTTGCGTCGAAGACGAAAGCGTTCGATCTCTTCGCAGGGCTGGAGTATGTTCGAGCAGCGTGTGCCGAAACTACGATTCCGGCATTCGCGCTGGGCGGGATCGACACCCGGAATGTGTACGACGTGGTCGCAGCGGGAGCGTCGCGGGTGGCAGTCAGCTCCGCAATCTGCACCGTAGACGACCCCCGCCAGGCTGCCGCTCTCCTGAAGAAGGCACTGACCACCCCACGCGGGTTGTAGGGAGAAGATGCCAGAAAAGTCACCCAGATTCGACAGGGCGGCTGGAAGGTTCGAGCTTTGCGAGTCGAAGAGAGGGGGTGGACCGTGACCACCATGCGAAAATTGGGTGGCCTGGTAAAATGGGCGAAGTATATACGACTAAGCCGGCGGCTGTCGCCCCTGGTGTCTCGCGCATCCTGACGCCGGAACTGGAACGGAATCGGGCCACGGATCGCGGATGGAGTCACAGGATGGATGGCATCCGAGATCTACTCGAAACCGCTCTCGCGAACGGCCTGGTTCCAGGCCGCTTCCGTGGACTGCTACACATTGCGATCGGCCGAACTGTCACGAAACCCGACGGCACGAAACTCTCTTCCGGCCTCACCTGGCGCGAACTCGCCACCCTCCTCAAGACACTCCGCTTCGATCAGGAACTCGGCCGCGAGGTTGGTGCCGACCCCGACACCCTCTCGCCACGCGACCGTGAGCGATACTGGTACGCAGTCATCGCCCTGGCTCGACCAGACAGCCCAGACGCCGTCGCACAGGCCGAACAACTGATTGGGTCGTTGAAAAACCTGGGCTTCCTCGTGGCCGCAGCGCCGGCCGGTTTGCTCCTGCCCACTCCTGCCAGGGTCAAGCCCACACCAAAAGAGAGCAAGAGCAGCAGTAAGGGCGAGAAGCCCGAACCGAAGAAGAAGAAAAAGAAGTGAGAAGCACTGCGACTGCTGGATAGCCCATTCACATTACGAACGGACCACCCTGGATCAACTTGTTCGACCAGCACAATTCCTGGCAAGATCCTGTCTGAATCCCCAGAAAAAGTTGATGGAACACGAGGGAGCGTTGTCCGCCCCCCCGTGTTGACCTGCCCACCTACGCCACCGTATCGGGCACGATGAACGGCTTGCGATAGTTGCGAGTCAGGAGTGTGTCTGCCTCCTTATCGTTGATGAATCGCTCGATCTTCGGATCGAAGGCGAGTTTCCGACCGGCGATGAAGTTCTTGCCGTTAAACTGAATCCCGCTGTCCTTGAGATGTTCGGCCATTCGCTCCAGCGATTCCGTCGCGAACTCGTTACCGAGCACCTTGCCGAGTTTCGGATCGTAGCTGGCCGACTTGCCGAGACGGTAACTCACATTCCCGAGGTGACAGAGACCCGCGGAGTAGTGACCCACCTCGATCTCGGCGTGCAACTTGGAAGCATCGCGGCTGCGCACGCAGGCGATGAAGTTGGAGAAGTGGTCGCCGCCTCGCCGCTCGGATGAGGTCACCTTCGGCACCGCCTGTCCGTCCCCCTTCCCCTTCGGGTAGAACTTCCCACCCGCGACAATGCCTTCCTCAAAGTGAAGCACGTTACCGATCTTCTGTCCGCGGAACGCGGGCGACTTCAGCCCGCGCGTCTCGAAGATCAGGAGCGTGTCGCCGTAATCGTAGATGCTCACGAGCGCGTTGGGCGTCTGGCCCTGGTCATTGTTGGCGTAACGACCACCGAAGCTGACAACCGACTTCGGCCACGTCGCGCCGGGAATGACCCAGCGAGCCTTGTCCATTTCGTGAACGCCCTGGTTGCCCACATCGCCGTTGCCAAAGTCCCAGAACCAGTGCCAGCGGTAGGGAACAAGATTCTCGTGATACGCCTGCTCCTGCGCAGGCCCGAGCCAGATGTTGAAGTCGAGTTCCTTGGGCGGGGTCTTGTGGGGCTTGTGGCCGATGTCGCCGCGCGTGCTGCCACCCTTGCCGCCGTCCTTATAGCAAAGGCCGCGCGACACGAGGAGTTTACCGAGCTTGCCGGATTGCACCAGCGCGGCGAGATCCGCCCAGCCCTGCGAACTGCGGCTCTGTGTACCGTGCTGGACGATCCGCTTATGCTTGTGGGCCATCTCTACCGCGATCCGGCCCTCATGGATGTTGTGCGAACATGGCTTCTCGACATACACATCCTTGTCGGCCGCGCACGCCCAGATCGTGATGAGTGCGTGCCAGTGATTCGGTGTCGCCACACTCACGGCGTTCAGTTCCTTGTCTTCGAGCGCCTTGCGAATGTCGGTGAGGCACTTCGGGGCTGGCCCGCCCTTCTTGGCAATCTTGTCGAGGTGCCCCTTGTACGTCTTCTGATGAGGGTCCACCAGGTACGCGATCTCGACGTTCTTCATGCCGAGGTACGCGCCAGTGTGGCTGTGCCCCCGGCCATTGAGACCGGCCACCGCAACGCGGATTCGATCGTTGGCACCCATGACTCTGGCAGAGGACTTCGTTCCGCCAATGGTGACAGTCGCAGCAGCAGCGAGAGACGATCCGAGGAACTGGCGGCGATTCAGACGAGCCATTGCGTAGCTCCAGTGGGGAGGGAGAGGCAGGAAAGGGCTGACTGTTGAACCATACCCGTCCCTGTCGTGGAGAGCAAACGCCAATTCGCGAACAGACAGTCAGGCCCGCCGTTCGCCCCGCTGCGGCTTCTGCTACATTACCTCCTCCACCGAGGGCATGCGATGAGCATACCAAGCCGGTCCGACCTGGCGATGAAGTACATCGAGCAACTCCCTTACCCGCCCTATCCGGTGCAGGAGGAAGCGTTGCTCGCGTGGTTTGGCTCCGACCAGGGGACGATGGTCTGCGCGCCCACGGGCACCGGCAAGACACTGATCGCGCACGCGGCGCTCTACGAGGCGCTCCACACGAACACCATCGCGTATTACACAACGCCGCTCATCGCGCTGACCGAACAGAAGTTCGCCGAGATGCAAGCCGCGGCGGTGAAGTGGGGCTTTTCCGCTGAAGATGTGGGGCTTGTTACAGGCAATCGCCGTGTGAATCCCAATGCGCGCGTGCTCATTGTCGTGGCAGAGATTCTGCTGAACCGGTTGCTCCACGCCGAGGGCTTCGACTTCTCGCAAGTCTCGGCGGTGGTGATGGACGAGTTCCATAGCTTTGCCGATCCTGAACGCGGCATCGTGTGGGAACTGTCGCTCAATATGCTGCCCAAACACATCCGGTTATTGCTACTCTCTGCGACTGTTGGCAACTCAGTTGAGTTCACAAACTGGCTCGACCGCGTCCACGGCCGGCAACTCGAACTGGTGGAAGGACGCGAGCGCAAAGTGCCACTCACCTACCGCTGGATTCCGGATCAGTTCCTCAACGAATTGCTCGTGGACATGGCGAAGGGGACCGAGGCGGAACGGAAGACACCGGCGCTGGTCTTCGCATTTAACCGCGACGAGTGCTGGAGTATCGGCGAGCAGTTGAAGGGCCTTGATCTGATGAGTGCGGAACAGAAAGCCGCACTCAACAAGGCGTGTGACAACCTCGACTGGCCACAGGGCGCCGGGCCGAAGCTCAAACAGATGCTCCGGCGCGGTGTCGGGGTCCACCATGCGGGCTTGTTGCCGAAATACCGGCGCGCGGTGGAAGATCTGTTCGAGAAGAAACTCCTATCGGTGGCGCTCTGCACGGAAACACTCGCAGCCGGGATCAATCTTCCGGCACGTTCGGTCGTCCTCACGAAGCTCGTCAAGGGGCCGTTCAGTAAGGAGAAGCTGATCGACCCCAGCACCGCGCATCAGATATTTGGCCGCGCCGGCCGACCGCAATTCGACACCGAGGGGTACGTCTTCGCGTACCCCGACGAGGACGACGTGCGAATCCTCCGCTGGAAACAGCAATACGACCAGATTCCGGAGAACACCAAGGACCCCGGACTCCTGAAGGCAAAAAAGACGCTCCTGAAGAAGAAACCGTCGCGGAATTCGCAAAAGAAGTACTGGACCGAAGCCGACTTCGAACGGCTCAAGACGGCAGCCCCGGCCCGACTCTACAGCAAGGGACCGCTTCCCTGGCGATTGCTTGCCTACTTGCTGAAAGTCTCGCCGGACATCGAGAAGATTCGCAGCGTCGTGCGAAAGCGGCTGCTCGATCAGTCTCGTGTCGACGCCGGGATGAAGCAACTCACGCGCATGCTGCTCACGCTGCACGAGAACGGATTCGTGAAGCTGGAACCAGAGCCGCCCGAAGGTGCGAGTACCTCCGCCTCCTCGTCAAGCGAGGTACGTTCTCCTTCGGCTTCTTCCAGCACAAACATCCTCGATTTAACATCACCAAAAGGATCGCCGCCACCGGCGCGCCCGGAACCACCGGCGTACATGCCCTTCACAGCCACACCCACTCCAGACCTGGACAAGTTACTGGTGTTCCGCGCGTGTCACCCTCTCTACGGCGCGTACCTCATCGACCTGCTCGGCGTCGCCAGCCGCGACGAGCGTATCCAACTCCTGGAAAGTGTGCTGGAATTGCCGAGAGCGGTACTGAAATTCGTCCGCGTGCCGTGGGAGACACCTCCAGGGCCGCTGCAAACGAGTGTTCTCGATCCGGAGTTAATCGCCAAGGGTCTCATCGTCGCTCCAGCCGTGTCCGCTGGCGATGCCGAGTCTGGTGAAGAGGAAGAAACGGGGTGGGTGCCCTGGGACGAGCGACCACCCGTATTGGCCGAAAAAGCGCGCATGCTCTTCGATGCTCGATACCCGGAGGTCGGTGACTTCATCACGCAGGGAGTGTGGGCAGCGGGCGAAGTACTCAATTATGGGAACTTCAACACTTATGTCACGAGCAAGGATCTCACAAAGCAGGAAGGGTTAATCTTCCGCCACCTGCTGAGACTCATCCTCCTGACGCAAGAGTTCGAGCAACTCACGCCGCCAGGGCTGACGCCGGAAGTCTGGAAACAGGAACTGGGCGAGATCTCGGACAAACTCACGGAGATTTGTCGAGGAGTCGATCCGACGAGCACAGAGCAGGCGATCAAGCGCGCCCACGGCGCCGACGTGGTGGAAGGCGAGGTGCACGCGCAACTCGCAACCGCCGCCGAGCCAGTCGCGCCGCCTCCTTCGAGCGAACCGGAAGAGGATGCCAACGAGTTCAGTTCCGGGATTCTGGATTGAATCTGTTCAGCGTATCGGGGGCTTACAACTCCCAGTCCGAGAGGCTATCATCTCCCGTCATGCAATCACCGCAACACCAGTCGCTGCCGCGGGTACTCGGCCCGTGGATCGCCACCGCGATCATCGTCGGTACCGTGATCGGCTCGGGCGTGTTCGTCAAGGGGCGCAAGATCGCCGACAACGTCCCAGAGTTCGGTCTGGTCATGGCGGTATGGATGCTCGGCGGCCTTCTCGCTCTCCTGGGCAGTCTGGCCCTTGCGGAGGTAGCCGTACTCTTCCCACGGGCCGGCGGCAACTACGTTTTTTTGCGCGAAGGATACGGCCGCTGTGCCGGGTTTCTCTGGGGTTGGGTAGAGTTCTGGATCATTCGTGCGGCCTCCATCGCGGCACTCGCGACGATGTTCACCGAATCGTTCCACGACGTTCTGCGGCAGGCCCTTCACCCTGATGCGAAGGAGAAACTCGACGTTCTCGCGTTCTGGCCGCGACAGTTCCTCACAGTGTCTGTCATCGCCACCCTGGCGGGTGTGAACATTCGCGGCACGAGGCTCAGCGGCGCGGTCCAGCTTGCCATCACGCTTCTGAAGGTCGCGTCCCTGCTGTTCATTGTGCTGTTGCCATTCGTGGTGTATGCGCTCCTCTCAGAGCCAGGTCATCCGCCGAAGGTCACGCATCTTCGCCCGACATGGCCGGTGAGCGGCATCAACTGGAGTGGGTTCGGCGTGGCGCTGGTGGGAGTTTTGTGGGCCTACAACGGCTGGATGAACATCGCGCCCATCGCGGAAGAAGTGAAGGAACCGCAGCGGAACATCCCACTCGCGCTTCTGGCTGGCGTGTTCATCCTGATAGCGCTCTACTGCGGAGCGAACTTCGCCTATCACCTCGTTCTGCCGCGCGACGCAATCATCGCGAAGGACGCGGAGGGGCACCTTTCATCCACACCACTGGCAACGGACTTCGTCGCGGTTTTAGTCGGCCCGGTTGGCATACTCATCGCGTCGGCGATTCTGATGACGAGCGTGCTGGGCGCACTCAATGGGAATATCCTTGTCGGACCCCGACTCCTGTACGCGATGGGCCGCGACCGGCTCGCGCCGGAAGGATTCGCACGACTTCATGCACGGTTCCGCACACCGGCACTGTCCATCATCGTGATGAGCAGTTGGTCAGCACTGCTGGTACTCTGCGTCGGCGCGCTGACGCAGTACCGACTACCCGAAATCTCTCTCGGATTCACGAGTCTCGACCTCAACGTACCAGCGGGCAAATCACCGTTCGACATCATGACCGATTACGTCATCTTCGGATCTGCGACCTTCGAGACACTCGCCGTAGCAACGATCTTCGTACTTCGTCGACGCATCCCGCCCACGCCGGAAAACCGCCCATACCGTTGCCCTGGCTATCCCGTCGTCCCGGCGCTGTACGTCACGATCATGGGTGCGGTGCTGGTGAACATGTTCGTATCGCCTGAACAACGCACCGAAGCGTTCGTCGGTATGGGCTTCATCGCTGCTGGTGCGGTGGTGTACGCGCTGTTCCTCCGCGGGCGACGGCCAGTTTGAACGTTGCCGCGTGTGAGTTACTTCTTCTTCCCAAACTCGAACTGGAATCCGCCTTCGAGCGGCCCGAACGGGCTGTCGGCTGGCAACTTCCAGCTTCCTTTCATGGCGTTGCCGATGAGCGTACCCGTGTACGGTACCCTGAGGATCGGAGCCGTATTCTGTACGTCCCTCGCCTCGAATGACTCGAACTCAACTCGGAAACCCTTCTTGCGGTTCTTTGCGTCTACCCGACGAATCGTGCCCCTCACGAGATAAGTCAACTCCAAGCCATCGGTCTTCTCATGAAGTTCGGCCTCGAAGTTCTCGCCGTCGCGTCGCGTGATCTTTAACTCACACTGGAACTCATTGGGACCACCTCCGTTTTGCGTGAGCTTGCCGCGCCATGTGGAATTGATCAGAAACGGATCGCGGTCGCGTGCCGGAGCCGCAACCGCCTGCTTCAGGAGGACGAGTACCATCACTGTACCCAGCAGCAATATCGTTGAAACTGTCTTCATGTGATGGCTCCTCGATGTGCGAGGCGTTTTCATCTTCACGCGAAACTGCCAACGATTCCAGTGCAAAGGGCGAATGCGGTACATTGGGGTGTAACCAGAATCTCTTGGGGTCAGGCAGCCAGGTTCCAGTAGGCCTCCC
>CAYRDG010000021.1:79970-89181 GCA_964422915.1 uncultured Frigoriglobus sp. | reverse complement strand
TACCCAAATTACCCAATTCACGCCGGCACCACCAGAGAACTTGGCTACACCCCGCGCACCCTCATGAGCGGCGTTTCTTGCGACCAACCTTGCGTTTTAGTCGGAACTCGCCGCCGCCATGATACGTCGCCAAGATTGCGCCGACCCCGGCGAACTTCTCGAACAGGTCGCAGACCACCGATTCCTCATCGGGCCAGGGATACGCGAAGATCACGTCAAAATCCGAAGGTTCCAGATCGAGATCGTCGTAGGCGTAGTCGCCCTCGGTGGTCATCCAGGAATAGCTGCCAGCGGCGTGAACGTGATCCTCGGCCCCGCGCGGCACGAAACTCCCCTGCACAAATTCCACAAGCAATTCATAGTCGTCGGCCAGCCGGCGGGCCTCTTCCACCAGGCTTGCTTCGATCTCGATTCCACAAGCGTCGAAGCCGAGCATTGCGGCCAGATCCGCGACAACCCCGAAACCGCTCCCCCATTCGCAGAACCTCTGTCCGCGTGTCAGTGCTGCTTCCAGCAACCCGCGCACTACCCCAAAAGCCGCCTCGTAGTCGCAGGGCACGAACGCCGGCACGCGCGAATCGGACTGGAAGCGATCAATGCGGCGTTCGGTTTCGCGCAGGAATCGCGCGATCTCTGGCGGCAAGTTTGGCTCAACGGGCGGCAATATCAGATCACGTAACGGCATCGGAGTGGCGGTTTTCAACGATGAGTTTTGAGAAATTCGGACGTTCTCGGCCGATTTCCCGGACCGAAGCTCAACAGCCCGTAGGATGTTGGGGTATTCTAGTGCCCGGAGTCGTTGCGAGGGGGTGCCATGTCCGACGCGGTTAGCGAGATTCCGGTCGAACGCCGTCAGGTCATTTTCCAGGAGTTAGTTGAAGCGCAAGACACCGGGATGGGTGTCGCGGCTTCCCGCACCGAACTGGCTCGCCGCCATTCGGTCACCGAGGAGGCGATCAAGGAAATTGAGCAAGAAGGGTTGGCCAACCAGTGGCCCCCGCTCTGAGATATTGGCAAATTCCTGGCGGAAATGTAGGACTGCGCGGCCAGGCTGCTGCTAGATTTCAGCAGCGCAGTAGCTGGCCAGACCGTGAATGATCGCACGACTGGGAACATGGCAAGGTTGCGAGAAGTGTGACGGCAAACGCTGGTGAACCTGCATCACCACTCGCAACAGGCGCCCGCTAAACGAGATCATCCGGTTGGTTCCCGCCATCGCTCGCACAGCATGGCGAACGAACCGCCGTCCCGTAGTTTCGCCCCTACCCAGGCAGCCACGCGGCGACTCTCCGTCGCGCGCGCCATTCCATCTTCAGGCAGGAACCCGCTTGCATACCTTGCCAACCACCAGTGTTCCGCTTGTCTCCGCCCCTCCACCCGCACCGACCGTGGCTGCCACCCAGCCACCGGCTCCGCGTTACAGCTTCAGCCGCCGCATGCTCGCCTTCGTCGGCACGCTCATCGGCGTCTCTCTCCCCTTCGTGGGCGTGGTGATGGCCGTGGTGCTGTCGTGGCTGTGGGGCTTCTCGTGGGTAAACGTCGGCCTCCTGTTCGGGATGTATCTGGCGGCGATGCTCGGCGTCACCGTCGGCTTCCACCGACTCTTCACGCACCGCGGCTTCCAGACATACCGCCCGATTCAGTGGCTCTTTGGCGCTCTTGGATCGATGAGCTTCCAGGGGCCGCTGCTCGACTGGGTGGGCCGGCACCGCCTCCACCACCAGTACAGCGACGCGGAAGGCGACCCGCACTCACCCTACCCGCATGGGCCGGGCCTCGTGGGGCTGTCCCGCGGTTTCTGGCACGCGCACATCGGCTGGGCATTCGCCCCGATGCCCGATGGCCTCGACCGCTACGCGGGCGACCTCCGGCGCGACCCCTCCATCCGGTTGGTCAGCAACCTCTTCCCGTTGTGGGCCCTCCTGGGCGTCCTGATTCCCGCGGGCATCGGACTGGCTGTCGGCGGCTGGCGCGGCTGCATCACCGGCTTCGTGTGGGGCGGTCTGGTGCGAATCTTCCTCGGCCACCACGCGACCTGGTGCGTGAACTCCGTCTGCCACCTGTGGGGGAAGAAGCCCTACGCCAGTGGCGACGAGAGCCGCAACAACCTGTTTGTCGGGATCGTGGCACTGGGTGAAGGGTGGCACAACAACCACCATGCGTTCCCGTCATCGGCCCGGCACGGGCTGCAGTGGTGGCAGTTCGACATCAGTTGGTGTGTGATCCGCGCTATGATGCTGTGCGGCCTGGCGTGGAAGGTCCGGCTACCAACGGAACACGAACTCGCGATGCGTGGCGAGGCGCAAGAGCCTGCCCAGGTGAGCTGAAAACTCGATATCCGAACGCGCCGCGACCGCGAGAGAATTCGGGGTATATCCCCTTCTTCGCTCGCGGTCGCGGCGCGTTACTTCACCCATCCCCGAGCGTCTTACACGATCTCCTTCAACTCGAAGCCCTTACGATACTCGCGAGTGAGCATCGCGTTGGCCTTCGCGTTGAGGCCACTGTCCTTGCTCATAAATCGCTGCGTCTTGGTGTCGATGGGTAGCGACGCCCCGAAGAGGGCAACGGTCTTCGACACATCCACCTTGTTATCCTTCAGGTGCGCCACCATCGCGGCGGCGAAGGCATTCACGTTCTTGTCGTTGCTGACGCCCTCGGCCTTGCCGACAGGCATCGGAGTGCCAAGTCGGTAACTGATATTGGCCAGGTGGCACAGCGCCGCGGAGAGGTGGCCATCTGCGATGTCGCAGTTCAGGTCCTCGACGCGACGGCTGCGGACCGCCTTCACGAAGTTGTCGAAGTGATTCTGATCACGCCCACCGGAGAACTTCGTCACTTCCTTGCCGGCCTTGTCGTAAACGACGCCCGTGTTGTAGCTCGGACAGACCACGTATCCCTCGGTCCCGACCCAGATGTTGCCGACCTTCGCACCCTTGTAGCCATCGGTCTTCAGCCCGCGCACCTCAAAGAGCATCTTTTCCGGGCCGTAGTCGAAGACACAGAGTTGCGTGTTGGCGGTCTGGCCGTCGTCCTCGTAGCCGAAACGACCGCCCAGGCTGAAGACGCTGTTGGGCATGGTGGTCTTGCCTAGCCCCCAGCGGGCCTTGTCCATCTCGTGAACGCCCTGGTTGCCGAGGTCGCCGTTGCCGTAGTTCCAGATCCAGTGCCAGTCGTAGTGAACGGTGCCGTTCTTGGTTTTGCGATGAGGCATCACGAGCGGAGCCGGGCCGCTCCAGAGATCGTAATCCATCGTCGCCGGGGGTTTCTGCGCGCCACTCACCTTGCCGATGCTCGGTCGCGACTTGTAGCAGAGACCGATGGCCAGATCGACCTTGCCGAGCTTGCCGCTGCGGACATACTCGATGGCCTTCTGCATCCCGGGATTACTCCGGCTCTGCGTCCCGACCTGGCAGATGCGCCGATACTTCCTCGCCGCCGCCAACATGATCGCGCCTTCCAGGACATTGTGCGTCGCTGGCTTTTCGCAGTACACGTCCTTGCCGTTTTCCATGGCCCACACGGCCATCAGGGCGTGCCAGTGGTTGGGCGTTGCGATGGAGATCACGTCGATGTCCTTATCCGCAACCACCTTACGAATGTCCTTCTCGTACTTCGGGGCTTTCCCCTGCGCGGCCTCGATCCGTTTCATCGCGCTGCCGATGACTGCCGTGTCGCAGTCGCAAACCGTGACAATCTCGGCGTTGGTGCTCTTGCTCAAAAAGCCCGAAACGTGGCTCATGCCACGGCCGTGGACTCCGACCACCGCGACGCGAAGCCTGTCCGCCTGCGCGCGAGCGGCTGTGGGTGCGGGTTTGTCCGCCGCAGTCGCCTGCGAAGCAGAAGCGGCGGCAGCCGCGAGAATCGCGGAGCGGTTGAGGAACTCACGACGGCTGAAGATGTCCATGCGGCAACTCCCTGGCACAAGCCAGGCGCGGGGTGAGAAAGAATGGGGCGGGAGCGAGACTTCTCAACACTTTAATCGGACGGACGGGCGAGAACAACAGCAGAGAAACGAGAAATGCTCGCCGCAGCGATACCGATTATCCCAGTGGACCTTTGCCCGGCATGATTGGCAGATAGTTCGGAGCACCCACAGGCTTCAACTCCGGCGTGCTCATACCCGCCTGGCGGCGGAGCCAGTTCACCGCGGTCGTTGCGGCCGAAGGATCGTACGCCAGATAGCCAAGAGCCGCCGCCAGCAGCACGGCAACAAGAGTCAGCGAGGGCCTGGACATTATGGAAGCCCGAATGCGAATGGTGTGCAAGCATAGCACACCCGGCGGGTTGCGGCGTCACTTCCGCACGCGTGCGGTGAGTGCGGCGCGCACCGGCACCGGGAGAAACTTCGACAGGTCGCCCCCCAACGTGGCAATCTGCCGCAACAGCGACGAACTGACGTGCGAGAATTCCTCCTTGGACATCAGGAATACCGTTTCGATTTCCGGATCGAGATTACGGTTCATCAGCGACATGGTGAACTCATACTCCATGTCGGAGAGTGTCCGCAATCCGCGCAGTACCACACGCGCACCGCAGTCACGAACGAACGAGACCGCCAAACCGTCGAAAGCACGCACTTCCACGTTCTTCCAGTCGCGGCTCACCTCGCGAACCAGGTCCACACGCTCCTCGGGAGTGAAAAGCGTCCTCTTGTCGGGATTCACGCCGACGCCGACGATGAGTTTGTCGAACAGTCGGCCGCCGCGCTCGATGATGTCGAGGTGGCCATCGTGAATCGGATCGAAGGTGCCGGTGTACACCGCGATCCGCGGACTGAGTACACTCTGCGACATGGCTCCCCCTTCAGGCATCCAGGAACCGGTCAATCTCGGCTTCCAGATTGTAGGCATGCGGGCTGACACGCACCCGGCCGGCGCGGGCATTGACAATCACACCTGCGGCGCGACACTGCTTCACGACCTCCTCCGGCGGCAATGTCGGGTGAATCAGCGACACGATACCGGAACGCTCCTCACCGGCGCGCGCACTGAACACAGTCCAGCCGCGGCGAACGGCTTGCTCGCAGAGGTAGTCGGTCAGTTCCAGCACGCGAGCGCGGATGTTCGCGATGCCGGCATTCAGTAGAAGGTCGATGCTTGCGCCCAGTGCGGTGATGCCTGGCACGTTGAGCGCGCCGCCTTCGAATCGCCCCGCGTGTGGCTGGAGCCGGAAGTCGATGGTCGCGAACGCCAGCGGATTCTCCACACTGAACGCCCCGACGCCGAATGGGTGCAAGCGTTCCACCCACTCGCGACGAAGGAAGCCGATCCCGGCACCCTCGGGGCCGAGTAGCCATTTGTGGCCGTCGGCCGACAGCGCGTCGATGGGCGTCTTTGTCACGTCAATCGGAAAAACTCCCAGCCCCTGAATTGCATCGACGAAGAAGAAGATGCCGCGGCTCCGACAAAGTTCTCCAAGCACGTCCAGGTCGTGCCGGAAGCCACTGGCAAACTCGACCGCTGACACCGTGAGCACGCGCGTACGGGCGTTCATCGCGTCGCGCAGGTCGTCGATGGAGATACGGCTGCCACGACTGGGCACCGCCCGCACCTCCACGCCGCGCGAAGCGAGGTTCATCCACGGATACTGGTTGGCCGGGTATTCCTCGGCCGCGAGTACCACATTGTCGCCCGCGTGCCACGGGAAGCCCTCGGCAACGATGCTGATACCGTGCGTGGTGTTCGGCACGAAGTAGACATCGTCCGATTCCGCCGCGATGAGCCTGGCTCCCAGCGCGCGGACGTGCTTTATCCGCTTCACCCATTCTCCCACCGCCGCGATGCCGTTGGCCGCAAGACTCTGGGAATAATCGTGTAAGGCCGCGACCGCCGGCGCGGGCAAGGGCGCCACGGCCGCGTGATCGAGGAACGCCCACGACGCCGTGACTGGAAACTGCGACCGAAACGATGACCAGTCCATACAAGCCAGGGGACAGGGAACAGGGGACAGAATGACAGGAAGACCCGGTGGAGTTCCGCGGAAGCCACACCAGCCTCGCGGCGATTGTGGCTCACACGCAGCGCCCATACAATCGTAAACTGCCGTGAGTGCGGGACACCCTGGCTGAAGAGGTCCGACTGTGCTGACTGAACCGGAGCGAACGCCCTACGATCTGCGGTTCCGCATGCTGGGTTTCCCCGTGCGGGTTCACCCGTGGTTCTGGCTCCTCGCTGCGTTATTGGGCGCGGATACGATCCAGGCCGGGCTACAGTTCCTCGCAATCTGGATCGTTGTGGTCTTCGTCTCGATCCTCGTCCACGAACTCGGTCACGCCATCATGTTCCGGCTGTTCGGTTCTGATGCCGACATCGTGCTCTACTCTTTCGGCGGGCTGGCGGTTCCCACGTCGTTCGTCGCCGGGCGCGGCCGACGCATCCTCATCTCGCTCGCCGGACCATTCGCGGGCTTCGCCCTCTGCGCAATCGTGTTCGGCTCCAACCAGGCGTTGCACTGGGCGACCGATGGCCGCGGCTTTCCGGTGCGCGGCCAGGAGGTTGCGTTCTTTTACGGCGCACTGATCACTGTGAACCTCTACTGGGGAATCCTGAACCTGTTGCCGATCTACCCACTGGACGGCGGCCAGGTGAGCCGCGAAGTGTGTGGGAAGTTCTGGGGGAGTCGGGGGAAGCGGATCTCGCTGAAGATTTCGTTCGTCACGGCGATCGTGATCGTCGGCTATTCGCTGCTGTGCGCGATGGAAGCCCGCGGGATGGGCGCGGGCGTGACTGGCCAGCTTCCCTGGTGGGTGCCGCTCGGCAGCATCTGGACGGCGATCCTGTTCGCACTCCTGGCCGTATCGAGCTACCAGACACTCCAGCTACCGGACTACTCGGAATCGCCCTGGGACGACGACCGGCCGCCGTGGTCGCGATAGAACCGCAGACTCATTCGCCCCCGGCTCGTGTTCCGAGTGCCGGAAGTAGCGGGGCCGCATCATAGGTGAGGAAACGCACACTGCCATCGGCGAACGCGAAGTTCGCACCACTGATATGCAGGCTCCAGAAGTGGCACTGGTCGCAATCGTCGGTCAATCGGCCGGCCTGAAACCGCGATTTCTCAGCAGCGCAGGGTGTCGGCACACTGTTGAACGCATTGAAGCCGTAACGCGACAGCGCCGCGGGATAGTTCACGTCGGCGGTCCCGAGTGTGACATCACCTGTGCCATCTTGGGCCGGAGTGGTCTGCGGATCGTAGTAACCGGCGCCAGCGAACCACCATCCGTATTTGAGGCTCCGACTCGGCGGCCGTTCGCCGAGCATCAACGTATTGCTCGTACCGTCTGGCACTGTCGTCAGCGTCACGCGCGTGTTGCAGATGACTCCGTCGTTACGCCCCTTGCCAGTGCCATTCACTCCGAGTACCCCAGTGAAACCGACATACACACTCTGCGAGTTGAAATCCACCCAGGACGTTACGAGCTGGCGGGAGTCCATCGGGCAGGCCCAGATTGGCAGAAACCGTCCGAGCGCCGGGTTGCCTGGCGACGACCACGGGTAAGACTGGCTCCGCGCGTAGACGTCGGCATCGCGGTACAGATTCTCCTGTTCGACGTAAGGGAGGATTTGCGCCATCCAGCTCCAGTAGAAGTGCGGCTTCACGGGGTTGAACGACTCGACCGCCTGAGGAAACTGGCCGATGGCGTCGTGGCGACTGTGTATCGCGATCGCGACGTTGTGGAGGCTGTTCTGACACTTCACACGTGCCGAGGCTTCACGAACCTTCTGCACAGCAGGCAGAAGTAACCCGATCAGAATCACGATGATGACGATCACGATTAACAGTTCGATCAACGTGAACGCGTTCCGACATCTTGAGCATGGGTGCGGCATGGATTCCCCTCTGTTTCGCTCGAAAGCCGCGCACGGCTCCGCAATCGCTCCCAGTCTCAACTGGAGCGCGCGATGCGGAAACCGTTGTGGGCTGCGAGCGTGCGAGTCGTGTGAACAAGCAGACGTGTGAGGGGCACCTGCGAAGACGGGAACTACTAACATCCCGGAGCGCGTTTCCGGTGTGGTGTCCAGCGACACAACGCACCGGGCCGCGTTACCGTCACATCGAGGGCATCCCGACTGCGACTCATGTCGCGTCTGGGACGCACAACGTCAGCGTGCGTGAATCCGAACGTCCGGGCGTTCCGATCACGTACCAACCACGAAGAAGTCGACCAGTTCGCCGTCGAGGCCATCGTAGACCTTCACGAACGACTTGCCGTCTGCTTCGCCAACGACAACCAGTTCTGGTTCCCAGTCGCCATCGTACTGCGCGGCTTGCACCGATACTTCACCTGGGAAGGCTGGCGTGAAGGCCCGGAACGCGCCGAGGGTCGCCTTCGACTGAGCGTCGATCACGCGAACGACAGACGACTTGGCCACCAGGAACTCGCTGACGCCGTTGCCATCCAGATCGCCTACCGCAAGGCTGAACCCACCCGGGCCAGGTGGTGCCGCAAAGAACGATTCCTTCAACTGGAGTGTTCCGGCCTCGCGTGCCTTGACGTGAACACCCCGCGTACCTTCCGCCGCCGTGATCAGTTCCGGCTTGCCGTCGCCATCCGTGTCGGCCGCCGCAACCGCAACAGGGCCTTGATAACCAGCGTACGCGAAGAAACTGGAGGTCAGGGCGTCGGTGCGCCCGTCGAATACCTTGACATGGCCGTTCAGGTTTGCCGCGACGATGAGATCGGCGGCGCCGTCGCCGTTCAGGTCGCCTGTCGCGACATAGATCGGGCCTTCATAGCCAGGGAACGCCATCGTACTGCGAATCTCGGCCCCAGTTCGTCCGTCGAACACCTTCACGTGCCCGCCGAGTGTCGCCGCCGTGACCACATCGGCAACACCATCGCCATTCACATCGCCAGTTGCGGCAGCAACGCCGCCCAGGAAGCCGCGATACGGGACGAGAGCCAGACGCGTTTCTCGACCGAGCCCGAGCACGCGGACCGTCTCCGTTCCGGCTGGCGCTCCAATAACGATTGGCGGAATCACCGAATGGGTGACAGGCGTGAAGGGAGATGAACCCGACCCGGCCGGTGGATTAACCACGGGCGGTGGTGGCGACGCTGGCGGAGGCGGAGAGACGGGCGGTGGTGGCGACGCTGGCGGAGGCGGAGAGACGGGCGGAGGAGCCGTATCATCGTTGGTGATCGTGCCCGTACCCGTATCATCCGAGATCGTCGCACCTGTCGCACCCGTCAGCTTCAAACTGAACG
>CAYRDG010000021.1:35696-79870 GCA_964422915.1 uncultured Frigoriglobus sp. | reverse complement strand
TACGACGTCGTACCCGAATTCCCCTCCGACTTGCTCACATTGTTCACACTCACCGACGGCAGATCGTCATTCAGGATCGTGCCCGTGCCCGTATCATCCGAGATCGTCGCACCTGTCGCACCCGTCAGCTTCAAACTGAACGACTCATCGCTCTCCACCACCGTGTCGCCTGTCACGTTCACCGTCACCTGCTTGCTCGTCTCACCTGCCGCGAACGTCACCGTGCCACTGGCCGACGTGTAGTCGCTACCTGCCTTCGCCGTGCCATCAGCCGTCGCGTACGTCACAGTCACGGCCGAGTCCGATGCTGCCGAAAGTGTCAGCGTGAACGTGTACGACGTCGTACCCGAATTCCCCTCCGACTTGCTCACATTGTTCACACTCACCGTGGGAGTAGCCGGCGCGTCCACCACTGTCCCTGTCAGCCAGTACTGCCCCAGGCTGTCGTAATCCGAATACCCACCGTTCAGCGGGTCACCCTTCCCCACACCATCAACCTTCACGTAATAACGACCAGCAGTGAGTGTGAGGCTCAACGAGGCGGACAGTTTGTCTGCCGGATTCGATGACGCCACCAGGTTCCCATTCGCATCGTAAAGGCTCAACTCGATGTCGAGGTTCGGACCGCGGTCCGCCGGCACAGCTGACAAACTCACCGTGCCCGCACCCGTGTCGAAACTGAACATGTCCACATCAGTCGTTTGACCGATCAGCCCCTTCGCGCTGATCTGGCCTCCCGATGAGGTCAGCGCATACGCCGTCGAGGTGGTGTCTCCGAAGTCATCCGCGCGATAACCAAAACCATTCTGCGATGTGATGATCGAAAGGTCATCCTGCGCATTGTTCGCATCCGCATACTCACCCTTGCTGAACTGGGTCAGATTCTGGTAGTAGCTGTTCCCCATGATCGGGGCCCACCCCGTATCACCACTACCCGAACCCTGATAGTACGACGTGGTCGACGTGCCATCGTGCGCCAGCCCCAGGCTATGACCCACCTCGTGAGAGATCGCCTCTGCCGTGTACTTCTCGTTACCAGTGCCCAGCGCCGCCGAAAACACAAAGTTCGGCGTGTCGGTACTCCAGTTGAACGACCCGCGGTACGTCACACCACCCGCCGAGCCGTACCACGAACCGTTGCCGCCGATCACCACACGCTGACCCCATGCGTCATCGCTCGAGCCAACCTTCTGCAGGGCGTCAACACCCGGATCCTTGGTCGTGACGTTCACATCGAACGGCGCGTAGTCCTCCGCCACCCGTTGCCAGATGTACTGAATCCGCGTCAACTCCGCGTCGCTGAACTTGCTCGGGTCACCATCAAAATCGTACGCCGGGGTGGTAATGGCCTCGCCGCCATTGAAACTCGAGTTCCACTGCGTGCCCGTGGTGACGTAGCCCTGAAAGTCCAGATAGATCGTCTTCTTGGCTCCGGGCAGGCTCTGAAGCAGAAATGTCTGCGAAAGATCGACCGAGTTCGTCTGGCCACTCGCCGAACCACCCGCCACGCCATCACCCTCGTCCACGATCAGCGAGGAGTTGGGCAAGCCCATCTGGTAATACTCGTGCCCTGCGTGATCGAACATCGACGCGCAGAGGTCGGGGTCTGCCGCCCCGGCATTCATCACCCACCGTGCCTCCAGGGCTTCCAGTGTGATGCGAGTGGTTGCACGACGCTCGCCATTGCGAGCGTGTCTTGAGTTGTTCCACATGGTGCGAGTCCCCTTCTCCAGATACCCACAAGTGCCGCAGCCGCCCCCAGCGAGTAAGGAGGCGACTTGAGATCGGAAAGCTGTGACGGGGGGCAACCCTCGCGCGTTGGACACTAGTCACGAGGGTTGACAACGCAGTTGTAGAACAAGGCCGTGTAAACCTGTAACGAAAAGTCCGAATTCGCGGGAATGCCCTACGGCAAATTGACAGACTCTGAACTTTTCTGTGGAGAGCAAAAACCCCATGCCTCGTTCACGAATTCACGATCACTGCGAAAGTTCCCATGAGACCAATGGAACCCGAGGGTAAGCAGGCTGACCTCTCACCGCGAACCGTGGGAAGCCTGCCGAATGTGCGTTTGGCGTTGGCACGCAGGTCGTCGCGCCTCTCATCGAAGCCGCAAGTGCTGATCGCGAAGCACGAATCATCCGCCAGATGAACGCTTGCGACCCGTACCTCGGCAAATTGAGGGCGTGCGAAACAAGCGTGAAGAATTGACCCATCTCACGTAGTGCGGAGAATCGGAACGCGTTACAATTTTGTGGAGGAATTGCTGGCCGCAAACCCATCATTTCTTCGTATTTCCCACTGAGGCCCGCCCGCCACTTCGGCGTTGTAGGCCGAGAAGTCTGTTCATCATCCCTACAACTGATGTCAGAAACCCATTCCAAAGACGACCCGAAGGGCCTGGCCACTGTCCCATCGGGAATGAGGTCGGGTGCCCTGGTCGTTCAGGCGGTGAACCGGACGACCGGCAAGGTCCTTACCTGCACTCCTGGGCATCCCTTCGCCATACTGGGCCGGGCACCCCACGCCGGTGTGCGACTGGATGATCCGAGCGTTAGCCAGTCGCATGCCTATCTGCAGATTGTGGACGGTCTCCCTTACGTCATTGACCTGGGCAGTCGCACGGGAGTGCTGTGGGACGACGGCAATCAGGGCCGCGGCTGGGTCCACCCTGGGCAGACGCTCCAGATCGGCATCTTCGAAGTTCAGATCACCTGCGAGGGTGTTACGCCCCTGGTAGGGGCCGAGGGCGAAGTCGAATCGACACCTTATGCGGCGCTGGACATCCATTCGCCAGGGACGGTCGGCGGGCGTTTCTCGCTCGATACGCCCGTCACACTGATTGGGCGTCACCCGAACTGCGGCCTTCGGTTCATTGACGAAGCCGTGGCGTACTTCCAGTGCGCGATTGTCAACTCGCGTGATGGGTTATGGTGCGTGGACTTGCTGAGCCGGCGGGGGACAGTTCTGAATGGCCGCGCGGTGCGTGTGGCCCGATTGCGAGACGGCGATCTCATCGAGGTTGGCCGGGTGTCGCTGGTCGCTCATCTGGGCACGGAGGAAGCCGCCATTGTGCCGCAGCGTGGCGTTACGAGCAGCGCGATCGCTCACACGCAGTGTGAGTCTCAGTTTGGAACAGCGCCGGTGCCGGCGGCCCTCTTCGAACCACTCCGCGAGATGATGGAGCAGTTCCAGCAATCGTTTGTGACAATGGCCCGCATGTTCACGACGATGCAGCAAGAACATACTGCGATGATGTGCGAACAGATGCGGCAGGTTCAAGAAATGCTGCGGGAGGTGCGCGAAGGTCGGCCGATCACCGCGCCACCTTCACCACTGCCCGCGTCAACACCCGCACCAAACACGACATCAGCCACGCCTGCCACGAAACCGCCGGCCGAACCCAAGACGCTCGTACCCAGGTCTGTTGGGCAGGACGAAGGGAAACTCCTTGCCGACGCACATGCGTGGTTTCTCAGCCGGCTCACGCAGAACAACCCCGCGTCTGGGAAGCCTGAGTAACACCAGACGCAAGCCCCAGTCCGTCGAGTAACTTAACGGCGGGTCTGCGGGCGTGTGAATCCGCTGGAGATCGGCCGGCCGACACTCCGGTTCCCACCCGAATTCATTGTTCCACCTGCTCCGCCGGTCAGAAAGAAACTTCCGTAGTTCATGAACATCGACGGGTGGCCCGTGGTCGGCAGCAGCCCGGCGTTACCCGCATTGCCGGCCTGAATATCCCCAATGGACTGCTGGTTGGCCGTGACTGCCGTCTGGAGATTCTGAAGCGCCTGGCGGGCTTGAACCTCGGGACGGACCAGCCCGAAGTAGTTCAGCGCCGGCGAACCGTTCGCACGCAGGAGGTTCAGATACGGACTGAAGGTCGGCGGGCGTGCGCCACCAAGTTGCGGCTGCGCGGACGCAGCTTGCGCGAACAGGAGAACGGCGCCTGCTGTCAGAAGAACTCGCCACTTCATACTCCGCCTCCTGGTTCGAAAGTCGATTGACACCACCCGTTGCCTCAGACACACCAACGGGCTGTTACCACCAGTGTACCACCCAACGGGTCGTTACGCTCAGCGGAAACCGCCACCGCCGCCGCTATTGAAGTGATCAAAGAACCGGATCTGCTTCGCGGTACTCGATCCGAGCAAGATTACACCCAGAAAGCGTTCCACCGGAGCCACGACGCGGGCCAGTGCGGTGTCGGCGCGGACCAGCGGATACGAGGCCACATAGACGCGGTCACCCGGCATGAGCTGGTAGTTCGTGGCCGTGTCGCCGCACTCCGTCAGGGATCGCCAGTCCACCGGCAGAATCTGGTGCCCGCTGCCCGCCGGGGCCGGGCGAGAGACCCAGATACGGTCCTGGCTCGACACAGGGGAGAGGCCGTTCAACTGGGAGATCGCGTCGAGGACCGTGTCGTTGCCCGTGATGGGCAGTCGCGTCACCGACTGACCTGAGCCGCCACCATCCTGGATCACGTAATAGAGCTTGCTGTTAAAGCCCTGCACGTCCACCGATACTTCGGGGTTCAGCAAGTGCGATGAGAGCTGCGCCTCGACTGCGGCACGAACTTCGGCCAGCGTCATACCAGCCACACGGACGCTCCCGTAGGTGCCAAGCGAGATCGTGCCGTCCTGACGGACCAGGTGCGGCCCGCTGATGCGCTGGGCGGCGCGCCCCTGTGCCAGTGAGACCGTGACACGCGGGTCCTTCAACTTCACCACATCGCGTAACTGTTTTTCGACGGCGACCTGGATTTCGTGGATGGTCAATCCTACTACCGAAACGGCTCCACCATACGTCACGCCGAGGTTGATCGTCCCGTCAGGTTCAATGGTGACCGGCCCACTGAGCGGCTGATCGGGAATCGGATTGCCGAGTTGCACGATCAGGACATCGAGCGGCTCCGCCTTGTATGGCGGCTTCGGAATGGCGCGCACCGCCTCAATCAGGAGAATGTCCGGCGGCTCGACTCGGTAATCTGGGAGGCTCACCTTGACCAGTTCGCGCGGCACATCGGCCGCAGGTCCGGCAGGTGTGCGCACCGAGTGGCATCCTTCTGCCACGGCCGCCGCAGCGACAAGAATCAGAGCCGCTCCGACTCGCTTGCGAATTCCATCCATATCTGCCCCCGGTCAGCCCTGAAGACGTTGTGCTGTCATCATCGGCACGCCAGGTACATGAGGTGAAATGAATCGGCCCGCGCAAAGAAATGCACAGGTCGGTCGGGTTCGGGCGGTCTTGCGGATTGTGTCGGCACTGCTCAGTCGAGCACACTCTGAAGCCGTTTGAACGCTTCTCGCTCGAGCGGGTGGAGATCGGCCGGCTTCACGTTCAATTCCTTAGCCTTGCGCCAGGCACCCAGTGCCTCCAGCTTACGCCCGGCCGCAAGTTCTGCCTGGGCGAGGTGGAAAAACGCCGATCCGCTCGGTTCCACGGCGGTCACTTCTTCCAACAAGCGGCGGGCGCCCGCTGTGTCCTTCATGTTCAGCCGGACGAGCGCCTCCGTGTCGAGAAACGTGGCGAGAGGGCCGCGGAGTTCCCGTGCCCTGGCGAGCAACTTGAGCGCGTCATCGTGTCGTCCGTCCCTGGCGGAGACAAAGAACGCGAGATTATTCATCGCCAGCACATCGCGCGGGTTGGCAGCGATCGCGTCAGCGTAGAGTTTCATCGACGCCGCGTAGTCTCCCTGGAGGTTGCGGACCGCAGCAAGGTGCTGAATGAGGGTGGCTTTCGTCTCCCCGCTCGCCTTCCGGACAGCTTCCTCGAGCCAGCCTGCTACTTCGCTCATCTGTGTGGATGTTGGCGTGGTACTCTCGTACAGGATACCAACAGCAACACCACCCACGACTTCCGCAGGAATCGTCTTGCGGGCGTCGTCGCACACGCGCAACCCCTCGGCTGTTCGACCGCGACGGCCATAGAAACCCGCCAGCAGCAGGACCGCTTCTGGTTGCTTCTCCTTCACCTTGTCCACGACTCGTTTGTAGAGCGTTTCGGCTTCCTCGTAGAGCTTGATCGCCTCGCAGAGCCGGGCGATACCCAATACGGGTGCATCTGGACCATCGGCATGGGGTAGAAGAATCTTCCGCGCAGTGGCGAGGTCACCCTTCGCTGCAGCGAGGCGGGCTTGTAGTTCCGCGGTCGCCAGCGAATCGGGTTGCAGCGATGCCAGGCGTTTCACCCACTTCTCGGCTTCCTCGGTGTCGCCGGCTCGGAGGAGCCAGGATGCGTAGTAGCTCACGTAGAGCGCGCTACGGTCGTGCTTCTTGAGCAAGCCCGACATGATCACCCGCACGCGGGCTGGATTCCCCACGGCCTGGTGCAACTGAGCCAGAAGGAACTGATCGCTGGGGATCACTTCGCGCCCGGCGTTGAGATCGTCTTCCAGCATCCGGATCGCTTCCAGACGGCTGGCCCGGTCACGCTGCAGCGCCAGAACCACGATCCGCGAGCGACGCTGAGCCGCAGTCTCGTTCCCTGTGAGCGGGCGCAGTTGCCCGCCCTGCACCAGGCCGAGTTTCTCAAGTGCCTGACGCGACGTGGCATAGTCGGAGTCGGCCGCCAGGCTGATTCCAATCATCTGACGGGCGAAGTCCTTGTCTTCGGCTGTGGCTCCCTGAAGTGCGATCACGCGTTCGAAGGCTTCGCGAGCCGCCGCGCCCTTCCCGGCCTGGAAGAGGAAATCGGCCTCGGCGCGAATCGACTTAAGGTCGTTTGGCCGTTCTGTTCGCGCTTGCTTGAACGACTCCGCAGCCTTGTCCGATTTGCCAAGAACGGCGTAAGCCCGACCGAGGAATAACGCGCGCTCGGCCTTCTCGACTTTCGCTTTCGATTCCTCCAGCAACTTCTCGGCCTCGGGCTTGCGGGAAGTCGCCACAAGATACTGGATGAGTACCAGCCACCCATCCGCGGACGAGGGACGCAGCACCGTCGCTTTGCGGAACGCAGCCTCGGCCTTGGCCTTGGCCCCGGCACTGAAGTAGACCTGACCCTGCCAGATGAAATCCGCGGGGTTGGTGCTCGTCGCCGGCACGGCCTTGTCTGCATATGCCTCGGCTCCGGCGAGGTCGTTGGTCTGCAGGAGAACGTCGGCGGCCACCCGATTCAGTTCGGGCTTGGCGGTGAAGGATTTTGGCAGACGCTGCAGGATGAGCGCGGCCTCATCGAACTTCCCGGCGGAGCGGAGCAACTCCATGAGCCGGCGAAGCGTGGCAGGATTCGCCTCGCCCAGAGCAACGGCTTTCTGATAACTGGCCGTTGCTGCGCGGAAGTCGCGTCGAACTTCGTGAAGCAATGCCTGGGAGTACGCGATGCGCGACCAGTTCGGCCGCTCGCGTGCGAGGCCATCGAGCAGTTGTGCCGCTTCGTCCAGGCCGGCGAGGTCCTTCCTGGCCTGCGCTCGCCAGATGAGATAGACCGCGCGCGTAAATCGGGTGGAGGCGCCCGCCTCGCCGTCGATTCTACGGATGTCGCTGGCGATCGCTTCGAGCTTCTTCTCCTGAGCCGCCACGTCAGCGTCATCGCCCAGAGCGCGGTCGAAGCGTGACAAGTGCGCGCCGAGATCGTCCGGTCGCAACGCCACCACGCGATCCCAGAGTTGCGCGGACAGCGGCCCAGGCGAACCAGACGCGAGTTCCGCCAGTTCACGCAGAAGCATCTGTTGCTCTGGCAGCGGGAGCTTGTCGATTCCGGTGGCCAGTCCTTCGAGCTTGCGATCCAGATCGAGTGCCTTCGAGCTGATCCAGACTCGCGCGCGGGCGAGTCGCAGAGTCGCCGAATCGCCCGCGGCCTTAACTGCCGCGTCGAGCGTGGCGAGTGCCGCGGCCGGGTTCCCATCGCTCAGGTCCTGAGTTGCCAGCGCGACCCAGACGGCGGATTCCTTGGGAAGCTCGTTCTTCAACGCTTCCAGTTGCTTGCGTGCCGCGCTGGGGTCGCCCCGCAGGGAAGTCACAGTGGCCCGAAGAATGCGGACCTCGGTGTTCTTGGGCAACACCTTCTCCGCCGTACTCAGTGCCTGTTCCGTGGCCGACCAGTCTCGTGTTTCGGCAGGGGTTCGCATCGTCTTCGCCAGTTGAATGCGCGCGATTGGCAGCCAGGCGCCGCCCAGCCCGCGACCACGCAGTTGCTCGAAGACGGCCAGTGCCTCATTGCTCTTGCCCAGCGCCAGTTCGGCCTCGGCCAGACCGAGCATCGCCGGAACCCAGAGCGGGTCGGTCGTATCCGCGGGCACCGCCTGGGCGAAGGCATCGCGGCGACGGTCCATCTGGCCGAGTTGCTGGCAGCAGCGACCCAGGAAGAGGCTGGCCTCCCGGACCAGCGCCGGGCGATCAGGATACGTCCGTCGGACGTGATCGAGTGACGCGGCCGCCGGGAGCCACTTCCCCTCGAGCATGTAGATTCGCCCCTGCTGAAGCTCGGACTGGGCCGGCGACAGTCCCTTCCCCTCAAGCCTCTTGAGCGTCTCGCGCGCGCCGCTGGCATCACCGGCACGGAGCTGGTAGTCCAGGAGCGCGATCACGAGCGTCGTATCATCCGGAATGGCCTTCAGCCCCTCCTGAATCACCGCGACCGCATCCTTCTCTTGTTTGGTTTCGCTCTCGAGTGAGGCCAGCGACAAGTAGAGCGCAGGCGACTGGGGGAACCTGGTCAACCCCGCCTTCAGAATGCGTTGCGATTCCGCGGCGGCGGCCTTCGCCTCGTCGGGCTTGCCGGCGCGGGCCAGATTGTAGCCGCGGAAGCGCGACACATCCGCATCGGCGCGGATCACGTTAAGCTCATTCGGTGCGAGCGCCTTCGCCTCGGTTGTGGCCTTGGCCACGGCGTCCAGCAGTTTCGCATCCGCGGCAAGCGGCGTTGACCGTGTGGCCACGGCCACCTTGTTCTGTGCCGCCATCACATCCCTGGCGACCACCGCCGTATCCTGATCCAGCCTGCCGGCCAGTCGCCAGTAGGCCGCCGTTAGCAGGTGCGTGCGGAAGTTCTTCGGGCTGGCCTCCAGCATCCGGGCCACGTTCTTGTCGGCCTCCTCGAACGACTTCAGTTCCGTGCGAAGGATCACGGCCCGTTCGATGTATGCATCGATCAGGTCGGGGCGGTGCTGAATCGCCCGCTCGTACCAGCCGCCTGCGCCGGCGGCTTCCTTGTACTTCTTCGACCGGGTGAGGCAGCGTGCCTTCTTGAGTTCGAGTTCGCCATCGGCCGGGCGTTTCTGCAGGAGGATGTCGATGTCGCCGATTGCCTCGGCGAACAGCCCAACGCGATCCTCCATGGCGTAGTCGATGGCGAACAGGCGGAGGTCGTCGCGGCCAGGGTCGCGGCGCAGCGTTTCCTCGACGGCCAGATATGCCTGAAGCGATTCGTTCCGCGTTTTGGCGGTCTTGGTCAGGAGCCGGCTGAGGCGCTCGCGGGCGTCGTGGTCATCGGGCCGGGCGGCGACATAGCGTCGGAGGAACGATACCTCGCGGCCCATGTCGGGCGGCGTGGCATCGCGGGCCACATCCGCCTGGTGGATCAGCGCCCCCACGAGGCGGCGTGCCTGCCAGCGGTGAACGAAGTGGAGCGTGGTGAGGCACGCTGCCGTTGCGACCGTGAGGGCGAGAACGAAGCGCCAGTTGATGCGATACCGCATGAGGCCAGGCTCGTGGAGGCGTGTCAGGGTGTGTCGTGTCTGAAGTGTAGCAGATGGGAGAAAAGCTGTCGCCTGGAGAACCGTTGGAACGATCATTCCAGGCGACGGGATTTTCTGAAGTCATGCGCAAAGCGCGAGCCAATCAGGCCGCGGCTTCGCTCTTGCGCAGACGACGGCGGATCAGCCCAAGGAACGGCACAGCGCCCAGAGCCATGACCAGCCCACCCGGCGCGGGGGCGTCAAGCGTGGGGGCATCGTCTGTTCCGGTGACATTCATGTCACCGGTCATACCCGTGATCTGCCCATTGTGGCCTTGGCCGTCATCGTTGTTAATTGTGACATCAAATACCTCCGTTAACGACCAAACGCCGTTAGGATTTGCCAGCACTCCGCCAGCCTGGCCGACCCCGGTGCCCGGAGAGATGTTGCCACCATTCACCTGAGTTCCATTGGAAAAGAGACCACCATTCCCGTTGATGTAAGCGTTATAGGTTCCACTATAGGCGTAGTTGTTCGTCTGATTCAGGCTGGCCGATGCCAGAACTTTTAAGTTCTGACCGCTCGGCTCCGTATACTCCCTCGTGGAAGAAATGCGAAGTCGAACAGCTCCCCCGGTCGTATTTACCACGTTCGTGCTGACCTGGGACAATTGAGATCCAGAGCTCGCCTCCTTCGCAGATCCCGTCACCTTGAGGTCCACACCACCAAATATATTGTGGTTGGTGTAGCTAATCGCATCCGAATCGCCATCACCGTCACTACCCCCCCCGTCAGTGATGAATATCGCTGAGCCAATCACAGCTCCAGTGCTGACGTTCAGCTGTTCGATTTTGATCTCGAACGCTGCCTGGCTCACGGCTGGGCCTGTGAGCGTGGCGACGGCGGCAACGATTGCCGCAGTCAAGAATTTCCGCCGAAACATGGTGCAACCTCCTGAGAAACACGGGACCCGTAATTCCCCGCGGGCGAAGTTACCCGAGAGGCACGAACCGGAACGAGCGTGCCGCCTGGACCGGAACATCCAGTCCTTGCTCGGCCGCGAGGGCGATGTTGGCCATCTCGCGTGCCGTCACATAATGGAACCGGAACAGGGGATCCCGGTTCGCTCGTTCACGGAGCGTTTCGTGGAATCGAACCATTGGCTCGCCGAGGAGCACGTCCTGGTTCGGTTCATTGACGCCGTGCGTGTGTAGCTTCACGAACACATAGTTCGGCCTCGTTGGAACCGAGACGCGAGCACGGAGCCAGAGTTCCAGCCTGTTCGCATCCGGCGGCTGGCTCTTTTGCAAACACGCGTTCTCCACTCGCGGCACCAGGCCGAACTTCCGCCGACTCCAGTCCAGAATCAGTGGCCCCTGAATCATCAGCAGGCCGTTGGCCGGGCGGGGCACCGTGCCCAGGTCTGCGCCCGTATCGTGCGACTTCGGCTTCAGCGGATCATCGACTGCCCAGTAAACACTATTGATCTTCCGAGTTTGCGTCTCACTCGGTGCCGAGGGGTAAGTGAAGTCGGCGTAGCACCCGGTCTCCCTCAGCACGTCGAGTTCGTTGTTCACGCCACACCAGCGACCATCGCAGCGGCAGTTATCGAGCGACCAGTTGCCGTGGATGAAGCCGTAAACCACCTCCCCCGTCTCCCGATCGCGTGAGAGCAGCCCGTGCTGCTCGGAGAGCGTTTTCTTGAAGTCCCAAAGCGTCCGCCGGAGGTTCTCGGCGGTGTCGTTATCGTGGTGGAGGTGGACCTCCACCTCGCCATACCCCGCGCGGCAAAGCCTTGCCAGCATGTCGAGGTATTCCGGCTCATACTCATCGGCCGGGTAGAAGAAGCTGTACTGCGGCGGCAGGCCGTCGCTATCGCGGAAGCGGTCGAAGAGGCGCGGGTATTCGTCCACCCACTGCTGCACACGCGCCTTCGCCTTCGCCGGTGATGCTCCTCCTCGTTTCGGTTCGTAATGGTCGCAAATCGCCAGCAACACATGCACCGGCTCGCCCGGTACAGGAGCCGGCCGCGGCGCGGCCAGCATGTTCTGCAAGAGCCAGCGGTGCAATCCTCGCTGGCGGAAGGCTCGCACGCCGAGCGCACTCCCAATTCCACCGACAGCCAGAGCACCACCCGCAGCCAGCGGCCAGATCATCGACTGCCCCCGGCCGGCTGGAGTTCAACAATCGGCAACTCCAGACCGCGCTCACTCGATACGGGTTCGCGCGCCACGCGGTCGGTGCGGACCCATGTTCCCGTTTGCGGGCGAAGCAGCCAGCGGAAGAAGCCAAGGAACAGCGCCGCATTCATGGTGACGAACATTGTGGGGAGCCGCAGGAACCGGAGCATCCGTGGCCCTGCAGGGAGCCAGTGACCGGCAACAGCCAGCGTGTAAAACGCGAACTGTGCCACAAACAGAGCCGCGTACAGAGGCTCGCCGATGAGAAACAGGTTCGCCAGAAGCGCACCAAGCATGAAGAACGGGCACGTCCAGCGCAGAATCTTGTGGAAGAGGAAGGTCAGCGCCACCCACCCCCGCGCCGGCGAGAGAAGTGGCCAGAGCATCCCGATACTCTGGAAGCCACCGGCGCCGATCCGGATGCGGCGGCGGAACTCGGCGCGAATGGTCGGGGCTGTCTCCTCGCGGGCCACAGCCTGATCGTCGTAAATGATCCGACACCCTGACCGACGCTTGGCATCCAGAGGGATGACGAAGTCGTCGATCAGCGTGCCCGGTTGCACGACCGGGAAGAGATTCTTGCGGATGGCATAGATCGCGCCATTGGAGCCCAGCAGCGCGCCAAGGCGGCTCTCACACTTTTTGAGGAACGTTTCGTACTTCCAGTAGAGGCCGTCCACGTTCCGGCCTGTGTGTGGGTCACTGAGGACGAGCCGGCCACACACCACACCCACGTCGGGTTGCTGGAACCAGGCGGCGAGCCGGCGAATCGCGTCGGGAGCCATCTCCGTGTTCGCGTCTGACAGCACAACGATCTCGCCGCAGAGGCGCGGCACCGACTCGTTGAGGACGGTCGTCTTGCCGCGATTGGTGGGATAATCGAGGAGCCGAACGCCCTGCGGGGCGTAGCGCGCGACGATCGCATTCGTTGCGTCGGTGCTGCCATCGGAAGCGATGACGATCTCGAACTTCTCACGCGGATAGTCGATCTGGAGAGCGTTGAGAATCCGCGCCTCGATGTCGAGTTCCTCGTTATAGGCCGCGATGAGGAGCGACACGGTGGGCAGGTCTGCACGATTCTCGACCGGGCGATCGGGCCGGCGGCCAAAGCAACGCGAGAAGACGAACAGCAAGACCGGATACCCGACGTACGACGCCAGGACGGCCATGATACAAGTGCAGACGAACGATTCGAGCAAATCATGGGGCGACAATAACACGACGAATCCCTCGCAGGTGCTCCCTGGCAAGAAGTTCTTGCGTTGTTCGACAAGGCGCTTGGGCTAAGCGATAACCTTGGGCGTTCGGTTAAAGAGGAAAGTCGGCACTACCGGAAGATTCAAGCTAAACGGCATGCCCCACTCTGTCAAACAGTATTCGATGATTTCAGGCGGTCTCTGTGGCTTGCATTATTGCGGGACCTGAGGGCGGACTTCCTGTCCGAACAACCCTCGCCGGAATTCCGACAACTGTCGAGAAAGCCGGCACATCGTGAACGACTACAGCGTTCGCCCCCACTCTGGCACCGTCGCCAATCGTGACAGGGCCTATCACCTTGGCCCCTGCACCAATGAATACATCGTTGCCGATCATCGGGCTTTCCCGCTTCTCGGCACCGATTGTGACCTGGTGCTCAATTTTGACGCGGGACCCACCCCGAACGTTCCCATTAATTACGACACCAATCGCGTGAACCAGAACGAACCCTGGCCCGAACTCCGCCCCCCGTCCGATGATGCAACCACAGAAGATGGTGTTCATCCGGTTGAAAAACATTTCGAGCGGGGAGAGTCGCCATCGGCGGGCACCCTGCATGCACCGATACCAGAGCATCGCAGCGGTGCCATCGGTCAGCAGAACCTTGACGATGGCCAACCACCGCTGCGACTCGTAGCACCATTGCGACTTGGCACGCAGATCGGAGACGATGAGCTTCGTGGTGCGGAGCATGGTCCTGGCCGGGGGGGTTACGCCTTGAGGATCTTTTCGCGGCCCGCGGACACCTTCTTCGTGGCGTTGCGGGTATCCACGACAAGGCGGCTGTGCTTGACAATGAAGTCATAGTCGTAGGCCGTGTGGTCGGTCGCGATGACGACGCAATCGTAGCCCGCCAGCGCTTCGGGTGTGATCGCGACGCTGTCCATCGGCTTCAGTTGTGGCCAGTGCCGCATCCGGGGAAGTTGGGGAATGTGCGGATCGTTGTAATCGACAACCGCCCCCTTCTTCAGGAGCAAGTCCAGAAGCTCAAAACCGGGGCTTTCGCGCGGGTCGTCCACATCCTTCTTGTAAGCCATCCCCAGTAGCAGGACACGGCTCCCCTTCACAGGCTTGCCCGAATCATTGAGCGCATCGGCCACCTTGCTCACCACATAGGCGGGCATGGCTGTGTTCACCTCGCCGGCCAGTTCAATGAAACGCGTGTTGAAGCCGTACTTCTTGGCGATCCACGTCAGGTAGAATGGGTCGATGGGGATGCAGTGGCCACCAAGACCCGGTCCGGGGTAGAAGGCCTGGAAACCGAATGGCTTGGTCTTCGCCGCGTCGATGACATCCCACACGTCGATACCCATCCGGTCGTAGAGCATCTTCAACTCGTTCACCAGCGCGATGTTGATCGCGCGGTACGTGTTCTCCAGAATCTTGCAGGCTTCCGCGACCTCGGGACTGGCAACCTCGACGACATTGGCCACCACCGAACGATAAAGTGAGGCCGCGAGTTCGCCGCTGATACCGTCCAGACCGCCGACCACCT
Organism: uncultured Frigoriglobus sp.; assembly: GCA_964422915.1. Classification (GTDB taxonomy): domain Bacteria; phylum Planctomycetota; class Planctomycetia; order Gemmatales; family Gemmataceae; genus Gemmata. Next base: position 65,322 of record CAYRDG010000021.1, on the reverse strand, counting down.
TGGGGATCGTGGTGGTAGAGAAGTTAGCGTTTCCTGGGTCTTCGCGCTCAGGGCTGAATGCCAGGAAGAAGTCCTTGCCCGGCGTCAAACCTGTTGCCGTGAGGATCGGGAGTGCCACATCACGCGTCGTGCGCGGATACGTCGTGCTTTCGAGAACCACAAGCTGACCGGGGCGGAGTGTCGCCGCGATGGCCTGAACGGAACTGACGACGTAAGTGAGGTCGGGTTCGCGAGTGTCGTTAAGTGGCGTCGGGACGCAGATGATAACTGCATCGGCCTCACGGAGTCGGGTAAAGTCAGCGGTGGCGCTGAAGCCCTGCTGGCGCATCTCGCGGATGGAGTCTGGCCCGATGTGGCCGATGTAGCTCTCGCCGCGTGCGAGTTTCTCGACCTTCACCGGGTCCACATCGAACCCCAGCACCGGGAAACCCTTCGCCGAGAATGCCCGTGCCAGCGGCAACCCGACATACCCCAAACCAATGATGCCGACGAGGGCCTTCTGCTCGTGGATGCGTGTTGCAAGCGCTTGCGGAACCGTGCTCATGCGTTCGTCCTGGGACGGATTGAAAGCGGTGAAACTGCGTGAACGGTAGGCGAATCGCCCGTCTGACCCGGGAGTAATTCGTTAAGAAACTCGGCAAGTTGTCCGGCCTGCGTGTCACGAGTGTAGGGGGATGTGTCCCACTCCATTTCTGTGTGGAATGCCCCTGCTTGATGCGCGCGAATCACCGCGGCCAGCCACGTTGTGATTCCCTCGATGTCGCCCGGCGAGAACTGCCCACCCGGATAGCCGGCCAGTAACACCCGGGCCTCCCCAGTAGGTGCGATGGTCAGAATTGACCGCCGAGTCGCCATATACTCGAACAACTTTGCAGGAACGACACGGCCTGCTCCAGGGAGATCGCTGAGAAGCAGGCAGAGCGCTTCGCTTCCGCGCATCAAGTCCACTACAGCCGAATGGTCCAGATAGGGGTGTTCGACCAGGCGACAGGGCAAGGTGCGGAGTTCTGCGACCCGGTCTGCTTGCGTGCCGAGTCGGCGTCCCGCGAAGACCACTTCCAGATCCGCGGCCAGTTCAGGCGACCGCTCGGCCAGGCGTCGCACCGCCGCGACCAACGGACCAACATCTGTCAGATTCCACAACGTTCCGGTATACGACAATCGGAAAGGACCGCGCTCCGCAATTGGGCGAGAAGGAAGTGAAGGAAAATCGTCTGGATCGAAACCGTTGTATACCCAGGTGGTTCGCGCCTTCCCACCAGACCGTCTCGCGAGTTCGGCCAACGACTGGGCGCTGGATCGCGTGGTCGCAACCAACCCACTCGACGCAGCGATTGCCCAACGCTGCATCCGCCCCTGAACGCAGCGCGACAGCGGGTCGAGCCGGCGGTTCTCCCAGTATTCGTTGCTGATGGTCCATTCGTCTCGGTAATCAAGTACCAGTGGCAGCCTGGCGTGTCGAGCGAGCGATGCGGCGATCAGGAAGGTGGAGAACGGAGGGCCACTGGCGACTATGGCATCGTGTGGAATCTCGCGTAACAGTCGTTTCCCCTCGGCCAGCGCCCGTGGCCCCCAGAGTATCTGTGCGTCGGGCTGAAAGACGAGAGTGGCCACACGACGTGCCGCGGCACCCAAAGCACGCTTCACGCCACGTCGCGGCTTCGCGTTGGATTGCGCCCCGGCCGAGACGGACGCCTTGAGTGCGTAGCCCGGCTCCCAGGAACGCGCGCGACGAATGACGGTTTCTGGGGGAATGTCTTTCGCCAGGCTCTCGTCATAGAGCGGCACCGACGGATTCGCCACGGTCAGCACCGAGACATCCCAGCCGTGCTGCGGTAAATATTTGACGAACTTCGTGACACGCTGAACCCCTGCCCCGCCCACGGGAGGGAATGGGTAAGTGATGAGCAGAACTCGCCTCCGCCCGGAGACGGAGGTACTCCTGTCAGTCTGGATCGGTGCCGTCATCCGGTCCACGCCTCCACCGTTGAGAAGCGGAGGCTCCGTGCGCGAGTCGCTGCCACCAGTTCGGCAATCACTTCCACGACCTTCGCCTGATCGTCGTGGAGTAATACCAGGTCGCCACCCTCCAGGGGACGGTTGCGAAACCATTCTGCCACATCCGATGCAGACCGTTGAACCGAACAGTCCTTGGGATCCACATTCCAGAGCACGGTGGTCATGCGACGGCGCCACAGTCGCCACAGGTCGCCACCCGTCACATGACCTCCGGGCGGGCGATAGAGCCGAGCGCGTGTCCCCACGACACGCTCGACCGCCTCGGCGCCCCGAGTGATCTCGTCGACCATTTGTTGCGTACTAATCGTGTTGCGGCGTGGATGCGAGTACGAGTGGCTCCCCACGGCATGACCCTCGGCTACCATCCGACGGACAATCTCGGGGTACTTCTCCACCTCGCGTCCAATCAGGAAGAACGTCGCCGGTACCTGTAGCTCACGCAGCAGGTCGAGCAGGTGGGGTGTGACATCAGGATGAGGGCCGTCGTCAAAGGTCAGACAAACTTCACCGCTGTTTCGGGAACCGTGAGTCAGATAGACGTGCCGGGGCAGACACGCTGCCAGCCCGCGCCGGATGAGTTGTCGATGCCACCGGATGGGTCTCACTGCCACGCGCGATTGCTCCTCGGCCTCCCAGAGAGTAAGGCTAGCATAGAAGATAGTGTACAAACCCAACGGCGTGCCAGGATTCGCCTTCCTGACCGTTGCCCATCACTTTACACGTTACGCACTGGAGACGGCACAGGGATCGAGCACGGATTCAAACACCTTCACCAGTTCGGCCGCAGCCATCGCATGCGACCGACATTCTCCACTGACACGACCGACTGGCATGCCCGCCAGAACTTCGACAATCCTGTCCGCCAGTTGAATCACATTCCCTGGTTCGAAGAGATAGCTCGTTCCGAGGTGCGCCACTTCCGGTACCCCACCGACGCGGCTGGCGACGAATGGTGTCCCACATGCGGCAGCCTCCAGGATCACGTTCGGCACGCCTTCCGATCGACTGGGAAGCACGAGCATGGTAGCCGCGCGGAACCAGTCCGCGAGTTGCACATGCGGAATCGATCCATGGAAGCGGACACGTTCCGCAATCCCTTGCGCAGTCGCCAACTGCTCCAGTTGTGGACGCATCGCTCCCTTCCCAATCACATGCAGATCGAAGCCGATACCACGCTGCCGTAGCAGAACGCACGCCTCAAGCAGAATATCCGGCCCCTTCACAGGGACGAGGTTTCCAACGTAGAGTAGCGCCGGCTTCGCGGGGTCGAGCCCGAGCCGGTGTCGAGCCTCCGCGCGGTCGCCTGGGCAGAATACGTCACTATCCACACCGTTGTAGATCAGATGGACTCGGTCCGGTTCGGCGCCGAGTTCGATCACTCTGCGCGTCAGGTCGCGACTGACAGTAACAATCTGGTCCGCGCCACGGAGTGCGTCGACTGTACCACGCCTGCGGCTGGGGTGTTTGTCGAGTTCCAGGACATCGGAACCGTGGACCTTGAGTACCACGGGTAATCCCGCTTCGCGTGCCAGTTGCACACCGGCCCAGCCATCCGGATATGCCCACGTCGCGAAAACCAGATCCGGTCGAAACGCGCGCACAGCCCGGCGAAACACTCTGGCCACGGACCATTGAAAACACCGACCATACTGACCACGAAGCACGCGAGGCACGAACCACACCCTCGGATACTGGACCGACAAGCCGTCCCACTCCAACTGTCGGCCAGGCGGTAGCGACGGCATACCCGCGCGTCGGGCAGCGAGTTCATCGGTCCATGCGATGGGAGCGATGACCGATACTGCATGATCGCGAGCGAGCGCCCGCACCTGTTCACGGTTGAAGGTCGCCCGCTGCGGCTGAAACGGACTGGGGTAGAGGTTGGTCAGCGTCAGGATTCGCATGGCCTTGCCTCGCGATGAGTGGAGAGCATCGCGCGATAACGCGACTCGTACTCGGACGCCATTCGTTCGAGCGAGTACCGTTCGCGAACGAGTTGATTGCCCGCGGAGCCAAGCATCGCTCGCAGTCCTCGATCCGCAATGAGGCTCGACAAGGAGGAGACCAGTGCCTCCTCGTCTCCAGAGGGGAACAAAAGCCCATCTCGCCCGGATGTCACAACGTCCGGGATTCCCCCGACAGCTGAACAAACTACGGGCAGGCCCGCCACCCATCCTTCCAAGAGGGAAACGGGGAAACCTTCCGATCGACTCGTTAACGCGAACACGTCCATGATTCGCAGGTACTGCTCGGGGTGAGGCTGGTAACCGGCAAAATGAACTCGCTCGTCGATGTTCAACTCCCGCGCCAAGTCCACGAGTTTCTCGCGCATCGGCCCATCGCCGACAAGTATCAAATGTAGCTCCGGAATCGCGGGAACGAGCCTCGACACGGCACGAATCAGCAAATCGTGCCGTTTGACTTCCACCAGGCGACCCACCGTGCCGACGACCAACGCGTTTTCGGAAATCCCCAACGTTTTCCGAAACAGTTGCGAGTTTACGACATCCGTCAACCCCCTGGTTGGAATGCCATTGGGAACGACCGCGACTTTCGCGCGCGGCACCGTCCACCAGTGCGTGACACCACGCGCGATCTCATCGGATACACAGCAGAATTGACCGATATACTTCGCGGTCTGGCGCAGGAACAATCGGACCTTCACGTTCTTCAACCAACACCTTGACCGCGCGAACTCATTGCCGTGTTCGGTATGCAGCACCGGCGGTCGACCGAGCGACCGAGCCGCCTGCCCCAGGTACCACGCCGCCCCGATTTGATGAGTATGAAGCACATCTGGCGACAATTCCCGGAGCAGAGTCGCCGCCCGCGGAATGTACTTGCGTAATCTGCCGGGTGGCTTGTCGAGGCTCATAACCCTGGCCCCTTCGGCCTCCGCCTCTGCTGCTAGTTTGCCGGGTCGTTCCACGCAGATGATGCTGACTCGATGGCCGCGTTCGCGAGCCGACCGTACAAGACTGAGCACGATTCGTTCAAGGCCACCGACATCGAGGGTGAGAACCCCGTGAACGATGTGCAACCCGTAGGACACGTCAGTAATCCTCCAGCGCCAGATCGGAAATCATGGGCCGGTGATCCGAACCCATCGCCGGGCCAACCCAGGCTTTTCGACAATGCCAGGGAGAAGTGTAGAGAATGTGATCGATGCGCGCGCCAAACCACTGCGTCTGCTTGGTCGTCCCCCATCCATTGCCCATCTCCGAAAAGGCATTCGGAAAGCTCGACCAGTTGTCGCGGTAAATTCGACTTTCCACCGGCATGTTGAAGTCGCCGGCCAGAATCATGCGTGGGACCGGCGGGCCAATCCAAGCGCGGGCAATCCGCGCGGCTTCTCCGCGGATCTCGATGAGGCGGCGCAGTTCCGTCAGATTGCCGAGCTTCGATTTCATGGCCGCTTCGATGCCCGGTCGTGGGGTGGGCAAGTGAAGATCGATCAGAACCACCTCGCCGTCCGGAGTATCCAGGATGAAGCGATCGAGCTGTCCACTTATTCCCAGAGAGTTGAAATTGCGCGAACCGCCCGGTCGGATCGGCATGCGCGTCGCCACGCGATTCCCATGCTCGCCGAGGACCGTCCATCCGGGAGGCAAATCGGCCGCGACCAACGTCGATTCCTGACACACCAACAACGTGGGCGAGGTTTCGTTCAGGAAGTGGTGAAACGCCGCTCCCCCCTTCGTCCCGCCCATGTTCCAGGAGACGACGCGGATTTGCTGCAGCGCGGGGTGGTCGGACGCGAAGAGCCGTCGGGTGCTGATTGTCCCGCCCATGATGGGCCCGGCGATCACCAATGCCGCCAACAACATGATTGCAATCGACACATAGCTTCGAGCGATAATCGCCAGCGGCAGGAGAATCACCAGGGGCAGCGCGAGAATCCAGCGCGGACCGAAGAGCAAGAGCGTGGCCGGCGCCGATTCATCGGCCCTAAAGAACAGGAACGCCCAAGCGCCCAAATGGCCCACGAAGGCGACGATGGAAACACGGACGAGTACGCGGGAGGCAAAGGGCTTCATGAGTACGAGCCACAATATCGCCCAAAGGGTCAAGCCCGAGTTTCGCATATGGGCAAAACGCGAACCAATCGTTGCGAGCTGTCGTCATGAACGACAACAATCTCTTGATATGTTGCCATCATCGAAAATACAACGCGACAGGGCTTCCAAACCCCGACTTCTCAAATACACGTTGGGCTGCGGTATTCTTTTTCTCCGTATCGATGTAGAAGCAGGATCTGTGCCGACGGAGTTGTTCGTTCACGGCAAGTTGAAGTGCCTTGACGGCGATACCCTTTCCTCGCGCGCATTCCGCCGTCCAGATCGGACCGATCACGACCGCGTTCGATTCGACCTTATAATATCGGCATCTTCCAACCGTACACCATCCGGCTGATACCGTTCGCCCTTCTTGAATGACCATGTACATGGACCGACGTGGCGTCGCTAGCTTGATAAGCGATTTAGCCGCGCTGAAAGATCCACAATAACCGACAATCGAGGAATAGTGGCGTATTCCTCGCGAAATGGAGTTCAAAAAAACGAACTCAAGCCCCTGGCCCATTTCGATCTGATAGGGTTCCAACTTCTCCATGCGGTAGACAAGTTGGAAGCTAACGTGATCTGGGACATTCAATGTGACCGTCATGGCTTCCTGGTGGGTTCAGCTGGCGTGCAAGGAACGCTCCGAGGAACAGTTTCATCCAACACCCATGTCACGCGATGGGGGTGGAAATCAAATTTTCGCTTGAATCGTCTCAGTGAATCTGAAGCCCCAAAATACATGCCATAGGTATAATATTTCACTTGCTTGTGATATTCATAAAGATACCGAGCCATTTCGATCAGCAATAGCGGGACAGCGCCGTGCTGAAGAAAATCGGCGTGCCCGAGGATGTGTTCAACACCGCAATACTCCCCCGCGATCAAGCAGCCGGCATATCCGATCAACTTGTCTTTAAGAAATACCCCGAAGTAGGGGTAGTCATGACACTGCGATGCGGAGGGGGGATTCGAATTCGGACGAACAAGGCCGTTTCGATACTCGTCTGGCATCAAGCGACCCTGCCGTACGTCAGTCGATGTCCAAATATCGGCAATTTCGGCTAAATGATCGTTATAAGTAATCTTTCGGACCTCGCACCCCTCGCGAACCGATTTCTTATGATTTCGTCGTGCGGAACCGTCTATTCGCATGTAGTATTCGTCGAAAGCCGGGGGGAGGCAGCTGAGCGCAACGCCATGGACCATCTCCCTCAAAAAAAAGTGTCTTAGTCGCCGACGGTTGGCTTCTCGGTACTGCTTGACTACCAAGCATTCGAAAAAAGGGTCGTTCCCGTTGGTCGATGACAACATCAGGTTTATTGTCGCCCGCGGCAGCGACCAAAACTCATGTACCGTTCGAATAATCTGTCGCGGTCGCATTGAGGAGTCCTTAATTCCATCTTGATGCCGTCGTGATGTTTAGAACAATCACCACGCATATTACCGACAACAACGTTTACATAGCTCTATCTCAATTCTGGGCTCTATCTCAATTCTTGCAAAATCGTCTGGCAAAATCGCCATCTGAATACCGCAATTGTGCCACTGTTATTCCACACCCAATATCGACCTAGTCAATGTTCTCATCAGGAGCCGAGGCCGCACAAGTTTACTCCTGACATCCGTGTTCCGGAATGGAACTGGCCACCAATAAAAAGATTGAACGATCCGTTTGAGAGCCGCTGATGGTCGCCCCGTTTCATTAAACATAAAGCAACTGGAGGATGCAGCCAAGCCCAGGGACTTCCTTCGCAAAGCCCAGCGCCCCGCCAGTTCTGGCATCCTGAACGCCCTCTCCAGCACCACCCTTTCGAAATGCTCCATTCGCTCCGGGTTTCGGGACATGCTGCCCGGAGTGGTTCGGTACCACCAAAGCGAGGCATCGAGCCTCACGACCTTGAAACGCGATGCGATCCGGATCCACATGTCGCGGTCTTCAACGGAGCGGAGCGTCTCGTCAAAGAACCCGACAACGTCAAAGCACTCTCGTCGCGCCAGGACGCCGCCGGGACCGAATCGCGAGCGAACGACAAGGTCGTCCAGTGTAATCTCACATGACGGTATCGGAGGTGATGGGAGTTCGTCCCAATGGACCTCCACACCTGACGTGCATTGACTTGTCACAATCCCGATTTGCGAATCGGACTCGGCAACCGGAATCTGAAGTTCGATCCGCCTTGGATGGAACTGATCATCCGAGTCGAGGAAGGCGATATAGCGTCCCATGGCCTCCCGGATCCCGGTGTTGCGCGCTGCGGAAAGCCCTGCATTCACCTGGTAGACATAACGAATCCGGTCGCCATAACGAACGAGTCGATCGCGAGTGTCGTCGGTGCTGCCGTCGTCGATAACGATCACTTCGACAGACGGATACGTCTGCGCCAGCGCGCTATCGACGGCCTCCCCGACGTACCGGCCATAGTTGTAAGTCGGAATGACGACCGATACGAGAGGCAATTCAGACTGCATGTTCCACCTCCCGCCGCTTTCCATGCGTCCGAACGACCTCTTTGTAAAAGCCAGCCACTCGTTCAGACATGCGTTGCACGCTGAATTCTGCTTCTACCCGAAGACGCCCGGTGGAGCCCAGAGCGGCACGACGCGGATGGTCGAGCAGTAATTCCGCTATCGCCACGGCAAGTTCGGAGGGGGATTCCGGGCGAACCAGCACACCCGATTTGCCGTTCTCAACGATTTCGGGAATGCCCCCGGCGGTGGTCCCGACGACGGGCGTGCCCCACCGCATGGCCTCCAGGAAGACGAGACCGAACGATTCGTAGCGCGAAGGTGCCACGAACAGGTCAGCCGTTTGCAGCCAGCGATCCACCTCCGGTTGTGGCAAGCGACCGGCCAGCGTCACACAGCGACGAACCTCCGGGGAGAATTCTCGCTCCAGGTACTTCGCATGGGTCAACCCACTCGGACAGTGGGCGCGATCCGCGCCGATCAGTACAAACCGGGCGTCAGGCACCCGTTTCAGTACTTCGGGGATGGCCTGAAGCAATTCGAATGTTCCCTTGCGGTGTTCGAGCCGGCCCAGATAGACGACAGTCGATGGACCGGAAGGCCGAGTTGGCCGAACCCAATCGGGGAATACATCCACTCCGTGCGGAATGAGTTTAATGCGCTCAGGCGAGATATCGAGTTCATCAACCATCAGCCGACGATGCGCATCGGAGTGGGTGACCAGAGCGTCCGCGCTACGAGCGAAGCATTTTTCGCGGCGCACGTCCCAGCGTTGCCATCGCGTCGGTGGTGTTCCGTCGATTACTTGGGTTTCCTTGGAAGAAGTGTGCAAACGGACTGCCATCGGGGTTCGGGTCAAGCGTTGGAATACTAAGCCGTATCCTTCCCAATTGGGGAATTCAACGACATCAAGGCAGTATTGACGGACCAACGCACGCATCGCCTGCCCCACCCGCCAGCAGGCCCCCATACCGGGGACTAACCGATCGAGACCGAGAATATGACTCGCCTTCGTGAAGTGGACGTGCACAGGGCCATCTGCAACGGAAGGACGGTCTCCCGGAGTTAGCACATGAACTTTATGCCCTAGCGCGGCTAGGCCGTACCCGAGGGCACGCGTGTAAGAGCCAATACCCCCTTCCGCAGTCAAAGAAGGGTAGTTCGGAGTGTAGAAGGCAACGTTCATACTCACCGCGATTGGGTGACGAGTGAAGGGACGTCCGCTCGATCGAGGCGACACACCGCCCGGATGACATCATCCTCATCGTCGGCTTGTTGCCGTAACGATTGAATTCGAGATTCCAATCTGAACCGATATGTCGTATCCGTCCCTAATCGTTGAATGGTACTGAGGATCTCATTTATTGAAAGCTCTCCCCCTGCCGAATATCGAATGCATGGCAGATCAAGCCGAGAGGCGATCGATTCCAACTTTGGATCATAGGTAACAAGTGGTACCACCGGAATACCCGTTAAAGCCGCCAAAAGGCATCCGTGCATTCGGGTCGAGATCACCGCACTTGCTCCCTCGACCACCCGCAGATATTCAAATGGGTTGTGGACATGTTCGACGGTTTGCCACGGTGTCAGTCGAGCCGCTCCGACGCGTTGGTGGTCGTAACGTGACAAAGGAAGCATTCGGACTACCCAGCCCGCACGGGACAACTGCTCTGCGAGGGTTCGATAACCGATGAGCGCGTCTGTGCCCTCCGGGCCATCGAAGCGAGGCACGATTCCCACCCAATTCAGAGTATCTCGGCGCGGTATGACGGATGGTCGGCATCGAAGGCCAAACACCGGATCGGCAGTTGTTCGGACTCGGTGGGGGGGTATGCCGATCCGTGTAAGCCAGCCAGCGGAGTAGTCGTCTCGAACAGTGACTGCTGTCGCGGATCGAACGGCTCGGCGAACGAGCCAGCGTGCCGTGCGAGAACGGAGCGGCCCCACACCGACACCGTGGAGAACAACCGGCTTTCTGAGCCACTGACCGAGAATCGGCGCTGCGACCCACTGGGAGAGCCAACGGAGCCCGAACATATCGTTTAGCAAGCCTCCACCGCCAACCACGACAAGGTCGCTCGCCCGCATCGCCGCCAACGTCTCCGACAGGTGTCGGCGAGCAGCGGAGAACCAACTGCGACCCAGGAAGAAACCCGTGACCTGATCTAAGGTCTGAACGACACGATCTCCTGGACGCAATTGGAGATTCGCCGGATTGGAACAGGCGAGTGTGACAGTCGCGCCGGGGAAAAGACGCGCGAATCGATCACGAACGGCGTAGAAGATCGCATCGTCTCCAGCATTCCCGCCAGCTGCAGAATACACCATTATGTTCGACGGAAGGGGCATGAGCCAGTTTACTCTTGAGCGTGGGACCAACTCGCGGGTAAGTAGAATATTCCTGGATCACCGGTCGCGCATCTCCGTCCGGCAACAACTCCATCTGCAGCTTGGAAGGTGGCAGCCGCTTCGAGATGATCGATTTGTTCCCCATCCGCGAACAGCGCCACATTGATTCGGTAGTCCCCCGGCACCAACAGCAATTCACTGATGTCGCAGATGAATTGAGGGCGTCCTTCCCAAGTCACCAAACCGAGCGCAGCCTTGCTGTTGAAATTGGCGAGCAAGTCACCATGTGCATTGTAGATGGAGAATGCACAACCCATGTTCGTGAGTAACTCGCTGAAGTTGAACTCGAACCTGACCGGTCTCCCAACGACGAGCGGTCCGGTACCACCGGTTCGGCCGTCCGAGATCCTGACCTCGGTGATCCGGCTTCGTTGTCCCCCGACGCGGTCCGTGCGAGCACCCGCAGGCGTTCCTGCACTCTGCCGGAGACGGCGCAAGTAGAAATCAACCGCCGGTCCGATTGGCCCCTCTTGATGAAGAACGACTCCTCCTCCAAGGACCAGCCCGCGTTTACACAATCGCGCCAATGCCCCCAGATTGTGCGAAACAAAGAGGATCGTCCGTCCGGACTGAGAAACGGCCCGCATCATCCCGAGACACTTCTCTTGGAAAGCTTGGTCTCCGACCGCCAGGACTTCATCGACAATCAGTATCTCCGGCTCCAGGTGCGCCGCGACGGCGAAGGCGAGTCGCACGTACATGCCGCTCGAATAGCGCTTCACCGGCGTGTCCAGGAACTTCTCCACCTCCGCGAAGGCCACGATCTCGTCGAACTTGCGATCGATCTCCTTGCGGCTCATGCCGAGGATCGAGCCATTCAGGTAGATATTTTCACGGCCGGTCAACTCCGGGTGGAAGCCGGTTCCCACCTCCAGTAGGCTCCCCACTCGACCATTGATCTCGACCCGCCCCGTTGTCGGTTTGGTAATCCGGCTCAACACTTTCAGCAGCGTACTCTTGCCCGCCCCATTGCGGCCAATGATGCCGACCACCTCACCAGGTTGCACCTCGAACGATACATCCTTGAGCGCCCAGAATTCTTCCACGCTCCCCTTACCCTTAAAGGGGTTGGCGACGAAGTTCATCACGCTTTCGCGCAGGGTACGATACGAACCGCGTTCCTGGCCGTGCGCCAGACGGTAGCGTTTACCCAACCCTTCCACACGAATCGCCGGCTCTCCCATCACCTCTCCGAAGTATCGCCCCCGTAAGTATGGCACACAGCCACTGCCCACACTTTCAAATCTTGTCCGCAAACTCGTCTTCCACTTTCCGGAAGTACAAACATCCTAGCACGAAAATCACCACGGCCACGGCCGCTGAAAGCCCAAGCGCCCCCCAGGGGATAGCTCCACCCAGAAGACACGCGCGGAACGAGGCGATCGGCGTCACCAGGGGGTTCACCATGAGCCACAACTTTAGCCCCGGCGAGGGGTTCGCCGGCAGAAGCATGTAGATCGTCGGCGTCGCGTACATCCCCACCTGGATCAGGAATGGCGTGACAAACCGGAAATCCCTGTACGCCACAGTAAGTGCGGCGAGGAGGGTGCCAAGTCCGGTTGCCGTGAGAAGTAGGATCGCGAACACAAGCGGAGCAAAGACAATCTGCCAGCTGGGCACATAGCCATAAGCCGCCATCATCACGGCCAGTAGCCCCAGCGAGATCACGAAGTCGAATACAGCAGCGCCGACGGCCGCAAATGGTACTGCCAGGCGGGGAAAGTAAATCTTGGTGATCAGCCGCTCCGAGCCGATCACACTGCCGCCTGCTTGCCCCACTGCTGTCGAGAAGAATGTCCAGGCGATTAGCCCTGAAAGCACGAACAACGGGTAGGGAGTCTCGCCGCCGGAAAGCCCACCGAGGCGACCCAGAAAAACGCTGAAGACCACCATCAGCATCGCCGGTTGCAACACTGCCCAGGCGATTCCGAGTACGGCTTGCTTGTAGCGGACCTTCACATCCCGCCAGATGAGGAAAAACAGCAGTTCGCGGAACCGCCACAACTCACGGGCATCAACCAGTTGCCAACCCTTCGGCGGCTCAATGACCGTGCGATGACACGATTGTGTGGCCACCATAACCGACTCGGTCGATACCGGTGCGGGTGAAGTCGTTGGCGAAGTCTCGGCTGTCTCGGTCATGCGCATCATGGGAAGAGTATCGTTAAACCCCGGCCCGCCCCAGTATCTGGGTCATGAGTTTCATCAAGATTAGACCACAAAACGCGAGGAGGACGAATCGCCTGAACCAACGACCATCTACCTCATACCGTTGCGGTAACGTCGGCGCAACTCGATCAAGCAGCACTGAAGCAATGCCCAACGCTAGATAAGTCGGAACGACGAAGTTTCGGGTCAGTGAGTAACATCCCATCGCATAGCCTACGAGCACAGCGAAACCGTAGTGGCGGGACTGGATAACCCATTGGGGTGCCGCGAACTCCCGTCCGGTGCGATAGAGCAACCAGAGTCCCAGCAGGATCGCTCCCAGAAACGCACCCCCGCCAAAGAAGCCCTCTTCCACATATGCCTGAACGAAGGAGTTGTGGGCGACATGGCCAGTTTCGTCAGCGAACCAGCCTGGTCCCAGCCCGGTGGGGCTGTATTGAGGTGCACGAAGTAGATTGGTTAGTCCATCGGACCAGAACATAACTCGTTCATGCGCCGTCCCGCCGCCTGCGATGTTCCCCTGCCGCCCACCGATGAGTGAAACTACGAGTACCGCCCCACCAATCGCATATGGTAGCGATTTCGGTCCACCAAATCGTGAGAAGATGTAGCCCGTCCCACCCGCCAGAACACCCAACAATCCACCGCGTGACTTCGTCTCGAGTAGTGCATACACAAACAATGGCGTCGGCGATAACCACAGCAACCATCCCGCCACACCCAGCGAACTCTGGCTCGCCAGGTAGACACAACTGAGAATCCCCATTCCGAGGATCAGGCAGAGATCGTTGGGATCATTGAATATCCCACTGCTAACCATTCGAGGAATAAAATACCTCTCTCCAGTTTCAGGGTCTTCCATCCCCTGCATGCAGGGCACGATGTTCGGGAAGTCCACCACCCCATAGTGATTTGCCAGTGCAATTGCCGACAAGCCACCGATGAAGACGATAAGAGCCGCGACGAAGATCCGGAACCGTTCGGGTGAATCGATCACCGCCAACAGCAGAAAGTAATAGAGGATCACTTTGGCAAACTCGGGACCAATGCCGAAGAGTAGCGCTTCGTCGATTCGCCCGCGGACGCACAGCGACACGATCGTAGCCGCAAAATACAGCAACACACACACAGCGACGGGTCGGTGGCGGAGGGAATCGGGTGAGAGTAACTCAATCAACCGTGGCAAACTCACCAATGTACAACACACGATCAAGATCATGTAAAGGCTGAGGCCATTGATCGCCGGGAATAGTTCTTCCGGGCGGAGCAACAGTACGGCGTTCAGGAGCAAGAACAGCACGAAGTTCATTGCGGCTCGCCACAGGAAACATGGCTGCGATCTTCTGCAGCACTTGGCGCAGTGGCACTGGCGCCCAACCGGAGTTTCTGGCCGAGCGGTCCGATCCGCTCACGAGTGTCATCCTTACGGGGCAAACCCTCCAGTGGGTTTGGGAGAGCAACCATGCGACGAACACGGGCGTAGGAGAAGCCGAAGAGATAGACAAACGTACCAACGAGGAGCCGTAGGTCGAGCCACGGGCTGGCGTTTTCAACGTAGTGGCGATCAAGAACAAGCTTTCTCCGCACGGATTCCACATCACTATCGGGCGGCAACTGAATCTGGGCCAGACCCGTAACGCCAGGACGCACCCGATGCCGCTGCTCATAACCCACAATCTGTCGGGAGAGCGGTTCGACGAACTCCGGTCGTTCGGGACGAGGTCCGACGAGGCTCATGTCGCCCCGGATCACGTTCCACAGTTGCGGCAGTTCATCGAGGTGAAGCTTTCGCAGGATTCGACCAATCGGCGTGACCCGACAATCGCCCTTCGTTGCCCATTTCGCCCCCGATCCTGCCTCGCAGTTGTGGGTCATGGAGCGGATCTTGTAAATGCGGTAGTGACGCCCAAGCAGCCCGACCCGCACTTGCGAATAGAACCCCGGCCCTCTCGAAGTCAATCGGACGAGACACCACAGGAGTGCGATAACCGGCAATGCAAGTACCAGAAGAAGTAACCCTAGCCCGAGGTCGCACGCCCGCTTACCCCGAACCCGGACCGCGGTGAGTACGGGATGCGCGGAAGCAGACGCTAGCGATGGGCGACCGTGTGCGACCATATCAATCAACTCCGGATACGAGCTACGAGAGCAGAATGAGACACTTCCATCCTCACTCGGGGGCGACCAGAGCCGAGGCGAAGTCGGGGAGTGCTCGCTGCATGAACTCCACACACGTTTCAGCGTTCTCTCCGCGTGTGCCTGCGACGTAGTTTCGGACGACATACACCTTGTAAAGGAACGGCTGGCGCGCGAAGGCCATCCGCGTATCGTTAGGGGCCTCCCAACTCTGGCCGTCGCGGGACCAGGCCCAGTAGATCTCCATCTGGTTGCCGCCGATTCCGGATTTCCCGAACCGGGCAACGCGGAACGCGTGTTTTCGACCTGCCACTTCAACTTGCTTGGTGGTGGTTTCGGCCAACTGCGGGAAGCCGCTTCGCACATAGCACTGGTCTGGCGTATGGACGCTGATTGGCCCGCCGCGGCCACAAACAACCAGTGCCGAGACCGATTCGCGTGTCAGTGCGTTGGTGTATTTGCGGGAGACATATCCCTTGACTCCCACCGACCGGGACGCTTCAAGGTCGTGAGGAAGGTCTTCACCGTGCCAGTCGCCAACCGCGACTGGCAGGTGTGTGAGCCGGGTGAGTGCGTGATCGAGTTGCGACGACGGGCCCCAGCGATCGGTCTGGAGGCCATAAACGACTCCCCCAGCGACCACGATTACACCGCACAACACGACTGGACCTATCGCACCTCGCACAGCTATTTCCTCCCATCGTCCGTCAGCGTTGTAACGTCCTGCGGGGTTTCAGTCGCACGGTATCCGTATGTATACTGATGTGCGGCAGCGCGTGCCCCATTCGCAATGACGCCCGTCAGCGGCGCCCGGATCTTCTGGAGTTTCGTGACAGCCTCATCGACCAGCGCCACCTGACTCACACCGAGGAGGACTGACACCACAACCCCGTCGGCCTCGCGTGCCAGCAGGAGCGCATCCGAGACCAGCAAGAGCGGCGACGAGTCCACGACGATGTAGTCGAACTCCGCCTTGAGTTGTTCTTTCGCCACACGCCAGTTGTCGCCAACGAGTGCCTGTCGTGTGGCAGGACTCCACAGGCCCGCGGTGAGGACTGAGAGCCCAGGCACACCCGTGGGCCGGATCGCATCCAGAATGCCGACCTGCCCTTCCAGCGCCTCGCAGAGACCAGGAGCAAGCGAGAGGTCGAAGACCCGCTGCGCGGTTGGGGCACGCAAGTCGCCGTCGACAAGGAGTGTCCGGAAACCTGCACGTGCCAGGCTAATCGCCAGGTGCCCAGTCAAGGATGTCTTACCCTCACCAGAAACCGCGCTTGTCACCACAAGCATCCGCAAGTCGGGATGATCAGTCCCATGCACAATCATCGTGCGTGTCGCGTCGATGGCCTCGACAAGCACGGGGTGGTTCGCACGGGTCGAACCCTGCTCCCGATTGATAGTCGGGACACTTCCGAGGAGACGGATGCCAAGAGCAGCCGAGACCTCATCGCTGTGTGCGAAACGTCGCGACCGGTGCTCCCAGCCAACCACACCCACAAATCCCAGACCGAAGACTCCGAGAACGGCCAGCAGGGTGAACTTCAAACGTCGATTCCCTTCCAGCCCCTTGACGATGTACGGTTCGTCGGCCATCGTCACGCGGGCAGCAGCCCCCAGTTCCACCTTCATGCGTTCGATCGTTTCACCCATGGTCGTGCTGAGTTTCTCGGTCTGCCCGATCAGCAACTTGA
The DNA here is from genome assembly GCA_964422915.1 of uncultured Frigoriglobus sp. Taxonomy (GTDB): domain Bacteria; phylum Planctomycetota; class Planctomycetia; order Gemmatales; family Gemmataceae; genus Gemmata. Next base: position 48,371 of record CAYRDG010000021.1, on the reverse strand, counting down.
TATTGTCGAGCTCGAGGCGATGCTCGCTCGCTTTCATGATCGTCTTCTGGATAACCGCAACCTTCGACTGGGCCAGTTCTTCCCGTTTTTTCAACGTCCCCGCTGACATCTTGGCCGCAGCGATTCGGAGCTCCTCCTTCTCCTCAATGCTCTTGCGGATCGCTGCGATGATCTCGGGTCGGCGTTCATCCCGATACTTGTCTCGCTTTAGCTCAGCGGTCTTGAGCCGTTCCTCCGCGATAACGACCGCCGCAGGGCGCTCACCGGGAAGGAAGAGTGCCTTGGTCTCCGTGAGAACCTGCCGCTGGTGCGCGACCTCGGTTTCGAGTTGCTTGAGTACAGGATCGTGGCGGAGTTCGTTTTCAACCGCTGCCGCTGGAATCTCGACGCCTGATTTCCTGGTCGATGCCCCCCACGGAAGCAGTCGCTCCACTCCGGGTGCCGCCTTCGGTTCAGGCTCGGAGCCGATTGCCGCAGCCTGTAGCGCGTTGCGAGCCTCGGACAACTCGCGAATCGCTGCCATCAGGTTGTCCCTGGCAATGGAGTCGTTGAGCGCGAGGAACGTTTCGTCCTTCGAGCCCAGAGCAAGTGCGATGGTGTCGATTCGCTTGTGGAATTGCTCGACCTGCACACGGTAGCTCTGGTGCGACTCCTCCAACTTGGCGAGTTTCCTTCGACGTGCCCCATTCTCGCGGTCATCAACATCAGCAAGGTACGCCTTCGAGAGTTCACTGAGGATGATCCGAAGCTCATCAGGATTGTCTCCTGCGAGTGTGACCTTCAGGAAGTCGCTGTCCCGCCGGGCTTCTACCTTGAGTTCGCTGTCCAGCCAGGCGAGAGGCTCATCGTGCTTGCGGAGTATTTCGAGTTTCTGGACTTCAGGCTGTTTCAGAACCGTGTTGAGTGTCAGGTGGCGCTTCATCAGCGTCACCTGTGATTGCTTGTACGAATGGGAGGTCCCTTCCCCATCGACTGCGCCCAGCAGGGTGGGCCGGGAGGGAGCGATGTGAAAGACCATCGCCGCTGTGGATTTGGGAAGCGGCAAGAAGAACCACACCGCGGCACCTGCGGCGCCAGCAAGGACCGCCACGCCGAGCAGCGTGAATGGTCGGCGGGCCACCGCGTGGAGGACCGATCGTGCAGACAACGGGGCGCGGCGTTTTTCGCTTGTGCCCGGTTCTCCAGAATCCGCCTGAGTCATGAGCAACCTTCCCCAATCTAGACCAACCGATCCGTGTCACTCCGTCATCCCGCCGGCTCAGCCGACACGTCCACGAGCGACTTTTTCAGAATGTACAATTCCACCAACAACATACCGATGGCGAGCGGCATCATGAACCAGCCAGCCAGATCGTGAAACAACCGGTGCGCCCAGTCGCCCTGTTGCGCTTCAAACAGCACACCCGTGAGACTGATCCGGGCAACATTGGCCGCCACGGCAATTGGGACGGCGCTGGCGACGATGAGAAGTCGCTCCACAAAACTCCGCTTCACGAGCAGCGCCACGGCCGTTGCCAGCGCGAAGAACGTGACCAGCATGGTCAGGCCGTTGCAAGCCTCGACAATGCCGAGGCGATCATGCGTGAGAAGGATGATGTTCCCTTCGGAAACTGCAGGAACCCCAACAGTTTGCAGAACGTAAGTGCTGGCAATAGTCGCCGTGCGCTGGAGCGTGCCCGCCAGCATTGACTGGATACGGTACGGCAGTGGTATGACGAAAAGCAGGAACAGCAGCCCAGGCGCTGCCCACAGGAGCACACGTCGCCCGCCGATTGCAACCACAATGCCGACAATCGCCACCAACAGGGAAGCCGCATCGAGCCAGGTCTGGTAGAGCGCGAATCCGGCGTATCGCACTCCGAACGAAACTGTCACGATGCCGACGCCCCACCAACTCGGCCGGAAGTCATCTGCCTTGATCTGATCGCGCCTTCGCCACAGAATGTATCCCGCAAAAAGCGGCATCAAAAATCCGTGCGAGTATTGTGGATCAGTTGACAGTCGCTCGATGATCTCAGTGAGAACGTCCCAATATGCCCAGCCCACTGCCACCAGCACGACAAGAGCCGTAAGCAACGTTCGGCGTGGGGATGAAGCGGTGTTCATGGGCAACCAGTTAGCCAATCAGCCTAACGACACAAGGATCGCAGACGGCTCGCACCAGCAGGTACAAACCAAGTCCGTCCGGCAGGGAAGCGGTGGCTTGCAGGAGCAACACCGCAGTGGCAGTAAAAACAAGAGTCGGGGGGTCGCGACAATACTCGCGCCCCAACGCTCGGTCAGGTGGCAGGGCACTTCAAGGAACAATTGCACCTGATTGAAGCGGATCAATTCATGGGGCGAATCCGCTGCGACACGAATGTGCCTGGGCAGGTCATCGTGTTGTTTTGGTCGGGTGGCGCCCCTTGTTGGTTCCCACAAATGGAAAATTCAGGGCCGGGTGAAAGTGCGAGGAACCGCAGATGGTTGGGTCCCGAAAGAGGATGAACTGGGCGGAGTTCATTGTGTACTCCCAGGAAGAGTTTGTGTCTGTCCGCGCTCTTCGTTGATGTTCGGCAAGTTGCGTGTGGCTGTGGGAGGTTGTAGTTTAAACAGCACTCCACCACGCCGCAACGCCAAAACAGCCTCGCAGCCCGAAAAAACCGCCGAATCGTTCGTTTTCATCCCACCCCTCAATCTCCAACACCCTCGCACCCTGTTGGCCCTGTTTTCATTCTCGATTTGGACGTTGATTTGAAGGAATTGCCATGATTGGCGAAACGATGCGTCGGCCGGATCCGCATGCGGGTGAAACGCGCCCGCGGATTCGCTTCGCCAGGACACGCCGTGCCGTTCGCGTTGCAGGCTGGCTAACGCTTGCGACTGCGGTCGGGTTATGGCTGGCCATACGACAGGCCGACGTGTGGTGCCCCGCGACTGTATTGATGTTTGCGCCACTCCCGTTGCTCGTGCTGTTGCCGCTGGCGTTGGTTGCCCTCGCCGTGATCTTCTCACGCCGCGCGCTTCTGACAGTGGTACCCGCTCTGATTCTGATGGTCGTACCGATTGCAAGATTCTGCATCCCCTGGGGTCCGGTGTGGTCTACTCCTATCGCCGGGCCGCGTCTTCGCGTCCTCACATGCAACATGCATTACACGCGATCCACGTCGGCCAGACTCGACCGTCTCATCATCGAAAGCGATCCGGATGTCGTTGCGATCCAGGAGTTTCGCGATAGTGCCCGTTCGGGGGAACTCACCCGGACGGGTTGGCATACTCACCAACTGCCTGGCCTGTTTCTGGCCAGTCGCTTCCCGATCCGGAAGGCGGAGCGGATCGGACCCCACTCAACCGACCCGGACGGCTCGGTCGGTCGCTATGAACTTCTGACTCCGGAAGTGGTGATCACGCTCTTTAGCGTCCATCTGGCAAGCCCACGGGATGGCCTCGATGCGATTGCGAATCGTGCCGCAGGTGGGTTTGACGAACTGGCGGCCAACAGCGAACTCCGGCGTGAGCAGGCCCGTCGCCTGGCCTTGAAGGCGAATCGGACCACCGGTCCTGTCCTTCTGGTGGGCGACTTCAACACACCTCCGCAGAGTGCGATTTGGCGTGAAGACTGGGAGGGGTATGAAGATGCGTTCGGGGTCGCGGGATGGGGTTGGGGCCACACATTCTCGGCGCGGCTCTCGTCGGTGCGGATCGACCACGTTCTAATCGGTCGCCGCGGATGGGCGACGCACTGCTGGGTCGGGCCGAACGTCGGCTCACCGCATCGCCCTGTGATCGCGGATGTCGTCTGGCCGGCACGAGCCACCGAGTGAAGGATCCGATATCCAGAGAGCAGCTCGGGCGACGTTCGTACAGCAGCAGAAACGTTTCTCCTGCGTCACTTGCAATCGACGCAGGAGAAACGTCGTGTAGCTGGCAGGGAAGGCCTTCCCCGCAAAGTCCTGTCGCACCATCAAACGGCATTTCCGATAGGTTCGCAACAATCGATACAAGCCATATATCCCAATTCTTGCAACCAGTTGATCCCTTCGGTCGAACTGTCAGGGATTCTGACGCTACCGCCCAGTGCCGCAAGATTCCCATCGTGAAGCCGTGTTAAGCTGGATAACCTGTTACTACGCTCATCCCTCAACTTTGATAGTCATCCTGGAGCGTCTGTATGTCCCGCACCGCGTTTGGACGTTTCACAAACCGGGGAACAGGTCTGGTTGGAAAGCGGCGGCTCAACCTCGAAGCCCTGGAAGACCGCACAACACCCATCGCGACACCAACCGCGACGTTCTCCGGCGTGCCGTCGGAGTTACTGCTGGGCACAACGGGAACGTTCAGCGTAACCTTCGATAACACGTCGGCGACAAGCGGTTCCCCAACCGACGTGGGGTATGGACCGTACATCGACCTGTTTCTCCCAACAACAGGTACTGATGGCCGAGTCGCTGCGCCCGACGATGGGATTTCGTTCCTCGGTGCCAGTTTCCTGGGAACGACGGTCAACGCGACTGTTCTCACCCTGACTGCGGCCGGGGTGGCGCATCCTTTTGCGAAGGACACGAGCGGGAATCCCCTGATCATCACTCCGCCAGCGGGGTTCTTCCCAGGCGACCAACTGGTCGTGCTGCAAGTACCCTTCGGCAGTTTCACACCCAATCAACCGGCCGTGCCCATCACTGTGAGCACGACGTTGAGCAACCTCGCTGACGTGGGTACCTCGCTGCCGCTCATGACACGCGGCGGATTCCAGTTTGGAAGAGACCCGCTCGATAATCCTACCACCGACCCCACGGTTGTCGGTGCTCCCGTAACCTCGTCCATTACGCCCACGCTCTTCACACTGACGAAGACCTACATCGGGACCGAGGACGAAACGGCCACCGGGCCGAACTTCACGCGCCAGTATCAGATCAGTGCAGACATTGCACCGGGTCAGACGATTACCGATCTCGACTTGACGGACCAACTGCCACCTGAACTCCAGTTTGTTTCCGTGGTGTCCACCAGCGGTGGTACGGTGTCGGATATCAGCACACCGAGCACCACAACCCCAGGCGGCACGCTCACCCGGCGCTTCGACAGTGTGATCGGAACAGCCAGCGCGGTCGATGCGCAGATGACGTTCAGTTTCTACGCGCCGCGACTCGATGCCGGCAGTGCGGAGATTCTTAACCCGACCACCGGCGACGACGTGCCCGTTCTGAATGACTCCAGTGCGGCTGGAACCTGGGACCCGCTTGACCCGCGAGATCCTCTCACTCCGGTCACAGCGAACGGACCCACGAGCGACCACACGTTGACGCTCAAGTCAATCGCGACGCAGAAGACTTCGAACATCGTGAACGATATCGGGGCGCCAGGTCTGAGTCCCGGCGACACGGTCGAATACACGATCAACTTCCAGGTATCGGACTACTTCGCCTTCCAGAACCTCCTGCTGACAGACATCTTTAGCGACGGCCAGACGTATGTGCCTGGCAGTGCGACGCTGAGCGTGACGGATTGGCACAACTCCCCCAATTCGACCTCTGGGTCGTTTGCGAGCGAGAATTACACGCTGACACCGAACATCTCTCTGCCTGGTCCGCCCGCAACTTCGGGCAGCGACCAACTTGAGTTCCGCGTGTCGGATGAACTTGCCAGCCGCGGATTCTCGACGAACGGAATGCTGATCGGCGGCGCGATACCCGCTTTCGGTGGCGCACCTGTTGATGGCCCGACTGTGCCGTTTGGTGCCACCCGAGGCACGATCACGTTCCGCACGACGGTCCTCGACAGTTACGAGATCGACTTCCCCTCGGGCGACCCCTCGCTCAATCCAGGCGATCCAATCAGCAATCAAGTCACGATCTCCGGCGACCTCCTGGACGTGACCAACCTGACACTCAACGGAAACACTGAGTCCGACGAAAGCGCCACGAGCAATCAAATCGGCGGCGGTAGCTTCTCGAAGGCTGTGTATGCGATCAACGGAGTGTTGATTGGGACAGGGTCGCCAGAGATTGCCCCCGGCGACACCGTCACGTACCGGCTGCGCTACACCCTACCGACTGGCGACGTGGAAAAACTCAACTTCGAGGACTTCCTGCCACTGCCAATCTTCGATGTCGACACCACAGGTGCCGTCGCGAATGACTTCGACCCCACAGTGAGCGCAACGGCACCTGCGGCAGGGCACGCGAAACTTGGACCAGACGACACGTTCTTCGCGATGTCGCGCATCGTGCCCACCGTGAGCGCGGATTCCCTCGCCAACAGCATCAGTTTCACTTACGGTACTTACGACGACCCGACCAACACAGCGGTTGTCTGCGACATCCTCTTCACTGTCACGGTGAGTGACGATCCGTTTGCGGATCGCCTCCTGTTGACCAACGCCGCACAAGCCCAGTCGAACAACACCGTGCAGATAGCGAGCAATGACAACGCTATCGCGCAGGTTGTGCTGGGAGAACCCGCACTCAAAATCACCAAGGGTGTGGTGGCGACGAACAACCCTGCGGGCGTGTTCACGCCTGGCACAGTCGGTCCTGCGCCGTTCAGCGCCCCTGGCTCATCCGGTACGCGATTTACGGGCACGATTAACTCGGCGAACCTGGCCGCGAACCCGATCAACAGCAACCTGTCTGGCATCGATCAGAACGACGTCGTCACATTCGCAATCGTGGTGGAGAATACTGGCTCCAGCCCGCGCGGCGCGTTTGACGTGAACATCCGGGACTCGTTCCCTGCTGGCTACGCGCCAACTGGCATCGGAGCCAACGGCATCAACATGCGCGTCACGGATGGTGCGGGTAACCCACTCTCATACACTACACTGCCCGGCGGCAACGGAATCCTGGATGCGAACGGCATCGTGCTCGGCGACCCATCTGCCACGCAAGGTGCGATCGGGCGTGGTGTCGTCAACGGCGTACCTGTGACCGACGGCAGCAACATCGTCGTCGTCACTTTCGATCTGATCACAGTCAACAACACGGTGAACCAACTCATCACGGATGTTGGCTCAGTCAACAACTACGCCTCGCTGGAAGGCGGCCCGAACTTCGTCCCGGACACCATCCACGACGACGCAGACGTCCGGATCGCCAACCCGGAGATGGCCAAGAACCTGGTCAGCACGGAGATCGTCAACTCAACGAATGCCCAGGACGAAGCAGTTATTGGTGAACTGGTAACCTACCGCGTGCGAATCACTGTGCCGGAAGGGACCACGCCCAGCGCTGTGCTTACGGACACGCTCGACCCTCAGATGGCATTCGTCGGGATGGTCTCAACCACGATCCCCGGATCTGTAACACTGGGCGGAAGTTCCGTGCCGTCCGTAGGCCCCAATGGTCAGACCATCACATGGACTCTGGGAGACGTTACCAACACCGACACAGACAATGCCGTTCCGGAGGTGATCGAATTCGTCTACCAGACCGTCATCCTCAACACGACCGATTCGAACGCCGGAAATCAGGTGAACAACAGCGCCTCCTTGGTCTACACGTCAGGTGGTCCTGTGGTTGCGTCTGCTCCTGAAGTCACGATCATTGAACCACATGTGGGGATCGACAAGTCAGTAGTGGTGGATGGCGCCGGGATCACCGGCGACGCAGGCGATCCATTCACTTACACCATCACGCTGCGCAACACCCCTGGGGATAACGCACGCACAGCCGACGCCTTCGATCTGACATTCCACGACCTGCTTCGGGCGGGTTTGGCAAATTCTCCCCTTGAAAACATCAACTTCACGGTCACGGATACCGCCGGTGTGGTCACGGCGGCACTGTTTGAACTGGCAACGGACCCTGGCACCGGCCAACTCGTATTGCAAACTAGCGCAGGCAGCACCTTCGATCTCCCGGTTGACGCAACTCGCACGATCACGATCCAGGTGACCGGAACCATTGCCCAGACGGTGATCCCCGGACAGATCGTCCCCAACGACGCTGAAGTGCGCTGGACGAGCCTCGACGGTGACCCTGGACAGCGGTCGTCGTACAACACGGCCTCGACCGAACGCACCGGCGCGGGTGGCATTAACGACTACATCAACTCCGACGATGCCGACATCAACATTCGAAACATCAGTTTCCAGAAGACGATCGTCACCACTTCGGAGAACGCGACTACCGATCCCAACGCGGTTGTCGTGGGCGAAATCGTGCGGTATCGCATCGTGGCTGAAATCCCGGAGTTTGCCACCCCCACGCCAGTCCAGTTCGTTGATCTCCTCCCAGTCGGTATGGAGTTCATCCGCACATACGTTGACGACGGAACCGGCCTGATCGCCTTCGTAACCAATACCGGTGACACGCTCACCTCCTCAACGCTGACGGATCCCAGCGCGGCTCCACCCGATCTATATCTGACTGGGAATCAAACCAACGTCGCGACGCTGACTCCCGAGTTCCCCATACCCGCGAGCATCCTCACCGCCGCCACGGTAGGTGGGCGATCGCAACTCACGCTCAACCTTGGCGATGTGACCAACCCGGCGAACGCAAGCAATGACAGCGAGTTTGTCGTTGTGGAATTCAATGTGCTTGTCACCAATGTCGTTGGGAATCAGGCTGGCACGAATCTGGTGAACCAGGTCAGCGCCGTGCAGAACGGCACGCCGACCGGCCAGACCGCATCGAGTCCCCCGGTACGCGTCGCGGAACCGGCGATCGGGAATCTGAGCAAGACCGTCGTCTCGCTCACTGATCCACAAGTACCCGACAATCAACCTCACGACGCTGGTGATCTCGTTCGCTACCGCGTGGATTACGCCAACGGAACAGGCTCGAACGTTTCCACGGCCTACAACGTGCGACTGCTCGATACGCCACCTGCCGGCAAGATGAACCTCGACCCAACGAGCGTCCTTGTCTTCCGCAACGGCGTCCAGATTTTCACAGGCTTCACCAACAACTCGACGGCCACCACGATCGATGTGACACTCGACTCAGTCGCGCCTGGCGACACGATCCGAGTCGTTTACGAAGCAGTCCTGACTACAGCCGTTCGGGCCGGAGAGTCGATCCAGAACACCGCGAATGTGACGTGGACAAGTTTGCCTGGCGACCAGGGATCGCCAGCCAATCCGACAGGGAGTACCACGCCAGGTAATTCGGGTGATGCCAATGGAGAACGAAACGGGGAAGACGGCGCAGGTGGCGCCCTCAACAACTACAGCGATAGCGATTCGGCAACCATCTCGATTGTTGTGCCGCTCATCGACAAGAGCATCCTGGATACCAGCTTCCCCCAAACCAACAGCAGCCAACTCGATCCGAACATCGTTGACCTGGCCATCGGTGAATCGGTTACTTATCGGATCGTCATCACACTGCCCGAAGGCACGACGAACGTAAATCTGGCCGACACACTCCCAACGCTCAACGCCGGGACAGTGGTGTACACCTCCGCTCAGGTAGTGTCGATCGGCGGGAACATTTCCGGTAGCGCGCTGGCGGTTGGCGCTCCGGGTGTGGTGGCAGGCTCCACGGTCACATTCAACTTTGGAACGGTGGTCAACACGCCCGATAACGTTTCCAACACGCTTGATCAGATTGTCGTGGATGTGGTCGGAACTGTGACCGATCTGGCAGTGAACCAGTCCGGCGTGCAGGTAACCAACACGGCAACACTCACATACGACACCGGGACAACCTCGGACAGCGCGACGGCCGAAATCGTCGCACCACATCTGGACATCCAGAAATCGGCAAGCCCCACGCAGGCCGATGCCGGCGATGAGATCACCTACACCGCAGTTGTCACACACTTGCCTGACTCCACCGCGGCAGCATTTCAGGTGGTCATCACAGACCCGCTGAATAGTGGCAATCTCGTCCTCATCCCTGGCTCGGTCACCGTTACTGGAGCACCTGGAGCCACGGTCGATGTCGGCAACAACACTGGCGATACTACCATCACCGTGACGCTCCCGGTTCTGCTCCTCGGCCAGTCGCTGACAATCAGCTACAAGGCCACTCTCTCGGGTACGCCGACCCCTGGCACAGTCGTACAGAACACCGCCACACTCAACTCCAACACCGCGCCCCCGGGAGGCAGTGGGCGACCTTCCACCGACACCGATACCGGAGACGTTACGGTCTACTCCAACACCATCAGCGGTGTTGTCTACAACGACACGAACGACAACGGGCTCTACGAACCAGGTGCGGGCGAAACGCTCATCACCGCGCCGATCACAATGCGACTCACTGGCACCGACCACATCGGTAACACCGTGAGCGTCGACGTGTTGACGGTGGGCGGCGCTTACTCCTTCACTGGTCTGCGTCCAAGCGACGCCAACGGTTACACGATCACTGAAATCGATCAACCGGTGGGCTTCGCCGACGGCCGCGACACGCCCGGCACCCCGTTCGGCGGAACAGGCACTCTGGGCGCCACGCTGCGCGACGCCGACGCCATCACGACCGTCACCATCCCACTCGGTCCTAATCCAGTTGGCGTGAACTACAATTTCGGCGAACTGACTCCAGGTACAATCGGCGATTTCGTCTGGAATGACATCAACGGCAACGGCATCCAGGAGGCAGGTGAACCCGGTGTCGATGGGTTGACTGTCTCGCTGACTGGCACGAACCCGGACAACACGACCTTCACGTTTACGACTACCACTTCCGGTGGCGGATTGTATTCGTTCACCGGATTGCGCCCCGGTTCGTATACGGTGCAATTCACCACTCCGACAGGTTACGTCTTCACCATCCCGAATGTTGGAGCAGACGATACCGTCGATAGCGACGCGTCGCGCGGCCTCGGTCAGGCCACTGTGACTCTTGCTCCAGGCGAGACGAACAACACCATCGACGCGGGCGTCTATCTGGGTGCTTCGCTCTCCGGGTTCGTCTACCGCGATTTCAGTGTGGACGGCATTCGTCAACCGGCCGGACCGAATCCCGAAACCGGCATCGTCGGTGTGCAGATCATCCTGACGGGAGTCGATCCGCTCAACAATCCGCTCCCGACACGGACAACGACGACCGACGCGACCGGCGCGTACTACTTCGATGTGCTCCCGCAAGGCACCTACACGGTCACTGAGATTCAGCCACCGTCGGTGTTCACCGCGGGCTTGAACGGGTTCTACGACGGCCTTGATACACCTGGCACGATTGGCGGCACGCAGCAAGGTTCGTCGCCGGCCAAGAACGTGCTTCAGGTCGACCTGGATATCGGCAATAGCGGCGTCGAGTACAACTTCGGCGAGAACCCGCCAGCAGACCCGTTCGGCTTCGTCTATATCGATCTCAACGATAACGCGATCCGCGAACCCGGTGAGCCTGGCATTCCGGGTGTCGCTGTGACTGTATCCGGCACAGCCTTCCCAGGCACCCCACTCGAACGACCACTGACCGCAGCAGACGTTCCTGGTGGGCAACTCACGGTCTACACCAACAGCAACGGGCGGTGGGATTTCCAGATCATCCCGCCAGGAACTTACTCGCTTGTCGAGACGCAGCCACCGGGCTTCATCGACGGTCGCGAGGAAGACGCCGACCCCCACGGGCCTCCGGCCACAGTCGGCAACGACCGCTTCGACGATGTGATTCTCAATCCATTCCCGGTGCGAGGCCCGTTCAACTTCGGCGAACTGGCAGCCAACTCCAGCATCGCCGGGTCGGTTTACATCGACACCAACAACAACGGCATTCGCGATCGGGGCGAAATCGGCATTCCTGGCACAACAGTGACGCTCACTGGCACCGACCTCGCAGGTCAAACCGTGGTTGCCACCGTCGTGACGGATGTGAACGGTAACTATCTCTTCCGCAATATGTTCCCCGGCACTTACACGCTGACTCAAACGCAGCCCGCGAACTTCCTCGATGGCCGCGACCGCGCGGGAACACTGGGCGGCATTGCCGGCAACGACGTCATCACCAGCATTCCAGTTGGGCTGCAACAGGCTGGCACGCTCTATGACTTCGGCGAACGCGGCATCATTGATCCCAGTAAGTACTGGTTGCTGACCAATTCCAATATGTCGCAGTTGTTCGGCACGCCAGGGAGTGGCGTCACGGATGTGAACGTCATTCCTGGTACCACGCCACCGCCGACAACGCCTGTCGCGACCATTCCCCCGTCGCGATTGGTTACGCGAACCCCCGCAGGGAGCATCGCGCAACTCTTCGATTTCAACGCCGGGTCGCCGAGGCTCACCATCAACCCGTTCCCCGGCTTCCAGGGGGCACTCAACTTCGCACAAGGCGATGTCACTGGCGATGGTGTTGCCGACCTTCTGGTTGCAACCGCCGTGGGCGCCAGCCATGTGAAAGTGTTCGATGGAACGACCGGCGCCCAGGTGCGAAGCTTCCTCTCGTTCCCCGGCTTCAACGGGGGCGTGAATCTCACATCGGGCGACGTGGACGGAGATGGCTACGCCGACATCGTGGTGAGTACCGCGACGGGTAGTAGCCATGTTAAGGCGTTCAGTGGTCGCAGCGGGCAGGTGCTGAGCAGTTTCCTCGCGTTCCCTGGCTATTCCGACGGCGTTCAGATCAGCGCTGGTGATGAGAATGGCGATGGCCGGGCCGACATTGCCGTCGCGCCGGTGCTCGGATCGAGCCATGTGAAGGTGTTCGACGCGCTGACCAACACGCCGTTCCGCAGTTTCATGGCATTCGAGGGATTCACCGGGAACATCTCGATGGCGTTCGAGCCAAGCGTCGGTGCTCCCGC
>CAYRDG010000021.1:0-35686 GCA_964422915.1 uncultured Frigoriglobus sp. | reverse complement strand
CTCTTTGTTGGCACAGCCACACAAGCCGCGCACGTCAAGGCATTCAGTGGCGGTGTTCTACTTCAGAGTTTCTACGCCTACTCTGGTTACACGGGTGGGGTGCGACTCGCGGTGGGCGATGTTGATGGCGACGGCAGCAACGAACTGCTCACCCTCGCGACAGGCACAGACCATGTGAAGGTGTTCAGCAACACCACGGAAATCGACAGTTTCCTGGCAGAACCCAACCCGAGTGTGGACCTCGTGGAATCGCTGCTCTGGTTTGGGCGACACCGGAAATTGTGATAAGCACCGGCGTTTCGATTAACCCGGTAATAGTGGTATCGCCGATAAAGGAGGTGGTCCAGGCCCAACAGGAGGTTGGCGATGCGCTGGTTGTTTACGCTGGCTGTGGGCGTGTTGTTCCCTGCGCACGCCCTTGTTGCGGCTGATTACCCGATTTATCCACGCGAAGTCGTGCCTGCGGCAGCACCGCCTGTCGATCTGCCTTCACCCGCTGGGTTGGATTCACAGTCCAACACGAACACTCAGCCTTCATCACTTGCGGACTGTATCCCAAACTGCGCACCGGCTTGCGATCCATGTTGCTCGTGTCCACGAGCCTGGGCGCGAGTGGAAGCACTTGGGTGGTGGATGCAAGGCATGCGGACGCCACCGCTCGTGACAAGCGGCACCAACCCACCGGCGACTCTCTTCGGGAACTCCCGAACGAATAACGGTATCCGTCCCGGCCTGCGAACGGAGTTCGGCGTCTGGATGTGCGACTGCGCGTTCGCAATTCAGGGAGGCTACTTCCTCCTCGGGCCGGGTCAGTCGTTCGGTCAGTACGGTTCCGCGCAACCCAACCAGACCATCGGCCGCCCATTTGTTGATCCCAACACAGGCCAGGTGGTCTTTGAGCAGGTTGTAAACCCTGGCACACTGGCAGGATTTGCAACAGTGAGTTCGTCTACCACATTCTCCGGTGCGAACGCGTTGCTGCGGTGCCCACTGTGCTGTCAGTCATGCTGCGACGATCTCTTTCGCCTGGATCTGCTCGGGGGGTATCGCTACTTCTCGCTGAACGATCAACTCGACATCCGCGAGAACCTGATGCCGACAGCGGCACCGTTTGTGCCAGGCACCCGGATCTCGGTCCTGGATTCGTTCCGTACTCAGAATGTGTTCCACGGGGCGAGCATCGGCGCTGCGGTGTTGAAGCAGCGTGGAACGTGCTTCGCGCAGGTGATTGGGATGGTCGATTTCGGTGCGATGAATCGTACCGTGACGATCGCGGGTGCTACTCAAACAGTCGTGCCGGGTATGGCCCCTGTCACCCGTCCTGGTGGCCTGCTCGCCCAGTCGAGCAACATCGGCACCTACCGCTCATCGAGCTTCACCGTGATTCCCGAACTCGACATGCGGCTGGGTTGTAATGTCACGAAATCTCTGAGTCTCACGGTTGGCTACACGTTCTTACTGATAACCGACGTGGCACGCGCGGCCGAGCAGATTGATCTCGCCGTAAACCCGAACCTGTTGCCTGGAGCACCGAATTCGGGCGTCGGTCCGGCTCGCCCGGCCTATGTACAGCGGCTCTCCAACGCCTGGGTTCAGGGCGTGAGCGTGGGGGCATGTTTTACTTGGTGAACGTTCACGATGTGGCGAAGAGCGGCGAATCACCCGTCCGGGATAGCGACCGACCCGCACGCAGGATCAGTAGGAGCACAAAAGCCTCACGCGGAGTCTGGGTTCCAGGCTCCGCGTGAGGCTTTTGGCGTTCTCGTATGAGGGTGACTGACGGGACTTGAACCCGCGACTTCCAGATCCACAATCTGGCGCTCTAACCAACTGAGCTACAGCCACCGTGTTCCACACTGGCGCGAACGTCAGCCCGTTGCTGACTCCTATTACTCTAGCGGAGCGGGCGCCGCGGTCAACGGTAGACGCTGTTTCCGGTTCACTCGCGGTTCAGCCACACAGCGAGTCCGGCTCGCAATCGCGGGCCAGCCGCGGTATCAACTAGTAAGAGGAGATTCGCCACCGACTGGAGGTTCACACCATGACGACGCCGCATGTCGAGTTCGTGGAAATGTCGGGCCACATCGTCGATTCGTTGCTCTTGCCGAAGGTCCTCGATGTGATCCTGTCGCGTGGCGGGCACTACCACATCGAAGCACTCCGACTCGGCGAGCGTCAGGACGACCCCAGCTTCGTACGAATCGAAGTGAAAGCCGACACGGCCGAGCAACTCGATGCCATCCTGGCCGACATCCACGCTCATGGCGCGGTGCCGCCCAATGAGGGCGACTGTCGCACGACTGCAGCAGACATTCCCGGCGCCTTCCCGGATGGCTTCTATTGCTCCACAAACTTCCGGACGCAAGTGAGGCTGAAAGGCGAATGGGTGGATGTGGAAGATCAGGAGATGGATTGCGGAATTGTGGTCGATCCCGAAGGCGGCGCTGCCCGGTGTGTTCCCATGACTGCGGTGAAGATGGGCGATGGCATCGTGGTGGGGCGGCAGGGAACGCGCGTCTTCCCGCCGGAGGCCGAGATGCGCCGGCACGAACTCTTCGAGTTCATGGCCAGCCCGGTTTCCAGTGAACGGCCCAAGGCGGTCAGCGTGCGCGAGATCGCTGCAGCGATGCGCAAGACCCGCGCCGCAGGCGACAAGGTACTCGCAGTGTTGGGGCCGGCCGTTGTCCACACGGGTGGAAGCGAGTTGGTGGCCAAGCTCGTTCGCGACGGCCTCATCAACGTGTTGTTCGCGGGTAACGCCCTGGCCACGCATGACATGGAGCAAGCCTTCTACGGCACGAGCCTCGGCGTCTCACTCGATCAGGGTCTCCCGACCGATGAGGGGCACGAACACCACCTTCGCACGATCAATACCATCCGACGGATCGGCGGCATCAATAAGGCCGTGGAAGTGGGCCGGCTGAAAAGCGGGATCATGTACGAATGCGCGAAGCGGAACGTGCCGTTCGTGCTGGCCGGGAGCATCCGCGATGACGGCCCGCTGCCGGAAGTCATCACCGATGTACTGGCCGCGCAGGATGCGATGCGCCGGCTGATTCCTGGCGTCGGTTTCTGTCTCATGGTGGCCACGACACTTCACTCGGTCGCCGTGGGTAACCTACTGCCGGCGTGGGTAAAGGTGGCGTGCGTGGACATCAGCCCGGCGACGGTCACGAAGCTCATGGACCGAGGCAGTACGCAGACGGTCGGCATTGTCAGCGATGCCGAGCCGTTCCTGCGGTCGCTAGTGAACGAACTGGACAGGCCGGGTGCATAAACCCCTGCCCGAATCGCTTCAATCCGGAGCGACGATCTCGCCACTGGCAGGCGTCTCGCCAGCGGACCAGTGCGGATCATTCACGGAGGCAGTGATGAAGCGCACCGAGCCATCGGCAAAGGCCGCGTGGATACCGGATGGGGAAATACTCTGCGACTTCAGGCAGTGGGCGTTGGTGACTGGTGGTGCGAACTCTGGCCGCAGCATGCAGCGACACATCCACGGCGCAGTGCCAGTCCACGAGGTGGGCACCGAGCCGCCACGATTGACGAATCCGGTTCGCGGCCAGTAGCCGTTGACGTAGAGCGAACTCGGCACGAGGCCGTTGGCCCACTGCGGATCGCCAGGATACTGGCCGGAAGCGAGGGCCGGATTGAAGTCCGCCGGGATAGTGCGTGGGTCCACACCATAGCCCCAGAGTGTCGCTCCGTGCATGGGATTGCCGACAGGGCGCGACGCCACGGCGTACTTCTCGTTGAAGATGATGGTGTTCGATAATCCGTCCTGGAGTTTCGTCAGTCGCGCGCCCTGATCGCCGTAGACCTGCCAGTTCGCGGAGTAACTGCTCAGCCCCCAGCGGGTGTTAGCGGGGTTGCTCCAGGCAGGGTATGGGTTGGCGGTGCCGCTGGAGGAAGCCCACGCCGGCGCGGCCACTGGCAGATCGAAGATGCCATCGCCTGTCTGGGTCGGATCGGCCGGGTGGCGGAGAACCTTCACCGGATACGATCGTGCCGCGTCTGGGCCGAGGTTGTAGAGCGCGTTCTGTTCCAGGAAAGGCAGCAGGTGATAGTAGACCGATCCACTCGGCCCGCCCCCGCGTACCTGCCCGAACATCGGTGGCGTAATCTCGTGCGCCGACTCGAAGTTCCGCAACGCCAGTGAGATTTGCTTGAGGTTGTTTCGTGACTGCATCCGGGCAGCAGCGTCGCGCACTTTCTGCACCGCCGGCAGTAGTAGGCCAATCAGCACCGCAATGATCGCAATCACAACGAGAAGTTCGATCAGCGTGAATGCCGTTCGGGTTCGCAGGTGTCTCATATCATCCTCGTAGGGGTGAATGTCCTGGGGCTTGCTCAGTAGTACGGGTCGCGGGCGACGACGACGGGCGACTTCAGCGCGACGGAGTAAACGACCTCGCGTTCGGCCGCCTTCCCCTTCTTGTCCTTGAGTTTCAGTTTCACAGCGTAGCGAATCACATCCTTATCGGTGGCGTCCACATTGCCGAGCGTGTAGTCGGTCAGCGCGTAGCTGGCGCGCAGCTCATCAGAGAACTCCACCGGGTCCGGCAGAGACTTGAGCTTCGCACTGGGTTCGTTGGCCTTCCACGCATCGAGCACCGCGACGACGGCCGTGCGCCCACGGTCGATGTCGGCTTGAGGGCGGCGTGAACCACAACCGGCGACGAACGCAAGAAGAAGCAGCGCGCAAAGGGAGCGGCTCATTGGCGGCACGCAGGTTGAACGACGCAAGCGACTGCGGGCGAGCCACGGCAACGCTTACGTCAGAAGAATCAGTGTGAAGGAAACGAACCGTTTCAGAATGGTGATTGCAGGCCGAGGCGTTTCCGTGCGGGCCGCGATCACGCGCGACACTCAGGTAAAGCCAGTGTCTTCGACAGGGTAAACAGGAACCGGGACGGTCGCGCTTCCGCCAGAACACGAGCAGGAATAGTGCGTCCCGAGAAGCATCAAGGTGGTGTGTGAAGCGGGTGGGAACTTTTCAACCGATTGACAGCATATGCGCCGACCGGAGCAATTGCAACGTACTGGGTCACTCCGCGAGTCACAAATCTACGTCCCACACCACAAGTCGGCCGTCGGCGCTGCCGGCGGCGCAGGTGGTGCCATCGGGTGAAATCGCTGCGACACGGACTTTGCCAATACCCCAGTCGAACGCACGTAGCTCCGCGCCGGTGCTGGTATCCCAGAGTCGCACCGTACCGTCCATCGCTGCAGTGAAGACCGAATAACCGCCAGGGAGGAAGCCAACGGCCATCACCTTCTGCTTGTGACCACGGAGTTTCACTGGCTCATCGCGCAGCGCATCGAGACGCCATATCGCCGCGCGATGCCCGAACGCAACGCATGCTCGCGATTCATCAGGTGTGAACGCGGCCGTTGTGGCCCACGCGCCCTCGTTATCGCCCATGACGTGACGCGGGGCATACGTGACAGGGTCCAGCAGTGTGAGATAACTGGATGTGAGCCAGTAGTGGATACCGGTCGGCGTGTAGCCCATCTGAAATGGAAAGACCTGCAAGTGTTGCGGTGCCGCGTGGAGTCGATCGTATACGCGCTGGCCAGGAGTTGGGCGCGTGGGATCGGACCACTCCGCGAACGCGCGATTCGTATAGAGCACGATTCTGGAACCGTCTGGCGGAATCGCCAACGTATCGGGATTCAGCCAGCCAGGTGCAAGGAGTTGAGCCACGCGCGTGCCAGTATCGGTGTGCCACACGGACGCCTGCCGGTATTCGTGCAGCCCAATCACATGCTTACCATCCGGGAAGAACGCAACGGTACGCGTCGCGCCACTGGTCGCCCCGGAGAACTTGCGAACCAGCCTGCCGGTTGTGGCGTCCCACAGCCAGACGAACTTCGAGTTCCCGGCGGTCGTGACGATACTCCGGCCATCGGGCGCGAATGCCAGCGACCGGACCTTCGCACCATGCCCCTTCCAGACCAGCATTGACAGCGTCCCTCAACGTGCTGTGTAAAATGGAAACATACCCGCCGTGCTTCTGCAATCTCGGAAGTGTGAGATGCTCCCAACCTGCCAGACACCGCGAATCCTGATGTGCCCGCCGGATCACTACGGTATCGAGTACGAAATTAATCCGTGGATGAATCGGTCGCTAGGTGCGGTTCGCGCGGTCGCATTCCGCCAGTGGAAGAGCTTACACGACACGCTCGTGTCACTCGGAGTTCGCGTCGAAATTCTGTCACCACAACCGGGCCTGCCCGATCTGGTCTTCACGGCCAACGCCGGGCTAATCTACCACAATACTTTCCTGAGCAGTTGCTTCCGCCATGAAGTCCGGGCGCGCGAATCGCCATTCTTCGATGCGTGGTTCGCGGAGCATGGCTTCGCGGTCGAGCACCTGCCGGAGCACACCTATCACGAAGGCGCCGGCGACGCGCTCTTCTGCGGCGACTCACTCTTCGCTGGCTACCGCACCCGATCTGACGCGACCGCACATCAGTGGGTGGGGGAAAAGTTCGGCGTCCGGGTGCTGCCTCTGGAACTTGTCAACACGCGATTCTACCACCTCGACACCTGCTTCTGCCCACTCGCCGACGGCGAGGCGCTCTATTTTCCTGACGCATTCGATGCCTATGGCCAGCGTGTACTGAGTGCGCAGGTTCCGAAACTCATCGCTGTGCAGGAGGAAGAGGCATTCCGGTTTGGCTGCAACGCGGTAGTGGTTGGCAAGACGGTGGTTCACAACAGTCGTTGCCCGCGCATCGCAGAGGAGTTGACACGCGCTGGCTACCATTCCATCGAAGTGGAACTCGACGAATTCCTGAAGGCCGGCGGCAGCGCGAAGTGCCTCACGCTGCGACTTGACGGCGAGGAAGCCGCGAACTGGAAGCTCGACCCGACACCCGGATAACTGGATGGGCGATTGGTTATCCGATCGAAGATTCGTCTCGCGGCTCGCTCAGTAGTGCAGTACCAGACGCGGCGGCAACTTGTTACCGCGTCGATCCAGCGCGCAGCGAACGCCAAGCGACAGGACCGCCAGCAGGTTGCAAAGCAGAGCCAGATAGAGCCAGGAAGTCCGTTCGATGTTGAAGCCGCGGTAGGCAGCTGCCGCGTCGTATTCGATGCGAGTCTGTGTGGCCGGGTCGTTCACGGCCTTCGCGCGTGCGTCGGCGAACTGAGCATTCACCGTTTGTTGAATGGCGCGCTGCATCCCGAAGCCGTAGAGCACCTGAAGCAGCACGAAGACAAACGCAAGCGAGGTCAGCACGCCGATGATCGACTGCCGGTGCGTCCAGATTTTCTCGATCCGTTTGAGCCGTTCGGGACTGATCATGTGCGAGGCGCGGTCGAGCCACGCCAGGACCGTCGCCACCAGTAAGCACAAGAGGAACGGTATCATCCACTCCCAGTCGCTCGTGACCTTGTTCAGCCACTCAGTGGAAATCGCAATGGCGCGTTCCAGAGCAAAGTTGCGTCCGACCGAGCCAACCACCGCGCGCCACGGTTGCTGCCAGTAAATCCCCGTACCGCCCACATACACTCCGACCCACGGTAGGAAGGAGAGGATCAGGGTGAACAGGAGAAACACCGCTGGTAGCCACGAGAACAGGTGCGGCGAGATCGTGATGCCGCGCGCGCGTGTGAAGCCGGCAACGGTGGCATCAAGCGCGACACCCACCGGCGGAACGTAACCCGGAGGCGGTGCAGGCGCGTGGCTGATGGGTGATTCCAGTTGTGCCGGTGGTGAAGCAACCGGCGCGGCGGCATCGGGCACGACCGACGCGGCGTAGCGCGATGGCGTTGTGAAAGACTTGCCACAGCTCGGGCAGGCCGCATCTTTCCCGGCGGTCTCGTCGGGCACGGTCACGGTGCTCATGCAATGCGGGCAGATCAGCCGCATGGCGTCTCCTGTCGGTTCGTGCCGCTTCCGGGGCGGCGCCGTGTGGTCCGCTCGCTCTGCGAGCGGTCGCCGCGAAGCGGCGAGAGCATCTTACGTTCTTTCACTCATTGCAGCGTATCCGGGTGTCCGACGCACGCGGGGAGCTATCCGTGCTGCTCGCACGAGCGAAACGCCGCAGGGAGGAAATCAATCAGATCGGCTGCAGTGAGCGCCGTCTGACCGAGTCTCGCAGCGGCGAGATCGCCGGCCCGACCGTGAACCCACGCGCCGAGGACGGTGGCATCGAAGGCATTCAGGCCCTGTCCCACGAGCGCCACGATGATCCCTGTGAGCACGTCGCCACTGCCGCCGGTCGCCATCCCAGGGTTGCCGGTTGTGTTTCGGTAGAGCCGTACGCCATCGCTGACCAGTGTGCCAGCTCCTTTTAGCAGAAGCACACAGCCGAATCGTCGCGCGAACCCCACTGCCTGGTCGCGTCGCTCCCCTTCCCCATCGGGAACAGGATGCCCGGTGAGACGCGCGAACTCGCCCGGATGTGGTGTGAGCACGAGCGGTGCCGAGCGCTGGAACTCCTCTGCGAATGGCGCGACTGCATACAGCCCATCGGCATCGAGCACCACCGGTTGCTCGGTCAGGTTCGCCAGCAGGCTTCGTACGAAGCCAACGGTTCCTGGCTCGCGCCCAAGCCCAGGCCCAATGGCCACCACGTCTGCGTTGCGTGTCTGTTCCGTCAGTTCTTCCACGATGCCATCGCCTGGGCTTCCATCCGCATGTTGACGAATTGCCACCGTTGTGTAGCCAGGATACGCAGCGGCCACGAGCGGCTGGGCATCTGCGGGTGAGGCCACCTGAACCAGCCCCGCGCCGCTGCGCAGTGCTGCTCGGCCGCACAGCACGGCAGCACCACTCATCCCACGGCTCCCAGCGACCACGAGAATCTTGCCGTAGGTTCCCTTGTGGCCGTTGAGCGAACGCCGCGGCAACCGGGGAAGTTCCAGGATCGGTGAAACGTCCATCACCACCTCCGCACGCAGAACGGTTATACCGCCCCACGTCGTCCGCGGACATTGCTTCCGCGAGATGCTGACAGATCACAGAGGTAGAACGGTAATAGCCGAAGAGGGCGAGCGAATGCGCACGCCTCGCGTCGCGAATCCGCGCGACGTTCACCGAATCGCACTCCTTGAGTCGCAGGAGCGGTCATGACGCCAAATGAGCTGATCGTCGCAGGGTTCCGGATGGGCATGCAACTTCTTCACCGGTTGGTGGACGACCTGACCGAGGAAGAATTCCATCATCAGCCGCTGCCAGGGTCGAACTCCGCGGCCTGGAACGTTGGCCACCTCGCCATTGTCTCACGGAGCATGGCAGAATCGCTCGGCGCGACCAACCTTCCGGTACTCTCGGAGGAGTTTCTTGGCCGATTCAACGTGACAGGAAAGGCCGCAGGGACGCAGTCGTCGCTAGGTAGCAAGGCTGAGATTCTCGGTCTCTTCGACAGTTGCACACAGAAACTGATCGAGGCGGCCCGAACCGCCCCGCCCGCCGCGCTATTAGGTCCGCCACCCAGTACGATACCGTTCGCGACCAACTCCGGGGAGGCGATCCTCTTCGGCGCGATGCACATCACACTTCACGCTGGTCAACTCTCGACGATCCGCCGCAGCCTCGGCAAGCCACCGCTGGTGTGACGGGCATTGGGTGAACGCCCGGCAGTGTATACGATACCTCTCCATGTCGCAGGGGGCGGACGAAAACACCTTCCTGCGAAGCTGCGACCCAAGAGAACACGGTATCTGGAATGAAAACACTCGCCGAGTTCCGCGCGGTCTACGCGCTGCCCCTGACGGAACTGATCCTCCGCGCCGCGGAAGTCCACAAAGCCAACCGCGGCCATGCCGATATCCAGCGCTGCGCCCTGCTGAGCATCAAGACGGGCGGCTGCCCGGAAGACTGCACCTACTGCTCCCAGAGCGCGCATTACGATTCGCCGGTTGCCCGGCAACCGCTTCTGACTGTGGACGAGGTGCGCGAGAAGGCCGAGCAGGCGAAGGCCGCCGGCGCCACGCGATTCTGCATGGGTGCCGCATGGCGTGCCCCAAAGGATGGCCCGGAGTTCGACCGCGTTGTTGAAATGGTGAGTGTGGTGCGCGAACTCGGCATGGAGGCGTGCGTCACACTTGGAATGCTCTCCGACGAACAGGCGCGGCGACTGAAAGCAGCCGGGCTTACCGCATACAACCACAATCTCGATACCTCACGTCGGTTCTACCCGGAAGTCGTCTCGACGCGCAATTACGACGACCGTCTCGACACGCTTCGCGCAGTATCGCGCGCAGGAATCAGCGTGTGTAGCGGAGGCATTCTCGGCATGGGTGAAACAGAAGACGATCGCCTCATGATGCTGGCGGAACTGGCCCAACTCGACCCGCCGCCGGAGAGTGTACCCATCAACTGCCTGATGCCACAGGCGGGCACGCCGCTGGCGATGGCCCCAGCGGTCGATTCCATCGAGATCGTGCGCCTGGTTGCCACAGCACGCATCGCTTTCCCTGGATCGCGTGTGCGATTGAGCGCGGGTCGCGACCGGATGAGCGCCGAGTTGCAGGTTCTCTGTTTCCTGGCGGGCGCCGACTCGGTCTTTTACGGTGAGAAGTTACTCACGGCATCGAATCCGTCGCAGACCGACGATGCGCGTCTCTTTCGCGCGATGGGTCTGCCGGAACGGGGAGTCACCGCCTCATGACGTTGTTCGCGCGGTGGGCGGATGAACTGCGCCGGCTCCACGAGGAAGGCCGCTACCGCTCACTGCGCTTGCCCGTCGGTCACGACTTCACTTCCAACGACTACCTCGGCTACGCATCACTCGCACCCACGCCAACGGCGACGCCGGCACGCAGTGGAACCGCCTCGCGACTGCTGCGCGGCGACCACACACTCTGGCACGAAGTGGAATACGCGCTCGCCAACTGGCACGGCGCGGAAGCGGCCCTGATGCTGAACAGCGGCTACACTGCCAATGAAGGGCTGCTCTCGACCGTGGTTGAGCATGGCGACTGGGTGGCGACGGATGCCCTCAATCATGCTTCCATCGGCGATGGATTGCGACTGGTTCGCCCCCGAAAGTTTATCTTCCGCCATAACGACCTCGACCACCTCGCCGATGGCCTGCGTGCCGAGGTCGCACAGGTGCGGCCCGGTCGCGAACGGTTCATCGTGACAGAATCGCTCTTCAGCATGGATGGCGACCGACCACCGCTGCGCGAGATGGCTGAACTGGCCAGCCGCCACGGCGCCCACCTGATCGTGGACGAATCGCACGCCACCGGCTGCCTCGGCCCGAATGGGTCCGGTTGTGTAGACGAGGCCGAGATTCGCCCTCGCGTTCTGGCCACGGTTCACACCGGGGGCAAGGCACTTGGCGTGTGCGGCGCGTACATCTGCGGTTCGGCACAATTGAAGGAACTGCTTGTGAATCGCTGCCGGCATTTGATCTTCACCACGGCGCTGCCGCCCGCCGTCGCAGGGTGGTGGATCGAGGCAATCCGGCGCGTGCGCGCCGACGACTTCGGTCGCACGGCGTTGCACGAGAATGCGACACGCTTTCGTACACGGCTGAAGGACTCGCGTGTCATCGCCTCCGGTACGAGTTATATCGTGCCTGTCGTCATCGGCGACGACGCACGCGCGGTCGCAGTCGCGAATCGCCTCCAGGAACGCGGATTTGATGTGCGTGCGATCCGCCCACCGAGTGTGCCCATGAATACTGCACGGTTGCGAATCTCGATCCACGCAGACCACGACGTCGACACACTCGCCGCGCTGGCCACAACACTCCGCGAGGCGCTGACCGCATGACTGGCTTCGTCGTCGTGGGTACGGACACGGATGCAGGCAAGACCACCTTCAGCGCACAGTGGATGGCGGCGTTTGCCAGGCAATTTGCTTACTGGAAGCCAGTTGAGACAGGTGAATCGGATAGCGAAACGATCCGCCGACTGGTGCCGACGGCGCAGATCGTTTCACCACACGCGCGATTCCGCGAACCCGTCGCGCCAGTGCTTGCCGCGGCGCGCGAAGGGCGCGCGATGACATCAGTCGCGGAGGTGCTGGCGGCACTCCCGGATTCGTCGATGCCGCTCCTGGTGGAAACATTCGGTAGCCCACTTTCCCCGTTTACTCATGAGATGCTTCAGGCCGAGTTTATCGCTGCGCTCGGGCTGCCGCTAATACTCGTGACGCCTTCGACTATTGGCGCGATTGGCCGTGTGTTGCAGACCGTTGCCGGGTTGAACGACTTCGGCCTGAACCTGGCCGCAGTGGTGATGGTCGGCGAGGCCGATGCATTCGCGGCGAGTCAGATCGAACGTCACACACAAACTCCGGTCCTCTCCGTCCATGCGGTGGAAACATGGACGCCCGAAGGGGTGCGCACGGCGGCCGAGGGAAACCGTGAGCCGTTCGTACGCCTCCTCCACTTAATCGAGACGCCAGCCACAGATGCCGTTGCGGAACTGATCCGACGCGATCGCGAGACCGTGTGGCATCCGTACACGCCGCTTGTATCGCCCGACGATCCGCTGCCGGTGGTCGCGGCCGACGCGGAGTTCCTCACGCTCGCCAACGGCCGCAGAATCATCGACGGCATCTCCTCCTGGTGGACGATCCTTCACGCGCACCGGCACCCGCCTCTTGTGGCAGCGCTGCGCGAGGCAAGCCGCACGCTTGATCACTCACTCTTTGCAGGCGCGACACACCCACCGGGCGTGGAACTTGCGGAACGGATGCTCGCCACCGCGCCCTGGAACGGCGGCCGGGTCTTTTTCTCCGACAATGGCAGCACGGCGGTCGAGATCGCCCTGAAGATGGCGTATCAGGCGTGGTGCCACCGCGACGAACCACGAAGACAACTCTTCATCGGCTTCGAGAACAGCTATCACGGTGACACATTCGGTGCGATGGCGGCGAGCCGCGACCCACTCTTCTTCGGCCGCTTCGAGCCTCTCCTGTTCCAGACAGTCAAGGTGCCAGTTTCAGCGGAATGCCTGGACGACGCGCTGAAGTCGCACCGCGGTGAGGTCGCGGGGGTCATTCTCGAACCGCTTGTGCAAGGGGCCGGCGGCATACAGATGCATCCTCCCTCCGTACTGCGTGACATCTTCACCGTCACGCGCGAGCATGGTGTCTTCTTCATCGCTGACGAAGTGATGACCGGCTGCGGGCGAACCGGCTCGTTGTGGGCGTTCGAGCAAGCCGGGATCGCACCCGATCTGATCTGCTCGGCCAAGACTCTGGCAGGGGGCCTGTTGCCGCTGGCAGCGACACTGGCTTCGCCGGAAGTCGTCGCGGCCTTTGACACACCCGACCGCGCCCGGACATTCTTTCACGGCCACTCGTTCGCCGGGCATGCGCTGGCCTGTGCGGTGGCCGTCGTCAACTGGAACGAACTGCGCGGCGGCCGTTGGCACGCGGATGCGCAGCGCATCGAAGGCGTGTGGCGTGAGCGTCTTGAACCACTCCGCGAGCGGCCGCGCGTGCGCGATGTGCGAATCCGCGGCACCATCGCGGCGATCGAATGTGAGTCGCCCGGCGGCTACCTCGCGGAAGTTAGCCCGCTGTTCCGCCGAATCTGTCTTGATCACGACGTGCTACTGCGCCCACTGGGGAACGTCCTGTACGCGATGCCGCCCTTGCTCACTCGTACCAACTCCCTGCACCGGATCGCCGACGCGATGGCCGCATGCATCCACGCGCTGGGCGCAGGAGGCACATCGTGACACGCATTGCTGCGGTGGGCCACGCCCTGCCGGAACGCCGTGTCACAAGCGGCGAGTTGGAGGAACGATTCGGACTGGAGGCCGGCTGGATCGAACGCCGTACCGGCATCCGGGAACGCCGTTACGCGGCCGCGAACGAGGCGACCTCCGATCTCGCGATTCGCGCCGCTGCCACTGCGATTGACCAGGCCGGCTCACTCCTGGCACCAGTGGGCGTGCTGCTTCTGGCCACGAGTACGCCGGACCATCTGTTGCCGCCGACGGCACCGCTGGTGGCACACCGGTTGGGGTTGAACGGCTGCGGCGCCATCGACCTCGCAGGCGCGTGTACCGGCTTTCTGACCGCGCTTGCGCTGGGTCGCGCACACTGCCTCGTGCAGCGATGCTCGGTGCTAGTGATCGGCGCGAACGTCCTGAGCCGAAGGCTCAACCCCTCCGACCCGGCCACATCCGCGCTCTTCGCCGACGGTGCCGGCGCGATGCTCCTTTCACCCACACGAGATGCAGACGACTTCCTGTCGGTCCATCTCGACTCGCGCGGCGAGTTCTACAAAGATATTGTTGTCCCGGCCGGGGGGAGTCGAACTCCCATGACGGCACAGTCTGTCGCCGCTGGCGAACACTGGATGCGGATAGCACGTGGCGCCGACGTGTACCGCGAGGCAGTGCGGGCGATGGTGCGGTGCAGCGAGGTTGCGTTGCAGCAAGCCGGACTGCTCACGGCCCAGATCGACTGGTGGGTGCCGCACCAGGCGAACGCGAGAATCATCCGCGATACCAGTGAGCGACTGGGTATCGCCCCCCAGCGAACGATCTCCGTCGTCGAGACCATCGGCAACACCTCGGCCGCTTCCATCCCGATCGCGCTGTCGCTCGCATCACATGATGGCCGAATCCGGGCCGGGCATCGACTGCTCATGACGGCTGTGGGCGCCGGAATGAGTGAGGCTGCGATCGTCGCTCGCTGGTCGTGCGAGAATCATCGGGCCTCACATTCGTGATGCCTGCCGCTCAACTGATGGGCAACTTCACGTCGCCATCGCAAGCGGCGGTGAAGGTAGTACTCCGACTTCATGTTCAGTTGGCGCTCGCGCAATCCGATCCAGTCGACCGCGAGGTGCTCGCACCGAAACACTTCGAGCAACTCACCACTGTGGAGGTGGCCGAGGTGTTTGGACTCTCCAAAGCCGGCGCCGGGCATCGGTACGTCTAGGCGATCAAGGCACTCCGCATCTGCTCGAACAACTGCCCGGAATCGCCGGAATGTAACACGGGGCCTTCACTCGAAACGCCATACGGTGCGATATCGCGGCCTGTTCACAACTCCTCGGAGGTCTGCAATGATGCGTCCACTCGTGGTGGTCTGACTGGCCGGGATGCTCGCTGTGGTTGTGTGTGTGCCGACGACAAGGCTCCTGACACCGAGTTAAAGGAACTGGAAGGCACTCGGATGGCCACCAAGGCGATCGTGGATGGCTCTCCCGTACCGAGGGAGAAACTCAAGCACTGGCGGGTCGTCGTCAAGGGGAACACTGTCGGGCACTTCATTGACCGGAAAGCCACAGCAAAGGCGACTTCCAAGGTGGTCGCCAGGAAGGGCAAGGTTCCACCTCTCGACCAACACCGGACGTTCGGCCTGCGCGGGTGGAGCGCGCGATGACGCCAGGAATCTGGCACAGCGACGGTTGCCGAAGTTCAACTGGGGAAAGACTTTCGACGCTGCACCAGAATGCGCGGGAGTCCGGCGGATTGGAATTCGCTTCGGGCTTCAGCAGCCGGCAGAATCGTCAACTATAGTAAGAGCGGCGTCAGTGGTACGAACTTCAGTTAGCACGGCGGTCGGCTCGAATACTCCAGCTCCGCCCGCGATGGGAACCGACGGCCGAACCTGCCCCACCGTCGGGTGTCGCTCATGCCCCCCTCCTCCACGGCACCACTCGCGGCCCGCGACGAGTTCCTGGTAGCACTGCGCGCCGCGGATATCCTCACACCCAACCAGTTTACCAAGGCCCAGGCACTGGCCCTCGCCGGAGCCGACACGGCCACCGATGCCGCCACAGCACTCGTCGCTGCCAGGCTCCTCACCCGCTTCCAGGCCGATCGATTGCTCGCCGGTCATACCGATGGCTTCGTCCTTGGCCAGCACATCGTGCTTGATCTCGTCGGTCGCGGCGCGGTCAGTCGCGTTTACAAGTCGAAGCACCGGACGATGAATCGGCTGGTCGCGATCAAGGTACTTTCCGAGAAACTCGCCGGCACCGCTGTGGCTCGCGACGAGTTCCGGCGCGGAGTTCGGGATGCCGGACAGCTTGCGCACCCGAACGTGGTCACGGCTTACGACGCCGGCGAGATTCACGATCGGCCCTTCCTCGTGCTGGAATTCGTGGACGGGCCGAACCTGGAGGAATTGATCCGGCAGCGTGGCCCGTTGCCAGTCAACGAAGCGTGTGAGTTCATCCGTCAGGCTGCGGCAGGGCTTCAGCATGCCCACGAGAAGGGGATGCTCCACCGCGACCTCAAACCGGCGAACCTCCTGGTGGCGCGGCCCACGCCGTCGGCCCCACTTACTCTCAAGATTGCCGACTTCGGCATTCCGAAGCCAAATCGCGGCGTGTCAGACTATGCCGCACCCGAACTGAGTAGCCCAACCACCACCCCGGCGGATCACCGGGCCGATCTCTACTCGCTTGGCGGCATCTTCTACTTCATGCTCACTGGTCGGATGCCGGTGGTTACTGGCCGCCTGTCGAATCGTGTGTGTGAGGAAGTCTCGCCGCTGTTTCAGATGCGACCAGACGCCCCGCCTGAGGTTGCCGCGATCGTCCACAGATTGCTGGCGAAGAACCCCGCGGCGCGGTTTGCCTCGGCAACTGAACTGCTCGCCCAACTCGAAGCGATGTGCGTGCCGGTCGCCGCGCCGGTGGGCGAAGTCTACCTCAACACTGCAATCGAAGTTGGTTTCGTCGCGAGCCACGAGACGCTTTCGACGGAGGCCGCCACACCCACTCCCGATAGCGCCGGCGACTTCAATCTTCCGCCCACTGAGTCGTCACCGTGGTCGCAGATCACCGATATCGTTCGCACGAGCGATACGTTAACCGCCGAAATGGAACCACTCGCACGCCGGCCGAGGCTTCCGCGACGCAAACAGGGCATGCCGCTCGGGATGCTCGTGCTGCTGCTTGCAAGCGTCGCGTTCCTCTCGCTGGCCGGCATCGCATTCATCGTCCGGTTAATGATGATGAAGTAGCGAGCGGCAGGTTGAAGCCGCACGCAGAGGAGACTACTCCGGCTCGACAGGTTTGGTGGCGTCGAGGAGGAAGCCGCAAACAGCCGCAACGGCGAACGCACCTCCACAACAGATGAAGGCGGCATCCCACCCTGCCGCGAGACGAATCTGGGTTAGCAGAATCGGCGACAGCGCCGCGCCCAGGTTCCCCCACATGTTCCCCCAACCCAGTGCCGCTCCCACATTCTTCCCACCCACGTCCTGCGCGAACGACCAGATTGCCGGATTGTGCAGGTCGACGAGGAACGCCATCACGCCCAGTGCAAAGACAACTGCCCAGGCGCTGGGCAAGTTGGGAATGGTGAAGAACACCACCGCGCAACCGGTCAGCGCCACCCCCACCGGTACTGATCGGCCGTGGCGTGGGCCAAGCCATGTTCGCAGCATATCGGTGAAAACACCGCCGCAGAGCATGCCGAGCACACCGATGGTCAGCGCGGTTGATTGCATCCGCCCAACTTCCTGCAACGGCGTGTGGAACGCTTCCTTGAGATAGATCGGAAGTAGCGTGATGATGAACGCCCAGCCGAGATTCACACCGAACTGCGCACAGCCGGAGAACCACATATTCTTCGAGCGAGCCAGCAGCCCGACTCGCTGAAGGAATGTCCGCTCGGGAGCCGCGGCCGCCGGGTTCACCTCGTGTTCAGGCCGAGGCTTCGTCTCGTCTGCTGGCCGGTCGCGTACAACAAGCCAGAACAGCAGCGCGACGAACAACCCGCACGCACCGTAAACAACAAAGACACCACGCCAGTTGGCCGGCGCATGACCGTCCGGCGGCGGCGGCGCGGCGGCGGGCGAGATCAGCCACTCCGTCACGGCAACGCCCGCCAGTCCTGCGGCCAGCGCCGCGGTCAGCCACGGAGCAACCGCACCACCCACTCGACCACCGAACGCCACGACAGAACTACACAGCCCGCGTTCGTTCGGCTTCGCCCAGTTCTTGATGAGACCCGCCGCCGCAGGGTAAGCGCTCGATTCGGAGATACCTAGCAACAGTCGAATACCGATGAGTGCATAGAAGCCGAGTACGAAGCCTGTTGCCATCGTGACCAGCGACCACGCGGCGATGGACAGCGCGAGGACTCGTCGCGTTCCGTAGCGATCCGCGAGTGACCCCATCGGTATCTGGAACAGCGCGTATGTGAGGAAAAACGCTCCGAGCGCAAACGACATCCGCTCGTCGGCCCACTTCTTCTTCTTCGCTGCCACAATGTCGGCCGAAGTCAGTTCGAATTTCTCTCCCAGAGACGGATTCGCGTCGCGTTTCGTGCGCTTCGTCTCCTCAAGTTCCTCGTCGGTGAGCGTATCGTGTGGTCCTGGCTCGGGTGCCAGTGGCAGGAGTAACTCTCGCTTCATTGGCGTGGCAAGCGTCGAGAAGCAAACACGGTCGATGTAGAGCCAGAGGGCCGCGAAGGCCGTGATGCCGACGATGATGTAACGCTGGGGCATGGCAGTGTGCGCTGGCGCGCAAGCGAGAGTGTGAACACGACCGCGACGGGAAGCAGCGTGCGGAATGACGAAGTTTAACAAGTGACCCAGCCACTTGCACGGAGAAACGGAGCCGCCACGCGATACGGATGGCATTCGATCCGTTGCAATCGGACGCCTCAATTTCACGCAGAGAGCCAGGAACACTCCCAAGTTGGCTCGTGGTGATACACTAGCAACAGGCTCCCTTCTCCTCCTTTCGGAGCGCACAATGGCCGGTCCTGCATTTCCGATGGACGACCGCGACGGCGTCATCTGGCTCAACGGTGAACTCGTACCGTGGCGCCAGGCGAAGGTTCACGTTCTCGTTCACAGCCTCCACTACGGCAACGCCGTCTTCGAGGGTGCGCGAATCTACAACGGCAAGGTTTTCAAGCTCACCGAGCATTCTGCTCGGCTGCACAAGTCGGCCAATATGCTCGCTTACGAATTACCGTACTCGGTCGCGGAACTCGACGAGGCCACGAGGCTTGTCGTGAAGGAGAACAAACTGGAGAGCGGCTACGTCCGACCGCTGGCGTGGCGTGGCGCGGAGGTGATCGGCGTTTCGGGCGGCGGCACGAAGATCCACGTCATGATCGCAGCGTTTCCGTGGGGCGCTTACTACGAACAGAAGGCCATCAAGCTCATCACCAGTCGCTGGAAACGGCCCAGCCCGGAAAGCTCACCCGCGGGCAGCAAGGCCGCGGGGCTTTACATCATCTGCACACTCGCAAAGGATGAATCGCTGGCTGCCGGGTGTCAGGACGCACTCATGCACGACTACAAGGGGCGACTCTCCGAGGCCACCGGGGCGAATCTCTTCCTCCTGATCAATGGCGAACTCCACACGCCCACCACCGAGACGATCCTCAACGGCATCACGAGGCAGACCGTGATGGAACTGGCTCGCAAGCGCGGCATCAAGGTAGTGGAGCGCGAAATCTGGCCAGACGAACTGGCGAAGGCGAGCGAGGTCTTCCTCACAGGCACCGCGGTCGAAGTACAGCCCGTTTCCCAGATCGACCAGCGCGAGTTCGCAGTCGGCCCGGTGACGTTGCAGTTGCAGGCCGATTACGCCGCACTCGTCCGGAGCTAGCCGAGTCGCGTCCCCGCGGCGCGAACGAGACGCACGGTCACCACGAAACGGAAGGGCAACACCATGAAGTCCGCCGTAACGATCTCTCTGGTTCCCGAAGCGCGAGGCGGCCCATTTGTGTACTGGGACGATCTCGCCGCCAGTTGCCAGGAAGCAGCCGCGCGCGGATTCGATGCGGTGGAACTCTTTCCACCGGCGGCCGACGAAGTGGATGCCGAGGAACTGCGCGGGCTGCTCGATGACAACGGGCTATCACTCGCGGCCGTCGGCACTGGCGCCGGCTGGGTGCGACACCGGCTCTCGCTGACCAGCGTGGATGAGAGCGTGCGGGAGAAGGCCGTCGCATTCATCCGACAGATCATGGATTTCGCAGCGAAGTTCGACGCGCCAGCGATCATCGGTTCCATGCAGGGGCGATGGGAAGGCGCCGTCTCGAAGCCGGTCGCCCTCCGATACCTCGGCAACGCTCTCTTCAAGCTCGACGAACACGCGCGCGACCTGAGCGCCACGCTCCTCTATGAACCACTCAATCGCTACGAAACCAATCTCGTCAGCACACTCGGCGATGCCGCACAAATGCTCGACGCCATCCACGTCGACAATGTGAAGATCCTCGCCGATCTCTATCACATGAACATCGAGGAAGTGAACCTACCCGACGCGATCCGTGCCGCAGGGAATCGCATCGGGCACGTCCACTTCGCCGATTCCAATCGCCGCGCCGCGGGTCTGGGTCACACCGATTTCACACCCATCGTCGCAGCGCTTGTGGACATCGGCTACGATGGCTTCCTCTCGGCCGAAGTCCTTCCCCTGCCCGATACAGATACTGCCGCACGTCAGACGATGGCGATGTTTCGGCGGATCGTAGGCTAACGGCCAAAACCGCGAACAACCCAGTAAGAAATAGACAAATTATCACTATTAAACTAACGGTCATAATTCAGGAGAAGCCACGTTGCGTTCTGAAACGATGTTGAGTTCGTTCGCGACCCTTCTCCCCAATCAAATTCCTGGCCTTGACCTCACTTCCATCAACCGGTATCCGCGTGCATCTTCCACAAACTAGCGTGCGAACCGATGCGGTGGCCATGGTGGGTTATCGTGCTCTGCGCAGCGGCGACCGGGTGCCTCACACAGGGCAACCGGCCAGCGGGAGTCTCCGTTGCCCGCTCGCTCGCGCCGGCGCCGATGGAAGGCATCTACCTCGAAACCGTCCTCCTCGAACGCCCTCTCGGCGACTCCTTCCTTGACCGAGAATTATGGGATGTGTCGCTGCCGGTTGGCTCACCAGAAACGCGCGTGCTGCTGACCGAGAACGGGATGCGCGCCGCGGTTCTTGCCGGGAACCCGCCTCAGAAATTCCAAACGATGCTGGAATCGGAATCCGAGGCGATCAGCAGTCGCGGGCTGACATTCGCGACACGGAAAGAAGAAGTGCTGCCTACCTCCGGTCCGCATGCCAGTTGTGAGTTCGGCTTCCTCGCCGATCTCGCGGGAAAGCGCATCCCGGTCAAGCTGGAACAGGCACGATGCGGGATTCAGGTGCGTCCTGAGGGAGCGAGTGGTCGCGTCAAAATCACGTGTGAGCCGCAGATTCAGTTTGGCAAGCGCCGCGATCTGTTTCGCCCCTCGGAAGATCACACCGGTTGGGTGAAGATCGAGGAAGTGCCACTGGCACGCTATTCATCGCTGACATTCGAGACGACACTTGGGCGCAACGAGTTCCTCCTTGTCGGCTGGCGTGCCGATCAGCCCAATACACTCGGCGAAACGCTCTTCAGCGTCTCGGCCGACGGGCGGCCGCGTCAGCGTGTGCTCGTCATCCGCGCACGATTGCCAAACGACACCCCTTCCGAGTTACCCCTAATCGGCACACGTCGGCCATCCATTGCGGCCGAGGCCGGTCGCCGCCTGCGATGACGGACGTGCTCTCATCACGGAATGCTATTCCTTGACCCTTGATCGTTTGATTTTCCGCACCAGCGAGCCGAGGCCGATCCCGCGCTTCACAAGGAGCAGATAAACCAGCGCGAAGAGGGTCGCAGGCGCACCCCAAATCAGCAGTTCGATGGGTGGGAACTTCGGCGACGATAGCCCTGAGAGCACCTCGCCCGTCGGCTTTCGGACGAGCACTTCCCCCAGCATCAACCCACCGACAACCAGCACCACGAACGCAACCGCGTCGGCGACAAATGGAAGCAACCCCGGCGACTCCTCGCGCTCAGGTTCTGCTTCGTGGCTGCGGCCCGGGGTTGCCCGCCACGGCACCGGCGGAGGTGGCGAAGCCTGCGGGAGCAGGTCGAGGTTGATCGGTTCCTCATCTGTGTCAGCAGGTGATGATGGATTCGTGCCGCTCAGCGCAGCCGGGAGTGACTTATCCACCTCGCTGCGACTTTGTGCCGTTGGCCCACCTGCATTGAAGTCGATGTCTGGTGTCGAATCGGACTTCGCAACGTGCACATCTTCCTGAGGTGGAATCGATGGCCTGGGCGGTGGCGCGATGGATGACTTCTTGGGAGGCGGTGGAGATGGGGGTTCGGCAGCGGTCGATTCAGCCGGCGGGGTGAAGCGCTGTCCGCACTGCTTGCACACCAACGGCAGGCCCGCCAGTGCCTCAGGGACTTCGTAATAGCGGCCACAATGCGGGCAATTGAAGCGGATCACGCGGACCTCGCGGTGCGAAGCGTCCCGCGCGATGATACGACATGAACAGGCATACGGGGAGTCTGCAACGCATATCCGCGACTGTGCGGCTGACGAGTCACCCGCACAACCGGACCTCGTGATGGTTCAGGAACCGTGTGAGGATCACCCCGGCCGGCAAATGCCGACCCGGAATCGATCACACTCTGTTTCTGGGAATCGGTATCACTTCCGTGGCAGCAACTCCGGCAGATTCGCTACCCGTACTGCCGTGACTGCGATCACTTGCGCTCCCTGGATCAGGTTCGGCTCCTTGGCCTTGTCGAAGGTATCGCTCTGTGTGTGGTGCGTCAGGCGGTATTCGTCCATGTCCTGTCGGCAGGCGAAGCCTGGCACTCCGACACGCTCGAACGGGAGGTGGTCGGTGCCGCCCATACCGCTGGTTGACAGCCCCTTCCAGCCGTCCACGGTCTTGAGTGTTTCCAGTTGCGGGTCCAGCACAGGAATGATGCTCGCGCGCCCCTGCGTGCCGAAGCCGAGTACCTTCCCTGTGCCAGTATCGTGAACGAGCGCCACCGAGTGCTTCGGCAGTTCGTCCTTGTGCTTCTCCACATACTTGCGAGAACCCCATAGCCCCTGTTCCTCGCCAGTGAAGAGGCAGAAGCGGATGGTTCGCTTCGGGCGTTGCCCCTCCTTCGCGAGCTTGGCGACGGCGCGGCCCGCTTCCAGCACCACGCAACTGCCAGTGCCGTTGTCGGTTGTGCCCGTGGCAAGTTCCCACGAGTCGAGGTGCGCGCCGACAACGACGATCTGATCGGGCTTCTCGCTGCCGCGGACCTCTCCGATGGTGTTATAAACCGTCAGTGGGCCAGGGATGAACTTGTTGCGAATGTCCACCTCAACGCGCGTCTTGGCGTCTGGATTGCTCGCGAGCCGGTAGAGCAACGCGTAGTGTTCGTGTGCCATGAAGACGCGCGGCAGCGCGCTCTCCGCCGCGGCGCGGTCGTTCGACCAACTCCCGGTGGTAACGAGCAAGCTGTGTGGCTTACCGGAATCGCTCACCTCGCACGCCGCGCCTTCTTCCTTCAGGAACGTAAGGACTTCGCGGAAGAAGCCAAAGCCGGGTTGCTGTTCCTTCTCCAGCCACGACCCCATCCCAACGTTCTCCGGGGCGTCCTTCACGGGCGACTTCTTTTCATCCTTCTTCAGGTCTTTCTTCGGCGTCTCATCCTTCTTCCGGTTCCCCTTCTTACCAGGGATCGGCGGCGGGCCGTAGCTGAGATCAGTAACGGGCTTGACCTTCGCCGGGCGTGACAGGAGTACCACCGCGTTCTTCAGCTTTCCCTTGTACGTTTGCAGATCGGCCTTCGTGCGAGCTTTGAGCAACACCACGTCTCCCGTGATCTTCCCCTTTGTGCCCGGCGACCAGCCACGCGACGCAATGAGAAGTGTGCGGCCAGTGTTCGGTTCCACGAGTTTCATCTCCGCGCGGCCGCGTTCCCAACCGTAAGGAATCTCCCACGGTTCCTGCCGCACGTTCTCCAGACCGTACGACTTCATCTTTTCCGCGGCCCATTTGTTCGCGCGTTCGAGATTCGCGGAACCAGTGAGCCGGCCGCCAATGCGGTCGGAGAGATACTCCAGGTTCTTCATGATCTCGGTGCGAGTCTTGATCTCGGCGAGCAACGCGCGGTCGACCTCGGCTGGCGACAGGCGCGGAGAGGGAGCCACATCGAGTGGCACCGCAGGAGCGCGGCTCACAAGGAGTAGACACAGCCCGCCGATGGCAAGGCTAACGGCAACGCGCGAACGCATGGGAGCAGCTCCGGGGTGGTGCGAGTGAGTAACAGGGGAAGTCTGCGTATTGTGTGCGCGTTCTCCGCGAGACACAATGGGGTACATACACAGATGAACTCCTTCTCATAATTCCATAATTTCCCACGCCCAGAAGCGACTTGGCGCGGAACGAATCGCTCGGTATGAGCGCCTTGCAGTGACGGATTCGCTGCAGGTCCGAGGGTCATGGATGGCCGTTCGCCGTTCGCTCTTCGCGTTCGCCGCGCTGCTCACTCTGCCGCTGCCAGCGTGCCTGTGGGTCAGCACGCCGATGACACCTGTGCGTGATGAAACGCCCAAAGTCGTCGCGAAGGCTGGGCCAACAAAGCCGCCACGGACCGACTTTGCGGCGCTGCCACGTATCCCTGGCACCGTGGTGCAGGCCAATCGGCAGCCCGAACTCAAGCTCAGCCCCAGTACCACCAGCACCGCGCAGAAGCCGGCTGATCCGCTTCCCAGCGCGCCTCCGGCCCCAATTCGCACGGCCGGCGCGGAGCCGCGCGCGCTTCCACCTCTGACGCATCAGCCTGAACCGCCGCTACTGGCTGCTGTTCGCGCTTATGCCGAAAACCGACCCGAGCGCGCCATCGAGATCATCCGTACGTTACCACAACCGAATCAGGACTTTGTCCTCGCACTGCTCCCGGCACTCGCTCGCGGCGCCACAGCCGATTTGGTGAACGATCAGGCCACCATCGGGATGCTCGTGGAGCAACTCGACGCCACCCGTACCCGGCTGGAGCCCCGCGCGGCCTTACGGGTCGAAAACGCGACGTTCTGCAAGGAAGTTGAGGGTTTTGGCCGCTTCGTACCGCAACCGTCCAACGAGCCGTATCGCCCCAATGCCCGGGCAAACTTCTACCTGGAAGTGAAGAACCTTGGCAGCCGTCCTTCAGGCGATGAGTTCATCACGCACATCCACGCAGTCGTGGAGATTCGCGACGCGCACGGCAACGTGATCGAACAAATCGGTCGGCATTACCGCGAGCGGGTGCCGGCGGTTCGCTTCGACAAGCGGCTAGTCAGTCGCAGCCCGTTGCACGACTTCCATGTCCTGTACATCTTCTCGGCACCGCCCGCACCAGGGGTCTATTCGATCAGCGTGGAACTGCGCGATGCCGCCACGGGCCGCACGGTGAAGGCGCCGTCGGTTCGCTTCGACGTGGCGGGCCCCTGAGCGCCGCAAGCCTCCTGGCACCTGACAGTCGAACGCGGCTTCCGTAACCTGAACCAATGAGGTGAGCACGCGGCTCACTGACCACCATCCACTGCGGACTGCAAGCGAAACTCATGGCACAGATTTACTTCCACGCCGGTTCGGTGACACGCGAGGAGCGGACGAAGGCTCTGAAACAAGCAGGGGCAACGATCTGGTTCACCGGGCTGTCGGGATCAGGCAAAAGCACCCTGGCAATGGCCCTCGAACAGGTACTCATCCAGCGCGGGCACGCGGCTTACGCCCTCGATGGCGACAACATCCGCTTCGGATTGAACGCCGGGCCCAAAATTCTGATGGAAACACGCGCCTACCCGGAGGATCAGGCAAAGCGGTTTGGTCTGGGTTTCTCCGCGGCCGACCGAGAGGAAAACATCCGCCGTATCGGTGAGGTCGCGCGACTCTTCGCCGACGCGGGGCTGTTCGCGCTGACGAGTTTCATCAGCCCGTACCGCAAGGACCGCGATGCGGCGCGCAAGGTGCATGAACAGAACAAGATGGGAGCGATCCCGTTCATCGAAGTCTATCTGAGTACGCCGATCGAAACGTGCGAGAAGCGCGACCCGAAGGGGCTGTACAAACAGGCGCGCGACGCTGTGGCGTCTGGCAAGGGAATGGGCTTCACGGGTGTGGACGACCCATACGAGCCGCCGCTCAAGCCGGAGATCACCTTCGACGCCACCACGCAGACCACCGAGCAGGGTGTGGAACTGATCCTGAAGTATCTGACCGAGCGGAAACTCCTGGGCTGCTGAGCGAGTTGAGTGTGAAGTGTGATCCGCCAGTGCACGATTATAACGGCTTGCGCGATTACGCGATACCTTGCGCATGGCGCGAATACACCGGGTAGCGCGGCTCACAGAGGGTCGGAATTCCCACTGCTGTCCGCGTGCCCTGTTGACTCCACCCATTTTCGCTATTCCACTGCATACAGCCCAGGCGGATCAATCGCGCCGCAATGCAGGAAATTGGGCCATTTTGACTTAACTTGGCAGCGAGGTTTCTTGAATGTCCTCAAGAGCCAACGTAGAGTTGTCGCGACTTGAGCTTCAGGCTATAGGATTCGTGGACTGCTTCGTACCCCTGATGCTACAAGCTGCACGTGCCGTGGGCTTTACCCAACCGGATCATTTGGGTTGATCATGCTGGCCACACCACAACCCGCGACGCCCGAGCACCCCACCGAGGGTTTCCGCTCTGTCGCGCTGCCTTGTGCCACAAACCGTCCGTTGCGCGTTTACCTGCCGTCCGACTATCAGCCCAAGTACGCGTATCCGCTCGTGGTGATCTTCCACGATGCCGGCGCGTGCGAGGATCACGCCGCACGGCTCGTTCCCATACTGAGCCGCCGGAACTATGTCGCGGCGTGTATGCGGGGCCCCGTGCAGCTCGACCGCCAACTCGATGGGCGCCCGGTTTTCGGCTGGGGCGAAACTGCCGATCGCGGTACGCAGGCCGCTCTCACGCACGCCCTGTCGTCTTACAGTGTCCACCCCGATCGCGTGTATTTGATTGGTGTGGGGCAGGGTGCGACAGCCGCCTTCCACCTGGCCGCGACTCGTCCTGTGGCCGGGGTCGTTACACTCAATGGGAAACTCCCACCCTGTGAGCTTCCCAACGGCCTTCGAGTGTTCATCGGCCACGGCAGCACCAATCCGACTGTACCACTGGCTGAAGCGCGTGCGACCGCGACACGCTTACGGAAAGCCGGCGCGATGGTCCGCCTGAGCCGCTATG
Organism: uncultured Frigoriglobus sp.; assembly: GCA_964422915.1. Lineage (GTDB taxonomy): Bacteria > Planctomycetota > Planctomycetia > Gemmatales > Gemmataceae > Gemmata. The sequence continues at coordinate 8,733 of CAYRDG010000021.1, read as the reverse complement.
CCACGGCCGGCCTTCTCCACTCCGAAATGCTCCGCGACGCGAACCACTGGATCATGACTCAAGTCATCGGTCAGAAGTCCCGTGAGTGAGGCTCGCGGGGCTACTCACGTTCACACTCCCTGTTCCTTACCCACTTCGCACCGGAGCCACGCTGTTGGTTCTGGCACGGGAATCTTTGACACACGGTTCTGTTTGAACAGCACAGGCATGACTGCCAGCATCGTTAGCAGGGCGAGCGAGCCGGCGAAGATCAACGCGTGACTGAGGGTGAACCGCAGAATCGGCCAGAACGCCGCCAGCCACACCACCACGAGCGCGAAGTTCAGCATCAGCGCAATGGCGACTGTGCCGCCGTGTGGGACATTGATCGAGCTGAATTGCCCCTTGTTATCGACTGTCACATAACGGCTGCCGTTCGCTTCCTGAAACTTGCGTTCCTCGGTTGGCCACGGCTCATCCTTGGGCCTCCCATCGCGGAGAACGAGGTTGTAACGCACGGGTTCAGGATCATCCTGCGTTTTGATCAGAATCGCCCCTGTCATGAACTGGCCGCCGGTACTGAAGCTCCCGTTCAGTTCGAACTTCCGTCTGGTTCCCACCTCGACAAAAGGCGCCGTATTCCCTCCTGCGCTTCGCTTGTACTTCGTTACCGTCTCGACATAGTTGCCCGCGGGGTCGAGCTTGAGTTTGCTGCCGGCCGCCCGCCAGCGTACCGCCTCGAACTCGTTGAACTCAGTCGTCGAGTAACCCGAGAAGTTGAAGAGTGTGTCGTAGCGACCGGGATTCTTCTGATCGATCCAGACCCAGAGCGTCACGAAACCAGATACGAGGAGCGCTGCGATCAGCGACCGTAGTGGCATCCGGTCGGCCGGGTTCTGGTACAGATAGCTCTGCGCCACCAGACCGCCGCCGAGGAAGAGGGCGAACAGGCCCAGGAGCATCATCACGAATACCAGAGGCAGCATCACGGCAACGCCCGTTGAAATGAGGGAACGTCGGGCCTCACATCCTGCGGCGGTCCGCCTGGTATTCCGATGATTGGCCCACGACGGACACGGTATCTGCGCGGGCTACGTCGGGCAAGGGGTTGGCGTTGCACGACCGGAGCGGGCCGCTATAGTCCGGCCCGGCCAACAGTTCGCGCGCCCACGCACAGAGGTGCTCGTGATCGGCGGATTTCTCGCACTGTCGCTGCTCCTCCCTTCTGCCAGCCCAACCGGCTTGCAGCAGGGCGATCAGTTGACGTACACCGGTACGGTCGAGGAGGCCGTGGAACGGCCCGACCGCCGTTTCCGCCGTTCGCAGAAGCTCGAAATCCGTGTCCTGGTGCTGGAAGTTCAGGAACTCTGGACCGATGTCGCTGTCTTCATACTGCTGCGCCGCACCAACGACGCCGTGAGCGGTGCGGTGACCGACATCACGGGCAGTACGCCAGAACGATCGCCGCCGCTCTCGCGGCTCGACCTCGTCCGCGTCCATGCCGACGGCTCCGCTCATCACCTGTATCCGGGCGGGCCGCCACCGCTCCGTTTCGACACCAAAACACCCGCTCGTACACTCCCTCCGATCCCACTCGATTCCTTCGCGCCTTTCGAGTTCGGCATGTTCCCGCCGCGACCACCGCAGTCCGCACGCGATAAGCCGTGGAATGTTGCCTCCTCCGACCCGAAGCGACCGGCCCAGACCTGGCAGGTACAAGGGAAGGAATCCGTCACTGGGGAACTTTGCTCACTGTTAGTGATGAACCAACGGCACCCGAACTGGACGAAGCCCGTGGGCGGGCACAGCGCATGGCACCGGGCCGATGCCGTATGGGTTTCGACACTCGACGGCACCGCGCGCAAGGTCCACCGTGTCATCAAACATCGCGATGGCATCGCAACGGAACTCGCGGCGTGGGTGGAGGTAAAGTACGAGTTGAAGGAACAGACACGCGTGATCCGCAAGACGTTCCAGAGCTATCGCCGCGATGTGGAGACGGCATACGCGGCCTCGGCGGAAGTCGCCCCGTTCCTGCCGAATGCCGCGAAGCACGGCCCACGTTTCTTCGAGACGCGGATGAGGAAACTCGACGCCTACCTTGATGGTGCCGATGAATCCAGCCCCTACCGCGAGGCCGTACAGGCCGTGCGGCGGCAACTCGATGCCGCACGCCGCGGCGAGGTGATCGCGAAAGCGTCGCCCGTGGTGCTGGCACCTGTCGGCGCGATTCCGACGCCCAAGCACGCCGCGTGGCCGAAGGTCGGCCACATCGCGCCCGACTTCACTGCCGGCATCTTCCGTCTCACGGAGAACCGTGGCAAACCTGCGCTCCTGATCTTCTTCAAACCGGGCAGCGACACAACTCCCCTGACTCTGACGATCGCCAACGCACTGCGACAGCGATTCGCCAGCCGTGCCTCGGTTGTGCCGCTGGCAGTCTGGGGCACGCCAGCGGCAGGGGCGAAGGAACGCGACCGGTTGAAGTTGACCGTGCCCATCTACGATGGAACGCAGGCCGAGACAGCGTATGGCATTGAATCGGTGCCGCGTTTCGTGCTGGTTGATGCGACAGGGCGCGTGCGATGGGCATTCGCAGGTGTGGGCGCCGAGACGGGTTACTCCGCTCGTCGGGAACTGGATCGCCTGTTCCCCCCATCCTCACCGGACGCGCCAGCCGGCACAATCCGCGCGCCTGGCACACGAAGTGCCCCGCCGCGACCGCGACCATGATGTTGATCGCCTCGCGTACAGTGTACGATGCCTGATGGAGAGGCCCTGCCGGGCCGCTGCGGGCCAGGAACGTGCGACCAACGGCCGCATGGCTCTTACTAAAGGCCAGGATGACCGACTACGACATTCAGGCCCCTTCGCGTGTCTGTGCCGCGACCGGGCGTGAACTGAAGCCGGGCGACCGCTTCTTCGCGGTGCTCAGCGAGAGCGCTGGGAAACTCGCCCGCGCGGACTTCGCCGCCGACGCATGGCCAGGCCCGCCGGCGGATGCTGTCGCATACTGGGCCGGCAAGGTTCCTGCTGCCGGGCAGAAGCCGCGCAAGCCGCCGATCAACGACGAGCTACTGCTCGACTGCTTCAACAGACTGAAGGACTCGGCCGATGCCGACGGGCTGAACTTCCGCTACGTCGCGACGCTTTTGCTGATGCGACGCAAGCGATTCCGGTTTGAGGACGCCGCGCGAGACGAACACGGGCGCGACGTGCTGATTGTCCGCGACGCAAAAGGCGGCGCGATTCATCATGTCATCGATCCGCGACTGACCGATGAGCAGGTCGCGGCGGTGCAGATAGAAGTGTTCCGCGTGCTGGGATGGGAGTGATGGTTGAACAGGCCCGCCGAATCGCGGTCGGGTATTCGCAGCGTGGTCCGCTCGCATCGCGAGCGGTCGCCGCCTGGTGGCGAGGTTCCCTCTTTGGGTTTGTTATTGCTGTTCGCGACCCGCGCGTCGCGAACAGACCATGAAACCGTGCTGCTTGCCTTGCAGCACCTACCCAGAAGCACCCATGACCCGCGTCCGTATCCTCGTGCTGGTCGCCCTGATTGCCCCACTCGTGGGCTGTACCTCGATCAAGGAGTGGATCAGCCGTGAGCGAGGTCCGCGCCCGACCGGCAAGCTGGAACCTGTGGAGGCAGAACGCCTCGTGGCGTTCGTCAACATGCGTGCGTCGCGTATGCGATCGCTCACGGCCGACGTGCGAATCACGGCCAGCGAGCGAGGCATCCGGATGCCGGCCACGCTCACTGGCAGCCTCGCGGCTCAGCAACCACGATTCTTCCGCACGCGCGCCAAGGCGCTGGCCGCGGAAGTCGATCTCGGCTCCAACGCCGAACAGTTTTGGGTTTACTTCGACGCTCCCCCCAAGCCGATGTACGTTTACGCCTCGCACTCGGATTTCCAGGAAGGGAAAGCGAAACTCCCTGGCGGAATTCCCTTCGAGCCAGACTGGGTGATGCAGGCGCTGGGGATGCTGCCGCTGCCCGCGCAGCCGCCCAGAGGCTCGTATAGCGCCAGCCCGCCCGACCAGAAAGCGCGGACTTATACACTGCAGTGGGAAGCAGTCACGCCCGGCGGAGTTCCGGTGGTCAAGGAGATTGTCTTCGACGCAGACCCGGCCACGGGGAATCGCCCCCAGGTCAAGCGGCATGTCGTCCGCGACATGAAGGGTACGATCATCTGCTCGGCCGAGATCAAGAGTGCGCGAACCATCGATCTGAACAACGACCCGCAGCAGGCCGTGCAGTATCCGACGCGCGTGGTGCTGAAGTGGGAGCAGCAGAAATTCGAGATGGAACTGAGCTTGAGTGACGCGAAGGTCAACAGCATGACAGCGGCCGACACCAGCGGCGCCATGTTCCGGCGGCCCACAATCACCAACACACCCGCCATTGACCTGGCACGTTACGACTTCACGCCGAAATAGTTGCGGAGGAGGATCGCAGGTCGTCGGTGAGTTCGACTGCCGACAACACGCGATCCGAAACAACATCTCGCGCCCGCAATCGTCTACGCATTCGCCCGCCCCGTCGCTGTGAACTTCCAGGCCTTGATCCGTCCCACATTCTTCGCTTCCACAGGCTCCATCTCCTGAAACTCACTCTTCGAGCATTCGTCTAGCGACTGAAAGAATGCGTTGCTGGCGACGATCTCGCTCGGGCCCGCGGACGACATCAATCGGGCCGCCAGATTGATGCAGTCACCCACCGCGCCAACATGTGTGCGGCCGAACGGTCGAAGGGATACAATCTGCAAATCGCCAATCGCCAGCCCAACATGAACGCCGCTGGCTGCCTGCACGCGGTCGATCTGGCGTTGCCACTGATGGGCCACGGAGTTGCCGATGCTGAGCAAGGCACGGGCTGCATCGAGCGCACCCTGAGCGAAGCCGTTCGTGCGGTCGGGAAGACCGAATAGCCCGACCACTTCGTCCCCGACGAACTGGTACAGCATCCCTCCACTACTGTGAATCTGATACCGTGCCTTGGAGTAGAACGATGTGAGGCTCTCCCGCACGATGCGACTATCGGGCGTGTCGCGAACGTAGCTTGAGAAGGAGCACATGTCCGCGAGAAGCACGGCAACACCGCGATAGAGGCCCGGCGGCAGAATATCTCGCGGGCGAGTTCGGTTCCCTTCTCGCAGTTTGCGGAGTTTCCACGAGCCAAAGTGCCAGAGCAATTCCGCGTTCAGCGGTTCATGCACATAGTCGGCCAGCGAATCGCCACCGAACGCATAGTGCCCCTGAGCGCGGTCGAGCGCCTGGCGAACCTCCAGGAGGCTGGCCGGAGTGATTGCGGGAATCTCAATCTGGAGTCGGTCTCGTAGAAGTTGAATGAAGCGTGGTTCATCCCAGACTTCCAGCGTCATTCCAGGGACCAGCGCTTGCACAATCGCCGCCTCGACCTGCGGCCAGTTCTCTCGCTCTGCCGTGTCGATGATGAGCACGATTCGCTTCAGGCCGGCAAGAACGGAAGATGGTTCGCCGTACTTGCGCTGGATGTGCCGCAAGAGCATCTCGGTCGGATAGCCGAACTTCACCTCCACAACGTAGGGTTCGGACGTGGTAGGGCTGATGCGGATATCGGCGAACGTCCCGGCCTTGCCGAGGTAGAACTCCCGTTCAATCTTCGTCTCGCATCCATTGGCATGATCGGCCGAGGCATGCTCAAAGCGACAAAGTTCGCAGCAGAGTTCTTCCAGAAGGAGGCGGAGTTGACTGAGATGTCCCTGCTCTTCTGCAGGTTGGTCGGGCATGGGCGGCTCCAGTAGCGCCACTGCGCAGCAAAGCGGTTGCGAGCGTGCGAGTTGCACGGTACGCTGGCGATTCCCGCTCTCAATGCAGTAGTCGCACTACTTTAGCATCCCCACCTTCTTCGCATACGGAAAGATTCCGCCGGCTTCGAGAATCGGGGCGACTTCGCCCAACGGCAGCAAAGAGAACGTCGCGCCGCTTGTCGCGTTGGTCAGCGTGCCGGCTGCCACGTCGATCACCAGTTTGTCGCCGGTGCAGATGTGGTCGATGAGCCGTTCCTTCGTCTCCAGCGGGATCAGGTAACCACCGTTCACGCTGTTTCGATAGAAGATTCGGGCGTAGAACTCGGCCACGACCGCGACGATGCCGGCAGCCGCGAGCGCGATCGGGGCGTGCTCGCGGCTCGAACCGCAGCCGAAATTCTTGCCGCCGATGATAATCTTGTACGGTGAGAGAAATTCATCATCGGTGTGGAACGGAACGTGCCCTTTCGGAAGCCCGGCACCGTCGTCCGGCACGCCAATCAGGGCATACTTGCCGAACATCTTGTATTCGGCGGGGATTGAAGGGTTGAATGTCAGGTATTGTGCCGGGATAATCTGGTCAGTGTCGATGTTGTCGCCCAGCACATATGCGGTGCCTTCGATACGTGTTTGCATTTCGGCCTCGGTGAGTGTCTGCCTTCACCTTATCGCTGGTCGCGCCGGGCGGTAACCCCGGGAGAGGCTTCCGAAACGCAAATCGCGTGCTAACCTTGATTGGGAACGACTGATTCGTCCAAATGTTGCCGCGACCCCGCTGTGAAACCTCGTCCGCGCGGCAACGTGGAGCCTCCTGCTGATGCGCGCGAGACTGACACTCGAGGCCGGCGATTGCCTCCCCCCGATCATCGACCTGACTCCAACCGGACCGCCGGTGACGCTCGGCCGTAGCCGCGACAATACTGTCGTTCTGCGTGACGAACTCGCCAGCCGCACGCATGCCAAGATCTATTTCGAGGATGGATGCTGGCACGTCCGCGATTTCGGACTCAATGGCACCCGTGTCGATAGCCAGCGCGTCAATGGCTCTGCGGACCTCATCGACGGGCAGCGCGTCAAGATCGGCGAGGTCGTGCTGAAATTTATGCTGGAGCCGAAGGCTCCGCCCAAGACACAACCCGTGACGCCGGCCCCGGCAACGATGCCGATGCCAGTGACCAACAAGGGAAGCGAAAGCCCGCAGAAGATCACGAAGGTCCACGAGATCCCGGCGAACCGCGCGGCAAGCGAATTGCTTGCGGAGCAGGACGCCAATCAACTTCGCGTGGACGAACTGACTGCGCTGTGCAAGTTCATGGCCGGTGCCGTTGAACACAAGACGCCCTACGAACTGATTGCCTCGGCACTGCGCGCCATCCTCAACCAAACGACGGCCAAACTCGCGGGTTATCTCAGTCTCGACCCGGACGAACCCGGCCCGAAGATCGTGATGCCCGAAGCCGCATCCATCGATATTCCGCTCTCGCGTCGACTCACGGCCCAGGCGCAAAAGGAAGGTAAAACCGTCTGGCTGTTCCCGGCAATCAGCGCCGCGCACTCACCCACCGACTCGCTCTCGGCATTCGCCGACGCCATCTGCATTCCGCTGAAGGCGTCTGGCGAGCCATTCGCCACGCTTCACGTTTACCGCACCGGTCGGGCATTCTCGGAACGCGACGTGCGTTTCATCGAGGCTCTGGCCGGATTCCTGGCGCACGGGCTGGAAATCCTCCGTACCCGTCGCACCCTGGAGGCGGAGAACTCACGCTTGCGGACTCACGCCTCGGCGGCCGACGACATCATCGGCAGCAGCAATTCCATCATGCACTTGCGGCAGCAAATCCTGCGTGCTGCGCCGCAGCAACTCACGGCACTCGTCCAGGGTGAGAGCGGTTCGGGCAAGGAACTCGTCGCGCTGGCACTGCATCGCAACGGCCGTCTCGCCGAGGGGCCGCTGGTCGTCGTCAACTGCGCCTCGATTTCACCGACGCTTCTGGAAGCGGAACTCTTCGGATATCGCAAGGGTACATTCGTCGGGGCCGACCGTGATTACCCTGGGCTCTTCCAGCAAGCCGATGAAGGAACGCTGTTCCTCGACGAAGTGGGCGAGTTGCCGCCGGAGTGTCAGGCCAAGCTCCTCCGGGTTATTGAGGGGAAAGCCTTCCGCCCGATCGGGGCCACTTCCGACATGAAGGCCGAGGTGCGAATCATCGCGGCGACCAACCGCGACCTCGAGAAGGACGTGAAGGCCGGCCGCTTCCGACAGGACCTGCTGTTCCGTCTGAAAGTGATCGAACTCCGCGTGCCGGCGCTGCGTGAGCATCCCGAAGATATTCCGGAACTGGCTGCGTACTTCCTGGCGAAGGTGTCGACCGAATGTCGGCGCAACTTCAAGCTCACACCTGCCGCGATGCGCAAACTCCAGGCCTATCCGTGGCCGGGAAACGTGCGGCAACTGCGTGCGGCCATCGAGAGCGCCGCTGTGATGTCCGAGAACGAGACGATCGAGGCTGATGCGATCCCGCTGGCTGGCGTGACCGAACTGGTCGCAGGTCCATCTCCCAGCACCGTCCAGATCGACATGCCGCGCAGTCTCGACATGGACGATGTGGAAGAATGGGCCATTTGCCGTGCGATGCGGACAACGGGCGGCAACGTGAGCCACGCCGCCAAACTCCTGAACATGAGCCGCGACACGCTCCACAACAAGCTGAAACGGCTCAAGGAAGAGAAAGGGATCGACCGCGCGGCACTGACGAGTACCCCGCCGCCGCATGGTGCGACCGAAACGCTCACCGCCGGCGAGGCGTGACAGAACGGGAGCGGCGCTTTCAATCGGGCACAACTTCGGCTACACTCATCAGTGCCCTCCCGCCACCGCGCCACCTTCCCACCATGACATTTCCACTCTCCCGCCGCGATCTGCTCTGTCACGCTGCCAATGGTTTCGGCGCCGCCGCGTTCGCGG
>CAYRDG010000020.1:0-93067 GCA_964422915.1 uncultured Frigoriglobus sp. | reverse complement strand
GGGAGGCCTACTGGAACCTGGCTGCCTGACCCCAAGAGATTCTGGTTACACCCATGTGGCGCGCAAACGCAATCCGCTCTCGACATGCCGTTCCATATCCGCTATGCCCGGCGCGATTCCACACGGAGCCTGGGCATGAAGCGACTGGTCGTTCTGGCCGCGGCGGCGGCATTGCTCTCGACTGGCTGCACGCATGATGGGCTGTCGTCGCTTCGCACACCGCTTGGCGATGCTTCGGAGTTGCCCGGCAAGCCAGTGGCGGGCACGAAGTTACCCAAGGGCATGCCGCAACCGTCTCCGCAACTCGCGGAGCGCGTCGAGGTCGTCGGCTGGAAGATCATCGAACAGAACACATTCACCGGGCTGGACCCGTCGAACATGCGGTTCATGACTCTCGGTGTGAAGGAGAATGTGCTGTTCCACCGTGGCACGGAAGAGTTAATCATCAGCGAAGGGCTGATCGAGAAGTGCAAGAATGACTCCGAACTGGCCGCGGTACTCTGTGCAGAGATGGGGAAGATGGTGGCGGAGAAACGAGCAGCGAAGTCGGTTCAGGGCAAGGAGAAACCGGTTGCCGACGACACCTTCGGCGCGGGTTCGCTATCTGGAAGCAACCCTTACGACGCTGGCAAACTCGCCAGCCGCGCGTTTCATGATCGCGATCAGGCACGCGACGCCGTCGCGAAGGCTGCAGCCGACGCGAACGCCGTCGCACGCGACCTGCTCAAGGGGTCGGGTTTCAGCCCGGCGGAAATGGACCGGGTTGAACCCTTGCTGAAACCCACGGAACGTGGCGAGAAGATTCGCAAACAGATGGGCGGCGCAGCCCCGGAACCGATCTGGGTGAAGTGACCGCGCAACACAAGTCGACTCCATCGGATTCGAGAAAGCCGACTGGCTCCTTGTTCTGGCTTCAGGAGAGTGGTAAGTTGCGGTGCCACACCGTGCCGCAGCGAGATACCCCATGCCGCGAGAGCCGATCCCGACGTGGTGCTTCGCGCTAGTCGTCGTGCGCAAAGGCGACCGCTTTCTGTTGATTCAGGAGAGCAAGTACGGGGAACCGTGGTACTTGCCGGGCGGGCGCGTTGAAGCGGGCGAGTCGTTCGCCGATGCCGCCGTGCGTGAGACGCGCGAAGAGGCCGGCATCCCCATCCGAATCACCGGCGTTATCCGTGTCGAGCATTCGCCGACAAAGGCCGGCTCGCGCATCCGTATACTCTTTCTGGCCGAACCGGCCGATGATTCACCGCTGAAGTCCGAACCAGACGACGAGTCGCTCCGCGCCGAGTGGATCGCGCTCGAAGACCTTCCGGACTACACGCTCCGTAGCGAGGAAGTCGCGGAGGTGTTCACCTACGTCGCGCATGGCGGGGCGGTCTATCCTCCAGTGTTGCTCCAGTCCGAAGACGCACCCTTCCGCATCGGTACATGATCACGCAAGCACGAAGTTCCACAATCTGCGGTCGACACGTTGGCGTAAGCAGGCGGGTAATGCGAACGCGCTTCCAGCCGCAACCGTGTCACGGCTTCTGAGCAGCAGATGCAGTCCGTGTGCCGTCTCTCTGGTCACGCAACAGCATGCGGGATTGTGCGCGTATTGTTTCCGGAACTCGTTTGTCCGTTCAGTCTGCGCGATCTTCGACGGTCCTACCGCGCTGAAGTTGCCGGGTGACCAACCAGCAAAGGGTCGCCCACGCCACACCTGCGGTCCAGCCGGCGGCCACATCGGTCGGATAGTGGACGCCCAGGTAAATCCGGCTGCACCCCACCAGCAATGTCAGAAGCAGTGCCACACCAACGAAGTAGAGCTTGGCTCGACGGCGTGCGACGAGACGGGCAAGTAGAGAGCCGAGCGTGAGATAGACGACCGCCGAGAGCATCGCGTGGCCACTGGGGAAGCTCGAACTGGAGACGTGCGTGAGGTGTGGTACGAGGTCCGGCCGCGGGCGGCCGTAAAGGTCCTTCAGAACGATGCTCAGGAGCCAGCCGCCGCAGGTGGCCGTGAATACCAGAAGTGCTGCGTGGAAGTGCTTGCCAATGAGGAGGAAACCGAGCACCGCACTGACGACGAGTGTGAGCACGGTGTAGCCGCCGAGCGCCGTGATGTCGCGGGTGGCTTCCTGAAGCCACATTGGGCCAACTGGCTCGGCGAGATTGTTGGTGCGGCGGAGATCGCGCAGGAGTTGCGTGTCGATGTGCCCTGGAGGGCCGCCAGTGGCGTGATCGGCGATGGCGAGAAACGCCCACACCGCCCCGGCCGCAACGAACGACGCCAGGAGCACGAGCAGGTCCGCGTGACCGAGCCAACCGGTCAGGCGCTTCCAGCGGCAGTTGCCCGCGCGTGCATCATCCGCCATTCGTTCTTTCGCACCTCTGCTCAGATCGGGCAACGCAGGAACGCAAGCAACACGCTGCCGATGTCAAAACCTCACCAGTCGATCTTGACTTCGGAATCCAGTTCCTGCATGCGCTTTCGTTCGCGTGAATCCGAGAGTGCTTGCAGGAAGTGAACGATGTCCCAGAGCTTGTCCGGCGTGCCTGGCGGAGCCGTGGTTACGCGGTCGTGGAAGGCGGTCATTCCTGAAGGGCCGATGCCGCCGTAGAGTCGCGCATAGAGATCCTCGCCGCGATGCCCGCCGCGGTATACGCCCAGTGTCAGATTCCGGGGCTGCACCATCGTTCCCCACGCATCCCATTTCAATTGCTGTCCACGGCCGTAATCGGCGTGGCAACTCCCGCAGCCAAACTCCGCGGCGTTGTAGAGCTTGTACCCGCGAACTGCGGACTTCAGCCGTTCCTCTTCGCTCGTCGCCGGGTCTGGCGGAATGGGAATCGGATGGTCGGCCGCGAGATTCCAGTTCAGCAGTACGAACAACTCCTGTTGCAGCACGAGCCAGTTGATTTCCAGCCCGAGGAAGAAGGGATCGTCCTCGGCTGGCTTCACCATCTTCGCGATGGAGGCCAGTTCCGTTTCACCGCGAATACTCAGGTGAATGACGTAGCTTACCACGTCGTTCATCTCCTGCTCGCTGAGTGTCGGGAAGGCAGGCATGATGGTGCCGTCGATGCCGCGGCGAACAGTGCGGATCAGGTCTTCGCGGCGCGGTTTGCCCACTGCGCCCAGCCCCAGGCGTTTGGTGTTCGTGGGCGGGAACGATGTGGTGTACTTGAAGACGCCCTGTCGGTAATCGCGTGGCATTGGCCCATTCTCGATGGCGTGCGCTGCCTCGCCCTCGCCATTGGGCCCGTGGCATTGCAGACACCACCGGCGATAGAGCACCGAGCCGCGAGCGAGTGTCGCATCGTCGAGCTTGAGTTGTTCTTTCGCTGCGTTCGCCCCGGTCAGATTCTCCTTCCACATCTCCCACTTGAATGTCTTCAGCCGCGACTTCGCGTTCTTGATCGTGCTGCCGAATGATTCCCCTGGCTCGAAGCGCACGCATGCGGTGGCCACAAGCGTATCCCAGTCGGGGATGTGGACGACTGGAGCCGCGGGTGCGCCGAAGGAGGCGTCGAGCAGTCGGGCGAGCCTGTCGGCCTGTGCGGGCATCCACACGTCCTGCTCGTAGCGAGTGGGGTCAATGATGTTCTTGCCGATCTGTTTGCGAAGTTCGGCGGCGATGTCGCGGTCGGGCGTGTTCGGGAAGAGCCGCAGGCTGCGCGTCGGCGGGTACTGGGCCGAGTACCAGTGAGTCGGCGCGCCTTCGGGAATACGAATCACAATGGGATCGGTGCGCGCCGCGTAGCGCGCCGCCGCGGCGGCCGCGATCGGCTCACCTGCGGGTGGCGACACGCTGCCGGAGCAGCCCATCAGCGCGAGTGGTAAAGCGGCGGTGAGAACGAGTGCGATGCGCGTGTGGCTCATGGCAAACAGGTCACGGATAGTGGATGAACGACGATCACGAAGCAGCGGCTGGGGCGGCGATCCGTGCAACGCCAACGACACTGCGGGCACGGTCGAATCACACGAGAGGAGTTCGCCGGCATCTCTGTCGCTTCGAGCGGTTGCATTTTCCGCCGGAATGCGAACAATGAAGCGGAGTCGCGTCACGGAAATCATTCTATGAGTCGGGTCGTCGGGTTCGCTACCGCAGTCGTATTGCTCCTCGCGGCTTGCGCGGAGGCTGGCCCGCCCGCGCTGGAACCGGCCACCCTTCGTGGGGAATCGAGCCAGACTCGCAAGCGGCTTGCCGAGGTGGAACAGAAACTCCTCTCCGGCAAGGCCGCGGACGCCGCCGACGATCTCCAGCGCATCCTCGATGAATCTGGCGACGATCTTGTCACGCTCGGTGAAGGAGAGTTCCGCGCCGCCCGCTGGGTCGCGCATTCGTTGCTCGCCCGGCTTCCCCTCGAAACACTGAAGACGTATCAGGATCGCATCGACCAGCCCGCCAGGAAGTTGCTCGACGAGGCGAACCGGACTCGCGATCCACGCCCGCTGTGGCAACTCCTCGACCGCTACTTCGTTTCACGGCCGGCGGACGAGGCACTTGTACTGTTGGGCGATCTCCTCTTCGAACGCGGCGAGTTTCGCGCTGCCGAAGGCATCTGGCGACGGCTTCTTCCCGACGCGGAGGCCGACATCACGTATCCCAACTCGAAGGCCGATCTGGCACTCGTTCGTGCGCGAATCACGCTCACGCTGATCTTTCGACACGAACTCGCGCGAGCGAAGGCGGAAGTGGTCGCGCTGAAGGCGAAGCATCCCGGCGCGACAGGAACGCTCGCGGGCAAGACCGGGCCGCTGGCCGACACACTGCAAACCTTCCTCGATACGCCGCCGAAACTCGCAGCCGATGCGACCCGCGGCGCGGGGTGGACCACCTTTGGCGGCGGGCCGACACGCGACGGCCGTGTGCCTGGCGGCATCCCGGCTGCATGGCCTGGCCGCCCTTCCTGGCGAGCCGAAATCCCGGACGACGACAACCACCCGCGGCTCGCGCTCGGTCCTCCCCTGCGGCCACCGTTCGGCTATCCGGCCATTGCCGATGACGAAGTCTTCGTCGCATCGGGCACGCGCGTCTACGGTTTCAGCATGCTCGATGGTACGGCGACGCGCGAACCACACAAGACATTCTTCGGACGTGGCGGCGCGCGACCGAACGAAGCAACGCCCCCGGATACGGAATGCACCCTCACGGTGGCCCGCGGCCGCCTCTATGCGCGACTCGGCCCGTCACTCGTTCGCGCGCCTTCCCAGCAGCGCGATGGCGGTTTCATTCCTGATAGCGCGATTGTCTGCCTCGGCCTGGAGACGGAGGGAAAATTCACCGAACTGTGGCAGGTATTCCCACCTGATGAGAAGAAGATCGCGACTGCGTGGGAGGGCACGCCGCTCGTTGTCAATCGACGAATGTGGGCGGTGTATGCGAAGTTCGAGGGCGGCCGCGTCACACATGTTGTCGCATGCTATGACCCCGCCGACACCGACAAACCGCCGCGGCCCGCATGGACCGCCGAACTCTGCGATAGCCCGTTGCCCACAATCGACCGACGCGCGCGCCAGGAGTTGCTCACGCTTTCGGGGCGGAACCTCGTCTTCTCCTCGAATGCCGGCGCGGTGGTCGCCATCGACGCGACGACCGGCAAGCGAGCCTGGGGCTTCCGCTATCCGCGGGTGAAGACTGCCGCCAACGCTCGATCAGGCGAGCCGTCGCCGGCGGTCGCCTTCGGCGGACGAATCTTCGTCGCCCCGGCCGACGCCGAGCATGTCTACGCGCTGGACGCGGAAACCGGTCGGCTCGTGTGGGAAACGCCAGGCCGTGTCGAAGGGGCACGCATCCTCGGTGTGGCCGCAGGTAAACTCGTCGTCACCACGAACGGGCCATACAGCATCCGCGCGTTCAACCTCGATACCGGCTCCGACCGTGTGGGGCAGGGCGGCTGGGTGCAGGGCACAGAACCTGGCATCGCCAGCTATGGCCGCGGCTTCGTGACGGATTCCGTCATCGTCTGGCCATCGCGCGAGGGACTTTACTTCCTCAACCCGGCCAACGGTTGGCTGAAGTCGCGGCGGCCGAACGCTCTTCGCAGTCCGCTCAATCAGCCGTATTTCGGCCACGTTGTCTATGCGGATAAGATTCTCGTCGTCGTGACCGCCAAGGAAATTTGGTTCTACCGCGCTGAGTCCGACACGTTCGAAACGGAGCCGAAGCCACCGCCGGAGAAGCGTTTCGATGCGATGATCGATCGCGCGGAACGCGCGGCCGCAGCCGGCGATCTCGCACGCGCCAGGCAGTTTCTCGCGAAAACGGCAACCAGCGACTTGCCAGCATCGTTTCGCGCCTGGGCCGCAGCGCGAATGCTTCAGTTCTCGCCGCCTGCGACCGACCCCGACCAACTCCCCCCGGCACTCCACGATGCACTCCGCCCCGCGCTTCTCACGGAGTGGATCCTGCCGACCGACGGCGTGCCAGTGACACTCGGCGAGTTCCTCCTGCGACGACTTGGCCGCTCGCCGGTCCCTGGCTCTGTCCCGGTCGTCGCGGAGGCGAAGGCTTACACGCAGTCGCTCTCGCACGAGGCCGAGGTTCACCATTCGCGAAATCTCCCTGACGCGGTTTCGCCGCTGAAGCAGATCGTCGGTGGTATCGCCCCGTTGAAGCGACTCTTCTTCGCTGGCACACGTACCTTGCTGACGATTCCGCTCGACCACGGACCTGAAGTGGAACACACACCGGCCGATCAATTCACGCATGCGGCCGAGTTGCGGACGGGTTTCGTCGCGGCCGGACCGTTCGCCATTGCGCTTTACGGCGCCGCACGCGAGCCGCTGTGGGTGTTTCGCATGCCCGCTGCCGGGCGACTGCCGGCCGATCCGTCGCCGTTTCGCTTTCGCTGCGGCGCGGAACCGCTGCACCCGCGGCTGTCGTCGTTCGCGCTCGCGGGTGCGTGGCTCCTGGCACGCGTCGGCGAGTATCACCTGATCGCATTCGATCTCGAAGCACGTCGCGTTGCGTGGCTGTTGAACTCCGCAGGCCGTTTGGGATACGAGCCCGCGCCGTTCCCTCATACGCCACGCTTCGGCGCGCACTTTTCCCTCTGCGGGCCGTTCGCCGTAGTGCAACTCTCGAATGGCCGGCGCTGGTTCGTGCGGCTCGATTCCGGCAAGCCTGTCCTGCAACCGGCACTCGGCGACCGCACCTCTCGTGCGATGTGGACACACGCTCCCGTGCGCGCCGGCGACCGACAGTTGCTGCTACCAGACGGACCGGGTCTCATCCGGCTCGCGCAGCTCAACGGTCGCGTGAAGTGGACGTTTGAACCAGAGTTCGACGAGGGCTACACCGGCGAGCCACCCCAGGCGCGACTGTGGGGCGATCTCCTTCTCGTTGCCGTGCGGAGGAACCATGGCATCGAGCTTGACCGCGTCGATCCGCACACGGGTAAACCACAGTGGCGACCTGGTGGACCGGCATTCGCCGACGCCGACCGCATCGACCTCACCGCGGCCGATTCCGATGCCGAGCGTGTCTATGTTCCTGCGGCGAATCAACTCCTCGCGCTGGGGCTGCGCGACGGCAAGACCCTATGGGAAGTCGATCTTCCTGAGACACATAACACAACGGGATGGGTTGTTCGTGCTGGGGCGGAGTGTGTGATTGTCTACCCTGCAGAGGCGATTCCCACGGAAGCGCCAACGATGGTCTGGGGGCGGCTCGTGCGGTCGTTCCGGCGCGAACCGTATCACTGGCGGCTCCCCGGCCTTGCGGCAACGCTGTATGATGCGTGGGTCGAGCGTGAAGTGCCGGTACTCATCCTCGATCCGAAGACGGGCAGGCGACTGGCGCGTATCGACATCCCGGCACGCGGCCCTGTGGTCGCGGCGCACTTCAACGCGGGAGAAGCCGTCATCGCGACTGGCTCGCGCGTTGTGTGGATCAAATAATCCTGGCGAATCCCGGCCGTAAGGCCGAGGCGGTTCGCCCATCGTCACTCCGATCTGGCGATCGGGGTTTGCCGAACGGGGGGCACCTGTGCGAGCGGAACCGGTCGGGTTGGGTGGCGACGATGCGAACGCGGTGGATCGCCTCCGCGCTTCCAGCGAGAGCATCCTTGAAGAGTGTGGTAAGGTCATCGTCGGCCAGAAGGACGTGATGGAGCTTCTGCTCATCGCGCTCCTTTCTCAGGGGCACGCGCTGCTGGTCGGTGTGCCTGGCCTGGCGAAGACATTGATGATCCGCACGCTGGCCGACAGTATGAATCTGTCGTTCAACCGCGTGCAGTTCACCCCAGACTTGATGCCCTCGGACATCACGGGCACCGAGATGTTGCAAGAAGACCGCGCCACCGGCTCGCGTGTGTTCCGCTTCCTGCAAGGGCCGATCTTCGCCAACGTGGTGCTTGCCGACGAGATCAACCGCACTCCTCCCAAAACGCAATCGGCACTCCTGGAGGCAATGCAGGAGAAACAGGTCACGGTTGCCGGTCAGCGTCATCATCTGCCCGAACCATTCTTCGTACTGGCGACACAGAATCCGATTGAGCAGGAAGGCACCTATCCGCTGCCCGAGGCGCAGCAGGACCGGTTCATGTTCACGGTGAATGTCGGCTATCCGTTGGAAGAGGACGAGTTCCGCATTATCGAATCGACGACCTCCGCGACGCGCGTACAGCCAAACCGCGTGATTGGCGCCGAGGAGATGCTGGGGATGCAGGGACTGGTGCGCCGCGTACCGGCAGCCGGATTCGTGATTCGCTACGCGATGAAACTCGCCCGGCTGACGCGCCCTGGCTCGCAGGACGGCGAGGCACCCGATCCCAACGTGCCCGACTTCATCAAGAAGTATGTGACGTGGGGTGCGGGCCCGCGTGCCGGCCAGAATCTCATCCTCGCGGCGAAGGCCCGCGCGCTCTTACGCGGCCGCACGTACGTTGCAACCGAGGATGTGAAGGCGGTAGCGATGCCGGTACTGCGACACCGTGTCGTTACCAATTACAACGCCGATGCCGACCGCGTATCACCCGACGAGATCGTTCGCCGACTGGTGACGCTCGTGCCTGCCCGCACGCAAGAGTGAAAAAGGTGGCCGGGATGCTCTGCGAGCAGGTCGCCATGCGACAGCAACGATTGAACTCCCAACGGCTCGTTCTGCCTGTGCGGAACGGCCGGCTTTCGCGATAGCCATGCCTAGCAACTTCCTCGACCCCAGCGTACTTTCGCGCATTGATCGTCTCGAGCTGGAGGCGAGGCAGTTCGTGGAGGGCTATCTGTCTGGCAAGCACCGCAGCCCACGACACGGCTTCGCTGTCGAGTTCTCGCAGCACCGCGAGTACGTTCCGGGCGACGACATCAAGCACATCGACTGGAAGGTGTACGGGCGCACCGATCGATTCAACATCAAGCAGTACGAGCAAGAGACAAACCTCGTTGCCTGGCTCATCATCGACGCCAGCGACTCGATGAGCTATGCCTCTGCGACTCGCTCGAAGTACGAGTTGGCCTGCACTGCGGCGGCGTCGATGGCCTACCTTGTACTCAGCCAGGCAGACAGTGTGGGACTGGCCCTCGTGGCCGGTGGGGTACGCGCGCACCTGCGACCCAGCGGCCAGATGAACCACCTACGTGAGGCGTGCCGGGCGATGGTCGATGGGCCATTCACGGACTCCGGCGGCATCGCACGCGGGCTGGACGAACTGGCCGGCCGCACAGGGCGTCGCGGCGTCGTCTTCGTCTTCAGCGATCTACTCGACGATGTGCCCGACATCCTCGCCGGCCTCCAGCACCTGCGTTACCAAAAGCACGAGGTTATCCTCTTCCACACGCTCGATGCGGCAGAGATCGACTTTCCCTTCCGGCAAACCACACTCTTCCGCGGTCTCGAAGGGCTGCCGGAAGTTCTCACCGACCCCGCCGGTGTTCGCGAGCAATACCTCGCCGCGCTGAAGGCACACACAGATGCCATCGAAGCCGGTTGCCGCCGGCTGGAGATCGACTACGTTTGTCTCCGCACCGATGCGGACCTCGGACACGACCTCGCGGCGTATCTCCAGAAACGCCACGGACGCTGATGACACTCGCTCGTTGCGACCCGCATTCCCCGTTTCTCTTCAGGAGTTCTTTCCATGCTGCGTCCGTTCATCTCACTCTCCATGTTTGTGCTGACGATTGCTCAAGTATGCGCCGCTGACGGTAAACTACTGTTCAACGCTAAGGACCTCGCAGGCTGGCAGACCGCGGCGGGCAAACCTGTTACGAAGGGGTGGGCCGTGAAAGATGGGGCGATGATCCGCGAGACGCCTGGCGGCGACATCTGGACGAAGGATCGCTATGGCGACTTCGTGCTGAGTCTGGAGTTCAAGACGGAAGGCAACAGCGGCGTCTTCATCCGCACCGACAAGCCCAGAGACAACGTCCAGACTGGCATCGAAATTCAGGTGGATCGTCCCGGCAAACCGGGCAAACACTCTGTGGGCGCGCTGTACGATCTCGTCGCGCCCTCGAAGGATAACACGAAGGCTGGCCAGTGGAACACGATGGTGGTTACGGCGAAGGGCAATCACATCAGCGTTGCAATCAACGGTGAGAAAGTAAACGAAATGGATCTCGATCGGTGGACGGCAGGAAACAAGAATCCGGATGGCACGAAGAACAAGTTCAAAACGGCGTTGAAGGATTTCAAGCGCGAAGGGCACATCGGGCTACAGGATCACGGTGCGAAGGTCGCGTACCGGAACATTCGGCTCACTCCTCTGAAGTGAGCGATACCGCTCGTACCGGCGATCGGTGATACGAGCGCCGAGTTCGCATCAGATTTTGGATCGGTGGACTTGTGAACACTTCCGGCCCGTGATGTACGCTGCGTAGCATTCTCTCCGCCCGATGGACGTACCCGTCGGTTTCCTCATGGAGAGAACGCATGAAGTCGCTGTGCGCCGCGGTGCTGGGTGTTGTGATTCTCGCCCTCACCGGTCCCGCGAAAGCTGACGACGCCGCCAAGTTGGTGGGCAAGTGGGAGGTGACGAAGTCCACCGGCGATACGCCAGTGGGCGCGATCGTCGAATTCCAGAAGGCCGGGAAGATGGCCGTGGCCGTGACCCTCGACGGCAAGGATTTGAAGCTCACCGGCACCTACAAACTCGACGGTAAGAAGCTCAAGGTTGATCTCAAACTCGGCGATGAAAAGATCGAGCATGAGTTTGACGTGAAGATCAAGGGTGACGAACTGACCCTTTCTGACGGCGAGAAGGCTGACACGCTCAAGCGTGTCAAGAAGAAGAAGTAACGATTCGCTGGCCTGCGTGGTCCGCTCGCGGAGCGAGCGGACCTCACGCGGCAGGACGCACACTTCCCGCGCGCGTTCAGCGCCCCAGTTCCTTCAGCGCCATATTCGCGATGCTCTGCCCGATGGCGATCGACGCCGTGGCCGCGGGCGACGGTGCGTTGAGGACGTGAATCATCCGATCGGCCTGACGGATAAAGAAGTCGTCTACGAGTTTGCCATCCGGGGCGACTGCCTGGGCTCGCACGCCGGCGCCGGCCCGTACGAGATCGTGGAACGAGATTTCTGGAATGAGCTTCTGAAGTGCGTGCCAGAAAGCGCGGCGACTCAGTGAGCGGTACATCTCATGTAGCCCGACACGCCAGAACTTCTGGCTCATCTTCCAGAAACCGGGATACGTTGTCAGTTCCCACAGGTCGCGCATGCTGAGATCCGTGAAGCGATACCCCTCGCGCCGGAAGGCGAGGACCGCGTTGGGTCCGCATTCGACGCCGCCACCGATCATGCGTGTGAAGTGAACACCGAGGAACGGCAGTCGTGCGTCTGGTACGGGGTAGATCAGATGCTTGCAGAGTTGTTCGGCGTGTGGCTTCAGCTCATAGTACTCGCCACGAAATGGCACGATCTGCACGCCTGGCTCCACGTTGCAGAGCCGCGCGACGCGGTCGGAGTATAGCCCGGCGCAGTTGATCAGGAGCTTTGCCCGTACCAGGCCAGCGGTGGTCTCGGCGACGATGGCGTCTGGTTCATGCTTGCAGCCAGTGAACTTCGCATCGGTCCGGACGCTGCTTCCGGATTCGGTAATCTTCCGGGCAAACACTTCGGCCACAGCCTTGTAGTTGACGATGCCCGTTTCCGGGACGCGCAGCCCCGCGACACCGCGAACGTGCGGCTCGATCTCACGCATCTCATCGGAGGAGAGTCGCTGCAGGTCGCGGAGACCGTTGGCCGTGCCGCGACGCTCCAACTCGGCGAGTGCCGGTATCTCGCTGGCATCCGTGGCGACGACGAGCTTGCCGCACCGTTCGTGCGGGATGCCGTTCTCCGCGCAGAAGCGATACATCCGCTCACGCCCCTCGGCGCAGTTGCGGGCCTTCGCTGAACCGGGCTTGTAGTAGAGACCGGAATGGATGACGCCACTGTTGTGGCCGGTCTGATGGAGTGCGACGTGCCGTTCCGCTTCCACAACCACAACCGCGGCACGATCCGCAATCGCCATCGCCGAGCCTAGCCCAACGATCCCGCCGCCGACAATCAGAACATCCGTGGTGTGCATTGTGAGAAGCTTGCAACGAGGCGACGAACAAGCGATTCCGGTTCGTCGATCACTTCGGCCCGCCAATGACGTTGATCGACTTCCCTGTGGTCAGTGGCCGGTCGCCGAGACAATCTGCGGCCAGGGTCGCGTTGAAGTACGCGATACCCGATTTCTTTCCCTCAAAGGTGAGTGTGTAGGTCACCTCGCCATACGGTTTGATCTCCTCGGCTCCGAAAGCGACGATATTGTTGTCGATGCGTGTGTTCGGTGTCACTTGCACCACGCTCACTCCATCGGGTACATCGACGCGCACGCGGACATTACGCGCTGCCTCGCCGCCAGCGTTCTTCACCTTCACCGTGAACACGCCCTGCCGCCCCACCTGTACCGTGAGGGGATCGAATCGCGTTTCCCACGTCAGTGCCGCTGTGCCGGAAAAGACTGTGGCGAGTTCCTGACCGGCACGCTGGCCGCGTGCGTCGGTGGCACCGGCAACCACCACGCGACGGCCGGTCGTACTCGCCTTCACCGCGAAGCGAAACGACTGTGCCTCGCCCGCTTCCAGCCGCGGAACCTGCCACACGAACGAATCGCGGAAGAGTTGCCCGCCGTCGGTCTTCATGGTCGGCTTCGTGTCGGCCGGGATTGTGCCAGTCACCCGCACACGCGCGCACGGCAGCGTGCCCGTGTTGCGGACCACGATCTCATACTTCGCACTCTCCCCGGCGCTCACGACACCCGTTGGTCCGGTGAGTTTCACTTCCAGGCCTGGTACGAGGACCTGCGTGCGGCCTTCTGCGGGCTTGTCGGCGACGAGCCGGTTGCCATTGACGCTCGTAAGCGTGAACACATCCTTCGCTTCGCGCGCCCTGACACGGTATTCGATCACCTTGCGCTCACCGGGCCTGAGCCTTGCCAGTTCCCAGACCCACTGTTGCCCCTCCGGTTGTTTGACGCGCTTTCCGCCAGTCGTAATCGATTCCACCTCCGCCGACGCCGGGAGATTCTCGATCACACGAACGCTCTCCGCCGGCACTCGCCCGGTATTCGACACCAGCACGCGCACCGTGAACGCCTCGTCTCGGACAGCTTGCTTCGGCGCGAGCTTCGTCACCTTGATCGTCGGTTTGGCAATCTTCGTCGTGACCGATTCGCCGTGTTCGAACTTCACATACGCGAGATTCTTGACCTGCGTTGCGTTCGGTTTGTGGCGAAGAATCAGTTCGATCGTCTTCCCTTGCCCACCCTTGAGCGTACCGAAGTTCCAGACGAGCTGCTTCGCGCTGGAAAGGCCCTTCTCTGGCTCTGGCTCTGGCTCAGCCTTCACCACCTTCTCCACATCGGCGCCGAGCGGGTTGCGAACCGTGACCGCATGCGCTTCGGCCGCGGAAGTGTTCTGCACAGTGATGATGTATTTGATGTCGTCTCCTGGTGCGGCATCGGCCGGGACGCGCACACGGATGGTGACCACTGGCGGTGGTGGATCGGGCACACTGGAAGCGGTGAGCGGTGGGCTGGCGACCGGCCGCGGCACGCCGGCCGGTTGCCTGAACTGCACCGGTTCAATGTTAGGATCGGAAATGGCCGGCATGACGAGCGGCGCGAGTTTCTCCTGATCGGGAGCCTGCGACGCGGCCCTGTCTTGCTGGGGGAAGACAAGCCTTGGCTGGGCGCGCGGAAAGAACTGACCTTCCTGCGCGGGCGCACTGAGCGAGACGACTGCCCAGACCGCCGCGACCGCTGCGCCGCCTGTCGTTGCCGTTCGCACCTGCTTCCAGCCCATGACGTACCCTCCGCGAATCACCAGCTTGACCGGCACGCGGAGGCGGTATAGCGTCTCTTGAGAAGTTACGGAAGATCAACTGACTGCGTGGCGAGAACCGCCGTTCACTGTAACCCGTTCTGCCAATCTTTGCGTTCGCAGTGCGAATAACAGACCAGGCATCCGCCGGAGGTTTCGCATGAACAGCGCCGACGAACTGGAGAAACTGCGGAAATTACGCGCGGAAGGGACCATCACCGACGAGCAGTACGAGCGTGCGCGTGCCCGGTTGCTCGAACAGGAACACGCGGCCGAAGAAACGCCAGTGTCTGAGTTGGAGGAGGAATCCTCGAGACGGCGGCCCCGTCGGCATTGGGATGAGGATGACGATGAGGAAGACGACCGCCGCATAGCCCGCCGTCGGAAGAAACAAGCACGCGAGTGGTGCATGATTCTGCACCTGTCACTCTTCGCGGGGCATGCGGTTCCGTTGGGGGGGATCGTCGCGCCCATCGTGATGTGGCAACTGAAGAAAGACGAATGGCCGGAGGTGGACGAACACGGCCGCAACGCGGCGAACTGGATCATCTCCAACATCATCTACATCATCATCAGCGTCGTTCTCTGTATCGTGATCGTCGGATTTGTGCTGCTGATAATCCTGGCGGTACTGAACGCCGTCTTCCCTGTCATCGCGGCGATCAAGGCAAATGAGGGGCGAGTCTGGCGGTATCCGCTGGCGATACGGTTCCTGGGGTAGTTCTCTTACCCGTGGTCCGGCAATCGCTGCAACTCCGGGAAGGCGGCGAGCGCCTGCTCGGGGGTATGGTTGAAAATAACGCGGCCGGCAGTGTGCCAGGAACCGGTGTGGAAGCTGAAGACCGCAGTCGCGGGGCGTGGCTCGCGCGCCGCGGGCACATCCTCCATGTCGCCGCCTTCCACCGGCACGAAATCGATGAGGACCGGCACCAGCGCGACGATGCCACTCGTAGCGGTATCGCGCACCAACACCGCATCGCCGGTGATGATGCATCGTACCCAGCGTAGCCCACGCGGAAGACCAATCGCAGACGCGGTGCGCAGGAGTTGCTCCTCGAATCGTTCGTGCTGGAGTCGGAACAGTTCGCGGCAGCGTTCGACATGAACTGCGCGACCCAGGACCCACATCCAGCGCCCCACCGCCGCGGCCAGCAGTGCGAGCAATACTCCGCCGCTCACCCACCACCAGACGCCCTCTTCCCGAACCGCGGACGTCCGCGCGAAGATACCCACGTTCGCCTCACGCAGAAGCGGAATACCGCGAATCGCGCGCGCACGCTGGAGCACCACTGCAGACTGCGGGTTGCGTTCGCGGCGACGTTCTTCGGCATCGGCGATTTGCGTGGCCGTGGCGCCGTTCACGGCGTCTGCTTTCACGGCGGCGTATTCGGTCGTGAGCGCCGCACCGCATATCATCCCTGTGAGCATGTTCGTCGGGAATGCCCCCGCCGCAGTCATGCACAGTGCCACGGGAATCCACTTCGCCCCGAACTTCACCCAGACGACGTATGACAGCGCCAGCAGCGGCCAGGCGAGCAGCGCGTAACGCGACCATAGCCCCGTCCCCGCTCCCCAGCTGCCGCGTCCGACGCCGATGGCCAGCGCGACGCCTGATACTCCCACTGCCACTGCCACCAGCCCTGCCACGGAGATTCGTTCGGCTGGCTCCTCCCATCGCGGTGCGAGCCGCCTGAGAGTCGCCACGCCCAGCGCGACGATCCCCACAGCCACGACCCACCAGACGCCCGCAACACCGATCCCGAACGACATCGCCAGCACTTCGCCAGCGGCTCGAAGCACCTCCAGTGGGTTCACACTGAGCCTGGGATGACCCGGCGGTTTGACATAGCCAACGAAGTATGCGCCGAGATACGCCACCGGCAGCAGTGCCATCAGTGCGAGTAACGCCGCTCTCCTTCTTCGTCCCATCCGCCAGATGCCGAACGCAACAAAACAGAGCCACGCCGCGACGGGCGGTACCACGGCCAGTCCGGAACCGCCTGTCAGTGCCAGCAACACGAGCAGCAATCCGCAGGCCAGCCCCCGGCGAAATGCGTTCTGCGGTGTCATCTGCAGCGCGATCACTGCGAGGCCCGTGGCCAGTACGCTGAAGAGGGCGAAACAAACCTGATAACCCATCAGGAAATTTTCCCAGTGGCCGAGATGCAGCAGCGAGATCGGGAAGAAACAGTCGGCCCAGTGCGGTGTGCCGCGCAACCGCGCCGCCAGCCGCATGAGATACAGCGCCAGCGCGGAGAGCATGACAACCTGGAGGAGCATGCCGGCGCGGAAGTCGTGCGTGATCCGAAAGAGCGTAAGGAAGAGGGCACGCGGCAGCGGCAGGCGGTGTTCGTTGTGTTGCTGCCAGAGCCACGGCAGTGCTGGCTCTTCTCCCAGCAGCGCCGGGACGAACTCCCATTCGTCGGCATACGGGGCGTTGGTGCCGATCATCAGTACGAACACAGCCGAACCGAGCGACAGCACGGCCCACACGGTCAGCAGCACGTTGCGAACCGCGGTCCCGCTTGTCGCCAGGGGCGGCGGTGTATAAGGTTGACTCATCGTTACTGCTTTGCGGACAGTTCTTTCACGGAGTGCAGTATATGGTCGAGCGGCGAATCGAACTGGACCGGCGCTACCGGCGCAAGAAGAAGATGAAGAAGATCAAGGCGAAACTGGAGAGCGCCACGGGCGAACAACGCGACAAGTTGCTTTACAAGATTCACCGCCTCAGCCCCTGGTGGACCGAGCCGGCGAAGGAAAAGGCGAAGTAATCGCCATGCGAATAGCCCGTGTGAGTGGGCAGGTGAGAAGGAATCGTCTCACCTGCCCACTCACACGGGCTATTCCGTGCGCATGCGACTCAAATCTTCCCAGAAGCCTGGATACGTCTTCGCTACGCAGCCCGGGTTGCGAATCACCACTCCTGGCACCTTCAACCCCACCAACGCCAGACTCATCGCCATGCGGTGGTCGTTGTACGTGTCTACCGCGCACCCCGTGAGTGGCTTGGGCGTGATCGTTAGCCCGTCGTCGCGCTCGTCCACCTCCGCGCCGAGTTTGCGAAGTTCGGTCGCCAGCGCCGTGATGCGGTCAGTCTCTTTGTGACGGATGTGGGCGACGTTGCGAATCGTAGTCGGCCCCTCGGCGAAGCACGCCACCGCCCCGAGCGTCATCACCGTGTCGCTGATGTCGTTCATATCGACATCAATGCCGCGCAGCGGGCCGCCGGTCACAGCGATCGAATCCCATCCCCGACAAGCGGTGCAGCCCATGTCTTCGAGAAGATCGAGGAAGCGCACATCGCCCTGAATGCTCTTTGTCGTTAACTTTTCGATACCGACCGTTCCCCCAGTAATCGCGGCGGCGGCGAGAAAGTAACTCGCGGAAGAGGCATCCGGTTCGACAACGTAATCCGCCAACCCGTGACCTTGTCTGCCAGGGATTACGTACTTCCGCGGACCTTCGGTGCTGAGTGTCAGCCCGAACGACTGGAGTACGGCAATCGTCATCTCGATGTACGGCTCGGACACAAGCGGGCCGTCGATCTCGATAACCGTGTCGTTGCGTGCAAAGGGGCAGACCAGCATGAGAGCGCTGAGGAACTGGCTACTCACATCGGCCTTGATGCGGACATGACCGCCGCGCATGCCGTGCGCGTTGAGGACAACGGGCGGGCAGCCATTGTCTCGCTCACTGCGAGCATCGACGCCGAGTTGCTTCAGTGCGTCGAGAAGATCGCCGATCGGCCGCTCGCGCATGCGTGGAATGCCGTCCAGCCGATACGTTCCCTCACCCAGAGCGAGCATCGCCGTCAGAAAGCGAATCGTTGTGCCGGAGTTGCCGACGAAGAGATCGCCACGGCCACTGGGAATCCATTCATCATCTGCGATCGTTTCCACACTCGTATCACGGAAAACTTCGATTGACTTCCTGCTCCAATCCGTTGTCACAGCGAATCCGAGACGCTGAAGGCAATCGACCATCACTTCCGTGTCTTCACTCCGCAAGGCGTTGTGGATCGTTAAGCCCGGAGATGTGAGCGCCGCGAGCACCAGTGCCCGGTTGGTGATGCTCTTGCTGCCGGGAACGGTGACAGTCGCATTCACGGGCCTGGCCAGCGGCGTGATCGAGAGTTCGGCAGGGTAGGTCACGTCGGACATGGGTTGTAGGTCACTCGCATCAGGAACAAACCTTCTGGTGGCGCTGTTGGCCCCGCAAGCCTGCGATCCATCGCTTTCAACACATCCTCGATATGTGTCTCCGGCCAGAAGCCGCGGCCGACCTGCACGAGGCTCCCGGTGATGGCTCGCACCATGTTATAGAGGAAGCCGTTGGCCTCCACGTCGATCCAGATGCACTCACTGAAGCGGTTCACACTCAGGTGCGTGATCGTCCGGACACTCGTGAGGCGGTTCGGCCATTCCGTTTCGAAGCAGCGGAAGTCGTGTCGGCCGACCAGGCACCGGCCCGCGCGGGCCATGGCTTCCGCATTCAAAGATTGTCGCACGAACCACGCGTACTTGCGCAGGAATGGGTCTTGCAACCGCCCATCCTGAATGACGTAACGGTACATCTTTCGCAGCGCGTCCTTGTTCGCGCAAAAGCTCTGCGGTACTTCGACCACTTCGCGCAGGCTCACATCGTCAGGGAGCTTCGCGTTGATCGCCTTCAATAGCGTCTCGCAACTGAGCCGAGTCGCACTGTAGACGTTGGCAACCTGCCCGACAGCGTGAACGCCCGAATCCGTGCGACCGCTGCAATTGACGCGCACGCGAGCCTCGCGCGTGATCTCCACGATGGCCTTTTCCAGTGTCTCCTGCACCGTGCGACGTCCGGGCTGCGTTTGCCAGCCGAAGAAGTCCGTTCCGTCGTAGCGGATGGTGAGTTTGAGGTTGCGCATGGGTTTGGGGGAACCCCGGCCGCGCGGTGGAGGTGTTGGTTGGCATCGCAACCGACCACTGTCGCGCGGCCTGCCGCTCGCCGGCTTACTTCACGATGCCGCGTTTCACCAGTTCCTCGGCGCACTGCACGGCGTTGCTCGCGGCCCCCTTGCGAAGGTTATCCGCGACGACCCAGAGACACAGCGTGTTGAGGTTGCTGGGGTCTTGACGCACGCGGCCGACAAACGTGTGGTCGCTTCCCTCGGCGTGGATCGGTTGGGGGAACTTACCGTCGATGGTTTCGTCCATGAACACCACGCCTGGAGCCTTCGCCAGCGCGGCTTTCGCGCTGGCCACCGAAAGGGGATTGTGGAACTCCACCGTGATCGCCTCGCTGTGCGCCACCTTCACGGGCACGCGAACGCATGTCGGGCTGACACCAATGGACGAATCGCCGAAGATTTTCTGAGTCTCGTTGATGACCTTGTTCTCTTCCTCCGTGAAGCCGTTGGCGTCGAGCGTCCAGTCGAGCGTGATGACGTTGCCTGCGAGTTGCGCCCGGTGAGCCGTTGGCACCGGGACTGGCTTGCCGGCCGCCCACGCGCTGGCCTGCGCTGCAAAATCCACCAACCCTGTCGCACCCTTCCCGGAGGACGACTGGTAGGTCGCGACGACGATTCGCTTCACTTTCGCCAGATCGTGCAGAGGCTTGATCGCCACGCAGAGCGGGATCGCCACGCAGTTCGGGTTGGCGACGATCCCCTTCTTGATGTTGTGTAACTCGCTCGCGTTCACTTCCGGTACCACCAGCGGGCAGTCGGGGTCCATGCGCCACGCGGAGGAATTGTCGACCACAATGGCGCCGGCCTTCGCGGCGATGGGCGAGTATTCTTTGCTCACGGAACTCGGCGTGCTGCTGAGCACGATCTGCACGCCGGTGAACGCCTCCGGGCGTATCGGTTCCACGGTGTAACTCTTGCCCGCGAACTCGATGGATTTACCGGCGCTTTTCTCCGAGGCCAGGAATTTGATCGACTTGACCGGGAAGTTACGCTCTGCCAGTACCTTCCGCATCAGATCGCCCACGGCACCCGTCGCACCGACCACCGCCACGTTCACGGACACGGCACACCTCGGAGTTTGGTGAATGGGTGCAGATTGGCACCCGAAGAAAGGATACGAATTCTTATTGACTTGGCAGAGCGAACCGTCATGTCTTATCCGTGGAGCGCGCCTGCGCCCGCAGCAGCCATGCACGAACCCCGGCATCCGATTCACTGATCCGGCCCACCTGAGACACACGCTCCAGAGAAGGATAGACTCATGCGCATTGCCATCGGCGGCTTCATGCACGAATCGAATACCTTCGCGACCGAGCAGACCGGTCTGGCCCGCTTCCGCGAAGGGAGCCTCACCTACGGCGATGCGGTCATCCCGGTGTGGCAGGACGCACATCACGAGGTCGGCGGCTTCATCGAAGGCGCCGCGAAGTTCGGTTACGAACTCGTGCCCATTGGCATGGCCTGGGCCACCCCCGCCGGCCCTGTGAGCGACGAGTTCTACGATCACTTCACTGATGCTCTCGCCACCGGGTGCAAACTCGCGCAGGCCGATGGCGTGCTCCTGGCGCTGCATGGCGCGATGGTGACTCCGCATCACCCCGATGCGGACGCCGAGACGCTCCGCCGGGTTCGCGCGGCGCTGGGGCCAGACGTACCGCTGGCGGTCACGCTTGATTTTCACGGCAACGTCACGCCACAGATGGCCGAAAGCGCGAACATCCTCGTTGGCTACCAGACTTATCCGCACGTTGATCAACGCCCGCGTGGTCTGCTGGCCGCGGAGTTGGTATCGCGGACTGTCAGGGGTGAGATCAAACCCGTCAGCCACGTCGCCAAGCCGCCGATGCTCCTGAACCTGCTCGGCCAGGATACCGCCCGTGAACCGATGGCTGGCCTGATGCGGCAGGCCCGCGCCGCGGAGAAACGGCCCGGTGTTCTTTCCGTGAGTCTGATGGCTGGCTTCCCGTATGCCGACGTGCCGGAGATGGGCGCGAGCGTCATAGCCGTGGTGAATGACAACCGGGCCGAGGCAAAGGCGGTCGCCGAGGAACTGGCCGGCGCGATGTGGGGAGTTCGTGAACAGCTCAATGTTCCCTGTCCGCAACCCGAAGAGGCGGTCCGTCGCGCGCTGGCTTGCAACCAGCCGCCGGCACTGCTGATCGACCTCGGCGACAATATCGGCGGTGGCTCCGCAGGCGACGGCACGGTGTTGCTCATGGAGTTGCTGAAGCAGCACGCGCATGGCTTCGTCGTTGCGATATTCGCGCCGGAGGCGGTGGCAGCGGCGAAGGTCGCCGGGATCGGCCATCCGCTGGAAGTGACTGTCGGCGGTTCCAGCGGCACTCTCCACGGGCCGCCGGTGAAGATTCGCGGCGTGGTGCGCGAGCTTCACGATGGAAAGTGGACGGAATCGGAAGCGCGGCACGGCGGCAGGCGTCAGAACGATCAGGGGCACACGGCGGTACTCGACCTCGCCGACGGTAACCTTGTCGTCCTCAACTCGTTCCGCACACCGCCATTTAGCCTCGGTCAACTGACGAGCCTGGGCATCGACCCACGTCAGGTGAAAGTGATCGTCGTGAAAGCCGCAGTCGCGTACAAGGCGGCCTACAGCTCTCTCAATGGAACGGTCATCGAGGTAGACACCCCCGGCCTCACAGCGATCAACGCCGCGCGGTTCGAGTACAGCCGGATCAAGCGGCCGATGTATCCACTCGATTGAAGCGAACGAACGCCGCGCGATTCCCTTACAGAATCCCGTACTTCTTGAACGCCTCGGTCGTGGTCATGCCGGCGGCGAGTGCCTTACGCACGAGGTTCTCGCCGCTCACTTTTTCCTCGGCGAGTCGGAGAGTCTCTTCCGCCGCAGCGTTCGGCACAACAACCACACCGTCGTGATCGGCCAGAATCAGATCGTTGGGGTAGACGAGGACATCGGCGCACGAGATAGCAACGTTGTGTGCGGCGACCTCGAGCCGACCGAGGCTATCGGCCGGGTGGAAGCCGACGTGGAATACCGGAAACGCCATCGACTGGATGGCCATTGAGTCGCGCGTTGGGCCGTCGAGCACCACACCGCGACAGCCGCGGTAGTTCGCCGCCGTGGAGAGCAATTCGCCCCAGAAACTGCACCCACATTCACTCACAACGAGCACATCGCCATTCTGGAGAGAATCGACCGCGGCGAGTTCCCCGGCGTAAGGATGTTCGGGTGCGAGATCGCGTGCCGGAACCGTCTGCACGGTCAGCGCGAAGCCAGCGGTCTTTGCCTCGGGCCACAACGGGCGGATGCGGCGGTGCATCGACTGATGGCGGAAGCCGATCCGGTCGAGTACGTCGGCAACGACGGGCGTGTAGAGCTTTGCGAGTCGTTCGACCCAGTCGAGAGGCCGTGAGGAAGCGGGCATGGGAGGTCCAGAGTGTCCGTGTGTGGCCATCGCGCTCCGCGGGATGGCGGCCGCGTGAGAGAAAGTGTAGGGAGGAAAACGCCGCTCTTCGAGCAGTCGAACATAGGGAGTGAGACGGTGGCGATCCGGCGTCAGCTTGCCTGAGGGCGAGCGAGCATCGCTTGCGTCACGGCGATCACATCGGGCACCTCGGCCATCGCGCCCGTTCCCGTGTCGCCGCACGCGAGCGTCTTTACGACTGGTCCGATGATTCGCAGTGTCGGACTACGGTCGTTGATCTGCTGAAGAAGCGCATCGTCGGCGAGGTGCGCCGGGATGTGCCCGGCGCCGGCGTCGGCGGCCAGCGAACGCAGGTGCCGCCGCGTGAACGGATGCTGCCACATCAGCGTGTTCATCGCCGGGGCCAGCACCACGGGTCGAGTTGTATCCCACGCGCGCCAGACACACGTCAGGCAGTTGTCACAGAGGCCGACGGCCAGCTTGGCAAGGGTATTTGCATCCAGTGGCGCGAGGACGAAAATGTTCGCCCACTTGCGTAGCTCGATGTGCATCACCACGTTCCCACGCGTGTAACACATGCCGTCGGTGCGGCCGGGCCACTCATCGGCGTCGAGGATCAGATTGGAAGTTGCAACCAGGCTGCCATCGTCCGCGTGGGAACCGGAGGGAACGACGGCTTTCGCGCGAATCTCATTCGCGTTGAAGAAGTAGGTGGCGGCGTTAGTCGCGACGACCTTCACCGTGTGTCCGGTGGCCGTGAACGCATCGAAGAGTTCCGGAGTTCTCACTGCGGCAACGCTTCCGGTCACGCCCAGTAGCACGTTAGCCATTGCGTGCCCGCTCCTGATAGCGATCTTCGATTGCGAGTATGAGTCGGTCGGGCAATTCACGTCGTGGTACCCGTTCGTACCGGTCGCCAATCGGCCCAACATACGCCCAGTGCATCGCGCCGTCGAGCGTATTTGCCACCATGAAGTCGGCATCCGAATGCCGGCGTGACGCTTCCGCCACATCTATGAGCGATTGTTCGCTAATTCCCACCTCGAGCTTGAACTTCACAAGGATGCCACCGAACTTCCACGGCTGCCGGATGCGGTCCACGAGTTTCGGCGCGCGAACGAGCCGCAGCCACAGTTCCGGTTCACTGCTCTTGATCTTGCCGCCCTTCTGTTCGGTCAGCGTTGCCGGGTCCGACTGCGACTCCCACTGGCTTGTGCGGGCGTTGAAGAATGTGCCTGGATTGGGCGTGTAAGTGCCGGCTGGCAGGTAGTCGCTGACCGCTGCGGAATGACACACCACGTCGAAGGTGTTCTCCCGGAACTGGCTCTGCATGATGGATGCAAGTTCGTCGAATGTGTTGTACGGCAGCAGTGTGAATCGCTCGCCGGGAGCGTGGGGATTGATGCCGAACTCCGCGAGCGAGTCGGGGTGAGAGGTGGCCAGGGCCACGCTGTGTCCGCGCCCCCATGCGGTGCGTGCCACCGATGCGCCTGTGCGTCCCGAGAAGATATTGGTGACGCACCGCACGCGGTCAATCATCGTCTGAGTGTTGCCGGCGGTGATGAAGAAGTTCATCGGTGAAGTTGTAGCGGTATGGGCGAAGCTATCGTCAAGGTAGTGGATGACGCAGGCCGCTGCGATGTCGGTGCGCCGGCAAAGCCGCAACGGCAACTATGCCGCGGCGAGTTCCGCTCCTTCCAACCAGCGTACCGTTTCCCGCACACCGTCTTCCAGCACAGTTGCAGGTACAGGCCCGCTGGCGGCCCGTAACTTCGACATCTCAGCGCAGGTGAAGTTCTGATACTGTTTCGCCAGGTCCGTGGGCATGTCGATGAACGAGATGCGCGGCGCCAGCCCCAGAGCCGCGAAGACGGCCCTTGCCAGGTCAAGGAATGTTCGTGGCGTGCCCGTACCGCAGTTGTACAGGCCCGGCGGTGCGGTGTTCTTCCAGAGCCAGAGCATCTGAGCGACGCAGTCGCCGACGAAGACGAAGTCACGCATCTGGCCGCCGTCGGGATACTCCGCGTCGGTGGAACGAAAGAGCCTCATGCCGCCGGTCGCCTTCACCTGTCGCCATGTCTGGTAGACCACGCTGGCCATCCGCCCCTTGTGTGGTTCGCGCGGTCCGTACACGTTGAAGAACTTCAGCCCGGCCCACTTCGGCGGCTGCTCTCGACCTACGGCGACTTCCGCGAGTGCCCATATGTCGAAGTCGTTCTTGCTCTTGCCGTAGAGGTTCAGCGGTGCAAGCTCGGTTGGGTGTGTGTGGTCGTCAAAGCCTTGCGCACTATCGCCGTATGTTGCAGCGCTCGAAGCATAGTAGAGCGGCTTGCGCTTCGCCGCGCACCACTGCCAGAGCGATTGTGTGTATCCGACATTGTTCCGGCGGAGGTAGTCCCAGTCTGTCTCGGTGGTAGCGCTACACGCACCCATATGAAAAATCGCGTCTGGCTCGGTGCGCCCGGCGTCGAGATCGGCGAGGAAGTGGTCGTGCCGGCTGAAGGTGAATTGCGACAGCCCTGCGAGGTTCGCGGCCTTTGCTGGCGTGATGTCGTGATCCACGAGCAAAAGCGAGTGGCCATCGGCGGCGAGTGCGTGCGCGAGGTTCGACCCGATAAAGCCTGCCGCTCCAGTTACTGCGATCATGATGTACCTTCCGTGGTGTGCGTGAGAATCTCCGCGGCTTAGCGTGGCGCTGCGCCTCGACTGCGTGGTCGCGCTGGCATCTCCATTGTGGCCAGGTGATTCACCAGTTCCTGGGCCGGATCCGAGAGCGCGTCGCGCAGTTTCGGCAAGAGCGGGCCAGGCTTGGGGTTGGTTCGGAGTGCTTGCAGATACTCGTGAAGTACCTTCTTCGCGGCCGGGTTGCTCCGGAGCATCAGATGCACCCACGCCCACGCCTCGCGGTATTCGGGCTTCTCCATCTGCGCGACCTGGGTGAACGTTTCCAGCCGTGCGAGGTCCGGGCGGAAGGGCGTGCGGCGCAGCGTTTCGAGGTGCTGTGGGTTCACACCTTGTTGCCCCGGTGGAAGCTCGAAGTAGCCTGCCAGTCCCTCATCGAGCCACAGCGGAACATCCTTCAACACGCCACGCAGGAGCGCGTGTGTGAGTTCATGGCGCAGGTCGGTGGCGAGGTGGTCGCCCAGCCAGGTGTAGATTTTTAGTTCGTCGGGTCCGCCGGGTGCCGCCGGGCCGGCGAGGAAGTATGCACGGCGCGTTGGCAGATCGGGATACTTCTTGCGCATGTAACGCTCGTAGCGTTCCTGCGTGTCGAAGAGGAAGACTTGCACGACCGAGTTACTCGGCGGCAACCGTAGTTCACCGAAGACCTGTTCCGGCAGCGCGTCGAGTTCCGCGAACAGCGGCCGGTCGGTCGCATCCAGTTCAAAGTCGTGGTAGAGGACGTAGTAATCGCGGCGCGTGGCATGCTTGCCAGGCGGCGTGGTGGCTGCAACTGGTGGCGGAGCCGGAGTGGGTGTGGGTGATAGATCTGTCGGGCGAGTCGCATCGGGGCGGCGTGGAGCGTTGCGAAACGTCTCGCACCCTGCAAGGGTCGCGACAAGCGCGGCCAGTGCGAAGGCGATGCGAAATCGCAGCGGCGAACACGCCATACTTATCGCCTCGGCCACCAGGAACAAACGGCTACCAGATCGTAAGTTTCATCGGTGCTGTCAGGAGTAGTTTCGGCCTTTGGGGGGCCGGTTCTTCACAATTCGCCGGTTGTATCAATCAGGCGAGCATACGCCCGCTCCGGCGGTTCTTCTCCACCTTTGCCGCGGTCGCCAGGGATACCGCTTTCCACCAGTTTTTCCAGTCCGACTGTCTTTCGCCGGCGTGCAGGTATCTCAGGAGGAAGCGGAGTCGTTCGGTTCGCGTCACGTTCGGCGTCGCCAGGAAACTTGCGTTGAGGCGTGCCAGTTCGCGCGTGCGCCGCGCGAATGGCACCGCGCGTGCGCTCGCGCGTACACCCACGAGATCGATCAGCACCGGCTGCGCGCTGGCCGGGTTGGTCGCCGCGCCTTGCAGCATGATGTTGGGCGCCTTCAGGTCGCGGTGCGAGACGCCGCGGTCGTGCATCGCGCGCACGACTCGCGCCAGTCGCTCGCCCCAGTCGCGCAGAACGCGCGGATCGCCACAGGAACGAACGGCCTCGCTCAACCCGATGGCGTCCGGCACTTTCTCGGTTAGGAGGTAGCCTTCCGCGGGAAGAATCGCTGCGCGGTGGCGGTGGAGTACCACGAGCGGGCGCGGCGTGGGGAGCCATCGCTCGCACAGGCCGTGCCCCATCAGCCACGAACGCCACGCCGCCGACGGACGGCCGAGATTCTTCAGCAGTGAGCGCGCGTCGCGCGTATTCACGCGCTTCAGGATGAGTGACATGGTGCCCGTGGGCGTCGGCACTTCCAGTTCGGCAACAGTCGAATTCACACACTGTTTGAGTAACGTCGCACCTGGTCGGGTGAAAGCCGCATCCGGATCCGTGGCGAGTTTGCGCACGAACTCTTCGGGGAGTTCGCGAACCGCCAGCCCACGGACCTTCCCGACGCGCACCGTTCGGATACTCCGGTGCGTTCCCTTGTATCGCTGTGTGCGCGCGAGCCAGAAACGCCGGTTGGAAGCGAGAGTTGCACGCTCGATGTCTGCGGCGTCTGCGGTTTCTTCCTCGCGAATGGCAGGAGACTGACGTGCGAGGCGATAGGCGCACCAGAACCGCATTCGGTCGGCGGTGCTGGCGCGAAGCTGGAACCAGCGGTTGTAGAGGATGAGGTTCGCGCGGCTCTCGGTCCACGAAAGCGCAGGCTTGAACCGCACCGCGTGAACGTCGAGCAGGCTGAATCGCGGCACGAGCGCGTCGGAGAACTCGACGGCGATGTTGCCAGGGTGCGGGTCGGGGTGGGCAATGCCGCAATCGTGCAGGCGAGCGAGGAATCGCCCCAACCCGCGCGCAAGTTCCTGGCGAATGCGACGCTGGCGTTGCGACGCGATTGTGGGGAGGTGCGATTCCAGAAACTCCGTGAGTGGCACGGCCGGAGCGAGATCGCGTGTGACGAGGAAACTGGCCCCCGGCCAGAAGCGATCGGACACGCCCCACGCCAGCGGCACCGCCGCGCCGATACCGAGCGCGAGCAGTTGTGCGGCATTCTCGCACTCCAGTCGCGCCTTCGGCGGCCGCAATACCTCGCGCGCCCACGCCCGCGGGCCGTTGATGCGGCAGTGTTTGACGTAGAGGACGCCTGACGGCAGCACGACCCGGTACACGGTGCGATGCGAACCGTGCTTGACCACTTCGGCCGAGCCGTCGGCCAGCCACGAATCGAGCTCTGGCCCGACGGAGTCGAAGAGTGATTGACCCTCGGGTGAGAGGTGCCACACGCGGCTGCCGGTGCGCACCACCGGCAAGACCGGTGATGCCATCAGCGTGCCGAGCTTGCGTCGCACGTCACTCCACATCCGTTCGCCCTACGTCACTCGATGCGGAAAACCCTGGTTATCGCTGGTGGTTCCGCTGTGTCCCGATACGCGGGACCCCGAAAGTGGCACCAGCACTGGCCAGCGGTCTCAAACTCTGGAGCGATTCCAGCCACCGATTCGCGCCAGCTTCCACGCTGTAATGCGTTTCCACCTGCCTTCGCGCGGAATCGCCGAGCCTGCGGCGCAGTGCCGCATCGGCTGCGAGTGTACGAATCGCATTCACCCACTGTTCCGTGGTGCTGGCCAGGAAGCCGGTCTCGCCCGTTCGCACAAAGTCGGCCTGCACACCGACCGCATTCGAGACCACGGGTAGCCCTGCCGCCTGATACTGCAACACTTTCAGCCCACACTTGCCGCGGCTCCACGGAGCGTCTGGCGCCCAGCCAATCCCGACGGCCGCCGCGGCGATCTCTTCGGCTTCGGTCGCCTCGTTCCAGACACACCGCTCGACGGTGAGGCCAGGGAACTCGACGAAGCGGTCGCAGATGAGTTTCAACCGGGTGCCAGGCAGGGCGCGACCGATGGCCGAGAGTGTGGCTCCGAATCGCTCGAGGCCCCTGAGCGTGCTGGACGAGCCAACCCAGACGAGTGTCAGTGTGGGAATGCGATCCACGGGTGGGGCGACCTGGTATCGCGCCACGTCCACGCACGTTGGGATGACGCGCACACGATTGGCCGGCGTGTGGCGGAGTGCTTCGGCGGCGAGGTACTCGTTACCGGCGATTACCAGATCGCAGGCGGTGATGGTGGCGCGGAAGCGAGCGGCGCGGCGCGGGTCGTTGAAGCCCTTCGCCGAGTACGAATCGCGCAGCCAGACGGCATCGTCGAAGTCGAAGATGAGTTGGTTGGTTCGCCGGCGCAGGAGCATGATGGCCCAGCGTGGCAGCAGTTTCCGTTGAACAACGACGGCATCGTAAGAAGTGAGGTCGCTGCCGAGCGTGAGACGGCCGAGCAGCGACTGCGGCAGGGAGCGGATACCCAGCGTGTGGCCCGCCGCAGTCAGCGCGGGGCCGAATGCGGCCAGCCGATAGCGGCAGCAGACGTGCGTTTCGGATTCTGCCAGTGCCACCAACCGCACCACGAACCTCCTTGTTCGTTTTTCCACCATCCGGATCGGTCTGCGACCCGAAGATACTATGTCTGCCGACGCCGACGAGCGGCCAGTGCGCGATCGATGTCGCGCCGCGCGTCGGACTTCTTGAGCGATTCGCGTTTGTCGTGGGCTTGCTTGCCCTTCGCCACCGCGAGTTCCACCTTCGCTTTCCCATCCTTGAAGTACATCCGCAGCGGTACGAGTGTTTGTCCGCGATCGGATGCCTTACCTGCGAAGCGGGCGATTTCGCGCCGGTGCAACAGTAGCTTCCGCGGGCGCTTCGGCTTGTGGTTGAGCCGGTTGCCGTAAAGGTACTCTGGAATCTCCGCGCCGATCAACCACACTTCGCCTTCATCGACTCGCGCGTAGGAATCTTCCAGGTTGCCGTAGCCGCTGCGGAGGCTCTTGACTTCCGTACCGACGAGGACGATGCCGCATTCGATTCGGTCGAGGATTTCGTAATCGTGCAACGCACGGCGGTTGCGGCAGATGTTCACCGTGCCGTCGGCCGCGTTCTTGTCTTTCTTGTTCGTCTTCGCCATGATGCACGTCTCGGGGCGGCTTCGTCCTTGCGGCGCATTCTACCAAGGCCTCCCAACTACTCGTAGGCCGATTCCGTGTCGCGATTCGTTGTCCTCACACACGACTGGCCATCGCTACACTGGGATTTCCTCGTGGAACGTGAGGAAGTACTGGCCGCATGGCGGCTCCTGGCCGAACCGCGTGCGGGTGTGGATATTCTCGCTGAACTGAATACGCCGCACCGCCCTTTCTACCTCGACTATGAAGGGCCAGTATCCGGCGGGCGCGGAACTGTTTCGCGCTGGGATGCGGGCGTGTGTGAATGGCTCTCCGCGGGCGCGGATCACGCCGAGATCGCGCTTTGCGGTGAGAAACTCGCTGGCCGGGTGGTCCTGTTGCGTCAGGGTGGGGCGTGGAGTTTCCGGCTCAAGGCCCTGGCGCAGGCGAAATGACGCCCGCTGGCACACCTGCGCCCTCCAGGTATGACCGCCCCGCGACGACGATCTTCCCATCGTACACTTCCAGTGTCGTGATCTGAGACGTTGCGCGTGGCTGCTTGGCGAAGAAGTGGAACAGACCCACGGGATTACTTCCGTGGCGAAACCATGTGACCTCGATGCTGGAGTCACGCGCCGTCTCAGCGATCCGGTCGAGGATCGACTGCGACCCGACTGATATCGCCCCGACCTTCATGTTGCAGACTTCCACCGCGACGACGTTCGTTTGTTCCGCGACGAGCCATACCTTGAGTTCCAGCCAGAGGACGGTGCTCCAGAACCCCTCGCGGTACCGAACGCCCAGATACAGCCGGTCGCCATCGATCACGATGCGTGGTGAGTGGAAGCCTTTGGGTAGCGTGTCGGTGAGCCGCCCACGCTGGTTGAAGTTCTCGATAAAGAAGGAATTGAGATCGTCGGCCGTGAAGGCGTCGCCCCACTCGGAGCGAGCGCGGATGTCGTTCTGCAACTCCACAACGCGCGTGACGAACTTCGCGGAACGTTCGTGGGTGTCCCAGTCGGGCGGTTGGTTGGCCGTGGTGTAGAAGCTCGGGACCCGCCGTGCCGCGGCGACCAGCCCGGTGAATGCCAGTGAGACGGCCGAAATCAGGATGAGTATCGCAAGGATGAACGGGCGTCGGCGGCGCATCGGAACCCTCCCGGCCGGGCGAAATAGCCAGATCGACTTCCACCGTCAACGCGGGTTTCGGGCCAGAGGGGGCCGCGTTCCTCGCTACTAGCCTTCCACGGTTTCCCACAAGGTGTTACAACTGGTTTTGCAAAATCGCCTTGATCCTCTATTGGTTGTGTGGCGAACGAGCGATTCTCACCGCGCATCCCGAAGGAAATCTCACGCGATGACCGCGACGGCCCGGTTTACTGTGCTTGCCAGCGGATCGAGCGGAAACGCATCGCTGATCGAACTCGATGGCTTCGGCCTGCTGATCGACTGTGGCTTACACCCACGACTGCTCACCCCGCGACTGCAATCCATCGGGGTGAAGTGGGATCGTATCTCCGCGGTACTTCTGACGCACACGCATACTGACCACTGGAAGGACGCGACTCTCGGCGATCTGTGCAGTCGCCGTATCCCGCTCCACGCCCACCAACAGCACTTCGATCACCTTGATCGCAGCGCGTCGTGCTTCGCAGCACTCCACTCCGCCGGGCTGACGCGCGCGTTCACCGAAGGGCAACTCATCCGCCTCACCCCGCACCTGACCTGTTTGCCGTTGCAAGTCTCGCACGATTCGGTGCCGACCTTTGCTTTCCGCATCGACGGCCTCGACGCCGATTCGTCGTTCCCAACCGATGGGAGCCGACCGCTCGATCCAGCCTGGTCGGTGGGGTATGCCTCGGACCTCGGCTGCTGGTCGCCGGAACTGGCCGATGCGTTCGCGGGCGTGGATGTGCTGGCAATCGAGTATAATCACGATGAACTGATGGAGCGAAGCAGTCCCCGGCCGCGATTCCTGGTCAACCGCGTGCTGGGCGACATGGGCCACCTCTCGAACCGACAGGCAGCGGCCTTGACTACGGCAGTCGCAGGACGCTCAGGTGAAGGCTTCCCGGCACACCTCGTTCAACTTCACCTGAGCCGAGATTGCAACAAGCCAGAGCTTGCGGCGATGGCAGGTCGGGAAGCACTCGTGGCGTTGAATCCGGCCGCGGAGGTCATCACCGCGCGGCAGGATGTGGCCGCGAAGAGTGTCACACTCTGTCGTCGGGCGGATGCTCGGCACCGCCTGGTCGCCCGTGTCACACGCACGCCCAGGCGAAGGACCGTGCAACCGTCTCTGCCTGGCTTCGATGGCGACTGGTAATCTGTGCGGGTTGCGCCGTCTGTCTGGGTTTTCTTCACTCTTCCGGGGCTTCGGCTCACTTCACTTCGCACCTCCGTGCTGTCGAAACACGAAGCAGAAGCAGCACGTCCGCACGGAGGCGGGATCATGAGGCGGTTCGTATTTGTCGCAGTGGCGGGTTTGTGTTCGACAGTCCCGACGTTTGCGCAAGAGAGTGGCTATCTGGCTCCGACCGCGCCGGTCGTGCCCGCACCTGTCTTGCACAACGGGAGTGTCCTGAATTCTTCCACAGGCAAACCAGGTGTCTCGCGGTTTCTCGCGTCCCCGAAATGGTCACCGTTGCGAAGTCCAGTCACGGCGAGTTCGACTGGCGCAACCGCACTTCCGCCGGGTTACGTTCCGACACAGGATGCCGGCATGGTGGTGTCAGCCGGGTCGTGCCCCGATGGGCGTTGCGGCAGCCGTCATGGCCATTCGTGCTGGCAGCGACTCAAAACGTGGCTTTGTTTCCGGTATTCATCGAGTGATGTGCCGAAGTTCCAGCCGACGCCGTACGTCACGCCGCTTCAGGGAATGTTCCCCTGTGAGGGTTATAGTTGCGGTGGTAATATCGGTGCGCCGCCCGGACTGCTGCGGCCGTGGCCGCCCACTCCGGAGGCTCAGCCGTTGCCAGCCACAGGGCCTGCATCCCCGCCCATGACAGAGCCAGTATCGCCCCGCGCGACGCCGCTCCCCACTCCCCTGCCGCTGCGCGACGCAGGCGTGATGCCGCCGCGCGGCACCGCTGGAGGTGCCATCGTACCGACAGCGGTGATCCCCACGACCAGCGGATACAACGTCACAAGTTGGAAAGCGAACACGTGGAAGTCCTCCGCGCCTTCCGCAGTCGTGCCTGCTTCTGGCACACGGAGGTGAGACGCCTTCCGTTGGATGAACTTGCCCGGCGAGTGAGGGGAGCCGTTCAGGTGTTCGCCAGTGCTGTGCGTCCCGTGTATCATGTTCGTGGACGCTGCACCTTGAAAGCGGGCTACCCAGCTCGAAACTATCCTTCCTGGCCCGCCGGAGCGGTGTCGATGGAAGTGTTGATTTCCGCCGAGCGAATCCGCACGCGAGTGGAAGAACTGGCCGCCGAGATCGTCCGCGCTTACGAGGGCCGGCCGGTCACGGTGGTCGGCATTCTCACCGGATGCCTGGTCTTCACCGCCGATCTCATCCGCCGAATTGATCTTCCGCTGCGAGTTGCGTTCGTCACAGCGTCTAGCTATCGCGGCGCGACGGTGGCCGGCAAGCTCGAAATCCGCGACGAACTCTTGCCGGACATCACTGGCCGGCACATCCTGCTCATCGACGACATCCTCGATACGGGAAAGACACTCACGCGAGTGGTTGCTCATCTGCTCGATCGCGGCGCGGAGACGGTGAAGGTGGCAGTGTTATTGCGGAAGATTGGCCGGCAGGAAGTGCCATTCGAGCCGGACTTCGTTGGCTTCACGATCCCGGACCGATTTGTCATCGGCTACGGACTGGATTTCAACGATGAGTACAGGCATCTGCCGCACATCGGGGTCCTGACGCCCGGCGAATGATTAGATCCGTAACCGATGTCAACAGACGAACCGGAGCGACCGATGATGACTTCTGATTGCGCGTGAATCGGTGAACCTGCCAAAGATTCTTGTGTTCTGTTGTTCCTTGTCATGGTCTTTTTGCCCATTCCTATAACCCTGAACCCGGCG
This sequence comes from uncultured Frigoriglobus sp., assembly GCA_964422915.1. GTDB lineage: Bacteria > Planctomycetota > Planctomycetia > Gemmatales > Gemmataceae > Gemmata. The sequence goes on along the minus strand of CAYRDG010000020.1, from coordinate 59,309 downwards.
CTTGAACCTCTTCTTCCTCGCTTCTGATCTGGGCACCACTGCCACTGCGGAGCAACTCGCGCTCCTCGCGGGTGCATTGCCGCGTGAGCAATTCTCGCTCGCGGTGGGTGTGCTTGGCCCTGTGAGTGGTCCGGCGACCGCTGTGTTGCAGGCCGCAGGCGTGTCAGTAGTGGCGTGCCCCATTCGTGGCCCGTTCGACCTCGCCGGGATGCGCTGGCTGCGTCGAACCGTAGCGGCCGCCAACCCGGCAGTTGTTCACGCATTTGGCCCAGCCGCGGTTCGCGCCGCGCAGCTCGTCGTGACTCATACCCGAGACGGAAACCGCCCGCGACTGGTGGCATCGGCCGCGATAGTGCCTGAGGCCGGGCTGGGCGGGTGGCTGACGAGGCGACAGCTACGGTTAGCCGACCGCGTGATTGCGACGGGCTGGGGGCAGGGGGAACGCTACCGTCAGCTTGGCGTCCGTGGGGAACGGCTCACGCGCATCGCTCCGGCGGCGCCACTGCCAGGCGATGCTCCGGAGCATGCTACGTTCTGCCGTGACATCGGTGCGCCGGTCGAATCGAGATTCATCTTCGCTGGCGGGCAACTCGATTCTGGGTACGGTGCGAAGGACGCCGTGATGGCCTTCGACATGATCCGCTATGAGTTGCCGGCCTTGCAGTTGGTGCTGACAGGCGATGGCCTGGATCGCACCGAGGTGGAAGAACTGTCCCGCGCATTGGCCTTCGACGACATCCGGGTGCGATTCAGTGGCCCGCGTCCCGATCTGGCGGCGGCCACGCGCCTGGCCGAGATGGTGTGGGTCACTGGCAAGCACGGTGGTGAGCATCAGGCGTTGCGAGCAATGGCCGCGGGCAAGCCCGTGATCGCGTTTCACACGCCGGAACTGGCGGAGGTGATCGACGACGGCACGACGGGCTATCTCGTGTCGCAGGGCGACCGCGGCGCCATCGCGGCGCGGTCGCATGTGCTACTGGCCGACCCGGCGCAGGGAGCGAAGTTGGGCGAAGCCGGCCGTGCCCGCGCCGCGGAACGCTTCGGGGTGGCACGCATGGCCGAGATGCACGCCCGCGTTTATCAGGAACTGACGTGATTGATCGGGCGGATATTGGGCAAAAACGGAACGTGGTAGATGCAAGTCCCTTTCACTTGCGCGAACACATCCGCGTGTATTCGTGATTCATTTCGCACGACCGAGAGCCAGGAAGTTCCGCAGAATGGTTGGCCCTTCGACTGTGAGGAAACTTTCGGGGTGGAACTGGACGCCGTGGAGCGGCCAGAGTTTGTGCCGCACACCCATGATTTCGCCTTCTTCCGTCCACGCGGTCAGTTCGAAGTCGGGGTTCGTCCAGCTTTCCTTCTTGATCACCAGCGAGTGATAGCGGGTTGCCTCGAAGGGGTTACACATTCCGGCGAACAGTCCCTTGCCGTCATGGAAGATTGGCGAGACCTTCCCATGCATTATGCGGGAGTTGCGAACGACCTCGCCGCCGAATGTGTGACCGATGCACTGATGCCCCAGGCAGACGCCGAAGATGGGTATGGTGGCAGCGAATCGTGTGAGAATCGCATTGGAGATGCCCGCTTCGCGCGGAGTGCAGGGGCCAGGCGAGATGACGATGTGCGTCGGCGCCAGCGCCGCGATCTCGTCGAGCGTGATCTGATCGTTGCGCACGACCTTCATGAGCAGTTGCGCGTCGATTTCCCCGAACCGTTGGACGAGGTTGTAAGTGAACGAATCGTAGTTGTCGATGAGCAACAGCATGAGAAAGTTCGGAGCGCGGAGTTCGGAGTGCGGAACGATATTCGAGTTAGTCTACTGGCGAGGCAGTCGTTCCGCATCATCGGCATCATCACGTCCGCTTCTCGGCAACGCGGTAGAGTTCCACGACGCCCTCAATGCCGCCCTTCGCGAGGTAACGCCCCTCCACGGTGAGCGCAACGCACTGTGGGCTGGCGGGGAGTTCCCATTCGCCCAGCGAGTTGCCACTCCGTGGGTCCCACTTGCAGACCTTCTTTCCACCGCCGGCGCTCACCAGTACGTCGCCTTCTGGTGAAATGACCAGCGCGCGAACACCCGGGTTCGATTTCAGTTCCGCCCGCGCTTTCGGCTGCACGCCGGTCAGGTCCCAGAGGCGAATCAGCCCATCGAGACAGGCTGTCGCGAGAGTGTTGCTATCGGGGCCGAAAGCCAGTGCCGTCACATCTGCAGGGTGTGGTAGCGTTGCACGTTCCGAGCAGCGGATACGGCTGACGGTCCAGAGGCGTGCAGTGCCGTCCTGTGCGGCGGTTGCCACACCGCGGCCGTCCGGGGAGAAGACAGCGGCCCGGATCGGCCTTGTGTGGCCGACAAGCAGCGCGCGAGGATCGCCCTTGAAGTTCGGTGTCGGTTCCCAGATGCGCAGCGTTGCATCCTCGCCGCCGCCAGCGACGAGTTTGCCGTCTGGCGAGAACGTGAGCGCGTGAATCGCTCCCTTTGCCCCCTTGAGAGCCGCTGTCTCCTTGGGTGTCTTCTCGAACACATCGTAGAGCCAGATTGTCCCATTCTCGATACCGGAACCGAGTGCAAGAACACGATTGTTGGGTGAGAATGCGAGTGTCTGGAACCGCTCACCGGTCAGGCGGATGATCGAGCGTTCCGCAGGGCGACTACTGCTGATCACCCAGAGTCTCGCGATCCCTTCGCGGCTGCCGGCAGCAAGCTGACAGCGATCGTGGGAGAAGGCGAGCGCCGTGGCCTCGGTATGGCCGCTGAGTGGTGTGACGAGTTTGGCTGGCGTCGTGGTGGACGTGGCAGCCGCCTTCTGCCGCCCTGAGGGGAACAATTGCATGGTTGCGCCCGAATGGTGGTCGCGGTCGGAACGCGGTGCGCACTGCCGCTTGGGAAACTCTGGCACGCGAATGGCCGTTATGCCACCACCTTCCGCCGATTCAGGTGTCGCCGTAATAGTCTGTGGCTCGTTCGCGGAGGAAACCAAGTTGGTCCGACGCCACCGACGCGATACACTTCCTTCCATTCGTTCGCACACAGGAGGATTCCGCCGGTGAATCGACGCTGGTCGCTCGTCATCGTTGCGTTTGCGTTCGTATCTCCGGCCTTCGCCCAGGAGAAGCCGGAACTGCGGTGGGGTACCGACCCTGTGGGTGGAGGGCCGTACATCTATCGTGACGATCCGAACGGCCCTTATGTCGGATTTGAGGTCGATCTGGCTCACTATCTGGCGAAGAAACTCGGCCGCAGCAGCGTGCCGGTGGAAGGCGAGTGGTACACGCTGCCAAACCTGCTCAATAAACCGCGCGAGGGCGCGAAGGGTATCGACATTGTCCTCAATGGCTACGAGGCACGCGACGACCTGAAGAAGGATTACGTCGCGACGGTGCCGTACTATGTCTATCGCTTGCAACTGGTCGCACGGCAGGGCGACGACTCCGTGACCAGTTGGGCCGACCTCGGCCCGAAGCGGAAGCGGATTGGCGTGCTGGAAGGATCGGTGGCCTTCGACTACTGCAACAAACGCTGGCCGGGTCAGGTTGTGGTGAACAAGGACGTGGCGACCACATTCAACGCCGTTGCGAGTGCCACACACTCCGACGTGACCGTGCAGGATAACCCGGCCTGCGTCTACTACACCTCCGATCCGAAGTACGCTGGCAAACTGAAACTTGTTGGCGAGGGGCGGCAACCAGGCGAGTACGTCATCTATCTGCGCAAGGACGACCGGGAACTGCTCGACCGTCTCAACGCCGTGATCAAGGACGGGTTGAAGGATGGCACGCTCCGGCAGATTTACCGCAAGTACGGAATCTGGAACGCGGATCAGGAATGGCTGGCGAAGGAATTAACCGGTGAGTTCCCCACCGATGACGAGAAGGAATACGAGCGGACCGGGCGCGGTGGGTCGCAGTCTGTCTGGCCGCTGGTGCCGCAACTGCTCCGCGCTGCGGGCATGACCATCTTCCTCTCGGTAGCATCGTTCCCGCTGGCGATGTTGGCAGGCGTGATCATCGCGGTGGGGCGTGTCTATGGGCCAGGCGTGGCCCGGCTTCCACTGGCGGTGTTCGTGGAAGTCATTCGCGGCACACCGCTGCTGCTCCAGCTTTACTTCCTGTTCTTCATCCTGCCCGAGGCTGTGCCGGCATTCGCGCTCGATCCGATATATGTTGGCATTATCGGTCTGGCGATCAATTATTCCGCATACGAGGCCGAGAACTACCGCGCGGGTATCCAGTCGATTCCGCGCGGCCAGATGGAAGCGGCACTGGCACTGGGAATGACACCGTTCACGGCGATCCGCACCGTGATCATACCACAAGCCGTGCGTACCGTGATCCCGCCCGTCACCAACGACTTCATCGCGCTGTTCAAGGATACCTCGGTCTGTTCGGTCATCCTCATCACCGAACTGACGCGAAAGTACAACGAACTGTATAACTTCAATCGCGATCTGGTGGTTCAACTCGCGTTCCTCACGGCGGGGTTGTACCTCCTGATGAGTTATCCGCTGTCACTCCTGGCCCGTGTCATGGAGCGCCGGATGGGCACAGCAGGAGGGGCACACCGATGATTCGTGTCGCGAACATCGTGAAGTATCACGGCGAGTCGCGAATCCTCGATGGCGCATCGCTGGAGGTGCGCCGGGGGCAGGTGGCCGCGCTCGTGGGGCCATCTGGCGGCGGCAAGAGTACGCTGTTGCGCTGTATCAATGGGCTGGAAGCGTTTCAGGAAGGAACGGTCGAAGTCGGCCCGACGCTGAAACTCGTTGGCGGCGGGGCCCCGGCACGGGCGATGCTTCTCGAACTGCGACGCACCATCGGGATGGTGTTCCAGCAGTTCAACCTGTTCCCACACATGACCGTTCTGCAAAACGTGATGAGTGGGCCTGTGCATGCGCTGGGACAATCCCGTGCGGAGGCCGAATCGACCGCGAAGGTGTGGCTTGGCCGTGTGGGCTTGGGGGAAAAGCTCGCGGCCAAACCCGCGCATCTTTCCGGCGGGCAACAACAGCGCGTTGCAATCGCGCGTGCTCTTGCGGTTAATCCCGCAGCGATCCTCTTCGACGAGCCAACCAGCGCTCTCGATCCCAAAATGTCCACCGAGGTGATGCGCGTCATCGACGACCTCGCCGACGATGCGAACCTTCAGGTTGCCATGGTGATTGTGTCGCACGACCTTGCGGCAGTGAAACGGATCGCCGATGTCGTACATGTGCTCGGCAAGGGGAAGGTGCTCTATTCCGGCCCTTCCGAAGATGCCTTTGCCCCTGGCGGCCCGGTCAGTGAACTGGAGTGATGGAAGTCAACAACACAATGCCAGACGAAATACCTGGCGCGAGCCGGATGCAGTGAGAGCGGTTTCGTGAATCGCTCCTGTTCCTCCTGAATCTCCGTCGAACACTCTCCTCTGTTGGGAACACGCATGACAACCGCGACGGCACAGCAGATCATTCGCGTTGGGCATAGCCCTGATCCTGACGATGCGTTCATGTTTCACGCGCTTGCCAACGACAAGATTCCCACCGGGAATCTGAAGTTCGTTCACGAACTGCAAGACATCGAGACGCTCAATCGCCGTGCATTGAAGGGCGAACTCGAAGTGACGGCAGTGAGCATTCACGCCTACGCCTTGCTGCTCGACAAGTATGCCCTGTTGCCCACCGGTTGCAGCATGGGCGACAAGTACGGGCCGATGGTCGTGGCACGCACACCGATCGCGCCGCGTGATCTGTCGGGATTGAAGCTCGCCGTGCCGGGCACACTCACCACAGCGTTCCTCACGTTGCGGCTTCTGTACGAATCGCTCGGCGCGAAAGAGTTGAGCTACGAAGTCGTCCCGTTCGATCAGATCATCGACGTGGTGGCGTCTGGCAAGTTCGATGCAGGCCTCATCATCCATGAGGGGCAACTCACGTTCCAGAATCAGGGGCTGCATCTCGTCGCCGATCTCGGCATCTGGTGGCAGGAGCGAACGGGCCTGCCGCTACCGCTGGGTGGGAATGTCGTACGCAAGGATCTCGGCTCTGACACGATGAAGGAAGTGAGCCGGCTGATTCGCGAGAGCATTCAATATGGGCTTTCCCATCGCGAGGAGGCGCTGGCCCACGCGCTGCATTACGCTCGCGACATGGACTCGAAGCTGGCAGATACGTTTGTCGGCATGTATGTGAATCACTGGACGCTCGATTACGGCGATCGTGGCCGCGCCGCGATTCGGAAGTTGCTGGAGGAAGGCCATCGCGCCGGGATCATCCCGAAGCCGGTGGAACTGGAGTTCGTGGAGTAACGCGCGACACGCGAACAGGGAAACTCTCATCCACAGGGGAACCCGGACATGATCCGCTGCACCGCGAACGGCCGCTGGCCAATCGTGCTTCTCATCATGAGCTGTGCCACCGACACGCACGCCCAGAAGCCACCCTACGATGTGTTCCCAGCAGCGGAATCGCCCTACTATCGCGTCCGATATGAGGCGGCGCAGCGGCCCGGTGGGCTGGTGTATGGAGTGAACTACACACTCTGGGTTCCTCCAGGAGTGAAGGCGCTCCGCGGCGTGGTGGTTCACCAACACGGATGCGGCGAGGGATCGTGCAAGTCCGGGCTAACGGGGGCCTACGATCTCCACTGGCAGGCACTGGCGAGGAAGCACAACTGCGCGCTGCTGTCGCCTTCGTATGAGCAACCCGAAAAGGCCGACTGCCAGATGTGGTGCGATCCGCGCAACGGCTCCGACGCCGCGTTTCGCAAGTCGCTGGTCGATCTCGGCGCGAAGTCGGGACACCCGGAGTTGGCGAAGGTGCCGTGGGCACTCTGGGGGCACAGTGGCGGCGGTCACTGGGCCGGCGGCATGGTGATGCTCCACCCGGACCGCGTTGCGGCCGCGTGGCTGCGATCCGGCGTGCCCCTGTTGAAGGCCGAGCCGGCCCGAAAGGGAATCAAATCGCAGACGCTTCCTGTTGCTGCACTCAAGGTGCCGCTGATGTGCAATCTCGGCACGAAGGAGGGCGTTACTGTCAAGAATGGCCGCTTCTCAGGGGTGTGGCCCTCCAACGAACTCTTCTTCAACACCGTGCGTGGCAAGGGCGGGTTAATTGGCGTCGCGGTTGATCCACTCACGGCGCACGAGTGTGGCAATCAGCGTTACCTCGCGATTCCGTGGCTTGACGCCTGCATGAGTGCGCGTCTGCCAAAGGGAGCGGGCGAGGCCCTTCGAGAGATGCCCGTCCAGAGTGCCTGCCTCGGCCCGATCTTCGGAGGCAAAACCAGCCCGGCGGCGAAGTTCGCTGGCGATCCGCTCAAGGCCGCGTGGCTGCCGAACGAGACCATCGCGAAGGCATGGGAGGAATACGTCAAGGATACGAAGGTGACGGACACAACTCTGCCACCTGCGCCAACGCAGGTTCGCGTGAATGGGTACACGCTGGCGTGGGAGTGCGAGGCTGACCTCGAAAGTGGGCTGGCCGGCTTCATCATCGAACGCGATGGCAAGCCACTTGCGAATGCGCCTGCGACAGGTCGGAATCCGTTCGGTCGCCCAGTCTTCCAGGGGTTGCAATACAGCGATACGCCTCCACAACCTCTTGTGGCAATGCGTTTCACTGACACTCGAGCGGAAGCGGGAGCGACATACCGATACCGTATCGTCGCTGTGAACACCGTCGGACGCAAATCGGAGCCAAGCCGCGAAGTGACCACACGGCCCAAACCGTAACTCACTGACGAAGTCGTATCGTATCGGGTTCACGGCTCGTGACGTCGTGAACCCGATTACGGGTGAACGCTGCCACTCGTATACGTTGCGACAACTTCCAGAATGACGATTCCCAGGACGTTTTCACTCAAGGTTGCCAGGATTGCCAACGTTTCCTTATCCCGTCGGCTGGCAATCTTGCCCTCCACAGCACTCGGGCTGACATTTTGGCGGTCTGGAATCAGATCTGTTTCGCCCGGTGCTGTGTGAGTGTGGGAACCGCTGTAGAGCGCAGTGGGCCTGTTCGACACAGCGGCCATTCATCGTGCGGGCGAATAGCGCTTGCGAGATTGATCTTAATGTTACACTTCTATTGTGGCAAATTCTTCTGAAAATCTCGACTTGCCTCTGGCTCACTGGCTCGCGATACTTCACACACACACTTCACTCAGGGCTTGCTGTGTCTCGGAGAGTCGATGTCGGATGAACATCATCACTGGCCATCGCTGCTGCGGTGTTCCCGCTGTGGGCGTGTCCTGCCTGCCAATCGCATGGAACTGCTCGGATACGCCCGCGCGGGCTTGCCCGCTTGCTGCGGGCTGGAAATGGTGCTGTACATCGAGGCCGAGCGGCCAGGACCCGAAGACCGGCAGGTCCGAGCCTTACCGCTGGCACTTCCCGGCTCCAGCGAAGGCACGGCTATCATCGCCGTTCCCCCGACGCGCAAGCCCCAGGGTTGAGTGCCCGCCACGTCGCACACGCCCAAATTGATACGCAGCGGCAGTTCCCCTGCGAACCTCACATCGTGTCGCCCTCTCTCTCTTCCATCCTCCACGAAATCGACCACTTCTGCTGGGTCGTTGCGCGTCGCGCGCACTCGAAGGATTCCTCAAACCCACGACCAGGAACACCATGATGGAAATGAAAGGTGAAATGATTGCCCCCTTGCTCGCCGGCTTCGCCGTCCTGGGTACGGTGCTGGGCATGGTCCTCCGTGGCTGGACGAGCATCAAGGGCTTCGTCCACAGCATGTTCCGGCTCGTCGTGACGCAGGTACACCTTCAGGACGAGGCGACATCACAGGCCGTGCTGGCGCACCTGGTGCGCACCTACACGCGCTCCACACTGGGCGAGAAGACCTTCGGCGGCAAACACGAATCGTTCCGCGATGGCAAATTCGGCCACATCCCCTTCGAGTTCTTCGGCGGCCACCGCGTCCTCTTCTGGATCGGCTGGGTGCCGTTGTGGTTCAACGTGACCGAGGAGAAAAACGACAAAGGCGGCGTGATCTACTGGGGAAACAAGCCGAAGGCCAACATGAAGGCAAGCTTGTCGTTCCTTCGTGGAACTGTGGATGTGGAAGCTATTGTCCGCGCGGCTTCCGAATGCCGCAACCAGCTTTACTGGGCCAACGGACTCTCGGCGCAACGCCGCTTCTTCATCAAACGCATCCCGGACCCGATGCAGACCGGGATTCAGCGTTACTCTGCCGGCACGAGCCTGGCATGGTATCAGGAAGGGATGTACCGACTGCTGGCGCATACCCCCGACCAGCTTGGCAAGGGATCTTCGCAATTGTCACCAGGCCGTTCGACCGACAAGCTCTACTTCCCAAAGTACGTTCGCCGGTTGATCCGTGAGGTTGAGATGTGGCGGAAGTTGCGCGACTGGTATCTGGAACGGGATATTCCCTGGAAACGCGGCTGGGTGCTGTATGGTCCGCCAGGCACCGGCAAGAGTGCGATCACACGCGCCATCGCCGAAGACCTCGACATGCCGCTGTTTGTTTACTCGCTGGGCCAGATGCTCAACGAAGACCTGGAACAGTCGTGGGCTGAGATGCAGGCGCACGTTCCGTGCATCGCACTCTTCGAGGATTTCGACAACGTCTTCCACGGACGTGAGAACGTGTACGGCAAACCGAAGATCTCCGATCTGATCGCGGCGTCTGCCGCCGCCGGGAGCGGCGGCGAGAATAACGCCAGCGGCGGCAATAACCAGTCCTCCGTGCTGAACACGGGTCGGCTGAGCTTCGACTGCCTGCTGAACTGCATGGACGGTGTGGAGAAGTGCAACGGGATCTTCACGGTCATCACGACCAATCACATTGACAAGCTCGATCCCGCGATCGGTCAGCCGCGGCGCCGTGAGGATGGAACGATGGAGTTCATCTCAACACGTCCGGGACGCATCGACAAGGCCATCGAACTGGGGCACATGGACGACGCAGACAAGCTAAAACTGGCACGGCGAATCTTCTTCGACAACGAGGCCGGTTACCGCAAGATGTGTCGGCTGGTGGAACTGGAGCCGAATCGCAAGGAGACGCCGGCACAGTTCCAGGAACGCTGTGCGCAACTGGCACTCGATCTACTGTGGCGAGCGGAACACCCGGAGTCGGCCCCGGAATCCGCGTTCGGACATCCTGGCGAGGAACTGATCGGCACCCACGCCGTCGATCGGCCGCGTCACGATTCGTGTGCGAGCGAAGCGCCGCTGGAGTCCTCGCCGCCCGCGTGAGACGCGGCATCTTGCTGTCATGCTCGTGTGCGTGGCCGCTGGGCAACTCGCGGCGACTGATGCACGCAGTGCGGGCGATCGGTTTGACTTCTCGTGAAGCCGATCGCTGCCGCACGAAGATTTTCTCCTGCCATTTCCAGTACATTTCTGCTTCGCTGGCCACAGCCAGGCATGCGTGATTGCGTCGCTGGCACAGCATGTGCTTTCTCCACACGCACTCTCCCCTTTGCCGATTGGAATCGTGGTGGTGCGTCCGCGGCGGAACAGTCTTTCTGTCACGTGGCGCGCATGTTCTCTCGGAGGATGCCGTGCCGTTGGCCAAGGGGACTGTCTATCTCGTCGGCGCCGGCCCCGGCGCGGCGGATCTCATCACGCTTCGCGGTCTGCGTGTGCTTCGCGCCGCCGATGTGGTCCTGCACGACGCGCTCATTTCTTCCGAATTGCTTGCGGAAGTCGGACTGCATGCGGAACGCATTTCGGTCGGCAAACGCGGCTACTGCACTGGCTCAACCAGACAGGAAACGATCAACGATGCCCTGGTGCGGCACGCTCGCGCCGGCCGCAGCGTCTGCCGTCTGAAATGCGGCGACCCGTGCATCTTCGGGCGTGGTGGCGAAGAGGTGGAGTTGCTCGTGGAAGCAGGTATTCCCTTCGAGATTGTGCCTGGCGTGACGAGCGCGACCGCCGCATGTGCCGCGGCCGGCATTCCGTTAACGCATCGAGAGGTGGGGCCGGCAGTCGCTCTCATCACGGGGCACCACGATCCGGATTCGCCCGATTGCACTCTCGACTGGAACGCAATCGCGCGGATGCCTGCGGCCGCGTTCTACATGGCGTCTCGCCACATCGCCAAGATCGCGGCACGATTGAGCGACAGTGGTCTGTCACCGGATACGCCGGCGGCCGTGATCGAGTCAGCGACCCTGACCACGCAGCAGGTACTCGTAGCCGACCTGTGCGACATCGGCGCGCTCACCGAGGCGGCGGCACCGAGTGGCCCGGCGATACTCGTTGTGGGTGAAGTGGTGAACCGGGGCAGTCGACTAGCGGTCGCTCGTTCGGGATGGAATGCGCGTCCTTCGATGCCGCACGCGGCAGGAGTGCTGGCATGATTCGTTCACTTCATCCGGATCGGCCCAGGCTCGTGGTGATCGGGAATGGCATGGCCGGGGCACGACTCATCGAAGATGTGCTGGCTCTGACCCCGGACCTCTTCGACATCACCGTGTTTGGCGACGAACCATACGGCAACTACAACCGCATCCTTCTCTCCAACGTGCTTAACGGCACGCAGGACCCGAAGGAGATTTTCCTCAACCCGCTCGCGTGGTACGAGGACAACGGCATCACGCTGCATGCGGGCAACCGCGTCACGGCGATCGACCGTGAGGCCAAGACCGTCACTGCGGGCGAACTCACGGTTCCTTACGACTACCTTGTCTTCGCAACGGGCAGTCGACCATTCATTCCTCCGATTCCTGGTACGCCGCTGCGGGGTGTGTTCACTTTTCGCACCCTGGATGATTGCCGCAACATCGCGGAATACGCGAAGACCTGCCAGCGCGCGGTGGTCATCGGCGGTGGGCTGCTCGGTCTGGAAGCAGCCAAGGGGCTGATGACGCACAATGTGCAGGTCACGATTGTCGAGATGGCTCCGTGGCTGATGAACGTGCAACTCGACGAATCGGGTGGGAAAGTGCTCGGCCAGACGATCGAGAAACTCGGCATCACCGCGCTCACGGCAACTGGCACGAAGGAACTCGTCGGCCACATGCACGTATCGAGCGTGCGATTCACCGACGGCCGCGAGATTCCCGCCGACATAGTGGTGATCTCCGCAGGCATCCGGCCGAATGCGGAACTCGCGCGCGAGTGTGGCATCGACTGCGAGAAGGCGATCGTTGTGGACGATCAACTTCGCACGAACGATCCGGCGGTGTTCGGTGTCGGTGAGTGCGTTCAGCACAATGGGATGATGTACGGCCTGGTTGCGCCGCTGTGGGAACAGACGAAAGTGCTGGCGAAGGTTCTCACGGGCACCGACACAACGACGACCTATGGCGGCTCGAAAATCGCAACGAAGCTGAAGGTGATGGGAGTCGAACTTGCGAGCATGGGCCGCATCAACGACCTGCAACCGACCGATGAAGTCGTGCAGTTCAGCGAGCCAGCACGCGATGTGTACTGGAAGGCGATTATCCGCGACGGCAAGGTGAACGCGGCGTGCCTGCTGGGTGATCTCGCCCCGGCCGACGATCTCATGCGGATGTTCCACGCAGGCGCACCCGCGCCCGAACGCCGGCTGGAACTCTTCTTCACGGCGGCATCCGAGAAGAAGGAAGTGTCGCTCGCCGACCTGCCAGACTCGCACCAGATTTGCGACTGCAACGGCGTTTGCAAGGGAACCATTGTCGATGCGATCCGCAAAGGAAAGTGTACGGTCCCGGCTGTCGGCAAGGCGACCCGTGCCGGCACCGGTTGCGGGAGTTGCAAGAAACTCGTCAAGGGTTTGATCGAGGCAGTCGCCGGCGGCGTGAAGGCGGATCCGAGTGAGGCCTGGTACGTCGCGGCGGTTCCGATGGACAAGCCGGCCCTCGTGGCCGCGGTCAAGGAACGTGGCCTGCGGAGCGTCTCGGCGGTGCTGCGTGAGTTGGGCACCACCGATGACGAAAAGAGCCGCAATGGGCTGGCGTCGATGCTCAAGAGCATCTGGGGCGCCGAGTACATCGACGAACGCGACAGTCGATTCGTGAACGATCGCGTTCACGCCAACATTCAGAAGGACGGCACCTTCTCCGTCGTGCCGCGCATCTACGGCGGCGTCACGACTGCCGACGATCTCATCCGTATCGGTGAAGTCGCGAAGCGGTACGACGTTCCGATGGTGAAGATCACCGGCGGGCAGCGAATCGATCTGCTGGGAATCAAGAAGGACGACTTGCCAAAGGTGTGGGCCGAACTGGGGATGCCAAGCGGCTTTGCATACACGAAGGCGCTCCGCACCGTGAAGACGTGCGTGGGCAGCGAGTTCTGCCGCTATGGAACCAACGACAGCACCGGGCTGGGCATCGACCTGGAGAAACGCTTCCAGGGTTTCGAGTTCCCGGCGAAGGTCAAGCTCGGAGTCAGTGGGTGCCCTCGGAACTGCGCGGAATCAACCGTCAAGGATGTCGGCGTGATCGCCACGGAAGGCGGCGAATGGGAGGTGTCGGTGGGCGGCGCGGCCGGCGCGCACGTTCGCAAGAGTGATGTGCTGTGTCGCGTGAAGACGAAGGAAGAGGCGCTCAGTGTCATCGGCCGCTTCCTGATTTACTACCGCGATAACGCGAAGTGGATGGAACGGAGCTACGACTTCGTTCCGCGCGTCGGCCTGGAGAAACTCCGCGACATCATCGTGAACGACACGCTCGGTATCGGCACGCAACTCGACGAGGAAGTCGAGAAGACCCGCGCCGCCTACCTCGATCCCTGGCTGGAACGCAACACGCCTGCCTACGCTGGCCAGTTCGACGATGTGAAGCGTGTACCGCTGCCGGTGCTGTAAACCATCGCGCCGCGGAGTGAAGACCCCCATCCGCCATCCTGAGGGGTCCGATTCAACGGCTTCCGCAGAATCCAGACAAGTGAGCTTTCATGACTTCGACCGCCACGAAAGTCGCGCTTTGCGTGCTCGACGACATCGCCACGGGCCTCGGCCGCGCGTTTGAGGTCGGCGGACGCACCGTCGCGGTATTCCGATCACGCGAGGGAAAGGTGTTCGCCGTCGAGGGGCACTGCCCGCACCGGGGCGGGCCACTCGCCGATGGAATGCTCATCGGCGAACAGGTTGTCTGCCCGCTGCACGCGTTTCGCTTTGATGGCCGCAATGGCGCGTGCGACCAGAACCACGTTTGCGCGATTGAAGCATACCCGGCGGAAGTTCGTGAGGGAACGGTGTTCGTGACCGTGCCGCTGTCGTGAATACTCCGCCGCGTGTCGCGCTGCCCACCGTTTCGTCGCCCCTCTCGGTGCGAACGCACTGCCCATACTGCGCGTTTCAGTGCGGCATTCTGATGGGCGAAGAACTGGGTGGTGAGTTGCCGCGTGTCAGTGGCGATCCGAACTTCCCAGTCAACAACGGTCAGATGTGCGTGAAGGGGTGGACATCGGCTACGCTGCTCGATCACCCAGAGCGGGTGAAGTTGCCACTGTTGCGCACCTCAAGCGGTGAATGGTACGAGACAGATTGGGGCGAGGCGTTCGACTTCGTGGCGGAGCGGATGGAGACGATCCGTGCCAGACACGGCTCGAACGCCAACGGTGTCTTCGGCTCCGGCGCGCTGACCAACGAGAAGGCTTACTTGCTCGGCAAGTTCGCGCGTGTGGCGCTGGGAACCGCGAACATCGACTACAACGGCCGCTTCTGCATGTCGAGTGCCGCGGCGGCCCAGAATCGCGCGTTCGGCATCGATCGCGGACTCCCGTTTCCTGTAACAGACATCGCCGGTGCGGAAGTAGTAATGCTCGTCGGGGCGAACTGCGCCGAGACCCTGCCGCCACTCGGGCAGTGGTTCGAGAAGCAGAGGGCCGCCGGCGGGCGCATGATCGTCGCAGATCCACGCCGAACAGTCACAGCCAGCGGCGCCGATCTCTTCCTCCAACTCACTCCGGGCACGGATCTCGCACTGGCCAACGGCCTGCTGTACGTTGCGCTGGAAGAACGCCTGACGGACACGCCGTACATCACGGAACGCACCACGGGCTTTGAATCCGTTCGGGCCATCGCCCTTCAGTATCACCCGGCTCGGGTTGAGCGGCTCACAGGTGTGCCGGAATCGCAACTGCGGCAGGTGGCGCGCTGGCTGGCGATGGCTCGAAGCGCGATGGTATTGACGGGCCGCGGCACCGAGCAACACAGCAAGGGTGTGGACAGCGTTCACGCCTGGATCAATCTGATGCTGGCACTCGGCAAGGTGGGAAAGTCCAACAGCGGTTTCGGCACGCTCACCGGGCAAGGCAATGGTCAAGGTGGGCGTGAACACGGGCAGAAGGCCGATCAACTCCCTGGCTACCAGATGATCGAGGTGGACTCGCATCGCGCGCGTGTCGCGAAGGTGTGGGGGATCGAGCCTGCATCGCTACCGGGAAAGGGAAAGAGTGCAGTGGAATTGCTCGACGCACTCGGCCGCGAGGTGCGCGGGCTGTTCGTGATGGGATCGAACGTCGCAGTCGCCGCGCCGAATGTGTCGCGCATCGAGCAGCGGTTGAAGTCACTCGATTTGTTGGTGGTGTGCGATGCGTTCCTGAATGAAACCGCGGCTCACGCCCACTGCGTCCTGCCGGTGCTCCAGTGGGCGGAAGAAGAAGGGACGATGACGAATTTCGAGGGGCGTGTGATCCGGCGTCGCGTGGTGTCGCGCGCGCCCTCAGGCCCCTTGAGCGATCTGGAGATTCTGCGCGAGATCGCGGCCCGGTTGGGTTGCGGCCAGAAGTTTGCCTTCCGTGATACGGAAGCCGTCTTCAACGAACTGCGCCGCGCCACCGCCGGCGCGCCGGCCGACTATAGCGGCATCTCTTACGCGAAACTCGACCGCACCGACGGAGTCTTCTGGCCATGCCCGACCGACGAACATCCTGGCACACCGCGACTGTTCGCGGAACGCTTCCACCACGCCGATGGACGTGCGAAGTTCTTCGCGGTGGAGCATCGCCCCGCGGGTGAGGAACCGGATGCCGCGTTCCCACTTTTCTTCATCACGGGGCGTTACAAGGAACATTACAACTCCGGTGCCCAGACACGTAACGTGCGGAAACTCGAAGCCGCAAAGCCCGCTCCGCGACTGGAAATGCACCCTCGACTCGCACGACGGCACGGCGTGGCGAGTGGTAACCGCGTGACCGTAGAAAGCCGCCGGGCGCGCGTCGAGTTCGTTGCCGACGTGACGCCGGATATTCGCCCGGATACGCTTTTTGCCCCGTTTCACTGGGGTGGACGCGATGCGGCAAACCTCCTCACGGGCACGGCGCTCGACCCGACGAGCCGGATGCCAGAGTTCAAGCTGACTGCTGTGCGGATTGTGCAAGTGGTTCATCACGAGGTGAAAACGTGAAGAAGCGGCTGGCGATCATCGGCAATGGCATGGCGGCATCGCGACTGCTCGACGAACTGTTGCGGCGCAACGCCGGCGAGCTCTTCGAGATCACTCTCTTCGGTGAAGAATCGCACGCGAGCTACAACCGCATCCTGCTCGGGCGTGTCCTCTCCGGCGGTGCACCTGATGAGATCGCGCTGAAGTCGCGTGAGTGGTACACCGCGCGGGGGATCACCTTTCGCGGGGGAGTGCGCGTCACGCAGGCCGATCCGGTAGCGCGCAGACTCGCGACCAGTGATGGAGATTCTCATCCGTATGACGTGTGCGTGTTCGCCACGGGAAGCTCACCGCTGGTGCCGCCTGTGGAGGGCATCAAGTCGGCCGATGGCGCATCTCGCGAGGGTGTCCACGTCTTCCGGACCATCGAAGACTGCCTCGCGATTCGCCAACACGCGAAGCCAGGGAGCAGTGCGGTTGTCGTCGGCGGTGGCTTGCTGGGTCTGGAAGCCGCGAAGGCGCTCTGCGATCTGGGGTTGCATGTCACGGTGCTGCATCTCGATCCGGTCCTGATGAATGCGCAGCTCGATCGTTTCGGAAGTGAGCTTCTGTGTCGCGCTATCGAGAAGATGGGTATCTTCGTCCGCACGGGTACGACGGCGGACGAACTGATCGGCAACGGGCAGGTTGAAGCCGTGCGGTTGCGCACAGGTGAAGTGATACCCGCCGATCTGGTGGTGTTCGCGTGTGGGATACGGCCGCGCGTGGAAGTGGCCGCGGCGTCGGGCGTGCCCGTGAAACGCGCGATTCTCGTAAACGATCTCCTTGCGACGGCCATTCCTGGCGTCTATGCGGTGGGCGAGTGCGCCGAACACGCGGGCGTCGTGTATGGTCTGGTTCAGCCGATCTGGGAACAGTGCGCGGTGCTGGCCGACGTGCTGACCGGGGCCAACCCGCGCGCCCGTTACTCTGGCTCGAAGCTTTACACACGACTCAAGGTTGCTGGTGTTGAAGTGGCCAGCTTCGGAGCGATTGAATCGGAGTTTCCGGGCGATGAGGTTGTGCAGGTGTTCGAGGATCGACGCGGCGTTTATCGCAAGCTCATCGTCCGCGGCGGAAAACTGGCCGGCGCGATGCTCGTGGGCTGCACCGATGCTGCACCAACTCTTGTGCAGATGTACGATCGCGATGAGCCACTCCCGCTGAATCGACTCGATGTGCTTGCAACGGGGAATAGCTTCGCTCTCGCGGCCGATCGCGAGGTCTGCAACTGCAATCACGTCACCGAATCTGCTGTCTCGGAAGCCATTCGCAACGGCTGCGATACCCTGCCGGCGCTCTGCGAGCGTACGCGCGCCGGCACCGGCTGTGGGTCGTGCCGCGGGCAACTGAGTGCGATACTGACGAAGGCCAGCCAGGAAGCGTTAATCGGTTGAGATGTGCAGGCAGGCTACTTCCGACTTCCCGCGCGGCTGCCTGAGCGGATGCACACTGTTGAGGTGCCATCCTCGCCGACGACGCGGTTCCGCCCGTCGTGCTTGGCCTCATAGAGTCGCCCGTCGGCAGCGAACAACAGCCCCGATGGCGTGATGCCCAGGTCGCCGCGTGTCGTCGCGACGCCGGCACTGACAGTCACGGTAATCTCCGTCTGCTCGAAGTGGATCATCTGCTGTTCGACCACGCGGCGGGCGCGTTCCGCTGTTTCCATTGCCGTGTAAGGATCGCACTCCACCAGCACCAGAGCGAATTCCTCGCCGCCATAGCGGGCGCAGAGATCTTCCGCCCGGGCGAAGCCGCGGAGCGATTCGGCGATGGCGCGGAGCACGACATCACCACAAAGGTGGCCGTGCTGGTCGTTGACATTCTTGAACCGGTCCAGGTCGAACAGTACGACCGACAGCGGTCGGTCGTGGCGGGCCGAACGTGAGACCTCCCTGTCGAGGAATTCGTTGAGTGCCCTGCGGTTCGCCAGCCCGGTCAGGCCATCCACGATGGTGAGCCGGTAAATCTCGTCGTGATACTCGGCCTCGATGTTCCCGCCTGCCAGGTAACGATAGAGACGATTCCCGACACGTAGATAGTCACCATCCTTGAGATGCCGCGCACTGGCGACACGTTCATCGTTGACGGAAGTGCCGTTGGTGCTGCCGAGGTCTTCGATCGCGTGCCCACCGCCCTCAGCCGGACAGATGCGGGCATGTTTGCGCGATACGCTCGGGTCGTCGATCCGGAGTTCGCGATCCTCGGAACGCCCGATGGAGAGTACCTGAGTGCTCAGCGGATAGCGTCGCCCGGCGTCTGAACCAGGCGGATAGATATGGACGAGGCAGGCCGGGAGATTGGCGACCTGCCGCGGTGGCGGAATGGCGACCACGCGAGTATCGGTGGGGGCGGCTTCGCTCATCGCTCGTCTTTGGTGGAGGTGCGGCATACGGGCGGCACCCGGCGCGCAAGGCTCCGGTTTGATCATTTAGAACATTCCCGACCCGGAGTCCAACCACTCCTGCCAGAGCAGAAATCGGCATCCGCTCTGCGCCGGTTCCGTGTGCTGAGGAGTGCGATCGGGTTTGACCAGCATCACAGCCCGTAGACCTTCACTGCGTTGTCGTGGAATAGCTTCTTTTGCTGCTCTTCCGGGCGTTCCTTCACCACGGTCTTCAGGGCGTTGAGCCAGTCGGCATACTTCTCGACACCCAGCAGACACACTGGCCAGTCGCCGCCGAACATGACGCGATCGGGTCCGAATACCTCCAACGTATGGTTGATGACCGGAGCAATATCGTCCAGTGTCCATTTCCCACGGGCCGGAGCCGTCGCGATGAAGCCGCTTACCTTGCCGACAAGGTTTTTCCGTTTCGCGATCTCGGCCATGTCCTTCTTCCACTGCTCGCGCTGCGCGGGTGTGTGCTTGAGGTCGGCGTTGCCGCAGTGGTCAAGGATGAATCGCGTACCAGGGCACTTGTCGGCGAGCTTGACGAAGTCCGGTAACTCCGCCGGACGGACGCACATATCGAACGAGAGACCGTGATCACCCAGTAGTTGGATCCCTTTCACGAACTTCTCGTCGAGGCAGTAACCGGCAGGCGTGCTCTTGACGTGCAACACCTGGCGAAGCCCCTTGACATATTTGCTCCCCTTGAATTGCTTGATGTACTCGGCGAAGCCATCGGAGTTCGGCCGGCCCGACACCACCGCAGCGCAGGTCGTGGTGTCGCCGCTTTTGCATAGCCCCGTGATGTAGTCCACTTCCTTCTGTTGCTGCTCCGGCACCACGTCCACTTCCATGTAAACGGACTTCACGACGTTCAACCCCTTCGTCGCCTCCGCATACTCCTTGGGCGTGAAGCTGTGCCCGAGGATCTTTCCTTCTGGTGTCTTGGGATCGAACCAGGCGAGCTTGAACTGTTCGAGGTTCCAGAGGTGCTGGTGCGTATCGATAACGGGGAGCATCGGTTTCTCCTTGGATGCCGCAAAGGGTGTCGTGGCGAGTGACGCGGCGGATGCGGCGAGGAAGTCGCGGCGGTTCATGGTGCCCTCTGAGTTAGGGAGAATCTATCCCGATGGTAACACCTCGGGGCGTGAGTACAACGAGATCATGAGCAAGCAGAAGCGAATCCTCGTGACTGGTTCGGCCGGGCGCATCGGTCGCGCGGTGGTTGCGGAACTGGTGGCGCGTGGGCATGAGGTCGTCGGCTTCGACCGCGTTCCCACGCCAGGACTTTCCGAAACGCAGTGTGCCGTTGGGTCACTCACGGATGCAGCGATACTGGGCGAGGCAGCGCGCGGCTCGGCAGCGATCGTTCACCTCGCGGCCACACCCGATGATGCTTCCTTCCCACGCGGCGAACCACCCAACGATGGCGATAACTTCCTCTCGGAGTTGGTGCCCAACAACATCGTTGGGCCTTACCAGATTGTGGAGACGGCGCGGACGTTGAAGATTCCGCGTGTGATCCTCGCCAGCACCGGGCAAGTGATCGATGGCCACTTGAAGGCCGACAACGTGCCAGTCACGCCTGATTATCCGCCGCGTCCTCGCTATTTGTATGCTTGCACGAAGGTTTTCCTGGAAGCGCTCGGCCGGGTCTATGCGAAGGAGCATGGTATCGAGGTACTTACAGTGCGGCTCGGCTGGTGTCCGCGCCCTGGCCAGGAGGAAGAGTTTCGCCAGAGCGACTTCGGACCGGATGTGTATCTCAGCCCTGGCGATGCGGGCCGATTCTTCGCCTCAGCGGTGGAGGTTCCGCAACTCCCCCCCTTCGCTGTGGTGTATGCGTGCAGCCGTCCGGTTACTCGGGTGCTGTACGATCTTGGCGCGGCGCGCGAGTTGCTTGGCTGGGAGCCGCACGACCAGTGGCCCGCAGGGATGGGCTGATTTTCGAACCAGACCTGGCGTCCACTCTGCGGCGTGAAGCATCCGGTTGCTTCACGAGGTCCTTCGAGCATTCTTGCCTGGCGGCACGCACCTGCGGAGTTCGCGCTGGCCGCCCTGGAAGTTTGTGCGTAGGGAATACCCGGTCAACCGCCCGGTCCATTTGCCGTGCAATTTGCGGCGGAAACGCGCATCCCGTCCACCCGGTCCGCCCTTCTGCACCAGGTGCGACGCAGGTCGCAGGAGCACACATGACCGACGCCGATCCGCTCTGGTACAAGGATGCGGTTCTGTACCAGATTCACGTACGCGCCTACCAGGACGGTTCCGGCAACGGCGTGGGCGACTTTCGCGGGCTACGCACACGCCTCGATTACATTCAGGACCTCGGCGTCACGGTGATCTGGCTTCAGCCGTTCTACCCTTCGCCGCTCAAGGATGATGGCTACGACATCGCCGACTACACGTCCGTGAATCCCCAGTACGGCACGCTCAAGGACTTCCGCGCGTTCCTCGATGCGGCCCACCGCCGCGGCATCCGTGTCATCACGGAACTCGTCATCAACCACACCTCCGACCAGCACCCGTGGTTCCAGCGTGCTCGCCGCGCGCCGAAGGGAAGCCCCGAACGCGACCTCTACGTCTGGAGCGACACGCCCGACCAGTACAAGGACGCGCGAATCATCTTCAAGGACTTCGAGCGCTCCAACTGGACCTATGATCCGGTCGCCGATCAGTACTTCTGGCACCGCTTCTACAGTCACCAGCCCGACTTGAACTTCGATAACCCGCTCGTCTGGGATTATCTCACGCCTGTGCTCGATCAGTGGATGGAAATGGGCGTGGACGGAATGCGACTTGATGCGATTCCCTATCTCTTCGAGCGGGAAGGAACCAACTGCGAGAACCTGCCGGAAACGCACGCGTACCTCAAACGCCTGCGGGTACACATGGACACGCGGTTCCCTGGACGCATGTTCCTGGCCGAAGCGAACCAGTGGCCCGAAGACGCCATTGCTTACTTCGGCGATGGCGACGAGTGCAACATGGCGTTTCACTTCCCGGTCATGCCACGGCTCTACATGGCGCTCCACCAGGAAGATCGCTTCCCGATCATCGATATCCTCGAGCAGACACCACCCATTCCGGACAACTGCCAGTGGTGCATGTTCCTCCGTAATCACGACGAGTTGACGCTGGAGATGGTGACCGACGAGGAACGTGACTACATGTATCGCGCCTATGCAGCCGACACGCAGGCACGCATCAACCTCGGCATCCGCCGCCGCCTCGCTCCGCTGCTCCGCAATGACCGGCGGCGGATCGAGTTGATGAACGCGCTGCTGTTCTCCATGCCTGGCACGCCGGTGGTGTACTACGGCGACGAGATCGGGATGGGCGACAACATCTACCTCGGCGACCGCAACGGCGTTCGCACGCCCATGCAGTGGAGTAGCGACCGCAACGCGGGCTTCAGCCGTGCCAACCCGCAGAAACTCTACCTGCCCGTCATCATCGACCCGGAATACCACTACGAAACGGTAAACGTCGAGGCACAGCAGTCGAATCCGTCTTCGCTACTGTGGTGGATGAAGCGCTTGATTGCCTTGCGTAAACGGCACAAGGCATTCGGGCGCGGTTCGATTTCGTTCCTCCGTCCGGACAACGCCAAGATCCTCTCGTTCGTGCGACGATTCGATGGCGAAACGATTCTCGTCGTGGCGAACCTGTCGCGCTTCGTGCAGTATGTGAAACTCGATCTCTCCGAGTTCACGGGAATGGTGCCTCACGAGTTGTTCGGCCGCACTGCGTTCCCGCCGTGCGGCCCGGAACCGTATCTTCTCACGCTCGGGCCACATGGCTTTTACTGGTTCTCGCTCACGGCGGCGCCGGTGAGACCGGCGGTTGTTTCCGAGCAACCGCGTGAGCGGCCGGCACTGCGAATCGCTGTGTCTGAGGGGTGGGAAGAATTGATCGGTGCCGACCAGTACGACCTGCTGGAACAGGCAATCAAGGACTACCTGACCGAAACTGTCGTCCACCACGGGAAGGCGCGCACGGTGCGCGACGTGACCGTGCGCGCCGCGGCGCGGATGCCGCTCCCCTCGCCGATGTCGCTGGTTCTGGTCGACGCGGATTTCCTCGACGGCGAGACGCAACTCCGCGCCGTGCGGCTGGGTTATGCATCACAAGAGCAGGCCGAAACGGTTTCTCCGGGCGCAGTAGTCGCGAGGCTGCTCAGGCGTGGCGAACCGGCCGGCGTACTCTTCGATGCGCGCACCGATCACGCTTACGCGGCCGCGCTGCTGCGTGGTATCGCCGAGGATGCCTCCGTCCCCTTCGATGGCGGCGATGTAGTCGCTACTCACTTGCCTGGTTTCGCTTCGGCGCTTGCCGATGGCGAGGTGCCTGAGCCAATCACGCTGTTGCGAAGCCGACAGCACGACCTGACGGTGATGTATGGCACTCGTGCCGTGCTCAAGACGTTCGAGCGGCTGGATGCGGGCCTCAATCCGGCGCTGGAGATCGGTCGCTTCCTCACGGAACACACCGACTATCATCAGTCAGTGCCGGTGATTGGAGCAGTGGAACTGCATCCGGTGGATCGTCCCTCACTCACAATGGCCGTGCTTTACCAGTTCGTTCACAACGAAGGGACGGCGTGGCAATACACGCTTGATGCGCTCTCGCGTTTCTATGAGGCCGTGTTGGCGCACCCGCTCAAGCCACCGCCGCCGGCACCGTCGGATGCCTGGCTGGCCGATCTGGTCGCTGCCGGGGAAGGGCACGACCTGCTCGACCCTTACCTTCACACTGCGGAGCAACTCGGCCGCGACACCGCCGCCATGCATCGCGCACTGGCGAGTGGTTCTGCCCCGGCGATGGCTCCAGAACCGTTCGGTAAGCTCTATCAGCGTGCCGTCTATCAGGGAATGCGGACGCGCGTCGGGCTTGTCTTCCGCGAACTGGCGCGCACCCTCCCAGACCTTCCCCCGGCCGCTCGCGAGCAGGCTCGCACGCTCCTGGCGTTGGAGAACGAACTCGGCCGGCGCTGCCGTGCTGTGCTTCGCCCCGAGGTAACCGGCCAGCGTATCCGCGTCCACGGTAACTACCACCTGGGCGAACTCCTCTACACCGGCAGCGGCTTCATTGTGATCGACTTTGAAGGCGATCCAGAACGGCCTCTCTCGGAACGCCGTATCAAGCGATCGGCGCTGCGTGACGTGGCCGACATGGTGCGGTCGTTCCACTACGCGGCACTGACTCCGCTCGCGAGCCCGGAGGATGCTCCCGGCAAGTTTTCCGGTGTGATTCGCGTCGAGGACCGGCGTGAGCTACACGGCTGGGCGAAGTTCTGGGCGTCGTGGGCGGCCGCGAGATTCGTACGCGCTTACTTCGAGGCGATGACGGGCAGCGGCATCCTCCCGGCCGATCCCGCTGTCTGTCGCGAGTTGCTCGAGTTGTTCGTTCAGCAAAAGGCCGTGACCGAACTGGGGGTTGAACTGGAGCACCGACCCGGCCGCGCCGCAGTCCCCATGACCGGCCTGCTCGATCTCCTGGGTGCCGAGTCGCCGGCGCCATTCGTCGCCGGTGGTTCCACCTGATCCTGCACTGCGCCCGATTGGATGTGGAGTGATCCACTTCGTATCGAGGGCTTTCCGCCGCTCATGCCGCTTTCGATGCGTGTTACAATGCACGCACTGAAAGCGGAGGTGTGCATGATCGCTGTGCTGATGGGCGTATCCGGATCGGGAAAGAGCACAGTGGGGCGGTTGCTCGCCCAGCGGCTGGGCTGGCGATTTATCGAGGCCGACGATTACCATCCACCGGCGAATGTCGCGAAGCTCTCTGCAGGTGTGCCGCTGACCGATGAGGACCGCCGCCCGTGGCTGGCCGAGGTGAAGCAGCAGATCGACGAAGCATGCGCGCACGGTGAGAGTGTCGTTGTCGCATGCTCGGCGCTGAAGCATGCCTATCAGGAGTATCTGGAACGCGGCAATTCCGTGTGCGTGGAATATGTCTACCTGCATGGCTCGCCCGAACTGATTCGCGAACGACTCGCGCGGCGCACGGGGCACTTCATGAACCCTGGCCTCTTGCCCAGTCAGTTCCAGACGCTCGAACCGCCTGCCGGTGCGCTATCGGTTGATGTGTCGCCGCCGCCAGAGGAGATTGCCGCAGCGATTCAGAAGAAACTGGGTCTGTGACTACGCGAATCGCCGCGCCGTGGCATCGATCTCCAATTGATGCACGGAGCGACCGTGGGCGTCGATCCAGCCAGGGAAGAAGTCGCCGAACGCATTGACTTCCAGAACGTAGTGCCGACGAAAGCCGCGCTCGAAGAGCAGATCGACGCCTGCGATGGCGGAATCGAAGCACATGGCAGCATTGGAGCATTGGTCGAGTGCATCGAGCCAGTCGCGCTTGGGAATCGCGGCGCGGCAGCGTTCGTGGTCGCCGCGTCGGCCGCCCAGGTGGAGGTTCGTCATCGGTTGATGGCTGAGTCGGAAGATCGTCGCCACGGGGTTGCCATACACGCATACCACACGCACATCGAAGTTTTGCCCGTCGATCCGTGCCATCGGGATGCCGTATTGCACGATGGCCCCTTCGGAGAGAATGAATGTGAGCGCCCGCATCAGGCTCGCTCCAGACTTCGTTTGAATGAGGCGCGAATTGTAGAACCGGGAATCAATCTCCGCGAGTGTGGTGGTCCCGGTGAACTCTTCTTCCTCTGACATGCGCAGGACGACGATGCCGGTTGCGGACGAGCCGGTGTTCAGTTTCACGTATGCTGTGGGCCAGCGTTCGTGAATGCGGATGCGGTCTAGCAGCGTTTCGCCGAGTGCAGGCCCTTCAAACCAGCCTGGAACCGGTACGCCCGCTGCCTCAATCTTCCGGCACGTTGCGATCTTGTCGAACATCGCCGCGACCGCGAGCGGGCAGGCGGTGGGCGTCAAGTGTGGTCGTGAGTCGAACGACCTGCGCAAGCCGCGGAGCACGCGGACGAAGCCGCGGTGGAGCAACCCAGGCTGCACGAGCAGCCCTTTCGGCAACTCCAGTGTGAGCCAGTCGCGCGTCGGTTCGGCGTTGCCGTCTCGCGCCCCGGCTTCGAGCAGGAGGCGTGTGACGGTGTCGTCCTTGCCAGGCGATTCCAATCGCACCAGCGCCGGGGCGTTGAACGCTGGCAGGTCGTCGAGGTTGCCGTTGCGTGAGACAATCTCGGCCCACGGCACGATCTCCAGTTCAACCGATGTGCCGCGATCCGACCAGTACGCCTTGAGTTCGGTGCGATATGTCGCGCACCGTTTCGTGCCAGGATTGGCAATGACAACGTACCGTGGTGGCATGGTTCACTCGATGTCGCCGTCAAAGAGATATTCGGGCAACTCTCCGTCACTGAATTCGCCCGAGGATATCTCGTGCTGCACGGACACGTCTGCATGCACGCCAGTCGCCTGAATGACTTTCGCACCCTCATCAGTCAGCGCGTTTGCTCTGAGATTCAGCAACTGCAGGTTCTTCAGGTCTGGGCACGCTGCCAGCGCCTTGGCCCCCGTGTCGCTGATGCAGCCGCCCTGAAGGTCCAGCATTTTCAATCGTTTGAGAATGCCAGATGAGACGATCTCGTCTGCACCCTTGTCGCCGAAATCGGTGAGCCGCAGACACAGTGCCGTGAGTTTCTGAAATTGCGGAGCCTGGCAAATCGCCCTGAGGTGTGCCAGGCGAATGTATGCGCCCCCCTCCTCGTCGTCGTATTCCATTGCGTGCGGATGGCATCGGAGAGTGGTGAACTCCGTGAGCGTCTTGTTCGCAGCGAGCTTATCCAGTGGGTAGCTGTGGCTGTGGTAAAGCTGGAGGATGCGGAGATTCGGCATCGGCAACACAAAGAGCTTGTTGGCATCAACACGATGCGCGAACAGGTGTAACTCCTCGATGCCAGGCATTTGCTTGGCAAGGTGGAAAGCGAACTCTCCCGACATGTGGCAGTTATGATCGACCTCCCGGTGGGTCCACTCTGGTCGCTGCGTCCCCTCACCCAACTGAAGGACACGAACAGTTGCCAACTGCGGACACCGACAGAGTGCGTGTATGCTCGGTCCGGACCACGAATCGACGTCTGCCGGCACGTCTGGGCCAGGCTCGTAGAATGAGGTGACGTATTCCTCCTGCGTGCCGATGGGCGATTCGGACAACAGAGCCTCCACAACAAGTTCCCGGAGTAGCGAAGCACCCGGCGACTGGGCGAGAGTCCGAGCCTCTTTCACGCTCAGCTCGTGGAATTCCAGCCGTGAAAGCCAACCCCGCGCGAACGCATGCCCCACAGGTGCTCGTGTCGTCCTCGTTCCATTCACCCAGCCATCGACCGGCTTCGCGTCGATCGTGACCTCTGCCAGCGGGCCGAGCCACTCGCGCTCGTGCGCTTTCAGTAACGCTTCCTCCTGCTTCTTGAGCTGATCGCGTTCCTTTTTGGGCCGGCTCTCGTCTTCGAGCGCGATCTGGACCTGCATGAACTCGCCGCGTGGGTCACCCTTTTCGGCGAGCAGGTCGGCGAAGGCGCACCACCCCGCGAGGTCGTGCGGGTTCTTTTGCAACGCCGTGATGAACGCCTCCTCGTCGCTCACACTCGCTTTTGGCGTGGTTTCGTGGTAGCCCTTCTTGGTCTTCTCCTTGATGAGTTTGTCGGCCTCAGTCTGTGCGGCAGCGGCATCCTTGAATGTCTTGGTCTGAGTTTGCCCGGCAGCGCCAATCTTGCCGTATGTCACAGTGAAGCTGTTGCCCTGAACGTCGATGTTCCAGAACTTGTGGCTCTTCGCGTCGCTGAACTGGAAGGTGCGCATTCGAGACTCCGTAGGGTGATGGTCGATCCTTACCGGTAACCGAGTGGGATGCGTTCCAGAACGCCTTCTCCATAAGTGTCGTGCAGTTTCAGCCGATTCAGGTGAACGTAGCCGATGTGACAGCCGCACGTGT
Organism: uncultured Frigoriglobus sp.; assembly: GCA_964422915.1. Classification (GTDB taxonomy): domain Bacteria; phylum Planctomycetota; class Planctomycetia; order Gemmatales; family Gemmataceae; genus Gemmata. The sequence goes on along the minus strand of CAYRDG010000020.1, from coordinate 31,687 downwards.
TATTCGTGCATGGGCGATCACGCAAGCATGCCTCGAAGTTGGCCTCATAGATGTTGCCAATCGGTTCCTTGATGAAGTGGCAACGGCGCACGGTGCCGTCTCCATCCACGGAGATGATGCGTGCCCCGGTGAGGCACGCCTCACCGTGGCTGGTGTGATGCGTGTTGTTCAGCGGGAAGAGCGAGTCGATGCGCGTGAGAGTCGCGATCATCTCCGGCGTGTAGTAGTCCGGCTCGCGCTTGTACGCATTCACCCAGAGGTAGACATCGGGCGGCAGTTCGGCTCGCAGCCATTCGATCTCGGTGAAGTGCTCCTTCAATCCCACCACGCCGACACTGAATCGCACGCCACGCGCGATCAGTTCGCGGCACTTCACCAGGAATCGTTCGCGCGTCGTCTCCGATGGGTGGAACGTACACCACAGCGCCAGCTTCGCACGATCGCACGTTTCCACCCAATCGAGCTTGCACGAGAGATTCGTCTGAATCGCTGCCTTCACAATGTGCGGCATGTGTGTGAGGTCCGCAAGCGCGGTCTGATACCATGGCCGCACCAGTGCCTCGCCCCAGGGGGTGAAGAGTATGCCGATGCGATCTGCGGTGCGCGTGCCAACCCAGCCGACGAACCGAGTGAGGCACTCACGGTCGCGCGCCAGTTCGGCGGCGGTCTCCGTGCGTTTGGCGAACGGGCAGTAGTCGCAGGCGTAGTTGCAACTGGAAAGCGGCCCGCGATAGAGAATTGAGAGGTTCATTTCGCCTCGTATTCCTCCATCAGCCTCTGAACGTGATTCGAGAAGAACCACGGTCCGAGCGCGTCGGAGCGTTCCAGTCCTGGCGCGGTTGGTTTCCATACCGCGCCGTCGAAGTCGAGCAGTCCGAGTTCGGCGAACAGATACAGGTCGGGGAAGTCATCGGCCGCCGCGCTGCGGAAGCGTTCCGTATAGCGAGTGGCGTTCAGCCCCTCGCAATTCAGGATCGACTGTAGCAGGTAGCGCCGCTTCTGCTCGTTCTCGTCGAGGTCGAAACCATGTTCGACCTGGGCGAGTTCCGTGCGCGTGTGTGCGAGGTAATCGGCGATGATCTCCTTCACACTTCGGGGGCGCACCGCGTAATCGAGCGAGTAGTGCAGACTTCGCGTGTACGATCGCGCTCCGCACCCGAGACCGATCATCCCATCTTCCTGACAGCAATATTCAGGCTTGCCGAGAGCTTCCGTTGCTTTGCGGGCTGCGCGCGGATCATCGCGCACGCCGCGCTGAAACATTCGCATTGAAATCTGTGTATAGCCTGCGGAGCGGAGCAAGTCACGCGCTTCCCGATAGCAATCGAGCCGCACATCGTCCCACTCTTTCCGCGACTGACCCAGTGCCGTAAGTGGCCGGACGTAGAGCGGATAGAGGTAGAGTTCCTGCGGGCCATAGCGAAGGGCGGCGCGGAGCGAGTGGAGCCACGACGTGACTGTCTGGCCTGGCAAGCCGTAGATGAGATCGATGTTGAACGTGGGGAAGTTCGCGCTGGCCAGGAGTGACAGTGCGCTGTCAACATCGGCACGCGACTGCGGCCGACCGGAGTTCGCCGCCTCGGCTTCGATGAACGACTGCACGCCGATACTCACACGCTCCACGCTGTGCGCCTTGAGAAGTTCCACCTTCGCTCGTGTGAGCGTGTCCGGCGAGGTTTCCACGCCCGTGGGGATCGCACGCGGATCAGCTTTCAACCAGCCTCTGGCGATGTCGAACAGTTCGGCCAGCTCGGCTTCGTTCAAATAGGTGGGCGTGCCGCCGCCGATTGCGAATCGCGCAAAGCGCGAGTCGGGGATGGCGGTGCTCACGGCTTCCGCCTGACGGCGCAGTGCCGCGAGGTAATCCGTTATCAGATTGTCGCTGGGCTTCGCTGTGGTGAAGAGGTTGCAGAAGCCGCAGCGCATCGTGCAGAACGGGACATGGAGATACAGGAATAGACCGTGGCGCGGTTCATCCTTCCACACGTCGCCGAGCGAGCGTGGCGTGAGCAGTCGGTATGCGGTCTTGTGCGGGTAAGCGTAAACGTAGCCCTGATAGGGGCTGCGGTGCAGAACCGGGTGCGTAGCCGTTGTGGGCATGGCAATCTTTCAGGCGTGAAGCCCGATGTCGATGAAGCCCGTTCCGGGGCTGGACTGCGTGCATTCACTCGCGACGAGGTTCTCAGGATCAATCCTATTCTGACCCCAATCACCGCCCTCTGCCGGCTCACTTCTGCGTCGGCGACTTTCTTTCGCGTACGTCGAGGCGTACCATTGAGACAGTTGTTCGCCTGCCACAGGGCCACGTTCATGTCGCGTTTCGCTCTGGCTGTGACACTTGCTCTTGGGATGTCTGCCTCCGCCTTCGGTGCGGAACGCGGCACGATCACGGTTGCCGCCGACAGCGCGACGGCGCCCATCGCGGAGCGTTACCGTCTCGCGGCCTATCGCGGTGAGTATAACCTCACGCCCCGCTACGACCTGCGTCACACCAGCGTGGCCGTTTACGATCTCAGCTTCCCATCGCCAGTCAAGAGCGACATCCCGGAGAATAACACGGTCTACGCGCAATACTTCGTCCCGAAGGGACGGACGAAGGTGCCCGCTGTGCTCGTGCTGGACATCATGCAAGGGAATCAGCTCATCGCGCGCGGCGAGGCGATGTGGTTGGCCCAGAACGGGATTGCGTCGCTGGTCGTGCTCCTGCCGCACTACAACCAGCGCCGCGCCCCTGGCAGCCGCGTGAAACTCGTATCGGGCGACATCGTGCGTACGCTGAACGGTATCCGTCAAGGTGTCCTCGACTGTCGCGTGGCAGCGGCGTGGCTCGCGTCGCGCCCGGAAGTGGATGCCGACCGCCTGGGTATGGTTGGTACCAGTCTCGGAAGTTTCCTGACGGCGATTACATCCGCCAATGAACCGCGGATCAGGAATGTCTGCATGTTGCTTGGCGGCGGCGGACTGGTGGATGCCTATTACGATCACCCAAAGGCCCGACCAGTGACCGAGTGGATCGATCGCCTCGGTGGGAAGAATCTCGTGAAGAAGCTGATCGCCCCGGTGGACCCGATCACATATGCGCCACAGTTGAAGCACAAACATCTCTTGATGATAGCTGCCAGGAATGACGAGATCGTGCCGGCGAAGGCTGCGAGTCAGCTCTGGGAAGCGACCGGCCGTCAGAAGATCGTCTGGCTCGATGCCGGCCATATCACAGCCGCCTTCTACACGCTCTCGATGCTCAGCGAGGTTCGCGACCACGTTCTGAGTAAATGAACGGGCCTGATTCAACTTCATACCGCACCCCGAATGAGTGTACGGGTGTTCTGGAATCTGTTCTACCTCGGTTGGCTGCGGCCGCACAGGTCAGTTGTGGTGCGGAACGATCACAAAGACGTGAAATCACTCGACGGAAATGAACCAGCTTCAGTCAGGTTCGCGTGATGATCGCGAACCTGACTGAAGCTGGTTGCACTAAGAGGAAGCTCATTCCTCACGCATTGCGATTGTAGCCGATCAGGTCCCACCCCTTGCGGTAGGTGCGGCGGATGAACGGCCCCGCTTCCTTGATCGACGCCTGGCACTTCTCGCCGTCGAAGTCGAACGGCTTGCCGGTGCGGATGGCGACGTTGCCCAGAAGGAATGCCGCCGTGAGCAGGCCGGCGTAGTCGAAGTTCGACAGCGCCAGTTCTGGCTTGCCGGCCTTGATCGCCTCCACCCACTCGTTCTTCTGCCCCTGATCGCCCTTGCCATTGATCGGCATGGTTTCGGGCTTGGTGCTGCCGTCGGCCTTCTTCCCGGTGCTGAAGAAGACGTTGGCGCCGTAATCGTTCGGCGAGTATGCGATCCCCTTCGAGCCAACGAGAATCGACCCGCTGTCCACCAGTTTGCCCTTAGTCAATCCGGTTGCCTGCGCAACGAGTTTCTCCGAAGGCAGCATCTTCTTGCCGTCCTTCTTCCCCTCATACCAGTGGAGCGTGACTGGCGCCATCCCATCACGCTTGGGGAACTGGATGATGACGTGAGCATAGCTGGGGCAACTGAGCGAGTTCACGTCGCCGGCAACGGCCGAGACGTGCGTCGGGTGCGCGAGCTTCAGTCCCATGAAGGCCATGTTCGCGGTGTGACAGGCCATATCGCCGATGGCGCCTGTGCCGTAGTCCCAATAACCGCGCCACGAGAACGGGTGGATGTTCTTCGCGTAGTGCCGTTCTGGAGCGACGCCCAGGAACGCTTCCCAGTCCACGCCTTTGGGCACGTCGGCCGTTTGCGGTGGCTTCTTGTCGGTCACCTGTGGGGCCTGCGGCCAGATGGGGCGATTGGTCCAGACATGGACCTCGGTCACGTCGCCGAGTTCGCCACCACGCACCATCTCGGCGGCGCGGCGCAGGCCGTTCTCCGCGGTGCCCTGATTACCCATCTGGGTGCAAACCTTGTTCTTGCGGGCTTCCTCACGCATCAAGTGTGCTTCGTATACATCGTGCGTCAGTGGCTTCTGGCAGTAGACGTGCTTGCCGGCACGCATGGCGAGAATCGAGACCTGGGCGTGATTGTGATCCGGCGTGCTGACCGTGAGGGCATCCACGTTCTTCTGGAGCGAGGCATCGTCGAAGAACCGGCGGTAGTCGGAGAAGGTCTTGGCTTGCGGCCACTTCTTGGCCTTCGAGGCAACGTTCTTGGCGTCGATGTCCACCAGCGCGACGACTTCCATCAACTTGCCGGCTTGGTCGATGTCGCTGGAGCCTTTGCCGCCGATGCCGACGCCAGCGACGCGGAGTTTCTCGTTGGCGCGGAAGACGCGGGCCGAGGAGAAGGCCGGAGCGAGGTGGAAGTAGCCGAGGGTCGCCGCGGATGCGGCCAGCATCTGCCGACGGTTGAGTCGCTGAGTCACGGAACGTCTCCTGAGAGGTTGAAGGGCGAGGCGGGAGCATTCTAGCGGTAGTGAAGTGAGTGTAAGCGGAGCGGGCGTGCGGAGCAACAATCCGGCATACGGATTGTCTGGTCCCTTCCGAAACGCTCACGAGTCGCCCTCCGATCAGAATATCCGCTGCTGGAAGGGCGCGCCACCTGGAGGCCGGGGATTGAGGGCACCTCGACTTCATTCGGCGGCAATCGGCAGTTGCAAGGGATAGGAACGCGCTCCAAGCTTGCGAATGCGCAGCGGGAGCACAGCAGTTCGTTGTCGAAATCTCTGGTGCCCGGCGGTTGGGTGAACCTCGACCGCATTCCAACGATTGCCACGACACCCACCCCACACTGGTGATGAGGTAGATTCATCTCGACTTATTCAGAAACTTCGTCTAAGCTAAATGGACCGTTAGCCGGCACTCATGGCGTGAAGTATCTCACGCCTGGTCCGACAGGAGGCGGTATGAGTGTGGGGGTTGTTACCAGGGCACTGCAAGACGAACCGGAGAGCGGAACGCATGCCGCCGCGGCGGCGATCGACTCACCGCCTCTTGAAGGCTTGCATGCCACGGTGCCGATTCCTGATGAAAAGGCCGGTTTCTGGCGTCAGTATCGAGCATTCGTTGGCCCGGCGTTCCTGGTCAGCGTCGGTTACATGGACCCTGGCAACTGGGGCACCGACCTCGACGCCGGGGCCAAGTATCGTTACGGCCTGCTCTGGGTCGTTGCCCTGTCGAGCTTCATGGCAATCCTGATGCAGGTTTGCGCCGCGAAACTCGGCATCGTGACCGGAAAGGACCTCGCCCGCGCCTGCCGCGACTACCTTCCCTCCTGGACTCGCTGGCCAAACTGGATCGCCTGTGAACTGGCCATTGCCGCCTGTGATCTGGCCGAGGTACTCGGCAGCGCAGTCGCGCTCAATCTGCTCTTTGGCATCCCACTCTTCTGGGCGGTCTGCATCACGGCGTTCGATGTATTGCTGATCCTGGCGTTACAGGGGCTGGGAATGCGGATCATCGAGGCATTCATCCTCGCGCTAGTCGCGACCATCGCCGGCTGCTACTTCGTCGAAATCTTCATCCTCCCGCAAACGAGTCCGAGTTTCGTGGAGATGGGCACCGCGCTCATTACCCCCGGCTTCCGTGAGGCGGGGATGCTCGTTGGGGCTATCGGTATCATCGGAGCGACGGTGATGCCGCACAACCTCTACCTGCATTCGGCTCTGGTGCGGACGCGGCAGATCGGCGACAATCCGGCGACGATCCGCCGGGCGATCCGCTTCAACATCATCGACACCATCGTCGCCCTGTCGCTGGCGTTCTTCGTGAACGCGGCGATCCTGGTGCTTGCGGCGATGGTTTTCCACGGTCGCGAGAGTGTGTCGCTTACAGGCGGCAAGGTCGTGACCTTCGGAGAAGATGCCGACTGGATTCGCGTTGCCTATCTGACGCTGGCTCCGTTACTCGGTGCGGCGTCGGCAAGCACTCTCTTCGCTGTGGCACTGCTGGCAAGCGGGCAGAGCAGTACGATTACTGGCACGCTGGCCGGGCAAGTTGTAATGGAAGGATTTGTGCGCTGGCGAATCCGTCCCTGGGTACGCCGACTCGTGACACGCCTGCTGGCCATCATCCCTGCGGTGCTGGTGATTGGTATTCGAGGCAATGGAAGTGTGACCGGGCTACTGGTACTCAGTCAGGTGGTTCTGGCGATGCAGTTGCCTCTGGCGATGATCCCACTTCTCTACTTCACCAGTTCGCGCAAGCGAATGGGCGAGTTCTGCAACGGCTGGTTCCTGCTCGGCTTTGGCTGGGCTTCGTGCTTGCTCATCACCGCGCTCGACATCTACGGTCTGCCCGATTCAATTCGCGCGGCGTGGATCGTGGTAACTGGCGAGTAACATCACGCAGTCTCTGTTGCGGCCGCGACACGTCTCACAGGGTTCTTGTTGCACGTCGTTTTCCCGGTTACCATCGTCATCTTGCGATTGCATTGCCCTCCCTTCGGATCCTGCTATGACCCGACTGCTGTTGTCGTTCGTCGCGCTTGGTGCGCTGGCCGTGCCTGTGTTCGCACAGGAGAAGAAACCGGTGCGGCTCTTCGCCGAGGCCGAAGACTTCATCGTCACTTCGCGCGGCTGGAAGGTGATGCCCTACCGCGACAACTACTACGCCGGGAGTTTCGCCATCACATTCCTCTCGCGAATGGGGTGCCTCAGCGCATCCGACGAGATGGATGCTGGCAAGACGGCCATCGCGGAGCAGCGTATTCAGGTACCGTATGCCGATAGCTACGAATTACTCGCACGCTACGAGCAACCGTTCCAGTTCGCGGCCGAGTTCACCGTGGAAGTGGAGCAGGGGGGGAAGGTGGTCGCACGCTTTCCGTGTGGCCGGCTCGACCAGCCGAAAATCTGGGCGTTCAACAACCATCAGCGTGTGCCGATGGAACGCTATTCGTGGAGCGGCACCGATAACATCGTGTGGCAACATCCCGGCAAGGTAACGCTCGCTGCCGGGCCGGCGACATTGCGGCTGATCGCGACCGCGCAGATGGACGGCAACAAGCCGCGCGTCAACAGCGCGAAGCGCAACGTAGATGTGATCTGTCTGACGAACGACAAGGTGGGAATGGAAGCGCAGAAGAAGACCGGCTACCTGGAGTTCGACGGCTGGCTTGTGCAGGACGGCGATCTGTTCCTTCGCATCACGAACCCGAAAGATGCGGCCGGACCGGTGGTTCCCATCATCGCACCGTTCGTGCAGGGGCAACACTCGCCATACTACGTCCACATTCGCGACTGGCCCACCACCCACGTCCTGAAGTCGGGCCGACTCACCTCGCCCACGGCTTACCGCATAGCCGGCCCGCGCTCCGATCGAGTGAAGGCCGCATCACTCGCGCGCGAACTGCCGACCGAGAAGTATTACGTTGCCGGGAAAGGGGCAGCGAAGCTCACAATTCCTGATGCGGAGTACCTCAAACCCGGGGATTCCTCTGGCTGGGTGCCAGCCGGTCAGGTGCTCGACGCGCTCAACACTTCGCAGTGGTTCCCGCAGACGCTTTCCCGAACGAAGACCGATAGCGTGTACCTGCGGATGGAGTTCGGGATTCCGGACGGCAAAGGCGGAGTGAAAGTGGTGAAGGACATCACTGTGAAGGGACCGGCGCGGAATCTCTCGCCCGCATGCTTTGACGTTCCCGGAGTCGTGAATCCGAATCTGGAACTCGCTGCAGTCATGCGAAAGCGATACTGGCTGCCGCAGATTCGCACACAGAAGGAAGTGCTCGACTGGCTCAACGCCGAAGTCGCCAGGTTCGCGAAGCCAGGTGAGGCACCGAAGCGGATGCTCCACTATGGCATCATGGGCTTCGGCAACGCGCAGAGCGCTTTCCCGGAGGCGAAGCAACTCGCGCTGGCTCTCGGCGACAACACGACCTTCGGTGTCGAGGGGAAGAAACGTGATCTGGTCGCACACTGGGGCGATCCGTCGCCCGCGTGGATCAAGAAGCAGGAGCAGACTCGCAAGGGCGGCTTCAACGACCTGCGCATCGTCAGCTACGGCGACGAGATCCATCTGCCAGCGATACCACTCAAGGACGACGAGTTTGCAACGTGGCTCAAGGCGCATGGAGTGAATCACGACGGCCCGATGAAGTACACCACCGACCGGAAGAACCCGCTGTTCTACTACGCGCAGATCGCAGCGAAGGAGAAGGGTGCGGCGAAGTTCGCGGCGGGAACCGCTTACTACAAGAGCAAGGGAGTGCTGACCGGAGCGAACTACTCACCGCATGCCAATTACCTTGTCACGGAACTGGACTACATCCGTCCCTTCAAGCTCAAGGCCATGTCGATGCCCTGGACGGAGGATTACGCCTGGCAGATCGCGGAGTTCAGCCCACAGGTGGTCGGTTACCTGGTCAGCGGGCTGCGCGCCGGAGCGAAGTACGACGATCTGCCCATTCACATGTATGTCATGCCGCATTCGCCCGGAAACCTGCCGGAGACATTCCGCCGCAGTTACTATGCGAGCATCGCCCACGGCGCGAAAATCATCAACTACTTCTGCGCGACGCCTTCCGCAGTTGGCTACACCGAGAACTACATCGATAGCTACGATCTGCCGATGTGGAAGCAACTCTCCACCTGCACGCACGAGGCCGCGAAGTTCGAAGATTACGTCATGGACGGCAAGGTCCGCCCGGCAAAGGTTGGCCTGCTGCTCTCCAGCACCGACGAACTCATTACGGGTGTGAACAACTTCTCGCTGGCACTGCACAACAACGAGCGAAAGGCACTCTGGTACGCTCTGCGTCACGCGCAAATCCCGGTGGACTTCCTCAGCGAAGACGATGTGATCGACGGCCATGCGAAGGATTACAAGATCATCTACATCACCCAGCAATACGTTCACTCGAAGTGCCTCGGTGCACTCCAGAAGTGGTGCGAGAGCGGCGGCACGGTGGTGGCAATGGTCGGCGGCGGCTACTGGAACGAGTTCCAGAAGGAGAACCCGGCGGCCGTGAAGTTCTACGGTGCGACCGGCTCGAAGATCACCACCGATCCGAAACTCATATCGAAGTATCTCACGAAGGAGAACGTACCGTTCCTTTCAAAGCACGACCTGCCGCGCTACGAACCGATCGACGCCGTTCAGTGGTGCCTGCGTGGGCTGCCTCGGGTCGAACCGGATCCGAATCCCGCACCCGAACACATCTTCAATGTGCCCGTGATCGCGTGGAAGCAATCGCTCAAGGCCACTGATGGCACAGTGATCGGCAAGTTCAAGGATGGCTCGCCAGCGGTGGTGTTGAAGCGGCATGGCGCGGGTCGCGCGATCCTCTTCGGTTTCCTTCCGGGTCAGGCGTACGTCCAGAGCGGTCTGCCGGTGCGTCCGGTCGATCGCGGCGCCAACGCCGAGAGTTCCGCCCACTACTTACCAACGAGCATGCGTCTCCCGCTGCTGGCGCGACTCACCGACGATTTCCTCGGTCGATACGCCCTCATCGCCAAGCCGGTGGTGACAACAGACGGCCTCGTCGAAACGACGTGCATCGACACACCTGCGAAGGATGGCAAGCCCGCGAAACTCGCGGTTCCGTTGATCAATTGGACCGGGGCCGAGTTGACGTCCCTCACCATTACAATCCGCGGCGTGGAGAAGGTCAGTAAAGTCCGCAGTGTTGAGCTTGGGGAGTTGAAATACAAGCTGACAAGAGGGGGGCTAATCGTGGAAATGCCCCTGAACGTCGCCGATATGCTCTTGATTGACAGGTAGCGTCACTTCGGAGGGAGGTTTAACGTTCAGGGGTTTCCAGTTCCCACCGAGGGACGACAACATTATGATCGTAGGTGGGGTGTTTTGTACTCGTCCCGAGGAGACGGAGATGCGGTTGCTGCCCCGCTTTTCCGCCGTTGTCGCTCTGCTTGCGGCCGTAACATGCGTACCGGCCGCGGAACCAAAACTCCCGGACGACTGGGCCTTCCATTCGTTCCAGCGCCCCGCAGTCCCGGCGATTCGCTATCCGCAGACAGCAACCCGCAACGACATCGACCGCTTCCTGCTGGCGAAACTCCAGAAAAAGGGGTTGTCGTTCGCGCCGGAAGCCGACCGTCGCACACTCATCCGCCGTGTCACCTTCGACCTGATCGGTCTGCCGCCTTCGCCAGAAGAGGTTGAAGCGTTCGTAACCAGCAAGGACGCCGACGCATACGAGAAGTTGGTTGATAAACTCCTGGCCAGCCCGCAGTTTGGCGAACGGCAGGCGTTGCTCTGGCTCGATCTCGTCCGGTTCGCCGAAACCGATGGCTTCAACGCCGACGGACTCCGTCCGCATGCCTGGCGTTATCGCGATTACGTTATCAAGAGCTTCAACACGGACAAACCGTTCAACCGCTTCATCAAGGAACAGATCGCCGGCGACGAACTCTACCCCGGCGATAAGGATGCTCTCATCGCTACCGGATTCCTTCGCCATTTCCCGGATGAATACAACGCGGTTAATCTCGAACAACGTCGCTACGAGATCATCACCGACATTACGGATACGACCGCAGCTGCATTCCTCGGACTGACAGCCGGTTGCGCTCGCTGCCACGATCACAAATACGATCCCGTTTCGCAGGTCGATTACTTCCGGTTGCAGGCATTCTTCGCGGGCTACTGGCCGGTGGAGGCACCGCTGTCTTCGCCCGCCGAGCGTGCCGAGTATGCAAAGCAACTCGCGGTGTGGGAGGCGAAGACAGCCACGATCCGCGCGGCGATGGACGTACTGGAGAGGCCTGGACGCAAGCGACTGCAGGATCGCGAGCGTGCCCGCTTTCCGAAGGAATACGCGGACCTGATCGACCTACCGTTCGAGAAGCGGTCGTCGCTGGAGAAGCAACTCGCGGTCATGGTGGCGAGTCAGGTGTATGGCCGCGGCGACGGCTCGAAGTCGCTCAAGGGTGCCCAGAAGACAAAGTACACGGCACTCAAAGCAGAACTGGTGAAGTTCGCCAAGGAAAAACCGCCGGAGTTGCCGGTTGCGATGGCGATGGCCGACCTGCCAGAACCGCCACCAACGATGCTCTTCAAGCGCGGCAACTGGCGCAAGCCGAGTGACGAACTCGTCCCTGGCTTCATCCGCGTCATCACGGATCGCGACGCCAACGCCAAGCCGATTCACGGCTCGCCGGGCCGTCGTGCCGCGCTGGCGAACTGGATCGCGTCGAAGGAGAATCCACTGACGGCGCGGGTCATCGTCAATCGCCTCTGGCAGCACCATTTCGGCTATGGCATCGTACGTACCTCGAGTGACTTCGGTGTTGCAGGTGAACGACCCACACACCCGGCGCTACTGAACTGGCTGGCGAGCGAATTGATGTCTGCCCGCGCCGGATGGTCGCTCAAGCACATTCACCGACTCATCGTTACCTCCACCGCGTACAGGCAGGGCGCCTGCGGCAAGGCATCTGGCGCGAAGGTCGATCCGGACAACAAACTTCTGTGGCATTTCCCGCCGCACAGGCTTGAAGGCGAGGCACTGCGCGACGCGATGCTCGCAGTGTCGGGACAACTGAACCTGAAGGCGGGCGGGCCGAGCGTCTTCCCAGAATTGCCTGTCGAACAGAAAACCGGGGCGTGGAAACTCTCGACCGACCCGGTCGAACGGAATCGCCGCAGTGTGTACGTCTTCGTGAAACGAAATCTCCGCTACCCGCTGTTCGCGCTCTTCGACGCCACGGACCGCAACGAGACGTGCGCCCGCCGTTTCGCCACGACTACCGCACCGCAGGCGCTGACGCTGCTCAACGACAAGGTTGTACTTGGATTCGCTCGAGCATTCGCGAACCGCCTGACGAAGGAAGTGGGCACCGACCGATCACAGTTGATCGACCGCGCCTTTGCGCTGGCCTTCAGTCGCCCGCCGACTGTCGAAGAGAAGGCCACAGCGATCGGCTTTCTCAAACGCCACAAGGGAACGAGTGACGAGGCGTTACTCGACTTCTGCCACGCACTCCTGAACGTGAATGAGTTCCTATTCGTCGATTAGTTGCGCATCGAGGTCGTGGCGTACCGAAAGCGCGACGAGCCACCATCAGGCCGCAGTTGCGACAATGGGCGGTTACCGGAGCCTGAATCGATGCACGTTCCGCTGCTGACATCGCGACGCGACTTCCTCCGTAATGCCGGGAGTGGCTTCGGCGCGATGGCGCTGGCCGCGCTTGCGGCAGAATCGCAGGGCGGTGAAGCCTCTCGATCCGGTACGAGCACAGACCCACTCGCGCCGAAGGCCGCGCAATTCCGACCGCGTGCGAAGTCCGTGATCTTCCTGTTCATGGAGGGCGGACCGAGCCACATCGACCTGTTCGACCCCAAGCCCGAACTGACCCGGCAGCACGGTAAACCATTGCCAGCGAGTTTCGGCCAGGTCATCACACCGATGGGGACCGGCGGTAACAACTTGCTGGCTAGCAAGCGAACGTTCGCCCGATACGGCCGCTGCGGCATGGACTTCAGCGACTGGCTGCCGCACATGGCCCGGCATGCCGATGACTTCACACTTCTGCGTGCGTGCTGGGCCGATGGCCTCAATCACGTTGGCAGCGTCTGTCAGATGAACACCGGGTCGGTCCTGGCTGGTCGGCCGTGTCTCGGTTCCTGGGCGCTTTACGGCCTCGGCAGTGTGAACCGGAACCTGCCGGGCTTCGTGGTGTTCGCGGAAGGGGGCACGGGGCCGGTTGGCGGCGCGCGCAACTATGGCACAGGCTTCATGCCTGCCACCTACCAGGGCACACTGTTTCGCAGTGGGGCCAGCCCAGTCCTGAACCTCGCCACGCCCACCGAGGTCGGCGCCGAACGTCAGAGAGCCAAGCTCGACCTGATCGGCACATTCAACGGTATCCACAGGCACAACCGGCCCGCCAACACGCAACTCGATGCGCGTCAGTCCGCCTACGAACTGGCCTATCGGATGCAGGCCAGCGCTCCGGAAGCAGTCGATCTGACGCAGGAGAGCGAGAAGACGAAAGAGATGTACGGCTTCGGCCGCAAGGAGACGGCCGAGATGGCGCACCGCTGCCTACTGGCGCGGCGACTGGTGGAACGCGGCGTGCGCTTCGTGCAAATCTACTGCGGAGCCGGTAGCCAGTGGGACGCACACTCCGACCTCGAAGGGAATCACACCCGACTCTGCGCCCGTGCCGATCAGCCCACCGCAGCACTCCTGCGCGACCTCAAACAGCGCGGGTTACTCAACGACACGCTCGTACTCTGGGGCGGTGAGTTCGGCCGCACGCCCATGACCGAGGGTACCAACGGTCGCGATCACAACCCCTACGGCTTCTCGATGCTGATGGCTGGCGGCGGGGTGAAGGGCGGTTTCATCCACGGCAAAACCGATGAATTCGGCCTCCACGGCGTCGATGGCCGCGTCCACGTCCACGATTTCCACGCAACCATCCTGCACCTTCTCGGCTTCGATCATACGAAGCTCACATTCCGCCACAACGGCCGTGACGAACGCCTGACCGACGTGAAAGGGAACGTCGTCAAGGAAGTGTTGGCGTGAGCGATTGACGAAATCACCCATCTTTCCGTACTCTCAGTTAATTGAATTGCGTTCGTTGTCGTTATTCATTCCTCGCCCTGTGGAGTCCATCGATGTCGTTCTTGCGCCGGCCCCCGTCGCGGGGTTTCACGCTCATTGAGCTTCTCGTTGTGATCGCCATTATTGCGATCCTCATCGGTCTTCTTCTGCCGGCTGTGCAGAAAGTACGCGAGGCTGCCGCACGCATGAGCAGCCAGAACAACCTCAAGCAACTCGGAATCGCTGCCCACAGCGCCAACGACCAGCGCGACCACATGCCTGTGGCGTGGAATGCGTGGTGGATGCATGCTCCGCAACGCGGCGGCGCGTGGGTCGCCGGTGCTTATCGTGGCGGATGGGCCAACGATACCACCATGGGCGACGTGACCGCGTTCTACCACTTGCTCCCCTTCGTTGAGCAGGAAGCGATGTACAACGCCGGTTCGGGCCTGCAGATCTTCAGTTCCGCCAGCGGTATGCCCATCTGGACGATCAAACTGAAGGTGTTCAAAGCCCCGTCCGACCCCAGCTCGGCAGACTTCAAGAACATCCAGTACGGCTGGCTCAACGGCAACGCCATGACCCCGTGGGCGGCCAGCAGTTACGCAGCGAACTACCAGGTGCTCGGCCGACGCGGCGGCAATCCTTACGATGCGGCGCAGTGGGATCAGCCGATGTCGGTGCAGCGGATTCAGGACGGTAGCTCGAACACCATCCTCTTCGCGGAGAAGCGGATGATCTGCGGTTCCTATGCCAACCTTGCGATGCACGGTGGCTGGAATCTCCCTTACGGCCCCTACTTCGCTGCCACATCGACGGGCGCCAAGTTCCAGGTTCAGCCGACCGAGGCCAGTTGCACATGGAACACCGCAACGGCATTCAGTGCGGGTGGCTGCCAGGTGGGAATGGGCGACGGCAGCGTTCGTAACGTGTCGCCGGGTGTGGACGCACTCACCTGGGCACTGGCGTGCGACCCGACCGACGGGATGGTCCTGCCCTCCAGTTGGTAACGGAATAAGGAACCCTATGAGCATCCGTATACGATTCGCCTCACTTGCGGCGGGGCTGTTGGCACTCGCGCTGGCAGGGTGCGGCGGAGACGGACTGAACCACGGCGGCAAGCTGTCGGGCAAGGTCACCCTCGACGGCAAGCCGCTCAAGGGTGGCAATGTGATCGTGTCGTCTGAAGATGGCAAACACTCGGTTCAGGGCTTTATTACTGGTGAAGGGACATATTCGGTCCCGGAGCCGCCACTGGGCAAGGTGAAGATCGCGGTGCAGACCGCGCATCTGCGTGGGTCGTTCACGCCGAAGGAAGGCGTGCCCGCCGGGGCAGGGGGAAAGGGTGAACTCGGCTCACGCGGTATGACCCTCCCGGACCCAAAGGAAATCGGTCTGGGTTTCACCGCGATTCCGTCCAAGTATGAGAAGCCGGAAACTTCGGGCCTGACAACCGAGATCAAGGGCGGCGACCAGACGCACAACGTCGAACTGACGAGCAAGTAGCCGTACTCGCCTTGCGAGCCGTCCGGTCAATCCCGGCAACTCGCAAGGCATCTTCTTTCGATTCATTTCGTAGTGCCAATCGGCGATAATCTGCACAATGAGATTCTGGGCACGACGCCTTGAGCGCCCCGACGCGCGCTTCGAGGTGCTTCACGTTTCGGTGGCACGCGCAATCCACCAGGCCAGGCGAGGGCCACTCATGCCAGATTACCCCGTTGCTGTTTCCGATTTGCTCGCGGTCGAGCATCCGACATCGATAGGGCCAGGCGTGCCGAATGCGTCGCTGAGGGCGAGGATCGCGGCCGCGTGTGCGGAGTTGCCCCCGGCATGCGCCGCTGGGCTGTGGCTGGCGTTCGACTTCCTCGATGACTCACACCGAATCAGCCAGGAGGACGAGGGGAATCCGGAACGCGACTTCTGGCACGCCATCATGCACCGCCGCGAACCCGATCCTGGCAACAGCAAGTACTGGTTCCGGCGAGTCGGTCCGCATCCGGTTCTGGAACAGTTACGTCACCGCGCCCCGGAAGTGGGCTACCGATTCACATCGCCAGAAGCATTCGTCGAGTTCTGCGAACGCACTCGCGATACCGGCAACGCTGACGAGGAGACCGCGAAGTGCGTTCAGGAACTCGAATGGAACCTTCTCTTCACATGGTGCTTCGAGCAAACCAGAAGTGAGTGAGAGTCGTCGTGTTGGTAGCAACCTGCCCGCGCTGGCCAGTTGGATCAAGCGTCGGTGTCGCCGTCGCGCGGGATCGAGTATCATCGACGCACCCAACCCCTCAGGAGACTACGCCATGCCTTGCCTTCGTCTTGCGCTGCTGGCCGCGATGGTCGCGGCTGTTGCTTCTGCCGATACGGCTCACGCGATCTTCCTTCCTGTGGATATCGAGAGAGTGCCGACCGAACGGCTCATGAAGAACATGCAGGAGGCCATCAAGAAGAATCCGAAAGACGCTGGCGCGGTACTCAACCTCGCCCGCCTGCATGCGATGGCGTATTCGCTGCGGTCCAACGAAATCCCCGTCAACAAGAAGAATCCTGACGCAATCTGGTTCGGCTACACGCCGCCACTAGTCCCGTACCGCAATGTGCAGAAGACCGAGGACAAGGAACGGCTCAAGGCAGCGAAGTCGCATCTGGATGAGGCCCTCAAGCTCTATGAACAGGCGCTCAAACTCGACCCGAAGGAACTGCGGTCGCAAATCGGTTACGGCTGGCTGCTCAAGGAAGCCGGCAAGAAGGACAAGGCGATCGAGGTGCTCAAGAAGGTTGCGGAGGAAGGGTGGAAGAAGGATCAGACACTCAGGGGAATCGCACCAGGAACACACGTTTACACTCCCGAAGTCGCCACCTATCTCGTTCCGCTGCTCGACAAGACGAAGGACAAGGATGTGATTGCGAAGTTCGACGAACGCATCGCGGAGCTACAGAAACTGCCGCGTGCAGTCACCCCGGTGGCGATTCCGCTGAAGGATGGGTTGGCGGCTAACGACATCGAGGACCGGGCGGCAGCGGTCGCCTTCGACGCCGATGGCAGCGGTCTGAAACGCAAATGGAGTTGGATCACGCGCGATGCCGCGTGGCTCGTTCACGATCCGAAGCAGAGTGGGAAGATCGAATCCGCACTTCAGATGTTCGGTGGCGTCACCTTCTGGCTGTTCTGGGAAACGGGCTACGACGCGATGGCAGCACTCGACGACAACCAGGACGGCACGCTCAGCGGCGCAGAACTGGAAGGGCTTGCACTCTGGCATGATGCCAACAGTAACGGCATCTGCGATGCAGGCGAGGTGAAGTCGCTCGCGGCTTATGGCATCGTGTCGTTGTCGTGCCGCCATGTGCGTGACGGGAAGCACCCCGACCAGATCGCGTTCTCGAAGGCCGGCGTGACGTTCCGGGACGGCCACAGTCGTCCGACGTTCGATCTCGTACTCCACGCGAAGAAGTAAGTCACGCCCAGACGAACACCCGGCTCAAGGCCGGGTGTTTTGGTATGTGCAGTCGCACGTCTGTCTTTCTCCTGGTGGGCACGGCGGTTGCACCATCATGATCCACTCGAATATGAATGATGGCATCTCCGCGCGATCCGCTCGACCGGGCGGGAAGGCGGTTCCAGGAGTGTCAGCGAATTGGTTCCCCCCTGAAGGAGATTGCGATGACGAAGCCCCAGTGCCAGCCGAATTCTGATACGAATCCTTCTGCAGCACAGACCGAGGTGCCGCCGGGCATCGACTCATCGACACCAGTGTGTGGACAGAATCAGGACACGACCGGCGCGGAGCGACCGGGCGACATCGAGCGGGACATTCACCTGCTCGCTGCGCGAGTGGGTGGCCTGTACCGACTCCGCGAGGTGATTGATGGAATGTGTGGTGCCGAGGGCTGACCTTGTCCGCCGGATGAACGGCACGTGACGCGAACCCGGATAACGGAAACTCAGCGGCTGCCCTGCATCGGAGAATATCACCGGTTCTCCGACGATGCCGCTCGCGGCTTCTTTCGGGAGTTCCCATGGCCCTGAAGATCGAGGACTACGCGCTCCTTGGTGATTGCCAGACGGCGGCACTGGTTGGCAAGGACGGCTCCATCGACTGGTTGTGCCTCCCGCGCTTCGACTCCAATTCTATCTTCGCCGCCCTGCTCGGAGGTCCGGAAAACGGTCGCTGGAAGATCGCGCCGACATCGCCAGTTCGATCGGTACGACGACGCTATCTCGATGACACACTCGTGTTGGAAACGGAAATCGAAACGGATGAGGGCGTTGTTGCGCTGATTGACTTTATGCCGGTGCGTGTTGTTGCACCCGACCTGGCCCGCATCGTCGTTGGGCGGCGCGGCACAGTCGCGATGCGATCGGAACTGATCCTGCGGTTCGATTACGGTTCGATCGTCCCCTGGGTGCAGAAGTCCGAGGGCGGTATCACGGCCGTTGCCGGTCCCGATGCCGTAAGGTTCCGCACGCCGGTGCCACTCCGCGGTGAGGATATGACAACCGTGGCGGAGTTCTCGGTTGTGGAGGGGCAGCGCGTCCCGTTCGTGCTCACCTGGCACAGTTCCTTCAAACCGACGCCGCGTGTGGTTGATGCGGAGAAAGTTCTGGGAGAAACGCTTTCGTGGTGGGAAGGATGGTCGAAGCAATGCAAGTACGATGGACAACATCGTGATCTGGTAATACGTTCGCTTATTGTACTGAAGGCACTGACATACGCACCCAGCGGCGGCATTGTGGCGGCACCAACGACCTCGTTGCCGGAGCAATTCGGTGGCCAGCGGAACTGGGATTACCGCTTCTGCTGGCTGCGCGATGCGACACTCACTCTTCTATCGCTGGTCAACTGCGGTTACACCAGCGAGGCCAGTGCGTGGCGCGAATGGCTCCTGCGCGCAGTGGCGGGTGATCCGTCGAAGCTCCAGATTCTCTATGGCATTGGCGGCGAGCGGCGGGAGGCTGAGTATGAGATACCCTGGTTGCGTGGTTATGAGGAATCCAGACCTGTCCGTATCGGCAACGCGGCGCATGCTCAATTCCAGCTCGATGTATATGGCGAAGTTGCCGATGCAATGCATGCGGCGCGCAAGGCCGGACTGAAGGGCGCCCCGGAAGGGTGGGCACTGGAGCGAGCGCTGGTTCACTTTGTCGAGAAAGCGTGGGACGATCCGGATGAAGGTATCTGGGAGGTGCGTGGCCCGCGTCGACACTTCACTCACTCGAAGGTGATGACATGGGTCGCGATGGACCGCGCCATCAAGAGCGCCGAACGCTTCAAGCTCGACGCTCCGCTTGACCAGTGGAAGAAGACTCGTGACGATATTCACGCCCGCATCTGCCGCGACGGCTTCAGCACCCGACTCAACTCCTTCGTGCAGTCGTTCGACTCCGAACTGCTCGATGCCGCGCTCCTGATGATCCCGCTCGTCGGATTCTTGCCGGCCATCGACTCGCGCGTGAAAGGAACCGTCGCTGCCATTGAGAAGCACCTCATGCGTGACGGATTTGTGCTGCGTTACGACACCACAAAGGCCAACGATGGCCTACCCGCAGGGGAAGGAGCATTCCTTCCCTGCACGTTCTGGCTCGCGGACAACTATGCGCTCATGGGTGAGACCGCGAAGGCTCAGAAGTTGTTCGACCGGTTGTGCAAGCTCTGCAACGATGTGGGGCTGATGGCCGAAGAGTATGATCCACGGGCGAAGCGGCTGTGCGGGAACTTTCCGCAGGCGTTCGCGCACATCGCACTGGTGAACACTGCGTTGAACCTGGCCAGAAAGGAAAGCGGCCCGACCCACCAGCGGAAGGAAAGCTGATCCAGAATCGCCATATCGGCGACGCTTCAACCGACGATCGGAGAGTGGGCCCGGTGGGAGTCGAACCCACTTCCAAGGAGTTATGAGCTCCCTGCTCGACCGTTGAGCTTCAGGCCCTGGAGGAGACATTGTAAGAGGCAGCCCTCGCATGGTTAGCCACGCGCGGAAGGCAAGACCGGTGCCTCTCCGGATTTTTACTTCGTCACCAGTCCGATTACCTGAACGTCGCCAGGATGGACCCGCACGGTGAGTGTGCTGCCCACCGGAGAGAGGTTGCGCGGTGCGGTCCACTCTTTCGCTAACTTCAACGGTTCCTTTGTGCGGATCACCACGTCGGCGAACTGACGCCGATCGACGCGGGCGATGCCGTGTTGCGTCTTGTCCACGCCACGGTTGTTCATCAAGAGTACGACAAGGCCATCCTTCGTCCGGTTCACCTGATACATCACTTCGCCCGAGAGTGGTTTAGCAAATCTTTCCCCATCCACGATGTAGGGTCGCGGTCGTTGGGTACCGCCTGAGCGGTCCGGTACGCCACACCACTCGCTTCCGAGCATTTCAGGGTGTCAACATATCGAGGCGAACGTGGTCGAACGCCACAGTGAAAGCCCGGAGGACGGTTGACCGATCAACGCTTCTCCAGTGTTACGGGAATGGGGAATGCGGGTAGCAGCGTGATCTGCGGATTGGTGCCGATCATGGCGTCGGGGTCCATCGCGATTCTGTAACGCTGGCCGACTGTGGCCAGGAGAATTGCGGCTTCCATGAGCGCGAAGGTGTTGCCGATGCAGACACGGGGGCCGCCGCCGAAGGGGTAATACGCGTACTTCGGGATGCGTTTCGCCAGCCCATCGAGCCAGCGTTCGGGGCGGAATACCTCCGGCTCTGGGAAGTAGCGTGGGTCGCGGTGGCTCGACCACTGGCTCATGAAGATAGTCGTTCCCTTACGCACGCGATAGCCGCCAAGTTCGAGGTCGCACGTCGCCTCACGGCCGATGAGGTACACCGGCGGATAGACACGCATCGACTCACTCAGAACCGCATCGGTGTACGGCAGGTTCGACAGATCGTCGGGTGTTGGCGAACGGCCGGCCAGCACGCGATTCCACTCCTCCGTCAATTTCGCCTGAGCGTCGGGATGTTGTGAGAGGAGTACCCACGACCAGGTGAGCGTGAGCGCGGTCGTCTCGTGGCCGGCGAGGTAAAGCGTCATCGCTTCCTCGCGGAGTTGCCGATCGGTCATGACGGAGCCGTCGTCGTCCCGCGCGGCAGTCAGGCGTGTGAGCAGGTCGCCGGGTTCCTTGCGGGCGCGGCTCTGTGTGATGAAGCCATCCACCACACGGTAAAGATGCGCAATGGCGCGGTGTGTGCGGCGGTTTCGGGGTGTCGGCACCCACAGCGGCAGGGGAAGGATGTCGCGGAAGCGAAGGCTCAGCATGTCAAAGGCGAAACGGAGGCTCTTGACGAATTCCTCGCGATCGCCAGGATCGTCGAGGCCAAAGAGCGTCTTGAGCGCGATCGCACTCGTGAGATTGCTGAATTCCTCGTTGATGTGGACCCGCTGACCGGGTTGCCAGCGTTCGAGCATCGCGCGCGTGAGATCGGACATCACCGGGGCGTATGAGAGTACGCGGTTCTTCAGGAATGCCGGCTGCGCGAGTCGTCTCTGTCTCAGCCAGAAATCGCCTTCACTGGTAACCAGCCCGTTGCCCAGCACTGGCTTGTAGTTCCGCGCGCCGAAGTGCTTGATGTAATGCCGGGCATCCGTGACAAGCACCTGCTCAATGAGGTCCGGGTGGCTGGCGAGATACAGTCGGCGCGGGCCGAAGCGGAAACTCGCGAGGTCGCCATACTGGCGCGTGATGTCGAGGAAGAAGTCGAGCCGCCGCGTGGTGAAGTCGCGGAGGCTCCCGGCCAGGAGTGTCCCTTTCGGTCCTGGGGGCAGTCTATTGGAGGCCATGCAGTCCTTTCCAGGCGTCACTTCGCGAGCGATTTCTGCCACTCGCGGCCGAGTTCCTCGACGGTCTTGCCTGTCAGTTCCTTCCATAACTCTTCCTGATACTTGCCCGCACGCATTGCCGCGTTGAGCTTGCGGACGACCTGCGTACCGTGCTGTTTGACGACGAAGGCGAGAAATGCCGCCGTCACACGATAGCTGGCGTTGTACTTCGCGCGTTCCGGTGTCAGCCGGATGCCGATGCGGCCGCCCTCATACTTGAAGAAGCGGATGTAGTCCGCGATCCCTTCCACGAGCCAACCCGGGTTGCCGCGCCCGCGATAGAGTTGCACGCAGTGAACCGTTTCGTGAACTATTGCCCCGATGTCGGCTTGGTGCGACTGAAAGTACTTCACGGAACCGACGATTCGCCCACCAGATGCATACGCCACGCCCTTGTAGTCGTTCGTCAGAGTCATGTGGATCACCGTGAGCGGGTTGAAGCCGTCGCTCATCAGTTCGCCGCAGATCATCGGGTATTGCCGTTCACAGACACGGGCCACTTTCTCCGCCCACACCTTCAGCTCGGGCGCATCGCTCACGTCGATGACGAACTCGATGGGGAAGCGGAACACCGCGGTTTCTGGAGTGACCACGGTAATCTCGCGGATGACGAGCGGGTGCCTCATGTCGTCTGTGGGGCGAATGCGAATCGCCTTCACCTTCGCTGTCGGCTGACCATGCGCAACGCCATCGCCAAACTTCGCCACCGGCGCGAACGTCTTGCCGTCGGCGGATACCTCTAGCACTCCGGCAGTGAGTTTGTGATCCCCCTTGGGGCGGCCTGTCGTCACGCGGATCGACTTCGCACTCAGGGCCTTGTCGAAGGTGAGAGTGAAGTGATCGGTCTTCGTCGCGTTCTTCTCGGAGGCGAAGTACGTATCAGGCTTGCCATCGAAGGCGAATTGCCGGATGTGGCCGCTACCAGTGGCGAGGCTTGATTCCACAACGGCAGCAGCCGGGCGCGGTGATGCCTTCGGTTCATCAGCGAATGCGACCGGAGCGAACAGCGCGACAGGCAGAACGAACAAACGATACATGGTTAGAACAGCCCTGTAATGTGGAGAACCTCAACCAGAGCGAGGCAACGAGGGCATGGCACCAGGTCATGCCTGGTGCCGCTCCTGGTCACTTCGCCGGAAGCCATTGTACCGCGTCGATGATGACGTAGCCGTTCGCCTCCTCGTTACTCACGATCAGGAATCCACCC
Source organism: uncultured Frigoriglobus sp. (assembly GCA_964422915.1). Lineage (GTDB taxonomy): Bacteria > Planctomycetota > Planctomycetia > Gemmatales > Gemmataceae > Gemmata. Next base: position 8,684 of record CAYRDG010000020.1, on the reverse strand, counting down.
TTTCCCTTCGTGAACTCGAAGGTGCCGAGCGACACCCACAACCCGTCGATGGGCGGCTTCTTCTTCTGGTTGATTGTCTGCTTCGTTCTGCCGGCTGCGTGCGTGATGGACACGCTCACGTTCGTCGCGCGGTTCGGATTGGCACTATATGCGATCCGCACTTCATACTTGCCGGCCGCAGGCAACTCCGGCGTGAACGTCGCACTCTGCTTCCCCTTCTCACTGTTGCCGTCGTGACGATAGCCCGCGCCCACGAACGGTCCGATGCTGGAACTGACAGACTCGAAACCCTTGCGTTTGGCGTCTGCATCGTCGACCACCACGCCGGCGAGTTTCTTGATCTCGATCGCGCCAGGATGCGGCGGCGCGGTGAATTCCAGAACCTGTTTGTCGGTCAACAATCGCTTCCGGAGCGCCTCGTATTCGACCTTCTGAACATCCACTTTTCCGTCGATGGCCAGGCATGCCGCAGTCGCAGCCGACTGACCGAGTACCATGAACACCGGTTCCATGCGGATGGAACCATACGCGATGTGTGAACTCGAGAGACAGACCGGGACGAGGAGATTCGGGCACTCGCCGCGTTTGGGGACGATGGACCTGTAGCTGATCCGGTACGGGCCGCGTGGTGAAACCTGCACGTCGCCCTCGTTCTGCACGAAGCCCTCTGGCGTGACGTAACGGCAGCAGTTGTGCGAGTCCATGTTGTACGATCCCATCCCCACGGACATCGGTGTGTCGCGCAGTCGGCGGCAGTCGCGTTCACTGTGAACGTAATCGCTTACCATCCGGCGTGCTTCGCGGACATAGATCTGATGCGGCCAGTGACCCGTGTCGGTGAACTCGTCCTTCGACAGCCCCCACCTCGCCACCTGTTCGCGCACCCTGGCCGGTACGCGCGTGTGATTCTGCAACGACCACATTAGCCCTTTCTGATAGCTCAGGTGGGCGGCGACGATTGTCGCCCGCTCGGCGTAGCTCGCTTCCGGATAGGCGTAGTTCTGGCCGATAAAATCGGTGCTGACGGCGAAGTTGTTGTTCGTGTCAGTCTTGCCGTTGGGCATCCGATCGTTCTTCAGCGGGATGCGCAGGTCGCCCGCCTCGAAGTTACGGAAGAGCAACTCGTACTTTGCCTCGTCGTAGTCCGTGGGCTTCTCGAACGCGACACGGTTGGCTGGTACGTCGGTCATGCACATGCGGAAGCAGTATGCCTGAACGCGCTTGTCACCCTCGCCGTCGGGCGGCAGTGGGCCAGGGTCGATGCCAAACACAAGGCCGCTCTTGCGGTCGCCTGGCTTGACGAACGGATCGACGTGCTTCAGGAAGCGGTGCGTGGAGACGTTCCACTTCCGCGCTACGCCGTCGAGTGTCTCGTTGTATTGCGTGTTCGCTTCGCGCCCCACGATGTAGCTTACACCGGCAGCGGCCATGAGGTCACCTTCGTAGGTCGCGTCGATATAAACCTTCGCTGTGAAGGTCTTGCCGGATTCCATTGTGATGGAAGTGATCCGCTTGCCGTTGAGTTTCACACCCTTCGCGCGATCGAGACGCTCGGAAAATACTACCTGTACATTTGACTCCTTCAGAAAATCACCCATAATAGACTCTGCTACCTTCGGCTCGAAGGCCCACATCGCATCCTCACTCTTCCGGTAGAATCTGTAGCCATCGCGTTTCTCGTGGACCCACGCTTTTGGGTTGTCATAGTGCTTCTTCACACGCTGGTAGAACTCGCGCGAGATGCCGCCAATCACGGCTTTGTTGCCGCTATCGGTCCAGCCCAGGCCGCCCGTGGTGAGGCCGCCGAGGTGCTTGCCTGGCTCGATAAGCACCACCTTCTTGCCCATTCGCGCTGCCTGTACTGCTGCCGCGACTCCTGACGCATTGCCGCCATAGATCGCCACGTCGAACTCGGCTGTGCGCGCAGGCGAGGCGGAGAGTAACAGAGCAAAGAGCGGTAGGAACCGACGCATGGCGAAACTCCATGAGGTGAGATCAGCGTAACGCGCGCGGCAGTTTTTTCCATTCACAGTGATGTTCAACATTCAGTCGCGAATGCGCACGAGTAGATCGATATGTGAAAGTTTATCTGTATCATGGTGGCACCTTCCCTGTGATGCACGCGCGCCGCAAGTGCCGTGCTCGTGTTCATGCGGGGTCGCAGCGTTCTCTGCGCGCCTGATGAAACGCTTATGACGAGTATGCCGAGGAAACGGGTGATTCGGAGGCCGCGTTCCGATATGGGCCGATGTGCCCGACAGCCTGGCGTGATAAGATCTGAGCAACCTTACGGATCGCTGGAATGTTATTCGCGTTGTTATTCTTCCTGATCGCCGGCCATGCGCTCATGGACTATTCGTTGCAGAACGATTCCATGGCTATTTGCAAGTGCCGGAAGTCGACCGCGCCTCTGGCGGCCAGTGTTCCGTGGTATCACTGGCTTACGGCACACGCGTTTCTGCATGGCGCGGCGGTCGGGATCACGTTCCACTGGGTTGGCGGCTTCGACTGGAACACCGCGACCGTGCTGGCGATGGCCGAAACGGTGATCCACTGGCTTGTGGATTTCGGCAAGTGCGAGAAGTGGTACTCGCTGCTGGTCGATCAGGCCATCCATATCCTGTGTAAAATCGCGTGGTGGGCGATTGCCGCTGCAGAGGTGGTGAAGCCCGGCCACTTCTGATCCCGGAGAGTGCCCGCGGCTCGCTCGTTCCTTCCTACCGGGTGTGAAGCGTGAAACCGAAAGCTCTCTCACGTCGCACCGGAGGCGCACCCACAACAGCGCTGGTGGGCGTTGCTGCGGTCGCTATCGGTCTGGCTGCTGGTTACTTTCTGGCGGGTAAGTTCCCGCAGTCATCCACCACTCCTGGCGCTGGAACGCCGGGTGAAGCCACCGCGGTGAAGAATCGCATCACGGCTCTGGGGCGGCTTCAACCCGAGGGGGGGGTCGTGCCCGTTTATGGGCCGCCAGGGGATCGAATCGAGAAACTCTATCCGTTCGCGCCGGGCACTTCGCTGAAGGCAGGCGCTCCCATTGCCGAACTGGCTAGCCGGACGGATCGCCTTCTCGAAGTGCAAGTGGCCCAGACGCAACTGGCCGAAGCGAAAGCTACCCGTGATGCCGCCGAGCGAGCCGGTAAGCAACGGATCCGCGCCGCGGAGGCCGAACTGGATCAGGCAAAGGCGAACAAGGCCAGCGATCTCGCCGCACTTCAGGCGAAGCTCGATTACCTTGACCTCCAGGTGAAGTCAGCGAATCGCGCAGTCAAGCGGCTCGAGGAGTTGAAGGCGAAGGACGTGACGGTGGCAGCCGAAGATTTTGACAAGGCAACGTTACTTCAGGCGCAGGCCGAGGCGGAACTCGCCGCTAACAAGGCCCTCAAGAACAAGACGAAGACGACCTACGAGGAGACCGAGAAATCCGCACAGGCCAAGATCGACGCCGCGAAGGCCGAACTGGATGAGGCACTGGCACGCGCACCGATCAAGTCGTCCGAGGAGAAACTCGATCTGGCGAAGCAGCAGGCCGAGCGAACGATCATCAAGGCACCTATCACGGGCACCGTGCTGAAGGTGATCGGCCACGAGGGGCAGCCGACCGGTGTCGAGCCGATTCTTCAGATGGCGGATCTGAAACACATGATCGCGGTTGCGGAAGTCTACGAGAGCGATGTGGCGCAGGTGGCCGCGTGGGTGAAGTCTGGCCCGGTCCCTGTGGATGTGTCCAACGCGGCGCTTCCGAAATCGCTGCAGGGCGTGGTGAAGACCGAGGCCGACATCACGCGAATGATCGCGCGGAACCAGGTGTTCGCGATGGGGCCGCGCGAGGATACCGACCGTCGCGTGGTCGAAGTCATCGTTCACCTCGATTCCGCTGGCACCGCGGAGGCAGCGCGCTTCGTTGGATTACAGGTGAATGTCTCGTTCGCGCCGAAGTGATCTCGCAGGAGCACAGTCGCTGGCTTGCAACGGCGCGGCGATTCTTGTAGCGTCTGGATTCCGCCCGGGGTTCCTCGGTCTGTACTCGTGTGAGCAGGCAAGCAGCGTTCCAGGGAAGGCAATGACTCCCCTCCGACTGGCGTGGGCGAATCTGATTCACAAGCGCACGCGGACACTTATCGCGGTGGCCGGCGTTGCGTTCGCTGTCACACTCATCTTCATGGAACTGGGAATGGTTGGCGGTGTGGGTCGCACTGCCACCATGCTCTACGACAAACTGCAATTCGACTTCCTCCTGGCGTCGTCGGAGTATCTCGACATCAGCCGGCCCGCGCAGTTCCCTCGCGACCGGCTAGCACAGGCCCGCGTGGAAGGTGTCGAATCCTCGCTGCCACTCGACTTCGGAGTCGCGATGTGGCGCACGCCGGCGCATGAGTCGCTCCTGGGTGAACCGCTCCCGGCGGGTGAGGTGAAGAGCCTCAGTGTCGTGGCGACCGCGCCAGACCAGCTTGCTCAGGTCTTCACCACGGGTCGCGGCGAGGTCTTTCGCTCACCCGAAGCCGCCCGCGCAGCGGGCCGAAAGCTGACGCGCGCAGGAGCATTCCTTATGGATCGTCGTTCCAAGCCGGAGTTCGGCGACGCCAGGAAACTGATGCAGTTGCCATTCGGCGGCAGTAGTGGCGATCTCATTCGCGTCAACAACCGGCAGGCCCAGATTGTCGGCAACTTCAGGGTTGGCACTGGCTTCAGTTGGAACGGGATGTTGATGTGTAGCGAGGGCACATACGAGAGCTACACCTACCAGGCAGCGAACGAGGTGACGTTCGGACTGGTCCGGCTGAAGCCAGGCGAGAATCCGGCCACAGTACGCGATCGACTCCGCGCTGCATTGCCGCCAGATGTGACCGTCTACAATCGCGCGGAGATCAACGCGAAGGAACGCGACTACTGGATGCGGCTCACGTCGGTGGGGCAATTCCTCATCGTCGCGGTGGGGCTGGCGGTGGTTGTGGGAATCATTTTCGTGTATCAGATGATGGCCGCGGACATCCGCAACATGCTGCCGGAATATGCGACGATCAAGGCGCTGGGCTACCGACCACCTTACCTCACCGGCGTGGTGCTGTGGCAAGCACTGCTTCTGGCGCTGCTTGGTTACATCCCTGGCTTTGTCGCGGCAATGATCTTCTTCTACATCGCGAGGAACTTCGGTGGCATTCCCGCATACATGACTGGTGAGATTGCGCTGGGCGTGCTGGCGCTGGCGTGCGGAATGTGTCTCGCTTCCGGGCTTTTGGCTGTGCGGAAGGTCCACACGGCCGACCCGGCGGACCTGTTTTAACCGATGCCCGGCACGAGCCGCCGGGGAAGGGCACGCTCTCAATCGGCTTCACGTTCATCCGTCGATCACTACAAGGCCGTATGCCCGTTGCACCCATACCGCTGGCCTGGCGCAACCTCTCGCACGATCGGGTACGGTTTGCGCTCTTCATGTCCGGGATCGCGTTCGCGGTGGTGCTGATGGGCGTGCAACTCGGCATCATGAACGCGATGCTCGATAGTAATACGGCCATCCTGCGTGCGATGAAGTGCGATTTGATTCTGGTGAATCCGAATCGCTCGTCGCTGATGTTTCGTGCCGGGATTGTTCGCCGCGCAAGCGAACGCGCACGCGAAGTGCCTGGCGTGAAGGAGACGATCCCGGTTTATCTGGAGTATCAGACCGCGAAACTCCGTCACACTGCCACCAACCCGGCCGAGCGATCCGCAAACCGCCGGCTACGCATTATCGGGATCGACCCGGCCTCGCGCCTCTTCGACCTCCCCGGCGTGACCGCTCAGGAATGGGAGGAACTCAATACGCCTGGTACCGCGCTTTTCGATCGCATGAGCCGCCCACACCCGGATCAGCAACGCCACCCCGGCGAGACAGTCTTCGGCAAGTTCGCCCCTGGCGTGCATACTGAACTGGCCGGCCGCGACATCACGTTCATCGGCGGCTTCAGCATGGGCTTCGACTTCGGCACCGATGGCAGTCTGATCGTCAGCGACAGGACCTTCATCAAGTGGGTGCGCGAACCGACGAATCCACTCGACCCGGCGGCAGAGGTCGATCTGGTCGCGGTTCGGGTTCACCCCAACACCGACCCGATGATCCTGAAAGCCGCAATCCAGGCGAAGTACCCTGCCGGCGACGTACTGGTACTGACACGCGAAGAGATGGTGTGGCGTGAGAAGATGTTCTGGTGGGGAAACACGCCCATCGGCTTTGCGTTCGGTGCCGGAGTGATTCTCGGCTTCGTTGTCGGCATGGTGATCTGCTATCAGATTCTCGCAAGCGAAGTGGCCGACCATTTGCCGGAGTACGCGACACTCAAGGCGCTCGGCTACACGAACCGCTATCTGAGCGGCATTGTGCTGCAAGAGTCGCTAATCCTTGCGGCAGCCGGCTTCGTACCTGGCATGGCCGTGACTTACGTCACCTATGTCGTCCTGACTCACCGCACTGGCCTGCCGATGATGCTCACACCCGGCCGCTTCGCGCTGATCCTCGTGCTGACGGTGGCGATGTGCGCTGCGTCTGGGTTGCTTGCTGTGCGCAACGTGAAGAAGGTGGACCCCGCCGATGTCTTCTGATGCCAGAAGAAACGCCTCCCCTGTCAGTGGAGTGCGAGAAGAAGGTGCTCGCGAACCTGCGCCTGCGTTCGCGCACGCCGTCTGCGAAACTGCACATGACCTGGTACAGCCTTCTACCGCGCCGCAACTTCCGCCGCCAGGCCAGCCGGTGCTGCGCATCCGCGGCGTCCATCACTTCTTCGGCACGGGCGACACACGCACGCAAGTGCTCTTCGACAACACGCTCGAGGTGATGCCGGGCGAACTGGTCATCATGAGCGGGCCGAGTGGTTCCGGCAAAACGACACTGCTGACGCTCATCGGTGGATTGCGCACGCTGCAAGAGGGTGAGATTGAAGTGTGGGATGCGGAACGCGGCGCCTACCGCAGCGTCCGGGGCGTCTCCGAGGATGAACTCGTCCGCGTCCGCCGCCTCATCGGCTTCATCTTTCAGCATCATAATCTCTTTGATTCGCTCACGGCGATGCAGAACGTCCGCATGGCTCAGCGGCTGAAAGCCAGCAACTCGGCCGAGACTGACGCTCGCGAACTGCTGACGTATCTGCTCCTGGGCGAGACGGAACTATCGGGCAAATCGCAGAAGTCGCGCTTCTACTACAAGCCCGCGGCGCTCTCTGGCGGGCAACGCCAGCGCGTCGCGATTGCCCGCGCGCTGGTCAACCGGCCGAAACTCGTACTCGCCGACGAACCGACTGCCGCACTCGATGCGAATAGCGGCCTCGCGGTCGTCACTCTGTTGCAGGAACTCGCACGACCGCGCACGGAAGCGGAGTTGAACCGCCTCGTCCGCAACACCGAGGAAGCCGGCGACAACGGCCGACTCGCCGGGTGGCAGATACCCTTGTTGAAACAGTTCGCCCGTGTGCATGGCACCACGAGCCTCATTGTCACGCACGATGCCCGCATCATGCACCTGGCGGACCGTATCGTTCACATGGAACGTGGGCGGATCGAGGCGAATGTCGTCGTCTCGGAACGGCTGTTCGTGCGTGAGGGGCTGCGGCAGTGCCCGGCCTTCGCGGCGATTCTGCCCGAGGAGCAGGAGAAGATTGCGGATTCGGTACTGGTGGGCGTCGATCCTCGCGAACCGGTCCGCCCGGATCGACTCGCCGTGAAACCGCGCTGCCTGGAGGTATTCGAGCCAGGGGCTGTGATTGTCCGCGAGGGTGAGACGGTGGACGATCACAGTAAGTTCTACCTGATCCGGCGCGGCACTGTGGAAGTGCTGCGAAACGAGGATGGGGCGACGAGGAAACTCGCGGAACTGGGACCAGGGCGCTACTTCGGCGAGGTGGCGCTACTCATGAATCAACCGCGTAACGCAACGATCCACGCGCTGAGCCGCGTGGAGGTCTACACGGTCGATCGCGCAACCTTCGACACATTCCGCGACGTGAGCCGCCCCTTCATCGATCGGGTTCTGGAGAACTTCCGCGGCGTCGATGAGCCGCGTTGAGTGCGACGAATGCCACGTTCGCGTGGCACGGTGGTAATCAGCGTCGAAAAGGAAAACACCAAGGGCTGTTGAAAAGGTATCACTTGCCCTTCTTGGGGTCTTTCTCCTTCTTCGCTTTCATGGACTCGCGGAAGCGGTAGCTCTCGCCGTTCATCTCGAAGGTCTCGCAGCGGTGAGTCAGTCGATCCAACAGCGCCGCCGTCATCCGGTCCGCAAACACCTGGAACAGCAACTCCGCACCGCCTCGACTGAACGACAGATAACCCAACTCGTCCACGATCAACAGATCCACTCGATCCAGTTGGCCGAGTACCCGCTCCAGACGGTGCTGTTGCTGGGCCTCTTCCGATGAGTAGTCAATGTGCCGCCATTTCACATAAACGACGGCGCACAGACTACTCCTCATGAGGGCAAGATAGCCAAGACTGCCAGCATATCCCCTGCTGACAATCTTGCGCTCGGACACCCTCAGATGATCACAATATGAACAAATGTCGACATATTCGTGTCTACCCCATGTGCCGTATCTCATTCCCGCGCGAGGTCGCATGACGTAGGCCGGGGGGGGTGGCTCACATACCAGCGAAGAGGACGAGCAGTGTGTTGGTTCAGCGTGAAATGGAATTGGCAGGGGCGGCGGGTTTGTAAACCT